>CACFTH010000001.1:0-5000 GCA_902569185.1 uncultured Pelagibacteraceae bacterium
CAAGATGGTTTCTTATCGAAAGAGTTTTTTGAACTGGAATTAAATAAAAAATATAAATTTTCGTCTGGTCCTTTTTCCGATAAAATATTTCAAATTATAAATTTACAGAGAAATAGAATTAAAGTTTTAATAGGTAATATGAAAACTACAATTAAAAGAAAAGAGTTTTTATTTACCCCTATTTAAGAAAAGATGATAGTATTAAATTTTTCAGCTGCGTTTAGCAAAGTGCGGAGCTATGGGAAAATAGGAAAACTAAGTAGTATATAATATGAACTTTTATTGTTTAGAATGTAATTTGAAATTATCTAACAGCGATATCACTAAAGTTAAATGCCCGTGCAAAAAAGTAAATATTAAACCTCATATTAATTATCAAAAAAATATAATTAAACTTACAAAAAATATTTTTAATTATAAAAACAAAACTCAAAAGTTCATACATGGAAAAACCGTGATCCCATTAAGTATACCAACTTTTTCTTATCAAGAAGCAATCGAGAGTTTTCAATCAATCGCTTCAACTTATTTAGTTTATGGAGACAAAGTAAAAAAATTTGAAAAAATGTTTGCAAATTATTCAAATGTAAAACACAGCACTTTGGTTACATCTGGATCAACAGCAAATAGTTTAGCACTAGCAGCTTTAACTGATCATTCCTTAAAAAGAAGAATCAATCCTGGAGACGAAATAATTGCTCCAGCACTTACTTTTGCAACATCTGTTTATCCGATTTTAGATATTGGAGCTGTACCTGTTCTAGTTGATATAGATTTAGAAACATTAAACATCGATGAAAAACAAATAGAAAAAGCTATTACAAAAAAAACAAAAGCAATAATGCCTGTTCATTTACTTGGTAATCCCTGCAAAATAGATGTTATTAAAAAAATTGCAAAAAAACATAATCTTTTTTTAATTCATCATATTCCTTCATTTTTCTTTTCATGAAATTAATGGTGAGTTTAGTTCTTTCTGAAATACCTTTGGGGGTTATGATGTACTGAATATAACTAATTTTATCTGGTTTGTTTTGGAAATTTTTGATTTTTACTAATCCTTTTTTTTGAAGAGCCTTTAAACAATAATTAAGTTTTCCCAAACTAAATCCTAGATCGTCGGCTAGTTTTCTCTGCGATGTTTTTGAATCTTTATCGATTTTTCTTAAAACCTCAAAATGATCTTGATCCTTAAAATTTCTCATACCGTTCAATTCTTGAACATTAACGTTCAAAAAATGAACAGTAAAGTATTAAATGTAATAATTTTATTTTAGACCCATATAATGTGTTAATTTTTCTAGTTTCAACTATACCTAGAAATTTTTTTAGTATATAAATCAACTAAGTCAATAATTCTGTAAAGCTTTCTGTTTCCTCTATTCTCACAAAAATAAACAAACACATAACATAATTGAATAATATTTATTTTTTATTTCTTTCATTTTTTAAATATTTATAAGAAAGGAATATATGTAAGCTTAAATTTTGAATGGCAGATATTGTCACAATAAAAAACAGATAAATAAAATTATAATAAAATAAATCTAAATTATCTTTGGTAAAAAGCATAGATCCAAATAAAAAAATAAATAAATCGTTTAAAATTAAATTCGGTCTAAAAAGAAATTTTTTTCTTACGTATGGTAAGATATTAGTTTTTTTTTCTGAATTGTACCATCTCACAATTGCGGAATATCTATCTAGGATAAAAGTATCAAATGATGTTAATATTGAAGCTATGCAGCCAAATATTAGTAAATTGAAATCGTTAAAAATTTTATAACTATAAAAAGCTAAAGACAAAATTAAAAACGATTTTAAAAAAATATCGTTTAATCCATCAATAAATTTTCCATAATAACTTGTTATTTTATAATATCTTGCAACAGTGCCATCACAAAAATCTATAATACAACACAAAAAATATAAGAAAATTGATATATAAATTAAGTCGGTTTTTAAAAATAAAATAATTGTTACAAGTGATGTAGCCAATAAAAAATTAAAGTATGTAATTTTATTAGGGTCAGTTTTAAAAATGATAAATATTGGGGAAATTATGTTTGAAATTTTAGAGCAAATTATAAGGCAAAATGCTGTGGTTTTTAAATTATAAATTTTAGTGTTTTGAATACTTACTTGATTAAATATTTTATAAAATTCTTTCATATTAAGATCTCATTTTATCTCATTTAATATTTTTTTTATATCTAAAGTATTTATTTCAATAGGATTATTTTTTAATCGTTTAATATTAATACCAGAAATTATTTTTTCTAACGCGGAATCTAAATTGATTTTTAAGTTAGATAGTTTACTCTCTAAGCCAGCACTTTTTTTTAAAAAATCCATATAAGAACAAAAATCATCAATTGATTTTGTTTTAGTTAAATTGAATAATATTTTATATTTTTTAGAGAGAATAGCTCTGTTTTCTGATCTAGATAAATTGACGTAATTAAATTTTAAAAAATTACTTAGTGTTAGAGATACAGCATGACCGTGACTAATATTATATAAACTAGTAAAAGGATATGAGACTGCATGTGGCGCTGTGGTTCGTGCAATTGATATAGCTTTACCAGATAAATTAGCTGCTAAACACATATTAGATGCATTTTCGTACTTTGGAAATTTAATAAATTTCTCATAATTACTTAATGAATAATTTAATGACTTTATGGAAAAATTTGCACTTTGGTCATTTGATTTTAAAGAGAGAAAAGACTCTATTGCTTGAGCAATAGCATCAAAACCTGACGATGCCTTTAGATATTTATCAGACTTAACAACAAATTCAGGTAATAAAAAATATTTGTCTGGTTTTATTAACTTATTTTCTACTGAAAATTTTATTTTATCTAAGTATAATACTGCATTTTCAGTAACTTCTGCTCCAGATCCTGCTGTTGTTGGTATCGCGCACAAAATCGATTTTTTTTTTAACTTTAGTGCACCTGACTTAATTTGATCCGAAGATGTATTTGAGGATAAACAATTAGCTATTTTTGCATAATCAATAACAGTGCCTCCACCAATTGCTAAAATTAAATCTGGATTAAATTTTTCCAATGAGCTTATTATTTTTTTAAGTTCTTGAAATTTTGGAATATATTCTTTTTTATAATAAGTGACAGTGTTTTTATTGAGCAAAATTTTATCAAAGATGTTTTTAGCGCCAGACTCTTTGTAGGACTTTTGTCCTGTCAAAAGAAAAATCTTTTTTATAAAATCTTTTGCCAAATATTTTTTTATTTCTAAAATATTAGATATCATTTTTTCATAAAATCATTTTTTATTTTAATAAAATTATTCGGCCTTTTAAGGTTATTAATTTTGCCAGGTTTAATTTTTATTTCTAAAAATGAAGGACCTGACAATTTTAAAAACTTTTTTAATTTTTTTGTTAGATTTTTTTTATAAATAATTTTATCAAAACGTTTGTAACCTAAAGTCTTTGCTAATAATGGAAAATCAGTTTTTTCTACAAAAGTTCTTTGTAAGCCAACTGACTCGTGTGAACCGTTATTAAGTAGTATATGTTTAAAATTACTTTTACCAAATTTACCTTGAGCCCTAAGAGTACCTAAGTGCATCAATAAAGAGCCGTCACCATCTAAGCATAAAACTTGTTTTTTTTTATTTATAGAAAATCCTAGTGAAACTATACCTGCGTGCCCCATGCCGCCTACCATATAAAAATCTTTTCCTTTATTTAGGCCTAAATTTTTTCTTAATTGGTGAAGTTCTCTAGAAGTATATCCGGTAGTAGAAACAATTGAAGTATTTGAATTTATATTTAATAATAGTTCAGTAATTACCATTTCCCTAGAGATATCTGAAGTAATCTTAAGATTAATTTTTTGTAGTTTTTGTTTAGTAATTGTTCCATTTTCTACCAAGCATGCTATAGCCTGATTATTTCTCCTTGCAAAATTTATTAATTTATCCAATTTTATTAAATCTTTTTTTTTTCTTAAAATTAAGAATTTGATACCTGAAAGTTTTAATAATTTTTTTGTAATTTGCCCTGTTACATTATGTTGTGGTTCATCTTTCTTTCTATATGGAGATCCTCTCCAACCAATCATTAGCAAGCAAGGAATTGAATAGACTTTTTTATGGGAAATAGAGAGAAGTGGATTTATTGCATTAGTCAACCCTGAATTTTGTAAATATACGCAGGCTAATTCTTTTGTAGCTAGATGGTACCCAATTCCCAAACCTACTGCACTACCCTCGTTATATACTGGATAATGTTTTAAATTCTTTTTTTTATCAATTAAATTTATAAAATTTTTTAAAGTACTATCAGGAACACCAGTATAAAAATTGATTTTTTTTTTTCTAAGAACATTAAAAATTTCGTTAGAGTGGATCATATTTTGCTAATTTATCTCACCAGATAAACTTTTACTTTGTTTATTTTGAGAACTTAATTTTTCCTCGAAATAATTTGTGTAATTGTTACCGTAAATTGCAGGATTATAAGTATAATACAAACTACCTCTATCCTTATCAGAGTTGTTTTTAGATGATTGATGGGGACATTTGGAGCTAAAAATGACAATAGATCCAGATGGGCAAATCATTTTTTCAAATTGACAAATGTTGGCTAGGTCTCTCTTAAGATCTGGGGTCCCGTTTTGTTTGGTATTTTTAATCAATTCGTTGAAACTTTTATCATGAATTTTAGAAATTTCTAATGGGCCATTCTCATTGTTAAAATCATCTAATAAAATGAGTACATTAACAAATTCGTTTGCATATTCGTGCCATCCTTTTCTCCATTTGCCATTTTTGTCTTTCCAGTTGAATATACCGTCATAATGTGGAAAAAAACCTTCTCCTTTTGGAGGTTTAAAATTATATTTATCCTTAAATAAAAAAAATTTTTTATCGAAAATGTTTTTAAGGGTGATTTGTATTTTGTTATTAATATTATCCAAAAGCTGAGTATGGTTGTAAAAATGTTCCATTCTTCTAATTAGATTATT
>CACFTH010000001.1:10000-173424 GCA_902569185.1 uncultured Pelagibacteraceae bacterium
TTGCATCTTATTGTAAGTACCATTGTAGCACGTGTGTAGCCCAACTCGTAAGGGCCATGAGGACTTGACGTCATCCCCACCTTCCTCCAGCTTATCACTGGCAGTTCGTCTAGAGTACTCAACTAAATGTTAGTAACTAAACGTAGGGGTTGCGCTCGTTGCGGGACTTAACCCAACATCTCACGACACGAGCTGACGACAGCCATGCAGCACCTGTGTTCCGTCCGGCCGAACCGAAGACTCATATCTCTACGAGTCGCGACGGACATGTCAAGAGTTGGTAAGGTTCTGCGCGTATCTTCGAATTAAACCACATGCTCCACTGCTTGTGCGGGTCCCCGTCAATTCATTTGAGTTTTAACCTTGCGGTCGTACTCCCCAGGCGGTGTGCTTAACGCTTTTGCTGCGACACTGAAAATAAAATTTCCAACGTCTAGCACACATCGTTTACAGCATGGACTACGAGGGTATCTAATCCTCTTCGCTACCCATGCTTTCGCTCCTCAGTGTCAGTAGTGATCCAGAAAGTTGCCTTCGCATTTGGTGTTCTTTCTAATATCTACGAATTTCACCTCTACACTAGAAATTCCACTTTCCTCTATCACACTCAAGCTAAAAAGTTTTGATGGCAGTTCCAAGGTTAAGCCTTGGGATTTCACCACCAACTTTTTTAACCACCTACGAGCTCTTTAAGCCCAGTAATTCCGAACTACGCTAGGTCCCTTCGTATTACCGCGGCTGCTGGCACGAAGTTAGCCGGACCTTCTTATTCGGGTACAGTCATTTTCTTCCCCGACGAAAGAGTTTTACAACCCAAAGGCCTTCTTCACTCACGCGGCATCGCTGCATCAGGGTTTCCCCCATTGTGCAAGATTCCCCACTGCTGCCTCCCGTAGGAGTTTGGGCCGTGTCTCAGTCCCAATGTGGCTGGTCTTCCTCTAAGAACAGCTATTGATTGTTGCCTTGGTGAGCAATTACCTCACCAACTAGCTAATCAAGTGCGGGCTCATCTTTCGGCGATAAATCTTTCCCCGTAAGGGCTTATCCGGTATTAGCTCAAGTTTCCCCGAGTTATTCCGAACCAAAAGGCAGATTCCCACATTATACTCACCCGTCTGCCACTCAGTATTGCTACTGCGTTCGACTTGCATGTGTTAGGCGTGCCGCCAGCGTACGTTCTGAGCCATGATCAAACTCTCAAGTTTAATAACGGCGCACACTAGCTTTAATAATTTTAATTAAATTAAAATTACTTTCGTTAAAGTGTGTACGACAAATTTCTTTTATTAACCTAACCGTCCACACTTCTCTTCTTTATCTACAATTTAAAAAAGCTAAATTTTCTGATTTTCAGAAAACTAAATCCCAATATCAGTTTAAAACCATCTAAAAATAAGGTTTTTGCAGTGATTATTGGGAAACGCTGTTATATTAAAATTTAAGAATTAATCAAGACGTATATTTGTCAAAAAAACCAATAAAAACAGGTATTTTTACACTACCTGACATTGAATATTGCATTTTTTTTTTATATAGAAAGAACCATGACAATAAATCATTTTTTAACAAATTTAATAAAAATTTCACAAAAGCTATCCAAAAATAATGTTCTTTTTAGCAGGGTAAGACCTGCTTACTTTTTTGGGGGAACACTTTTATTTTTAATAATGTATTTTTCTTTTCTTATTAATGAAAATTTAAAAGAAAAAAGAGCGGAACAAATAAGTTCTTTTTTATCTAATAACCAAACAGTTCTTTTAAAAAATTATGTATTTAACAAAATTAAGTCTCCATATTTGGAGTATGATTATATTGTAAAAAACAATGATACAATTGAAAGCATACTTAAAAAATTTAGTGTTAAAAGAGATGAAATTGCTTTTGTAGTAAAGGAGATTAAAAAACAGAAATTATCTAATATATCACCAGGTCAAAAAATACAATTTATTTTAAAAAAATCTTCAAATGGCAAAGATTTAGAAATATTTAAAATTAACTATCCGATTTCTAAAACTACATTTGTACGTATAGATAAACGTAAAGATGGTATAAACATTACAAAAAATATTACACAACTTTTTAAAAAAAATGTTGTAGTTGAAGGAAGAATATCAAATAATTTATATAGCTCGGCGACATCATCGGGGATGGAGCCTAGTATTATAATTGAATTTGCTAGAATTTTTGGTTTTGAAGTAGATTTTCAGAGAGATATTAGAAAGGGAGATAAATTTCAAGTTATGTACGAAAGATATTTCGATGACAGAAATAAAAAAATCAAAACAGGAAAAATATTATATGCGTATCTTAACGTAAATAATCAAAAAATTAAATTATATCGATTTGAAACAAAAAATGATTTCGATTTCTATGATGAAAAAGGTAAGAGTATAAGAAAAGCTTTGATGAAGACTCCAATTAACGGTGCGAGACTTTCATCCCCTTTCGGTAATAGAAAACATCCAATATTAGGTTTCACAAAACATCATAACGGGACTGATTTTGCGGCTCCAACTGGTACACCAATCATGGCCTCGGGTAACGGTACTGTAATAAAAGCTGGTTGGTGTGGAAATGGTGGAAACTGCGTTAGGATTAGACATAACTCTTCATACACAACTGGTTACGGTCACATGTCTAAGATTGCAACTAGAAACGGAAGAAGAGTTAGACAAGGACAAATAATAGGATATGTTGGAAACACCGGTATGTCTACCGGACCACATTTACATTACACAGTTTCTTACAATGGAAAATTTGTTAATTCACAAAAACTAAAACTTCCTTCAGGAAAAACTTTAAGTGGTGACGAAAGAAAAAAATTTGAGATCCAAAGAATAAAGCTTGATGTTACTTTAGGTGAGCTTCTATCCCGACTTTAATTATTACTCTGTTAGTTTATTTAAATCTGTTTTGGGAGTTTCTTGTTGAATATTTCTTTTATTAACCTCTGATAAAATTCGTGCATAATGATCAGAATGTTGAAGATAATTTTCATGCAAGATTTTATCTCCAATACCAAGCGCCTCTTTTGCTAAATTTTTATATTTTTCAATTACTCTTTCTAAATTGTGTGGATTTTTACTAACATTGTTGGCCCTAAAAAAATTATTCCTTGGACCATCTATATTATGTACTGAATTATTTTTCATAGATCCATTTGATCTTCTCCCCGAATAGTGTTTATTTGATCTTGGTCTAAATCTTCTTATTTTCCCGTTCTTCATAATTTTTTTTAAAATGATTCTATATTTATAATTTAAAAAATTTAGTAATTTTTCTTAATATTTGTTTTTTTTTACTTCAAAGTGCTAAAAATACAACGAACATTATCTCTGTAATCTTTAATTTTTTTAATCTCTCTCAATCCGTTTAGCCTCAGAATATTATATACTGAATAATATTGTCCTCTTCCGATTTCTAATGCTAAAATTCCATTTAATTTGAGGATATTTTTAGATTTGTAAATAACTTTTCTTATAACGTCAAGTCCATCATGACCGCCGTCTAAGGCTTTCTGTGGTTCAAATTTCTTAATATCCTCTGAAAGTTGGTTGATTTCTCTTTTAACTATGTACGGTGGATTGGATACAATAAGATCGAATTTCTTATTGTAAATAGTATCTATAGATCTGCATTTAAGGCTTGCCCTTTTATTTAGTTTCATGGTTTCTAAATTAATTTTGGCAACTGAAATTGCCTTGTTGCAAATATCTATACCTAGTCCTCTACTATTATTTAATTCACTTAATATTGAAAGCATAATACATCCCGTTCCAACTCCCATGTCTAAAAAATAGATGCTTTTTCCCTTAAATTTTTTGATAATTGGGTCTATCAAAAGTTCAGTTTCAGGTCTTGGTATCAAAGAATTTTTAACAACATAAAAATCTTTGCTTCTAAATTCTTTTTTATTAAAAATATAGGCGATTGGTTCTTTTTTTGACCTTCTAGAAATAATTTTTTTAAATCTTTTTAAGTTAATGTAAGAAATAGCTTGTTCATTAATTAAAAGTTTTTCTCTACTTGTTTTAAGAACATGAGATAAAATTATTTCAGCATCAATTTTATGAGAAATAATGTTTCTATTTTTTAAAATCTTTGATCCGATGTTTATTGCCTCTGATGCTTTCATTTTAGGTAAGACTTTTTAATTTTAAATCCTGATCTTTTAATCTTAAATTTTCATTCATTTCTTCATGTATTTCCCCTTTTAAAAACTCATCTAATTTATGTAGAGTGAGATTTATTCTATGATCAGTCACTCTTCCCTGTGGAAAATTATATGTTCTTATTCTTTCAGATCTATCCCCTGAGCCTATTTGGCTTCTTCTGTCACTAGATCTCTCTTTTTCTTTTTTTAATTTTTCAGCCTCGTAAAGTCTTGCTCTAAGAATTTTTAAAGCTTTAGCTTTATTTTTATGTTGGGATTTTTCATCTTGCTGAGTTACAACAATTCCAGTTGGCTTATGAGTAATTCTCACCGCACTATCGGTAGTATTGACTGATTGACCGCCTGGTCCGCTTGATCTAAATACGTCTATTCTTAAATCGCTATCATTTATTTTAACATCTACGTCTTCAGCCTCTGGTAAAATTGCTACTGTTGCAGCTGATGTGTGGACTCTTCCTTGGGTTTCTGTATTTGGAACTCTTTGTACCCTGTGAACACCCGACTCGTATTTTAAATAGGAATAAATATTGGTTCCCTTTACAGAAAAAATTACCTCTTTAAACCCCCCTGCCTCACTTTTTGAAATACTAATTATTTCCATGGTCCAATTCTTTTTGGAACATACTTTTTCATACATTCTAAATAAATCTGCTGCAAATAAAGTGGCCTCTAGTCCGCCAGTCCCTGCTCTGATTTCTACTATTGCATTTTTTTCATCATCTCTATCTTTGGGTAAAAGAAATATTTTAAGTTTTTTTTCATAAGTATTTCTATTTGACTCTGCATTCTCAAGCTCTTTTTGAGCTAAATCAATTATTTCGTTATCATTCTTTTTGTCATTTATTATATTACTGAGATCTATTTTGCTTTTTTCAAAGTTTAAGTACTCTCTAGCAATTTCAATGATATTTTTTAAATCAGAATACTCTTTTGATTTTTTTGCAAATAGTTTTGTATCAAATTTTCCACTTGATAATTCTTTTTCTAAAGAATTGTACTTATCAATAATATTTTTGACCTTTTCAGATGGTATCATAAAAGTTAATTTACTTTTTCTTCGGCTTTTGACTCAACTAGCTCTACTACTTTTTCAATGATATCTTTGTTTGCAACTTTATTATGAGGAATTCCTGACAAATAAAATAAATTATTTCCTTCTCCACCACCTGTAAGACCAATATCAGTTTGTGATGCCTCGCCAGGCCCATTAACAACACATCCTATAATCGATAGTGTTAAAGGTTTCTTGATATGAGAAAGTTTATCTTCTAAAATTTTTACTGTATCAATGACTGGAAAAGCTTGTCTTGCACAAGATGGGCATGAAATTATTTGAACTCCTCTTGATCTTATGCCTAAAGATTTTAATATTTCATAACCAGCTTTAACCTCTTCGACTGGATTTGCAGACAAAGAAACTCTTATTGTATCACCTATACCTTGCATCAAAAGTTTACCAATACCAATTGATGATTTGATACTACCGGTTATTAAACCACCTGCTTCTGTAATACCTAAGTGTAAGGGGTAATCATAAAGCTTTGATAAACCCTCGTATGCCTTTACTGCTAAAAATACATCTGATGATTTAACACTTATTTTAAAATTAAAAAAATCATTGTCTTCTAGTAACTTTATATTTTGTTCTGCGCTTTCAATTAACGCCTCAGGACAAGGTTCTTTAAATTTTTCCAAAATATTTTTATCTAATGAGCCTGCATTTACTCCTATTCTAATAGCACAATCATAGTCTTTGGCGGCTTTCACAACCTCTTTGATTCTTTCTTTTGAGCCTATGTTACCTGGATTAATTCTCAAACATTTTGCTCCTGAAACAGCTGACTCAATTGCTCTTTTGTAATGAAAATGTATATCGGCAACGATAGGTACTTTGGCTTCTTTTGTTATTTTTTTTAGTGACTTTGTTGATTCTTCGTCAGGACAGGAAACCCTAACTATGTCAGCACCTGCTTGTTCCAACTCATTAATCTGTTTTATGGTAGCTACATAATCTGTTGTAAGGGTATTTGTCATTGATTGAACAGATATTACTGCGTCGCCTCCAACATAAACATTACCAACTTTAATTTTTTTTGTTTTTTTTCTTTTTATTAATCTATGAGGTCTTATTTCCATATTATTATCAATCAAGTTTAAATGTTTTATGTAATTTTTTTACTGCATCAATAGTAAATTTTTCATCTATTATTACTGAAATTTTAATTTCAGATGTAGAGATAGCTAACAAATTTATATTTGCGTCTGCTAAAGATCTAAACATTTTAAAAGTAATACCCGGGGTAGCAACCATTCCAGCACCAACAATTGATATTTTTGAAACTTTATCATTCATATACATTTTTTCATACTTAATTTTTTTATTGTTTTCTATTAATGAAATAGCATTTTTAACGTCTTGTCTTTTTGTTGTAAAAGTAATATCAGTTTTTTTTCCATCAGTTGATATGTTTTGAATTACCATATCAACGTTGATTTGATTTTTTGATAACGGTTCAAATACATCTGCTGCAACACCTGGTTTATCTTCAACCCCAAGTAAAGTAATTTTTGCATCATCTTTTGAATAAGCAACACCAGTTACTGCTTTGGTATAATCTATGTTGTCTTGATTAATTATTTCTGTACCCTCCCTTTCAGTAAATGTTGACTTCACTTGAATAGGGATATCACCCATCATGGCAGATTGTACGGCTGAGGATTGCATTACTTTTGCACCTAGAGATGAAAGCTCTAACATTTCTTCGTAAGATATCTTATCAATTTTTTTTGCCAAAGGTATTTTATTTGGGTCAGAGGAGTACACGCCATCTACATCGGTATAAATTTCACAACTATCTGTTTGAAAAATTTTAGCTATTGCTACAGCAGTTGCATCCGATCCACCTCTTCCAATAGATGTAATGTCTCCAGATTTTGAGACTCCTTGAAAACCTGGCACAACTGCAACACCGCCTGAAGAAATATAATCATTAATATTTTTAATATTCATATGAATAATTCTAGCATTTGTATGTTCACCTTCAGTAATAATTGGGATTTGCCAATTCAACCAGGATTTTGATTTGATTCCTAAATCATTTAATGCTCCTGCTATTAAGGCACTTGTGACTTGTTCGCCGGAGGTTAATAGGACATCTAGCTCCCTTTTGTTAAATTTTTTTGATATCCCCTTTGAATATTCAATTAAGTTATTTGTTGTGCCTGCCATAGCTGACACTACAACTATTAATTTATTACCATTGTCGTGTTCTTTTTTGACAATTTTAGCCGCATGCAGGATTCTTTTAATAGATCCAACGGAGGTACCACCAAATTTTAATACTTTTTTTGCCATAGTTAAATTTTATTATAAGATAATTAAGTTTAAATTAAGTTAATTAATTTATAATAATGAGGTAGATGACTACAGTAAATAAAGAGGAAATTCAAAAGTTTTCAAAAATAGCAGATGAGTGGTGGGATACTAAAGGAAAATTCAAACCTTTACATATGTTTAATCCTATAAGGATTAAATATATTAAAGAAAAATGTATTTCACATTTTAAATTAAAAGAAGATAGCCCTAAACCACTAACAAATTTAGAGTTACTGGATATAGGATGTGGAGGTGGCTTGATAAGCGAGCCAATGTGTAGGCTAGGAGCAAAAGTAACTGGGATTGATGCATCAAACAAAAATATAAATGTTGCAACACTTCATGCAAAGAAAAGTGGTTTGGATATAAATTACGTAAATACATCACCTGAGCAAAAAGTAATTAAAAAAAAATTTGATGTTGTTTTAAACTTAGAAATTATAGAGCATGTAGACAATGTTGATTTATTTTTGGAATCCTCAAGTAAATTATTAAAAGAAAATGGCATAATGTTTATTGCGACCATAAATAGAACTTTTGAGTCTTATATAAAAGCAATAGTTGGTGCAGAATATATTTTAAGATGGCTTCCAATAGGAACCCACGAATGGAATAAATTTCTTAGACCAAATGAGATACATGAAAGATTAAAAAAATTAAACTTTGAAAATATTGAAACAGATGGATTTAATTTTAATTTATTTTTACAAAACTGGAAAAAATCTAAAGATTGTTCTGTAAACTATATTATTGTAGCTAAAAAAAATTAATTCTCTTTATTATCAACCCAAGGAATTGAAGCTACATCAATACCCTCTTCTTTAAGTTCCTGGGCCTCTTTTGGTGTAGTTATGCCATATATATTTTTGTTCCTTTTTTTGTCATAATAAATTTTTCTGACTTCACGTGGAAAATTCTCGCCAACATATTCGAAGTTTTTTTCTACAAATTTTCTTAGTTTTGCTAAATCTTTTTTCATCTTATTTATCTCTTTATTTGGAAAATTTATTTTCTTTCTGTTAGAAATTCTTGGAGACATTATTGATTTTTTTACTGATTTAGTTTTACAAAATAAACACTCTATTAATTTTTTTTTAAGTAATTTTTCAAATTCTTTTGAATCAGAAAACCAACTTTCAAATTCATGTTTATTTTTACACTTGAGATTATATTTGATCATTAGTTTCTGTAATCAGCATTAATATTTATATATTCATTTGTTAAATCGCATGTATAACATTCAAAAGATCCTTGGCCAATCTTTAGATTTACTTCTACAAGTAAATCGTCCCATTTCATATATTCTTTTAATTTCTCTTCATTGTATTCTTCGGAGATCTTGCCTTTTTCAGCAACTTTAAATTCTCCAAATTTAATTTCTATTTTTTCTGGGGTAATTTTTTCTCCAGATTTTCCTATCGCCATTATTATTCTTCCCCAATTAGGATCTTCGCCAGCCATAGCAGTCTTAAAAAGGGGTGAGTTGGCAATTGAGAAAGCGACAGTTCTTGCCATTTGTTGAGATCTTGCGTTTATAACCTTAACGGTAATAAATTTTTTTGCTCCCTCTCCATCACTAACTATTTGTTTTGCCAAGTTAAGAAGTAATCTTTGAAGTGCCATTTCAAAATCTTTTAATTTAGGATCTAAAACATTATAAAATTTTCCCGTTTTAACTTTATTGCTTGAGAAAATTGCAACCATATCATTTGTAGAGGTGTCACTATCCACGGTGATTGCATTAAAAGTATTTGTCATTGCCCTTTTAAGTAGACTTTTTAAAAATACTGATGGAATTTCTGCGTCAGTAAAAACGAAAGCTAACATTGTTGCCATATTTGGAGATATCATTCCTGAACCCTTCGCAATTGCAGAAAGTCTTATATCTTTATTCCAAATCCTACACTCTTCGTAAGCAAGTTTTGGTCTAGTATCGGTTGTCATTATAGATGAGGCTGCTTTGAACCACACGAATTTATTTTGTTTTTCTCTTAATTTTTCGACAAGTTGAGAAGTAAAATTTTTTATTTTTTGAATAGGGAACTTCTCTCCAATAACACCTGTAGAGGCAAATAGTATTTCATTTGGTTTAATTACTTGACTTGTTCCACCCTTTTTTTGGGCTTCCCTTAAAGTAAGATTTTTTGCAAGATTTTTTGATAAACTTTCGAGAGCTTCTGCTCCTTGAGTTCCAGTGAAGGTGTTTGCATTTTTTGTGTTAATCATAATAGCTTTAATATTTTTTTTTCTGATCTGTCTGTTCCAGGTAATTGACTCTGAACATATTGTATTATTTGTATATACTGCTCCATAATTTGCTCCATCCTTAAAATAAAATAAACACAGATCATCTCTTCCTGTACCATACAGATCTGCAGAAATTGCTGAAATCTCCATACCCTCGATTGGCTGCAGCTCTTGAAATTCGCCCATTTTTGACAGCTTTGGTTTATCTTTTAAAAAATTTTTTACATTAATAGTCATGTTATTATTTTATTTTATCACTATATATATATGAATTTAATAATTATATTAAATTAACATATGAATTTTATAACTAAAACACTCAATAAATTATTTAAAAGCAGCAATCAACTGGAATTAAATAAAATTAAGCCCATAGTAGCTCAAATTAATGATCTTGAGAAAAATTTCATTAATTATAAGACGCAAGATTTTGTCAAAAAAACTAATGAATTGAAAAAAAATGTATTAGATGGCCGAAGTTATGAGGACATCTTGCCTGAAGCTTTTGCACTTGTTAGAGAAGCATCTAAACAGGTGCTTGGTGAAAGGCATTTTGATGTTCAGTTGGCAGGAGGAATTTTTCTTCATAGAGGATGTGTAGCTGAGATGAAAACAGGAGAGGGAAAGACATTAGTTTCAACACTACCTGCATATCTAAACGCCCTTGGAGGAAAAGGAGTTCATATAGTTACTGTAAATGATTATTTAGCAAAAAGAGACTCTGAATGGATGGGGCAAATATATAAACATCTTGGGTTAGAAACAGGTTGTATAACAAATGAATTAGAAGACCAAGACAGAGAAAGAAATTATAAAAAAGATATCACATATGCAACAAACAATGAATTAGGTTTTGATTATTTGAGAGACAATATGAAATATAATATTTCAGAGATGGTTCAAAAAAATAGGAATTTTTGCATTATAGATGAAGTTGATAGTATTTTAATTGATGAGTCTAGAACGCCTTTAATAATTTCAGGTGGAATAGAAGATAAATCTGATCAATATTTTTTAGCAAATAAGTTTATTAAAAATTTACAAAAGAAAGATTATGATCTTGATGAAAAAAATAAAAATGCAATACTAACCGATGTAGGAATTGACAACATTGAGAAAATGTCAATAAAAACTGGAATACTCAAAAATAATAATTTCTATGATCCCCAAAATTTAAATTTAGTTCATCATATTAATCAGGCCTTAAAGGCAAATTTTTTATTCCAAAAAGATAAGGATTACATAGTCAAAGATGATCAAGTTCAAATTATTGATGAATTTACCGGTAGGATTTTAGAGGGAAGAAGATTTTCTGATGGATTACATCAAGCAATTGAAGCTAAGGAAAATGTTGAAATACAAAAGGAAAATCAAACACTAGCGTCAATTACATATCAAAATTTTTTTAGGTTATATCAAAAACTCGCAGGTATGACTGGTACTGCAATGACTGAGGCAGAAGAACTTTTTGATATCTATAAACTTAAAGTAATAAGTATTCCGACAAATAGAGCAATGGTTAGAAATGATAAGAATGATCAAATTTTTAGAACTGAGGAAGAAAAAAACTTTGCAATTCTTAATAAAGTTAAAGAGTGTAATGCAAAAGGTCAACCTGTGCTCGTTGGAACCACAAGTATTGAGAGTTCCGAAAAAATGTCGAAAATTTTTAAAAAAAATAATTTAATTCACAATGTTTTAAATGCTAAGCAACATGATAAAGAAGCAAAGATTATTGCTGAGGCTGGTAAAGAAGGAATGATAACCATAGCAACTAATATGGCTGGTAGAGGAACAGATATACAGCTGGGAGGGAATAAAAATCTTCTTATAGATAATAATGAATCAAAAGATGAAGTTGAAAAAATAAAACAAAACAAAGAAAAAGTAAAAAATCTTGGAGGACTTTTTATTGTTGGAACAGAAAGACACGAGAGTAGAAGAATAGATAATCAATTAAGAGGTAGATCAGGAAGGCAGGGTGACCCAGGATCATCGGTATTTTACATAAGTCTTGAAGATGATTTGATGAGAATTTTTGGTGGCGGATCAATTGATGGTATGTTGAAAAAATTAGGTTTAAAAAAAAATGAGTCTATTAATCATCCTTGGATAAATAAAGCAATGGAAAGAGCTCAGCAAAAGGTCGAGGCAAGAAATTTTGAAATAAGAAAAACACTATTAAAATTCGATGATGTGATGAATGACCAAAGAAAGATTATTTATGGTCAAAGGTTAGAAATTTTGAAAAATAGCGAAATTAAAAAAATGATTTTATCTTTTCTTGAAGAACTAAATAAAAATTTAGAGTTAGCCCACCAAAATTTTGCCAAAAGTAACGATTTAAAAGTATTTTCTAATGAAGTAAAGGCAAGTTACGGAAATGCTTTTGATGACAAAAAAATCGAGAAATTTTCTAAAATGAATACAAAAGAAATAACAAAAAGTTTTGATAATTTTTTTATAGAGAAAAGAACTGAAAGAATAAAGGTATTAGGAGAAGAACAAAATAATGATATTGAAAAAAGAATTTTTTTACAAATTATGGATTTTTTATGGAGATCGCACTTGCAATACTTAGAACAATTAAGGCAAGTTATTGGCTTGAGAAGCTATGGTCAGAAGGATCCATTGGCTGAGTTTAGAAGAGAAGCATTTCAGCTTTTTGAAGATTTGTTATTTAAAATTAAAACAGAAACCATTAAATTTTTAATTAATACAAATATTGTAATCAAGGACAAAAAAGAGGAGAAACAAACTAGTGACTTTGTAAAAAAACGAAAAATTTCTAGAAATGAACCTTGTTCTTGTGGATCAGGAAAAAAATATAAACATTGTCATGGAAAGGTAGCTTAAATGAATAAAGAGTTTCCAAAAAAAATATCTGTATTTCCGTTAAGAGGTGCAATATTTTTTCCAAAAACTAATTTGCCATTAAATATTTTTGAAAAGAGATATGTGAGTATGGTAGAGGACGCATTAAAAGGAAATAAATATATTGGTATGGTCCAATCAAAAAAAGTTGAGGGTGAAGTGTTTAAAGTTGGTTGTTTAGGAAAAATTGATAGACATGAAAAAACTCCTGATGGAAGAATTTTAATAAATCTTAATGGTCTATCACGATTTAAAATAGATGAAGAAGTAAGTAATGACAAATTATACAGAGAATTTATTGTTAATTACGAGGATTTTAAAGAAGATATGAAACTAAAAGAATATGAAGTTAAAAATGAAATACTTGAAAAATTAATAAATAATTCTAAAAAATATTTCAGTCAACAAGGAGTACTAATTGATTGGAGAGAAATTTCAAAACTTAAAGCTTTTGAACAAATTTATACTTTGGCAATGATTTCACCATTTTCTGTTAGCGAAAAACAAAAAGTTTTAGAAGTACCTGATTTGAATGAAGCAGCGAGTACTTTAAATGAAATAACAAAATTTGGATTTTATGAGGATCTAAATGATAAAGATACGCTTCAGTAAACTAAATATATATTTTGTCTGCTAGACCGTAGCAAAGAATAGCACTAATGATGACAAGAACTATTGGAGCATAAATTCCATCATTTCTAGTTTTTTTGGTTAATCCTGTTTTGTCAATCTTCAATGTATAAAAATTTGTGATTAATATTGAAACGTTAATTATAAAAATTAGGTTAAAGAAAGCCCAAGTAGCAACTAAACCACCTGACCTAATAAAAGCAACATAGATTGCCATTAAAACAGTTGCGATCATGAATGATCCTGCAAATCTCGTAATCAAAGTTGCGGTTTTATCAACCCCTCTATTCTTAAGAAATTTTTTGGTATCAAAGACTAATTGGTAAGCGTAGCTACCCACTATAATAAAGTGTGCTAAGTAAATTATTAAATAAAATATATTACCAAATTTATCTATCATAAAAACTTGAATATTATTAGTTTAACTAGTTTGTTTCTCTAGTATTCTTATTGAAAGACTGAGTAAATGGTATTGGCACAACTGTCGCATTAACAGGCTTGTTTGAGTATTTTTTTGGTAAATGCACTTTGTATTTTTTCCCAAAATTTCCAATTGGAAAACCATTTGTATTTAAATTTCCGTCAAATGGAACGTAGCCCATAGCTATGTTTGTACCTTTTTCTGGATGATACCATGGAGACGTTATAAATCCGACTGGCTTACCCCCTTTGTCATTTGATATTAACCAGAAATCGTTTGCGTAATCTTCGATAGGTTTTCCACCCATTTCTAAACCTACAAGTTGCAGTTTATAGGGTTTTTCACCATTTTTAATTTGTTCTTTCATTTTCTCTAGTGCTTCTTTACCCACATAATCCGTTTGTTTATTCCATATTCCTTTACCTGATAGCGAAACCTGATAACCAAGATTACATTGAAATGGGTTGTGCTCGTGATCTAGATCTTGACCCCAAGATAATATTCCAGCTTGTATTCTTCTATGGTGTGCTGGTGCAATGACCATTAATTTATGTTTTTTCCCAGCTTTAAGTACAGCATTCCACATATCTTCAGCATACAATGTTGCGTTTTTTAAATAAATTTCATATCCAGCTTCCCCTGAAAAACCTGATTGTGAAATTATACAATCTCTACGGCCTATTTTAGCTTTGGCTAAACCATAGAAAGGAATATTATCCATATCTACTTGGTCACCTACTAAATCCTTCATTAAAGCTTTAGATTTTGGTCCTTGAATTTGAACTGGACATGAATCAATTTCATCTATTTCAACATTAAATCTTTTGTCAGCATTAACGCCTTGTAAGTATAAACCAATGTCGGAGTCCGACAAACTAAACCAAAACTCATCATCCTCTACTCTTAACAAAACCGGGTCGTTAAGAACACCGCCCTTATAATTACAAAGTATTACATAACGGCCTCTCATGGTTGAAATTTTCGTTGCATCTCTTGTAATTACATAGTCGACAAATTTTTCAGCGTCTGGACCTTTAACACGAATTTGTCTTTCAACTGCTACGTTCCACATGGTAACGTGGTTTTTTATAGCTTTATATTCGACCATTGCACCACCTTTTTCAGGTCTTACATATCCTCTTGGATGGTAAATTCGATTATAAACTGTAGCTCTCCAGCAACCAGCTTTCATGGATAAATGCCAATAAGGAGATTTTCTTACTCGAGTTGAAATAAGCATTTCTACTTTTGTGGGACCGCTTTGTCTCAAATTATATGGCACCTGTCTGTCTGACTGATCGACTGAAGTTTCATGTTTGACTTTATCGTAATTTATTTTTTCAACTTTATAAGAGTTTGGTACCTTTTTAGGCATAATTATTTTTGACTAACCACTTATTAGTTTCTTTTAATCCACCAAAAGTGTAAATGTGGAAATGACCTGTTGATTTCTTAACTTGATCAATTAATTCATTAGGATCTGATGGTTTTAACAAATTTATCGCTTTAGAGGCATTAGATTTTATAAAGTTAAGTGAATTTTTAGCTCCAACAATATTTGCAAATTTTATTAAACTTGTAAGTTTTAAAGGTCCAGTAATTCCAACATGAACTGGTAAACTTTGTTTTGAAATAAATTTATTTATTGGTTCAGGATTTAAAAGCCATTGAGTAACAATATAATCTGCAAAGGGTTTTTTATCTTTCATCGCTTTATCTAAATCAGAATCCGATATATCAGGTGACCCCTCCGGATGTCCAGCAATTCCTATCTTAAAACCCTCGAACAATCCTGTTTCTAAGATCTGCAACGAGCAGTGGTAGTCACCAATTGGTTCAGCACTTCCTCCAATAACAAGAGCTTGTTTTACGCCAAAATCTTTACACATAGAAACATACTGTTTTAATTCCCCTAAATTTTTAATTGACCTTGCTGGAAAGTGAGGCACTGGATTGAACCCAGATTGGACTAGCTCTTTTGCTTTTTTTGCAACCTCTCTAAAGTCATTCCCAGGAAGCATTGTGACGTAAACATCTTTAACTTTTGGTAAAACAGAAAGGTCAGTTTTCATTGTTATCTCTAAAGAAAAATTCATTTTTTCGGATATACCAGTTAAACCTATTTCATGTCTAGAGTTTTCGTAGTGAGGTGGCCTTGGTTTGAATCGCACAAACGACACATACCTTTTCAGGGTACTGCTCTACTACTGAGCTACAAGGCCAAATTCATCAAAATCTAAAAGTAATTCTACCTTTAGTCAAATCGTAAGGGGTCATTTCTACCATTACTTGATCGCCTGCTAAAACTCTTATTCTATTCTTTCTCAATTTTCCAGCTGTATGAGCTAAAACCTCGTGATTATTTTCAAGTTTAACCCTGAACATTGCGTTAGGTAATAATTCGGTTACTTTTCCTTTAAATTCTAGTTTTTCCTGTTTTCCCAATTTATTACCTTTGTTTTAATCTCACTTTTACAGAATTAGCGTGCCCATGAAGGTTTTCATATTTTGACAAAGTTATAACTGATGGGCCCAATCTTTCAATACCCCTTTTTGATATTTTAATTACAGATTGCCTTTTCAAAAAATCATAAACTGATAGGCCAGACGAGAATTTTGCTGTTCCAGATGTTGGTAATACGTGGTTTGGGCCAGCAATATAGTCTCCTAATGCTTCGGGAGAGTAAGGACCCAAAAAAATGGAACCAGCATTATTAATTGAATTTAAAAAGATATCAGGATTTTTTGTGTAGATTTGCAAATGTTCAGGGGCAATAATATTTACTACTTTACCCGCTTCTTTAAGATTATTTAATAGTATGGCTAAACCAAAATTCTTTAAACTTTTTGAGGCAATAATTCTTTTTGGTAAAAATTTGAGCTGCTTTTTTATGGATTGATTTACTTTAAGAATTAAATCTTCACTATTTGTAATTAATATAGATTGTGACATCTCATCGTGCTCTGATTGTGCAATTAAATCTGCTGAGACCCACTCAGGTTTCGAGAATTTATCAGCAATAACAGTAACTTCTGATGGACCAGCAAACATGTCAATTCCTGAAATGCCTGAAACTTCTTTTTTGGCTAATGCAACGTATTCGTTTCCTGGACCAACTATCTTATCAACTTTTGGCACTATTTTGGTCCCAAAAGCAAATGCTGCGATGGCTTGTGCACCACCAAGTTTAAAGATTTTTTTTACACCACATTTCTTTGCCGCATACAATACCCCGGAATTTATTCCCCCATCAAGAGAAGGAACTGTCATAAAAATTTCATTTACTCCAGCAATAGAAGCTGGAATACAATTCATTAATACAGAACTTGGGTAACTCGCTTTACCTCCAGGTACATAAACACCCACTTTCTCAACAGGTTTTGATCTATAGTAAAAACTATTGTTGATTTTATCCTTCTTTTTAAATTTATGAAACTTTTGATTTTTATGAAAGTTGAAAATTCTCGAATAAGCAAGATCAATAGAATTTTTTACTTTCCGATCTAAGAATTTTATACTTTTTTTTATTTCAGATTTTGTGAAAGTAAGGTTATTACTCTTCAAAGTTTTTAAATTATTAAATTTTTTCTCATATTTAATAAGTGATTTGTCTCCATGCATTTCAACATCATTTATAATTTTTTTTACTACAGTGATTTTTTTACTTGAATACCCTCTTCTTAACTTCAATAAGCTATTCAATATTTTTTCAAAATTTTTTTCTCTTGATTTTAATGTTTTAATCATTAAACAAATCGTGTTTTGGTTTATTTTTTGTTTCCCATGGATCGCTTATATCTTCAAGAAAACATTCTATTATTTCTAAATTTAATTTAATCAATATATCGCCTGCAAAATTTAATTTTATTTCATAGTTTTTATCAGACAATAATTTAGTTTCAATTGCTAAAAAGTCTAAAAAACGTTCCGTATTTTTTTGATTCAAGTTTTTTGAATTTACACTAACTACGTTTTCAAATTTTAAGACAGATATTATCCTTTTGTTTTTCCTAAAAACTCCCTTTTCAATATCCTCCCACATAAATCTATTAAATTGGATGAGGAATATTTTATTTTTTTTCAAATGCGCAATATTCTTTACTTGTGTAATCGAGTCCTGTAAGTGTGCTGATATTACTTTTATATCATCTTCAGAAGTTCCATTAAGTTTTAAATTTTTCCTATCCATTAATTGTTTACTCTGGTAATTTTTGCTCCACAGTTTCTGAGCTTTTTTTCTAAATTTTCATAACCTCTATCTAAATGATAAACTCTATTTATAATTGTTCTATTTTTTGCAATTAAACCAGCTAAAACTAAACTTACTGAAGCTCTTAAATCAGTGGCCATTACTTCAGCTCCATTTAACTCTTCGGAAAAATTTATTGTAGAAAGATTTCCAGAAACTTTTATCTTCGCTCCCATTCTATTAAGTTCAGGAACATGCATAAAACGATTTTCAAAAATGTTTTCTTTAATTTTTGATACACCATTTGCTTTGGTCATCAAAACCATAATCTGTGCTTGCAAATCAGTTGGAAAACCAGGGTAAGCTTCGGTTTTAATAGAAACGGGTTTAATGTTTTTTGAATAAAAAATTATTATTTTGTTTTTTTGAGTTTTGAATTTAAGACCCATTTTTTTTAGAATATCTAATTCTTTTTTCAATATATTAGTATCAATATTGGTAATTTTAATTTTTTTTCCAACTAAAGCTCCTGCAATTATAAATGTACCAGCTTCAATTCTATCAAACATGACAGAGTAATTAACTGCATTGAAATTTTGTGTTCCGATAACTTTAATCTCTCTTTTTCCAGTCCATTTAATATTAGCACCCATCTTTTTTAAAAAGTTTATCAAATCTTTTATTTCAGGTTCGCAAGCACAATTTTTTATTAAAGTTGTTCCGTATGCGTAAGTAGCAGCAATAATTAAATTTTCAGTTGCTCCAACCGATATTGACGGTAATTTTATCTTGTTACCAAAAAGACCATTGGTTGCTTCAGCGTGAATGTAACCGTCTTTAATTTTAATTTTAGCGCCTAATTTTTTTAAACCAAAAAGATGAATATCCACTGGCCTTGTTCCAATTGCACAACCCCCAGGTAGAGATACTCGGGCTTTACCAAATTTTGATAATAAAGGGCCCAAAACAATAATACCTGCCCGCATAGTTTTTACAAAATTATATGGGGCTAAGGTTTTAAAAGATTTTTTATTGTTATTTATAAAAATTTTTTTTTTTTTGAAATTTAATTTTATATCTGATCCTAAGTATTTTAAAAGTTCAGACATAGTAATTACATCTTTCACAAACGGAACATTTTTTATAGTAATTTTATTATTACTAAGAATTGTTGATGCTAATATCGGTAAGGTGGCATTTTTTGAACCCGATATCTTAACAGTCCCAGTTAAACTTTTTTTTCCCTTAATAATAAGTTTTTGCATTAATTAAATTTTGGGAAGGGTAACACCTCTTTGTTTCATATATTTACCTTTTCTTTTAGAATAAGTAATCTCTGGCTTTTCATTTCCTTTAATGAAAATGAATTGCGCGGCTCCCTCATTAGCATATATTTTTGCTGGTAAAGGTGTAGTGTTAGAAAACTCAAGGGTAACGTGCCCCTCCCAACCTGGTTCTAATGGTGTCACATTTACGATTATGCCGCATCTTGCATATGTAGATTTACCTAAACAAATTACAATTACATTATCGGGTATTTTGAAATATTCTACAGTTCTGGCTAAAGCAAAAGAGTTCGGTGGTATTACACAAATATTAGATTTTTTTGATATAAATCCATCTTTTTTAAAATTTTTAGGATCAACAATAGTAGAATTAACATTTGTGAAAATTTTAAAATCATTTGAGACTCTTGCATCATATCCGTATGATGAAAGACCATAAGATATTCTACCTTTTCTTGTTTGTTTTGGGACAAAAGGTGAAATGATCTTTTTACTTTTTGCCATTTTTTTTATCCATTTATCTGACAAAACGCTCATGTTGGTTATTTCCCCTTCTTCTTGTTGTATTTATTTTTATATTCTTTTCTTTTTTTTAAATTTGATTTCAAAGCCAATTCTTTTTTATAAAGAGATGTCTCCTTTTTTGAGATGACTTTCATTAAAACTAATTTTTGTTAGGATTTGTTAAATCTTCTAGTGTAATTGTTTTTTCAATATCATGCATTTTTTCGGGCTCATTTTTTTCCTCTTTAACTCCCTTTTTGGCACGCCTTTGTTCTAAACGAGCTTTCCTTTTGGCCTCTTTTTTCATGGCCTTTTCACCTCTAATAGATTTGTAAGTATAATGTATACCCATTTTTGCACCATATTTTCATTATCTTTTTACTTTGTAGGCTGAAATTATGCAAGCACTACTATATTTGGCTGTAGATATCCTTTGATAAAATGTAAGTATTAAATAATTTGCCCATATAGCTCAGTTGGTAGAGCACTTCCATGGTAAGGAAGAGGTCGCAAGTTCAATTCTTGCTGTGGGCACCGTTTAAAATATTAATTTAGGTACCATTACTTAAATTATTTAAAAGTTTTTTTTAAGTCTTCATTTATCATTTTAAATGGGCTTTCCCAATTATCAATTTGCTTTGATCTGTACAAACTAACATTTTTGTACCATTTAGAAGATTTATTATCTAAAAACCATCTCCAATCGCTCACAAATGGAAGGGGTATCCATGTTTTTTTTCCTAGTGTGCCAGACAAATGAGCTAATGCTGTATCAGCAGTTATTACTAAATCAAGTTGTTTAATTATTTGGATACTATCTACAAATGCATTTTCAGATTTATCGATATTTTTAAAAAAGATAATATTTTTAAATTTATCTATTTTTTTATTATCAATTTCTTTTTGTAAAACAAAAAAAGTAAAATCAAATGATGAAGCTAGATTTAAAAAATAATCAAAAGGAATGTTTTTTTTAATTAAAGAGGTATTTGAATTTATACCAATTTTAGTTCCTTTATACTTGTTTAATATATCAATCCATTTTTTTTCTACATGATCATTTTTTTGAAAAAAATTAATAGTAGGAACAAAAAGATCGTTTTCATTATAAAAAACTCTTGGAATACTTAATAAATGAATATGATAATGATGCTCTGGAATTGGATCAATGTCAGATATTAAATTAAACATTTTTTTATCAAAAAAATGTAAAAACTTTGTACTTTTAAGAATAATTGTAATTTCAACTTTGTATTTATTTTTTATTTTGTATAAATATCTGGTAAATTGTATTAAATCGCCAATTCCTTGTTCTGAAATTACTAATAGTTTTTTATCGTCAAGAGACTCCCCGCTCCAAATTTTACTTTTTAGATTAAGCTTTTCATAATTTATATAATCTTTAAATGATTTACTTTTTTTTCTCCACTCATATTCTTCGAAACCTTTTTCAAAATTCTCAATCATTAATAATTGCGTTCCATAATTTACATGAACATCTGGATTATTATTTTTAATCTCTATTGATTTTTTGTATGTTTCTATGGCTTCATTAAAATTTCCAGTTTGCTTGTAAGAATTAGCTAAATTATTGTATGCTAAAAAATTTTTGGGATTATTTTTTAAACTATTCTTATATGCACTAATTGCTAAATCTAATTTGTTAATTGAAAAATAAATATTTCCAATATTGTACATTGAAAGATTATTTCTAGGTTCAATCTTATAAGATTCTTTATATAACATAATTGCTTTTTCAAAAATTTTTTGATCATGATAAAACTTTGCGTAGTTATATAAAAGTAAAGGATCCTTGGGTTTAATTTTTAAACTTTTTTCAAAAATGTTTTTTGCTAATTTATATTCTTTTAATTGGGAAAGTAATGGACCATAATTTTGCAAAACTGAATAGTTATTTGGATTTGATTTTAAAATATGCTCATAAATTTCTTTGGCTTTATTCCAGTTTCCTTTGGTATGATGCAAAAGTGCACTTTTAAAATAATCCACGTTCATAATTATTTCTTTTTTAATTTTATTAAAACCAAGTTTAATAAAGATAGCATAACTGCAACAATAACATCAAGGAACGGACTTGCTTCTGGATAACTATAGTTCCATAAAATTACTAAAACTAGCCATACCAGCCAATTAATTATTTTGAAATTATTCATTTAATTTTTTTTAAAAAATAATTTTTTAATTACAAGTCCAACTAAAAGCATCAAAATAAAACCTAGGATTGGTAAGTAAATATCTGGAGATAAAATTACATTTAATAAACTTAATTCTTCATTTGTCTCAATATATTTTTCTATCCCTGCACCTAGAGCAACACTTATGAACATAGTTGGCCAACTTCCAATAAATGTTCCTAGGAAATAATTTTTTATGGAAATATTAAATAAAACAGGTAAGACGTTTTGTATTCCATAGGGAATTCCACCACCACCACCAAGTCTATATAGTGTAAAATATAAAAATTCATTTTTTTGAAAGGCAAGTTTAAAACTTGAAAACTTTGGCTCTAGTTTCTCTTTTATTAAATTTGTAAAAAGGAGTTTTGCTAATAAATATAGCAAGGTTGTTCCAATTGTAGCAGAAACAACAGCGATTGAAATTCCGTACCACTTTCCAAAAACAAATCCAGAAAACAATAAAAGTGGCGATGCAAATCCTAAAAGTAAATACCAAACTATTGAAAATAAGAAAAATATTATAGTAAGAAATAGAAAATTATTATTCTTGTAATGAATAATAATCTCTTTGTTTGACTTAATAAAGTCATAGCTTGTCAAATCTCTAAAATCAATTACAGAGAATAAATAATATAGACCAAAAAATAGAATTAGTAGATAAAATACTCCAATTATAAGTTTTAGATTTCTAGAACTTAAATTCATAAATAATTTTTAACTGTACTTATACAGTCTTATTACCTATAAATATCAAAAAATTTAATAGGAACCAAAGAAATCTTATGAAAAGAACCTATCAACCAAGTAAGCTAGTAAGAAAAAGAAGGCATGGCTTTAGATCAAGAATGGCTACAAAGGCGGGCAGGAAACTTTTAGCTAGGCGCAGAGCTAAGGGTCGAAAAAAACTTTCTACTTAAAGATAATGACAAAGCTCGAAAGTTTAAAAAAAAATTCCCATTTCCAAAGAGTCTTAAGAAATAGAGTTGTAAATAATGAATGCTTTACTATATATCGTTCAAAAAATTTTTTAGATAAAAAAAATAAGGGTAAAAAACTTTACGTAAGTTTTGTCATGAGAAAAAAAATTGGAAATGCAGTTAAAAGGAATAGAATTAAAAGGAAGTTAAGATCTATTGTACAAAAGTTGTTAATGATGAACAGTGCAATTAATTTGGATTATATATATGTAATTTTTGGAAAGGATAAAGCTTATAATGAGTATAATAATTCACTATATGAAAAAATGAAAAAAAGTTTTAAAAGGATGCAAAGTTTAAAAGTATGAAATTAATTTGTCTAACTCTAATATTTTTTATTAAAATTTATAAATATTTAATATCACCTCTACTTGGACAAAATTGTAGATTTCTTCCCACTTGTTCTGAGTATGCTGAAGAGTCATTAAAAACTCATGGTTTAATAAAAGGTTTATCCTTAACTTTTAAAAGGATATCAAAATGCCACCCTATAAAATTACTGGGGGGGAGCTCAGGATTAGATTTTGTACCGAAAAAGAAAAATGTAGGAAAGAAAATTTAAATGGATCTTAGAAATGTAGTTTTTGCTATAGCTTTATCATTCGCAGTTTTATTTGGTTGGTCGGTAATTTTTGAAACACCTCAAATTGAAGAGCAAAAAAAATTGGAACAAACTCAGGGTTCACAAAAGACTGGCAATAAAAATACTGATGCACCAAGTGTTAATATAGAAAAGGAAAGAGTTTTAAACATATCTAGGGATGATGCGATTAGATCTGTAAAAAGAGTATATTTTGAAAATGAGAATGTTAAAGGTTCAATTTCACTAAAAGGATTTTTGATAGATGACATTCTTTTTAAAAAATATAATACAGAAGTCAATTCAGATGAAAAAGTAAAATATTTAAATCCTTCTGAGACAAATGATGGGTACTTTGTTGAGACTGGGTGGGCAGCAAGCAATACAACTAAAATGCCTCTTCCAACAAAAAATTCTATTTGGAAAGTAGTTGGAAATAATAAACTTTCAGTAGGTAATCCAGTTACAGCTGAGTGGAATAATAAATCAGGTTTGATTTTTAGAAAGAAAATAGAATTAGATGAAAAGTTTTTATTTAAAGTAACGCAAGAAGTTCAAAATAATTCAAGTCAAAGAGTAGAGCTTTATCCGTACGCGCAGATAACAAGAAACCAAGATCCAGATGTTGTAGACTTTTATATTTTACACGAAGGTTTCATTGGAGTTTTTGATGAGGACTTACAAGAGGAAGGGTATGATGACATTAAAGAAAAGAAAAAAGAATACTCTGCTGGTGAAGGCTGGTTAGGTATCACAGATAAATATTGGTTAACCGCATTAGTACCTGAAAAAAATCAACCATTTAAAGGTGAGTTTACTTATAAAAATGGTTTCAAAGCAAACTACATTCAAAATAAACCTGTTGTTATTCAACCTTCGGGTTCTGGGATATCAGAGTCAAAGGTATTTATTGCGGCCAAAGAAGTTAAAGTAATAGATGGGTATGCTAAAACAGAAGGTATTAACAAGTTTGATTTAACAATTGACTGGGGTTGGTTCTACTTTTTTACGAAACCACTATTTTTTATAATGAATTATTTATTCGAACTTACCAAAAACTTTGGAATAGCAATTGTTTTAGTAACAGCAGCTGTAAGATTATTATTTTTTCCTCTTGCGAATTACTCATTTAGATCAATGGCAAAAATGAAAATATTACAACCTGAATTGTTAAGATTAAAAGAATTACACAAAGAAGATAAAGTTAAGCTTCAGCAAGAAATGATGGCACTTTACAAAAGAGAGAAGGTAAACCCACTATCTGGATGTCTTCCTATTTTAATTCAGATACCTTTCTTTTTTGCAATATACAAAATGCTTTTCATTTCGCTGGAAATGAGACATCAACCATTTTTTGGTTGGATAAAAGATTTGTCAGCACAAGACCCAACATCAATTTTTAACTTTTTTGGTTTGATACCTTGGGATCCACCATCTTTTCTAATTATTGGAGCATGGCCAATTATGATGGGAGCAACTATGTATTTACAACAGAAGCTAAACCCTACTCCTCCAGATCCTATACAAGCTAAAATATTTATGTTCTTTCCCTTATTCTTAACAATAATTTTAGCGCCATTTCCATCAGGTCTTGTTGTTTATTGGACAATTAACAACATACTTACAATTGCACAACAATGGGTGATTTACAGATCAACAACTGTCAAAACAAAATAAATGTCCGAAGAGAATAATTTAGAAGAAATTAAAAAGTTTTGGCCTAAAGATGCTCCTAATGTAAATAATGTTCCAAAATACGTAAAAAAATATAAAAAAGACCTTATAGTAATTAAATATGGTGGGAATGTTTTAATTGATAGAAATATATTTAATAATTTTATCCAAGATATAAGTGTACTAAATAAATTAGGTCTTTCCATTATTATTGTACACGGAGGAGGGCCTAGAATTGAAAGAGAATTAAAAAAAAGTAATATCCAAACTAAATTTATAAATGGTTTGAGAGTAACAGATAAAAACGTAATTAATATCGTTGAAAAAGTCCTAATAGACTTTAACAATGACATTGTTGTTTCGCTCAACAAAAAAGGATCTAAAGCAGTTTCTGTTAATACAAAAATAAACAATGTTATAAATGTAATTCCAGATAAACCTGAATTAGGTTTTGTAGGAGTTCCACAAGAAATAAATGTTGAAATAATAAAAAATATAATTAGTCAAAAACAAATACCAATTGTTGCTCCCTTGGGTTTAGATAAAGACAAACAAACTTATAATATTAATGGTGATACTGCTGCTAGTGCTATAGCTAAAAAACTGAAATCAAGAAGACTTTTATTAATGACAAATGTTGAAGGTGTTTATGATGATAGAAAAACTTTGATCTCAGAAATAAAGCCTTACGATATGGAAAATTTAGTTAATCTAAAGATTGTTCAGGGTGGAATGTTACCCAAAATAAAGAATTGTATTGAGGCTGTTGAGAATGGAGTTAGAGGTGTCGTTATTCTTGATGGTAGAAAACCAAGAGCTATATTGAAAGAAATTTTCTCTGATCAAGGTGCTGGTACTTTAATTAGAAAATGAAAGAGCTTTTAAATATAAAGTATTGGCTATTTGATTTAGATAACACACTATATTCTGGTGATACAAAAGTTTTCGATCAGGTTGATAAAAGAATGTCAAAATACATTTCAAATAAACTAAAAGTAAGCATTGATGAAGCTAGAAAAATACAGAAAAATTATTTCCACGAATACAATACGACCTTAAATGGTATGATCAAAAATCATGAGATAGATGCAAAGGAGTTTCTTGATTTTGTTCACGATATTGATTTAGAATTTCTTAAAAAAGACAAGGGTTTGGAGCAAGAGCTCAGTAGAATAAAAGATAAAAAAATAATATTCACTAACGGCTCCCGTGCGCATGCAGAGAATGTTACTAAAAGAATTGGAATTAATAGGCTTTTTGACGGAATTTTTGATATTGAAGACTCAGATTTTATCCCTAAACCTGCTATCGAAACCTACAAAAGACTAATTGATAAATACAAAATTGAGCCACAATATTGTATATTTATTGAGGATATTGCTAGAAATTTGAAACCAGCCCATGAATTAGGTATGAAAACAGTTTGGATTAAAAATAATGAACCTTGGGCAGCAAAATACTCAGATGAAAAATTTGTAAATTATAAGACGTCTAATTTAACTAATTTTTTAAAGGAAATAAATGAACTTAGAGAAAATTGAAAAAACTATAAACGAAGCTTTTGAAAATAAAGAAAAAATTGATAACTCAAACAAAGATCTTAATGACATTGTGCGTGAAACTATTGACTTATTAGATAATGGAAAAATTAGAGTTGCTGAAAAAAAAGGTAGTAAATGGCAAGTCAATCAATGGATTAAAAAAGCTATTCTTTTGAGTTTCCGAGTAAACAAAATGAAAGCTTCAAAAGGACCATACTCTACTTGGTACGATAAAATAGATGGAAAGACACAAGGATGGAGTGAAGAACAAGTTAAGAAAGCTGGATTTAGATATGTTCCAAATGGCGTAATTAGAAAAGGAGCTCATATAGCAAAAAATGTGGTTCTAATGCCATCATTTATTAATGTAGGTGCATATGTCGACGAGGGAACAATGATAGATACTTGGGCATCAGTTGGATCATGTGCTCAGGTTGGAAAAAATTGTCATATTTCTGGTGGTGCTGGTATCGGCGGTGTTTTAGAACCAATGCAGGCAAACCCAACTATTGTGGAGGATAACTGTTTTTTAGGTGCACGTGCTGAAATAGCAGAAGGTGTAATTGTTGAAAAAGGGTCAGTATTATCTATGGGTGTTTATATTGGTGCATCAACGAGAATAATTGATCGTGCAACTGGTGAAATTCATTATGGTAAAGTTCCAGCCTATTCTGTTGTTGTTCCAGGATCAATGCCAAGTAAAAATAATCCTAAAGGTCCATCATTATATTGTGTAGTAATTGTAAAAAAAGTAGACGAAAAAACTCGAAGCAAAACGTCTATTAATGATTTATTAAGAGACTAAAATTAATGCAAATAAGTGAGTTAAAATTAGCAAAAGATTTGATTCGTAAACCTAGTATCACGCCAAAAGATGCTGGCGCAATTAACCTATTAGCTAAAAATTTAAAATCTATAGGTTTTAATTGTAAAATAATATATTTTAAAAATATAAAAAACCTTTATGCAAAACTTGGAAAATCTTCTCCAAATTTTTGTTATGCAGGACATACAGATGTAGTTCCACCAGGTAATGTAAAAAAATGGACTACTAATCCTTTTAAACCAATTGTAAGGAATAATAAATTAATTGGAAGGGGTGCGAATGACATGAAAGCGTCAATTGCATGTTTTGTGGCTGCAGTAAGTAGATTTAAAAATGAAAATAAAAATTTTAAAGGATCCATAAGTTTACTAATTACAGGGGATGAGGAAGGAATAGCGGTGAATGGAACTAAAAGACTTATAAAATATTTAAAAAGAAAAAGAGAAAAAATTAATTTTTGTATAGTTGGTGAGCCAACTAATCCAAATAAACTTGGAGAAATGATTAAAATTGGAAGAAGAGGAAGTTTGACAGGTAGGCTTACTATAATAGGTTCTCAGGGCCATGTTGCTTATCCACACAGAGCCAATAATCCCTCTAATACTTTAATCAAAATTTTAAAAAAAATTAAGGATTTAAAACTTGATAAAGGAACAAAAAACTTTCAACCTTCTAATCTCGAGGTAATAAAAATTAATATTGATAATCATGCGGACAATGTCATTCCTGGATCTGCTGATGCTGTTTTTAATATTAGATTTAATGATAAACACACATCTAGTTCCCTAAAAAATAAACTTAATAAAATATTTAGAGCAGTTACGAAAGCTAATAAATCTAGATTCAAAATAACTTACGAAGTTTCAGGCGAAGCATTTTTAACTAAACCAAATAAAACTACTTATATGGTTCAAAATATCGTTAAAAAAGTCACAGGTATTAAACCAAAACTATCTACCTCAGGCGGTACATCTGATGCAAGATTTATAAAAAATATAGCACCCTGTTTAGAATTTGGTTTAGTAGGTAAGACAATGCACAAAATAGATGAAAGTGTTTCTGTTTCTGATTTAAAAAAATTAACTAAAATATACAAAAATATTTTGGTAAGTTATTTTAAGTGAAAACAGGAATTATTACTACGGACACTTATTTAAATCATGACACCGGTCAAGGTCATCCTGAAAGAGCAGATCGTGTTTCAGTCATAATTGAAAACTTAAAAAAAAACAAAAAATTGATTTGGAAAAAACCATTAAAGTTTGACGCTAAATATTTAAAAATTGCTCACGAATCTGATTATATTGATGAAGTAGAAAATTCTTTTCCAAAAAAGGGTCTGCATTTTTTAGATGGTGATACCATTGTGTCTCCAGGTAGTAGACAAGCTTCATCAGATGCAGTTGCATCAATAATAACGGCTATTGATAGTGTACAAAATAAAGAGTTTAAAAATGTTTTCTGTCCTGTGAGACCACCTGGACACCATGCGGAAAAAGATAAAGCCATGGGATTTTGTATATACAATAATGTAGCGGTTGGCGCCCATTATCTTATAGATAAATATAAATTTAATAAAATTGCTATAATAGATTTCGATGTTCATCATGGAAATGGTACGCAAAATATTTTTTATGATAATAAAAAAGTTTTATACATATCGACTCATCAATATCCCTTTTATCCTGGTACTGGTGCAAATAATGAAAAAGGGAAACACGATAATATTTTAAATATTCCCTTGCCGGCTGGAACAAACTCAGAGGAATATTTGAATGCTTATGAACATGTTTTAAAAAAACTTAAAGAGTTTAAACCAGAATTTTTGTTATTTTCTGCAGGATTTGATGCGCATCAGGATGATCCTCTTGCTCAATTTAAATTAAGGTCAAAAGATTTTTACGATATTACAAAAAGGACATTAAAAGTTATTAATAAAAGTATTAATAATAAAGTTGTTTCGATTTTAGAAGGTGGTTATGATTTAAATGCCCTTAAAGAGAGTTCTGAATACCACTTAAAAGCTTTGATAGAAAATTAAAAGTTACTTGCGGAGCTAAACCCCGCAAGCAAGGATACCTTTATTTAATAGGTATTAATTTTTTCTTTTTTATTTCTGGTACGATTTTTTCACAATCGATAGTCAAAAGACCATCTTTTAACTCAGCACCATTTACCTTCACATCATCTGCTACTGTAAATGATCTAGAGAATGATCTTTGAGATATCCCTCGATGAATAATCTCGTCACCATCTTTATTTTCAGATTTTTGAACTTTCTTAGTTCTCACTGTTAAAGTATTGTCTTCATACTCAATTTCAACATCACTTTTGTTAAAGCCTGCAAGCGCTACTTCTATAGCATACTTGTCTTTACCTGCTTTCCTGATGTTGTATGGGGGATAATTTGTTTGCACGCCTAATCCTCCATTCCCTAACATAGACTCAAACTGATCAAACATATCGTCGAATCCAATGCTGAAAGGTCTTAATGAGTTAAAGACAGAAATGTCCTTACTTGTCATATTTTCCTCCTTTGTTAGCAAGGTTAATCGTCAGCCCCATAAGGCGACCGACAATACTTATATGGAAATTAATTTTAGTTTTTCAAGAGGCGGTTCTTTTATAAATCAACAACAAGCAGATTTTTTCTTTTGAACGATTTCACTTTCGTTAAATATCTCAGCGTCTTCCATTGTGTGGTAAGCTTCCCACGCAACTCCATCTGGGTCATTAACCCAAGATTTTTCAGATTTTGCATAACAACATGTAACCTTGCCATCAGAATGTGTAGCAATATCAGCCTTATCAAGATTAGATCTAATTTCGTTTAACTCTTTAACGTCATCTACTTGTATTCCTAAATGGTCAACACCATTTATTTTCACTCTTGTAGAAATAGCAAAATTTATTTTAGGATCTTCTAAAATCCACTGAGCGTAATCTGATTTAACTTTAGTTGGTTCAGATTTAAATAGATTTTTATAAAAATTAATGCTCTCATTTAAATTTTTAACGCCTAAGTGTAGATGTAATCTTTGCATTATTAAAAATTAATCAATATTTTATAAATTTCAAGTTATTTCTTATTCATATTTGCTGATTTTAGTATAAAAGAATATTCCTCAGCTAATTCTTTTATTGCGTTGTCTCTTCCACTCATACCGCCGTGACCCGCCGCTTCCATTTTACACTTTAGCAATTGAGTATTATTATCAGTCTTAGTTTCTCTTAGTTTTGCAATATATTTCACAGGTTCAGAATACAGCACTCTATTATCAAACAGTGAAGTTGTTATAAGCATCGCAGGATAATCTTTTTTATCGATATTATTATAAGGGGCATAAGATAAAATATATTCAAAGTATTCTTTACTCTTTATAGGATTGCCCCAAAGTTCCCATTCTGCAGGCGTTAAAGGTAACTTTTCATTTAACATTGTTGTCATTGTATCAACGAAAGGAACTAGTAAAAGCATCGAAAAAAATAATTCAAGTACTTTTAATATTTGACTTTGACTAAATATAATCCATGTGCTGGAGCTGGGGGAGCACACATTGATCTTTTTTTGGATTTAAATGCTTTTTTAAAATCTTTTAAATTCCATTTTCCCTCACCTAAATATTTTAAAGAACCTACCATTGACCTTACTTGTTGCTGTAGAAAAGACTTGGATTGAAAGGTAAATATAATCTTATTTTTGCTTTTAATAATCAAAGGTTTTTTTAATGTTCTGATTGGCGATTTAGCCTGACAATTTGAGGCTCTAAATGTCGTGAAATTATGTGTCCCTTTTAAAAATGTAGCGCCCTTTTTCATCAATTTTACATCTAGTTTTTTTTTAATATGCCATGCCTTATTTTTATCTATAGCAAGAGATGATGTTCGATTAATAATGAAATACTTATAAACTCTTTCTTTAGCGCTGTGCCTGGCATGAAAATTATTAGATCTTTTCTGAATATTCAAAATGGATACAGGGAATTTCTTTAAAAAAAAATTAATTGAATTTAAGAAAATTCCTTTATTATTTATCTTATTTTTTGTTTTAAAATGCGCTGATTGTTCGCTCGCATGAACACCAGAATCTGTTCTACCAGAGCCTATTACTCTTATATTTTCTTTTAGATATTTTGATAAAGCTTTTTCTAATACTTCTTGAATTGAAAGACCATTTTTTTGAAATTGCCATCCAACAAAATTTGTACCAAGATATTCAACTCTAATTTGATACGTTATCATTATGCAATTTTTTCACCTTTAGGAATTTTACTACCAAGTAAGAATTGACCAGTTGCTTGTCTACTTTTACCCTCCTTTTGTATTTCAAGAATGCTTATTGATTTATCTTTACATGCAATGGTTAAGTTGTTATCGATTGTTGATCCTTGTACACCACTTGTATTGGATATTTTTGCTTTCCACACCTTGTATCTTTCATTTTTATATTTAAACCAAGCTCCTGGATTTGGATTTAATCCATTGATTTTTGCTAAAATTATTTTTGCATTTTGATCCCATTTTAATTCAGCCTCTTCTTTTGTAATTTTTTTTGCGTATGTAGCTTCATTATGATTTTGCTCAACAAAGCTGATTTCATTCTTTTCTAATTTTTCTATAACATTCATTAAAGATTTTGCACCTAACTGAGAGAGTAACTTTGATAATATTGAAGTATCTATATTTTCATTTAGATTAATTTTATCCTGTTGAATAACAGGTCCAGCGTCTAGTTTTTCAACAATTTTCATTATACTTACGCCAGTTTCCTTATCTAAATTCATTATAGATCTTTGTATAGGAGCTGCCCCTCTCCACTTCGGCAACAGTGAAGCGTGAACATTAATGAAACCATATTTGGGAATATCTAAAAATCTCCTGGGTATTATTTGGCCGTATGCAACGACAACAGCGATGTCTGGTTTTAACGAGCTAAAAAATTTAAACTCCTCATCACTATCTAAAGTTTTAGGTGTTCTTAAACTTAAGGAAAATTTTTTTGCTAAAATTCCAACTTTTGAGTCTAATAATTTTTGACCTCTATTTGCTTTGCTAGCTGGTTGAGAATAAACAACTACAATTTCATTATTGGAATTTTTTAAAGCTTCTAAAGTAGGAACTGCAAACTCTGGTGTTCCCATAAAAACAATTTTTTTTGACATTAAATTTTTTAATTTAAACTACTACTCTTTCTGTCTCTTTTTTATCTTTTGATACTTTCTTAATAATTATATCTTTTTTAAGTTTTGACAAATAATCAATGAATAAAACTCCATCTAGATGATCAATTTCATGTTGAATACAAGTTGATAGAAGTCCTTCAGCTTTTATTTCTTTATGGTTTCCATCATAGTCTAAAAATTTAACATTACATTTTTCAGGTCTTTCAATTTTTGCAAATTGATTTGGTATAGAAAGACATCCCTCTTCGTAGGTTGACTTTAAATCTGATTTCCAAGTGATTTCAGGATTAACAAAATACATTGGATTTTTTTTTTCAGGATCTTTAGATAAGTCCATAACTACAATCCTTTTTGGAATACCAATTTGTATGGCGGCTAAACCAATTCCTGGCGCATCGTACATTGTGTCTAGCATGTCATCCATGAGAGCTTTGATTTCTTTATTTACTTTATCTACTGGTAAAGATTTTTGTCTTAAAATAGAATCTGGTATTGTTAAAATTTTTCTTAAAGCCATGAAAGTTTATAATACAATTATACTCTCAAAGGTAGGGCGAGATTTAATATTTGATTTCTGACTTTTTTAATTTTTCCTTTATTTAATAGGTTATTAATAAAATATAAAGTTTCAGGATCTAAATTCTCTATATCATCACTTCCGATAATCTCAACAAGCTTCAACATGAATAAACCTATTTGACCCTCTTCTATAAGTGATTCCATTGTGTTTGGAATCGTTAAATCTTTAGAGAGACTTTTCACATCTAAATCAGATGGAATTGATATTCCATCTGCAATTAAAGTTTCTAAAAGCATAATATCTTTTATAGAGTAAAAATATTTTTTGTTTCGTTTAATTTTTTTATAAACGCTCGCTAGATCCTTGTTTACTTTATCTTTTTTAATATCATCTTCAGTAAAAATTTTAATTACTTTAGACCTATGTAGGACCTTGTCGTCAAATTTTATTTTTCCTAGCTCAACATTTTCTTCAGTAATTATATTTTTTTCAACTATTTTCTTAAAATCCTCTGGAACATCACTGGGATCTATTTCTTTAAGAATTTCACTTAATTTATCTTTAAAAATATTGTTTAATTTATCTTTATCAAAAGAATCTTTTAAGAGAAAAAATAACTTTAATTTATTTTCTATGTTATCTGACAACAGGGCTCTTTGATAAATTAATGCTCTTCCCTCATAACCTTCTAGACCTTGGTAGATTGTTGATGCATTTAATAATTGATTGATACTAAACGGCATCGACATATATATTTCAAATATTTTTTCTTTATCGAAAGATCCATCATGAGCAGCAACTTCGTATTTTTTAATAGTTTCTGGATCTTCCAGTTCGTCTATTATAATTAGATTGGATGCTACTAAAAACTTCCAAATATTTTTGTCAGTTTTGTTGGTCGGCTCGTATTTAAATCCATCTATAGTAATTGAGGATAAATAAAAATTTAATAAATTTTTGTCTGAAATTTTATCACTTGTTTTTTCTTGCAATCCTAACAAAAAAGAAATTTTGTCATTGAAGAATTTATCTGATCTCCCCTCTTCTCTCAGCAAATCAAAGTTTAGAATAGCTTCCTCTTGTTTTTTATTTAACACTAAGCAATAAATTCTGAATTTTTCTAAATACTTATCTTTTATTTCTTTATTTATAAAGTCTGCTTTTTCACATCCTTCAGAAATATTCGCTGATGAAATATAATGATCTACTAAATATTTTATTAATTTAGATTTACCATCGAATTCTAAATTTTTATTTAAGAAGTTTTCAATTATTTCAATTTTATTATTTTTAACTAACCAATCTATTTTTAATTTTAAAAATTCTTTTTCGGTTAAATTTTTTTGGGGTGAATATGAATAAGTTAAAATTGTATTAAGAAATATTTCTTCGGAAAACTTCGATAATTTAATTTTTTCGATTCTTTTTAGTGACTGTTTGATTAATTCTCCATTTGTACGCATCCACATTTCTAAACTTAAATCATTTTGTCCAGGATCATAAAGCCCGACTAATTTTACATCAGAGTTTTCGGTTTGACTATCTGAAATTGTAATTAATTCATTCTGATTTTGATTTAATTTAGAAATATCAATTTTAGGTTCTTGCTTTGTAGCTTGCTTTGGTTCTTGCTGGATATTATTTTTTTCAGGCTTAGTTTGATTTTTATTATTCCAAATATCAACAGATTTTTCTTCTGCAAAAATACTTTGAAAAAAAAATAAACCAATAAAAACAAATGTAAAAAAGTTTCTATTTGAGTTTAATAATTTGATTAGTGACATCTTCTTTTGTTTCGTTTTGTGGAGATGGAAAATCTATTTTATCAACTAAGTAGAATGCTAAACTTATAAAACCAATAATTATTAAACCTTTTATGACTGTCCCCAGGAAGGAAGAATTATTTTTTGATCTTAAATTTAATCTTGGTTGCATAGTCTTTAAAATATATTTAAACTCGGAAATTAAGACAAATTTGTGATAAATCAAATTAAATTTTGGGTATAAATTGAAAAAAAACCTCGTATTAACTGGAATGATGGGTGTAGGTAAATCTTCAATTGGGAAAGATTTGTCTTACAAGCTTAAAATGGAATTTAAAGATATAGACTCGATTATAGAAAAAAAACTATCACTATCTATTAGTGAAATATTTAAAAAAAAAGGTGAAAAATTTTTTAGAGATATTGAAGAAAAAGAGACAATAAATTATTTAAATAAAAATAAAGTTGTTATTGCTCTGGGTGGTGGAGCATTTATGAATGAAAAAATAAGAGATGAATCAAGCAAAAAAGGGATTTCATTTTGGTTAGATTTGGACTCTAAAATTATTTTTCAAAGAATTAAATTAAACATGAAAAGGCCGTTATTGAATAATAATAAATCAGAAAATGAAGTAAAAAAACTGTGTAAGTCTAGAGAAAAAACTTATTCACTTTCTGACTTTAGGATAGATTGTAATGCTAAAAATAGAAATCAAATAATTAAAGAGATTGTAGATATTTATGAAAATGAATAAAATTTTTGTAAAAAATAAGAATTCAAATTATACAATTATTATTGGTGAAGGATCATTAGGAAAATTAAAAAAACAAATAAATAATTTATGTCCTAAAACTAAAAAAATTGGATTAATTATAGATAAAAATATTCCAAATAATTTTAAGATAAAAATTAAGAAGCAGCTAAGAGGGTACAGTGTTTATGTTTATGAGTTTATTCCTAACGAAAAATTGAAATCGTTTAATAAAGCAAATGATCTGTTAGAAAAACTTATTAAAAATAATCTAAGTAGGAATGACACAATAATAACCGTAGGTGGAGGTATCATTGGTGACTTTGGAGGTTTTGTTGCAAGTATTTACAAAAGAGGAATTAACTTAATAAATATTCCCTCTACACTTTTAGCTCAAGTCGATTCTTCAATTGGTGGAAAAACAGCAGTTAATTCGGGGGGTGGAAAAAATCTTATTGGAACTTTCTATCAACCAAAATTGGTTTTGAGTGACTTGACACTTTTAAAAAGTCTATCAAAAAGAAATTTGGTCTGCGGTTTTGCTGAAATTTTAAAACATTCAATAATAAAAGATAGTAAATTTTTTAAAAAACTAGATAAAGATAAAAATAAGATTTTTGAAAGTTCTGATTTTAAAACTATGAGTGAGACAATATCTAAAAGTTGTAAAATTAAATTATCTTTTGTTAGTAAGGATGAAAGAGAAAAAAATGATAGAATGATACTAAATTTTGGACATACTTTTGCTCATGGAATAGAAGCAGCAAATAAATATTCTGGAAAAATTAATCACGGTGAGGCTGTTTTGATTGGTATGATTTTGGCAACTAGACTTTCTTATGTAAAAAAAATTTGCTCTAAACAAACATTAGATAGTATTGAAAATCTTTACCTAAGCAACAAACTACTTAAAAAATTTTTAAACTTTTTAAATAAAAAAAATTTAAATAGAATAGTAAATTTTATGGAAGTTGATAAAAAAAACTATGATAAAAAAATTAATCTTATACTTCTGAGAAAAATAGGTTTAACAACAAAGCCTGGACAATATAGACTCAGTCCCAAGGAATTGAAAAAAATATTAAAAAAAATTATTTAATTTTTATTTCTAATGAGTGAATTTTTGTTTGGATCTCATCCCTAAGAATACTTATTATTTTTTTGTGAGAATCAATACGGTTTAAATTTCTAAGAGTATCAGATTGTATAATTATTTTTAAATGTGTTTTACTCTTATTAAAGGATTTATGATGTTTGTGTAAATGAGTATTGTCAATTATTTCAATATAACTATCCGGAATATCATTTTTAATTTTTTCCTCAACTATATCTATTAAACTTTTCATTAAATAAACATTGTACTATATAATTGAAATTTATTATGAAAAATATTTGTGATTGGAGTAAGTGTAATAAAATTGGCTTGTATAGAGCTCCAATAGAAAAAGATAATAGTAAAAAATTTAGATTGCTCTGTTTAGAGCATATTAAAGAATTTAACAAAAGCTGGAATTATTTTGCTGATATGAATGATGTAGAGATTCAAAATTTTGTAAAGTCTGACCTTACATGGCACAAACCTACAAAAAGTTTTGGATCATCTGAAAACTTTTTTAGAATATTATGGCTTAATGCTTTAGATGATAAAACAGGAATTTTTAAAAACTCTGATTTTAAGAAGTTCAATAATTCAAATTTGACAGAGAAAGATAAAGACGCTTTAAAAATTTTAGGCCTTAAAAGTGATACAAATTGGTCTGATATTCAAAAAAAATTTAAAACACTTGTAAAGAAATACCATCCTGATAAAAACCGTGGAAGTAAAAAGTATGAAGATATTTTGAAAAAAATTACTCTAGCATATAGTCAACTTAAAGTGAGTATGAAAAAATGAATTTAGAAAATAAAAAACCAGACATTAAAATCTCCGTAAGGCAAACTTTTGGAATAGACACTGATATGGAGATTGATAGTTTTTCAGAGAAAAATCCTTATGTTCCTGAGCTGGACGAGAATTATAAATTTGATCGGGATACTACTTTAGCAATACTTTCAGGATTTGCTTTCAACAAAAGAGTTTTGATACAAGGATATCATGGTACAGGGAAATCAACACACATTGAGCAGGTCGCCTCAAGACTAAATTGGCCATGTGTAAGAGTAAACTTAGACAGTCATATAAGTAGAATTGATCTTATAGGTAAAGATGCAATTGTAATAAAAGATGGAAAACAAATTACTGAATTTAAAGAAGGAGTTCTTCCTTGGTCGGTGCAAAATCCAGTTGCTCTAGTTTTTGATGAATATGACGCGGGAAGACCAGATGTTATGTTTGTTATTCAGAGAATTTTAGAAAGCGAGGGAAAACTAACTCTTTTAGACAAAAATAAAGTCATTAATCAGAATAAATTTTTTAGAATGTTTGCAACTACAAATACTATTGGGCTTGGTGACACATCAGGTCTCTACCATGGTACTCAACAAATCAACCAGGGCCAAATGGACAGATGGAATATCGTAACAACATTAAATTATCTTAAAGCAGAAAAAGAATTAGAAATTATAATAGCTAAAAATAAAAGTTTAAATAATTCTAAAGGGAAAGAAAAGGTGCTTAAGATGATTAAAGTCGCTGATCTTACAAGAAATGGTTTCGTAAACGGTGATATTTCTACTGTGATGAGTCCTAGAACAGTTTTGCATTGGGCAGAAAATTCTGAAATTTTTAAAGATACTGGTTACGCTTTTAGAGTAACATTTTTAAACAAATGTGATGAATTAGAGCGAAAAATTGTTGCAGAATATTACCAAAGGTGTTTCGGTGAAGATCTTCCAGAATCTTCTGTTAACGTAAAAATAAGTTAAAATGCAAAAAAAAGAGACTCATTTAGAGGTTTTTAAAAATGCGTTAACCTCAACAGTAAAATCAATTTCAGAAAAAAAAGATTGCGAAATTACATTCGGAAAGCCAACAACTAACGTAAATAATAAAAAAGTAATAAATTTACCTGAAATTGATAAACTAGAAGATATTAAAGATTACTTTATTTTTAGAGCAATGGCAGACTCAGAGGCTTTAAGGTTAAAGTATAGTAATAGCGATATTTATAACAAATATAAACCTAGTGGTGAAATATCTCAAAAACTTTATAAAATTGCCGAAAAGATAAGATATGAAAAAATTGGTTGTGAAGTTTTTACAGGAATAAAAAAAAACTTATTTTTTCAATATAATGAAAGTAAAATCAAATTAAAATCAAATAAAAATAAAATTGAAGAGTCTTTCGATAGTTATCTTAAGAGCTTTTTTTTTGATATCAAACAACCAAAAAAAACAAAGGTTAATTTTGCAAAAAAGTTTAAACAGAATTTAGCTTTTTTAAAAGAAAACCTTAACAATCAAAATAAATTTAATCAAAAAATTTCAGAAATAATATCGGAATTAAATATAGAAGATAAAGAATTTTCAGAAGATCATGAGGAGAGTGATAAGAAGCTAAAAAGTCCTGAAAGCCAAGAGTCAAAAGACCAAAAAGATGGGCAAATAGCAGATCAGGAGAATGATCAAGAGCTCTCTATTGACACAAGACCGCCTGATACAAAAGATTTATCAAGTGAGGATGATAAAAGTATTGAGGAAGTTCAAGAAGCTGGAGAAAAAACAAATATTAAACCAAACAGAATATTTTTTGAAAAAGAAAAAAAATATAAAATATATACCGATCAGTTTGACGAAGTTATAAAGGCCGAAAATCTTGAAACAAAAGTAGAACTTGAAAGACTTAGAGCAACATTAGATCAGCAGCTATTGCAGTTAAAAAGTTTTGTCTCTAAATTAGCTAACAAATTGCAAAGAAGGCTCTTGGCAAAACAGAATAGATCGTGGGATTTTGATTTAGAAGAGGGGTTACTAGACTCATCAAAATTAACTAGATTAATAATTGACCCACTTAACTCTTTGTCCTTTAAAAAAGAAAAGGAAACTGAATTTAAAGATACTTTAGTAACTATTCTGATAGATAACTCGGGTTCTATGAGAGGGAAACCAATTTCAGTTGCAGCTGTTTGTGCAGATATCTTAGCAAGAACTTTGGAAAGGTGCTCAGTTAAAGTCGAAGTTCTAGGTTTTACAACAAAACACTGGAAAGGTGGTTCAAGTAGAGAAAAATGGGTCACCAATGAAAAACCAAAGTTTCCAGGAAGACTGAATGATTTAAGACATATAATTTATAAGTCTGCAGATATGCCATGGAGACAATCAAAAAATAACATAGGTTTAATGTTGAAAGAGGGTTTATTGAAAGAAAATATTGATGGAGAGGCTTTAAGATGGACCTTTAATAAAATGAAAAAAAGAAAAGAAGAAAGAAAAATATTAATGGTTATATCTGATGGAGCACCTGTTGATGACTCTACATTATCGACAAATGCGAATGATTATCTTGAAATAGATTTAAAAAACACCGTTAATTCAATAGAGAAATTTTCATCAATTGAACTGCTAGCTATTGGTATAGGTCATGATGTAACTCGTTATTATAAAAGAGCTGTAAAGATAACAGATGTACATGATTTAGGTGATGCTATGATAAATCAACTAACTGATCTATTCTCTAATAAAAAAAATATTCACTAGAATAATCATACTGATATTTTTTTGTCATCTGGAATAGTTTTTTTAAGAAGAACTCTAAATGGTATTAACATCAATAAAGATATTATAATTTTTACAATAAAATCTCCAATGGCTAAGCTTATCCAAGGTATTTCCGTATTGTAAAAAGAAATTGAAAAAAACAGAAATGTATCTACTAGCGATCCAAGTGATGATGATACAATTGGAGCAACAAACCAAATTTTTTTTCTTAGTAAATCAAAAATACTTACATCTAACAATTGAGCAACTAAAAAAGCAGTCCCAGACCCTATTGCGATTCTAATTGATATTAGATCATCAAAATTAGTTGAAAAAAATATTGTTAAAGTTATACCTGTAAAAAAACCTAAATAAACTATTTTTCTAGCTGTAAATTTTCCATATTTTCTGTTAGCTAAATCAGTAATTAAAAAAGTAATTGGATAAGTAAATGCTGCATAGGTAAGTAAATTTTCCATTCCAAAGTAATACACAGGAAATTGAACTAGAAAATTTGATACTGCAACAATAGCAGCCATAAGTATAGCTAAAGTAAAAAATAAATTTGTTAATTTCATAATTAAGCTTATTTTAATACAATTTTGTTTCTGTATTTCTTAGCTCTTTTTGAAAGTTTAAAAGCCTTTGCTGATGATAAAAATTTATCAATACCACCTTTAAAATCCACAGTTCTAAGTGCTGCATTTGATACTTTTAATGTAATATTTTTTTTCAAAATATCACTTTTAAATTTTATCTTTTTTATACTGGGGTTGAACTTTCTTTTTGTTTTGTTGTTGGCATGGCTGACGTTATGCCCTTTGAGTGGTCTTTTGCCTGTGAGTTCACATTTGTTACTCATAATTTATCCCCTAGCTATATAATTCGACACTAGTGTTTTATCAAGCAAATATATGTCTATTGACAATGTTTGTGTCAGAGAATAATAAACTTTATGGATTTTTTCCTACCTGTAGCACAAGTTCAAGTAACTATTTGGGTTATTTTATTACTAAGCTTTATTGTTGGCATTATTTCTGGACTTTTTGGAATCGGGGGTGGTTTTCTCATGACTCCAGTTTTGATCTTTCTAGGAATTCCTCCAACTTATGCTGTGGCTAATGAAGCTAATAACATTTTAGGCACCTCAGTGTCAGGTGCACTTCATCATTGGTTTAGAAAAACTTTAGATTATAAAATGGGAATAACAATTGTTGCCGGTGGTGTTATCGGTACTGGAGTTGGCATGTTAATTTTTTCTTATTTAAAAGAAAAAGGAGTAATTAATGTAAGTATAACTTTAGCTTATATTTATATGTTAGTAATCATTGGAACTTTAATGTTTGCAAAAGGTTATAAAGAATTAACAGATTTAAGAAAAAAAATTGTCATAAAAAGAAAAGCTCATGACCATTACTGGATACATGGTCTTCCGTTTAGAATGAAATTTCATAAATCCAGACTATACGAAAGCGCAATAGTGCCGATCATGTTAGGATTTATTGTTGGAATATTTGCTTCAATCATGGGTGTTGGTGGCGCTTTTTTAATGGTTCCTGCAATGATTTATATTATTGGTATGCCGACAAAATTAGTTCCAGGGACATCTTTGTTCGTAACAATTTTTATTACAGGGTTAGTGGTTATTGTTCACGCTCTTAAATTTCAAACTATAGATTTTATTTTAGTTTTTATTTTGCTAATTGGTTCAATTATTGGACTTCATATTGGATTGAAAATCTCACAAAAGTTAAATGCATCAGAGTATAAAACTTTGTTAGCAATATTACTTCTTGCTGTTGGTTTAATAATGGGTATAGAAACATTTGTTCTTGAAAAAGGATCAAGTTTATTTGCTCCTATTAAATCTGGTCAGATAGATAATAAGCTTGCGGAAGTAATTTTGTCTCTTTCTACAAATAATCCCATTACTTATGGATTTTTATCAATCATAATTGTTGTTCTTGTAGGAGTATCATTTTCATATGCAAGGGAACTTATGAATTACATTAAGTTTGATATCGATAAAAAAAAATATAATTTTTTCAAATAATTAATGTGATGAAGATCCTACTGCCTCATTAATATTTTTAAAACCTTTATTATTTAGAATTTTAATTAAATCTTTTTTAATATTTTTTACAATATTTGGACCTTTATAGATAAGACCAGTATAAAGTTGCACAGCTGATGCACCAGCCGCAATTTTTTCAAAAGCTGACTCACCTGAGTCAATACCACCAACACCTATGATTGGTATTTTTCCATTTAAATTTCTGTAGAATTTTTTTACAAATTCAGTTGATAAATTCCTAATAGGTTTTCCAGACAATCCTCCATTTTCTTTACTATTTGAGTCAATTAGATTTTCCCTATTTTTATTGCTAGTATTTGTTAAAATCACACCATCGATTTTGTACTCTAAAATAAGTTTCACAATAACTGGTATCTGTGAACTATCTAGGTCAGGTGAAACTTTTAATAAAAAAGATTTATTAAAATTACTTTTTTCTCTTACTTCATTAATCTTTGTTAGTAATTTTTTTAACGCATCTTCATCATGAAAGTCTCTTAGACCAGAGGTATTTGGTGAAGAAATGTTAATTGTTATATAATCTCCAATTGGAAAAAAAATTTCTGCACATCTTAAAAAATCATCAGTCATATTTACTGTATTTTTATTTGGACCTATATTTATACCCAATAAACTTGATGGAATATTATTTTCAATTCTTTTTTTAACAATTTCAGATCCATCATTATTAAATCCAAGTCTATTTATTAATGCCTGATCTTTTTCTAGTCTAAAAATCCGAGGTTTTTCATTTCCAAACTGCTTTTTTGGAGTAACGGTTCCAACCTCAACAAATCCAAAACCAATTTTAAATATTTCATTATAAACTTCTGCGCTTTTATCAAAACCTGCTGCTAGACCAATTGGATTATTTATCTCTTTGCCAAGAAGTTTGGTTCTTAAAATTTCTTCACCAGTTACTGAAAATAAATTGCTTGGAAGGAAGTTATATTTAAGTGATTTTATCGCTAAATCATGAGCTTTTTCAGGATCTAAGTTAAATATAAAAGGTCTTATAAAAGAAAACATTAAAACTATATTTTCAACTTTTTTTCCATTAAATCAATTGTCTCTTTGACGCCAAAAAAGCTAATAAAAAAACCCATTCTTGGACCATTTTCTTCACCAAAACACACTTCGTAAATTAATTTAAACCAATCTCTTAAATTTTTTTCGTATCCATTTTCTTTACCTACAGTGTAAATTTTAGTTTGTATTTCTTCTGCTGGAGTATTTTGAGAAATTTGTTTTAAAACAGTAATTAAATTTTTTAAAGCAACTTTTTCTTTGGAATTTGGTTGTTTATATTTTTTTTTTGGTTCAACCTCATCAACAAAATAATTGATTGCATAATTAGTGAGTTCATCTAAAATTTTGTTTTTTTTAGGATCAAGCTCATTGTGAAACTTTTTTATAAATTTCCATAAAATATCCTTATTTCTTGCATTGCTTGATCCGACAATATTTAACAACATTGAAAAAGGCATAATTACTTTCTCTTTTGGGGGTAAACCTTTATGAATATGCCAAACTGGATTAGAAAGTTTATCTTTTATTTCTTGATTTGAAAATTTTTCGATTAATGAAAGATATTCGTCAACAGCTTTAGGAACAACATCGGGATAAAGTTTTTTTGCTCTTTTTGGATTTTGATACATATAAAGTGATAAACTTTCTGGAGAAGCATATCTTAACCATTGGTCTATAGTTATTCCATTACCTTTTGATTTAGATATTTTTTCTCCTTTTTCATCTAAAAATAATTCATAAGCAAATCCATTTGGAGGTTGTTTACCCATAGCTTTACAAATTTTACTTGAAAGGATTGCGCTTTCAATTAAATCTTTACCATACATTTCAAAATCAACATCGAAAGTAAACCATCTCATTGCCCAATCTACCTTCCATTGTAATTTACATTTACCATCTAATATTTCTGTTTTTATTTTTTTTCCATTGTTGTCAAAAACTAAAGAATTGTTTTTTTTGTTAATTTCAATTACAGGAATTTCTAAAACTTTTCCTGTTTCAGGGCATATCGGAAGAAATGGACAATATGTTTTTTTCCTTTCACTCCTTAAAGTTGGTAAAATTATATTCATTATATCATCAAATTTATCTAAAACTCTTATCAATGAGTTATTAAAATTACCATTTTTGTAATTTTTGGTTGAGCTTTTGAAAGTAAAATCAAAATTAAATCTTTTTAAAAATTCTATTAACATCTCATTATTATGTTCACCAAAACTTTTAAATTTTTTAAAAGGGTCAGGAATATCAGTAAGTGGTTTACCAATATTTTCTCTTAATATTTTATCATTAGGTATGTTTTCAGGTATTTTTCTGAGACCATCCATATCGTCAGAAAAAGTTATTAATTCTGTTTCGATCTTTTTTATATGGTTAAGTGCATTTATCATCATTGATGTTCTTGAAACTTCACCAAATGTACCAATATGCGGAAGACCGCTTGGACCATATCCTGTTTGAAATATAATTTTATTTTTCTTTTTAATAATAGGGTCCCTATCCTTTAATAATTTACGGATTTCAACAAATGGCCATGAAGAAGTTGATTTAATTAGTTCAGACTCTAGCATTACCTAGGTTTATAATAAGTTGAATTTTATTTCTATTTAAATATTGTCCAGTTTTTATGGCTACTAATAAAACAGTTTTTTTTATTATTGGTATTCTACTGATCATACTAGGCGTATTTATGCTTGCGCCATATGCAACTCAGTTAATATATGACGAAAAAAGTAGCAGTTTTTTTTCATCTTCTATCATCACAATAATAATAGGTGTTCTGATTGTTTTAACTAGTTTGACCAAAGAAAAACAATTAAATCTCAGACAAGCATTCTTATTTTCTTCTTTAGCATGGATTAGCATCGCTTTTTTTGGAAGTATACCTTTTGTATTATCAAATTTAGAACTCTCTTTTAGTGAAGCATTTTTTGAGAGTATGTCTGGTATAACAACCACGGGCTCAACTGTAATATTGGATTTGGACTCTTCCCCTAAAAGTATTTTACTTTGGAGAGCCATAATGCAGTGGCTAGGAGGCATAGGTATTATTGTTATGGCTACAACTGTGCTTCCATTATTGAAGGTTGGTGGAATGCAACTTTTTCAATTAGACACATCTGGTACTGAAAAAATTTTACCTAAAACAGTTGAAATATCAGTTTTAATTATATCCATTTACACTTCCCTCACTATTGTTTGTGCTTTTATATACTGGCTGCAAGGCATGAGTGCTTTTGATAGTATTGCTCATTCCTTCACTACTCTTGCTACTGGTGGTTTTTCTACTCATAATGAGTCGATTGGATTTTTTAATAATCCAGGAATTGAGATTACTGCAACAATATTTATTATACTTGGTAGCATACCGTTTATTGCTTATTTAAAATTTATTAAAGGTAATAAAAAGATTTTGCTTAAAGATGTTCAAATAAGAGGTTTCTTATACCTTTTATCTACGTCGATTTTTATTATGTTTTTATATTTATTTTTTAATAATTCAGAATTATCTTTTTTAGATAATTTAAGAATTTCCTCTTTTAATGTTCTGTCAATTTTATCTGGAACAGGATATGTAACAGATGATTTTGGATTGTGGGGTAAGTTCCCTCTAATTTTCTTTCTTTTTTTAATGTTTGTTGGTGGTTGTGCTGGATCCACTACGTGTGGAATTAAAATATTCAGATTACAAATATTATTTTTGTTTTTAAAAACACAAATTAAAAAATTGATATATCCAAATAGTATTTATTTAGTAAATTACAACAACCAAAAAATTGCAGATGGTTTTCTCAATTCTGTAATTTTATTTATTTTTTCCTATTTACTCATATTTTTTTTGGTAGCTATAATGCTTTCAATAACTGGATTAGATTTCCTATCAGCTGTATCAGGTGCTGCTACAGCTATATCAAACGTAGGACCTGGATTAGGAGAAATGATTGGACCAAATGGTAACTTTAGTGAAGTTTCAGAAATATCTAAATGGATACTATCTTTTGCTATGCTGCTGGGTAGACTAGAAATTTTTGCTGTCTTAGTGTTATTTTTACCATCTTTCTGGAGAGCATAATTTAATCTATAATCATCACTATGGAAATTTATCAAAAACAATCTTTTAAAGACTCTTTCAAAGTTTATTTTGACAGAAGAATGTTGCGTATTCTTTTATTAGGAGCAATAAGTGGTTTTCCATGGGTGATTATAGGTAGCAGTTTAAGTCTTTGGCTAAAAGAAGATGGGTTAAGCAGAAGTACAATAGGTTGGGCTGGTCTTATCTTTGCTGTTTATGCTTTTAATTATTTATGGGCTCCATTAATTGATCGAGTTCGTATTCCATGGCTTACAAATAAAGTTGGGCACCGTCGTAGTTGGATAATTATAATGCAATTAGTAATTCTTTTAAGTTTAATTTTTTGGAATTTTGTTGACCCAACAAAAAATTTAGCCTTAGTTATTTCAATTGGCTTAATAATTGCAATAGCCTCTGCAACTCAAGATATTACGGTAGATGCATTAAGGATAGAACAAATCGGAAAAAATGAGGGTAAGTCTATGCAGGCAGGTGCTGCCATTGCTGTAGTTGGTTGGTGGACTGGATACAAACTTGGTGGAGTTGTTGCGTTAAATTCTGCAGAATATTTTCAAAAATTAGGTATAGATAATTACTGGCAAATTACATTTTTAATTTTAGGAATAATCATCATTGCTTGTAATATTGCATTAATGTTTGTTCATGAAAAAAAATCAAGTGAGAGATATGATGCACAAAGCAAAACAGATAAAATTATACAAAAAAAATTAGGTAGTAATAATTTTTTGGCTCCAATTATTGCTTGGATAAGTGGAACGATCGCTGGTCCTATAGTAAGTTTTTTTAAAAAAAATGGTTTTAAAATTGCGTTGGGTATTTTAGGTTTTGTTTTTCTTTTTAAAATCGGTGAGGCATTTCTTGGTAGAATGTCCATAATCTTTTATAAGGAGATTGGTTTTTCCAAAACAGATATTGCCATATACTCTAAAGGTCTAGGCTGGATAACGACTGTTGTATTTACACTTTTGGGTGGACTATTTGCTATCCGATCAGGAGTTATTAAAGCAATGTTTGTGTCAGGAATTCTTATGGCATCTACAAATCTTTTGTTTTCTTTATTGGCTTGGTCTGGAAAGTCTGAATGGTTATTTGCTATTGCAGTTATTTTTGATGATATGGCTGCAGCATTTGCAACAGTTGCGTTCGTTGCTTTTATTTCAATGTTGGTTGACAGAACTTATACCGCAACACAATACGCTCTACTTGCATCAATTGGAACAGCGGGTAGAACGACATTAGCAGCCTCGTCAGGTGCAATGGTTGATTGGTTGAATGGGGACTGGGGGATATTCTTTATTATAACTGCTATTATGGTAATTCCTTCATTAGTGTTTCTCTATTTTATTAAAAATGAAATTAAATTAAGTGAAAAATAGTTACGTAAATAATCTTACAATAACAAATCTTTATAAAAAGAAGAGTTTAAAATCTAAAATAGATACTCAATTACTTTATGGTGAAAACTTTAGAGTCATTAAAAAGATAAGTAATTGGAAAAAAATAAGAATTGAGAGAGATGGCTACACAGGCTTTATCAAAGGTAAAAAATTTTCATACCCTATACAAGCAAACTTTAAAGTCTCAGTTTTAAAAGCAAAACTTTTTAGTAAACCTAATATCAATAAAAGTTTAAATAAATTCCTCTCTTACGATTCAAGACTAAAGGTGAATGAAAAAAAAGGTAAATTTGCTAAATTTGAAAGTTATTGGATTAAAAAATCCGATATAAAAAAAATAAGTTTTAAAAGTAAAGATCTATTTAAAGATATTAAAAAATTTAAAAATATAAAATATCTATGGGGAGGTAAAAGTTACAGGGGAATTGACTGTTCTGCTTTAGTACAAGTTTGTTTAAATCAGAATAATAGATATTGTCCAAGAGATTCAAAAGATCAGGAAAAATATTTTAAAAAAAAAATACAACTCAAAAATATTAGAAAAAATGATATTATTTTTTGGAAAGGTCACGTTGCTGTTGCTTTATCGCAAAAAAAATTAATACACGCTTATGGCCCAATGAAAAAAGTAGTTATAATGAATATTGATAAAACCATTAAAAAAATTTATGAAACTGCAAGATTAAAAGTAACAAGTATAAGGAGAATTTAAAATGCACTGGATCTTACTAGGAATAGCTATTGGAATAGTTATTTACTTAGCCGATAAATATATTTTTTAATAATTTTATCTATTTAATTTAGTTACTTGTGATGTAATAAATTACATAAATAACAGCTAAAATTTCCCAACCGCTCATTTTTAATACTCCTTTCTGATTCGGATAATTATATCAAAAAATTATGGCGTAGAGCAGGATTCTTAAAAAAGGTCAAAAAGAGTACTTACTAATTTAAAAAAACAGTATAGGTTATTTAAATGAAAAAAAATTGGGAAGAGATAAATTCAAAAATATCTGACGCTGCTGATATCAGTAAGCCATGGGATAAAGATAATCAAGCCTGGTGGGATTGGTATGTTGGTCTAGCAGATAATGACAAAAAAAAGGATCCAATTATAAACGCCGAACCTTTACCAAATGTTATAATCCCAACTGATGATGAGGTTGTTTCTGAACTGACCGAGGTTTACCCATTGAAAAATGAACAAATTGATTTCTTTAGAAAAAATGGTTTTATCAAACTCAAAAAAGTTTTCTCACCAGGGGCAGTGCTTAAACTTAGGGCTGAGTTGATCAAGCTTTTAAAAAAAGAATTTGATGTTGATCCTGATAAAGAAGCGCATGACAGATTCCTTAGTTTAGAAATGACATGGCCAAAAAATGAATTACTACGTTCCTATGTATTATCACCACGTCTAGGACAAATTTCAGCGGAACTACTTGGGGTATCAGCTGTTAGACTTTACCACGATAACGTTTTAGCAAAGCAAGCTGGTTGTGGTAGAACACCTTGGCACTTCGACGACCATCATTTTCCATTAGATACTAATGATGTGGTCACTGCTTGGGTACCAGCACAACCAACGCCTGTTGAGATGGGACCGCTCTCTTTCGCCTATCCGCTAGATGTCCACAAAATAGTAAATGCTGTTACATTTGAAAAAACTGGTACAGGCTATGACCGTGGAGTCTCAGAAATTTTTAAAAAAAATGGTGTCACAGTAAATGAAACTCCATTCGAATTAGGCGAGGTTAGCTTTCACCATAATTTAAATTTTCATACTGCATCACGCAATAGAACTAATCGTAGCCGAGTAGCTCTAGCCAATACTTATTTTAGAGATGGGGCTCGAGTGATTAATTCTCCTACAATGGTTTCTGGTGATTGGCAGAAATTTATGCCAAATGTAAAACCAGGCGAAATTGCTGCTAGTCCACTAAATCCAATTTGTTGGCCTATTAATGTCAAATAAAGATATAAATGCTCAGAGCGGCCTCAACTCAATCTGGACTGAAAGTCTTGCTAAGAATCAACAGCCAGGTGGTAAAGCGCTTCTAGCCCATCTAAGAACTGTGCACCAAAATAATCCAGGTTTCACTGAAAAGTGTGCAAGTTCCTGCCGTGATAAAGCTGGACGTAATAGTTACGAATGGTTAGCTGAAATTGTACCTGATGTTGATGGTATCCGTGTGCTAGATCTTGCTTGTGGATCAGGACCATTACTTAAAATCTTATACGATCGTAATAAAAAATTTAAATTAAAAGGAGCGGATATAAGTCCTGAAGAATTAGAACTGGCTAAGGCGCGTCTTCCAAAAGGTTGTGTTGATCTGTTAGAGTTAAAAGCACAAAATTTGGTGGGTATTGATGATAATTCAATAGACGTTGTACTGTGCCATTGGGCTTTGACATTAATGAACCCAATTACTCCAGTGTTAAATGAAATCCGTCGTGTACTGTCCTCAGGTGGAAAGTTTGCAGCATTGGTCAATGGACCTATGGATGCAGCGCCAGGATATAATGATGTATACAATTTAATCTATAAATATGTAAAAGCTAAGCTGCCTAGGTATGGCGAGATTGATTTAGGTGATCCAAGAATACGTAGTACAGATAGTTTAAAAAATCTTTTAAGTGAAGCTTTTCCAGATGCTAACATTAGCATCGAAACTAGTATGGTATCCATGGACGGATCCGTTGCTGAAGTGGCTGAAACTACTGCAGGATTTTTTTATGCTTCATTCATTTTGCCACCAGAGACTCGAAGAATATTGCTTTCTGAGTTATCTAATCTTCTAGTTGTATCAAAACAGAGTGGCGATCAAGAAAGACAAGGGCGTTTTTCAATGCCAATCAATCGGCTGGTGGTGAAAAAGTAATCAATTTTTGAAATGGCGGAGAGAGTGGGATTCGAACCCACGAAACGGTTTCCCGTTTACACACTTTCCAAGCGTGCGCCTTCAACCACTCGGCCATCTCTCCAAATTTAGTCCAGTTTTGTTTCCTGTTTGTAATTTATTTGTAAACTTTTATCTTGCATATCTTTATGTAAAATAAAATTTTCACAAACTAAAATATCAAGATTAGTACCCATGAAACATTTAAAAGCATCTTTAACATTACAAACTATGGGTTCGCCTCTTATATTAAACGAAGTGTTAACTAATATAGGACAACCAGTAATATCCTTAAACTTTTTTAAAAGTTTGTGATATTTTGGATTGGTTTCCTCATGAACAGTTTGAATTCTTGCTGAATAGTCAACATGAGTAACTGCAGGAATAGAGGATCTTTTAACATTGAGTTTTTCTATTCCAAAAAGTTTTTGATCATTTTCACTCATTGGTATTTGTATACGTTTTTTAATGTCCGCAACCATTAACATATAAGGACTGTCAGTGTTCAAATCAAACCAACTATTTACATCCTCTCTTAAAACAGATGGTGCGAAAGGTCTGAAGCTTTCTCTAAATTTAACTTTTAAATTAAGTTCTTTCTGCATTTTATCAGACCTTGGATCAGCTATAATAGATCTAGCACCCAAAGATCTAGGGCCAAATTCCATTCTTCCTTGAAACCACCCTATTGTTTTCTCGTTGTTTAATTCAGTTGCAACTTTATCAATTAATTCTTTTTCGCCATATTTTTCAAATTTGGCACCTAAAGACTTTAAGGTTTTTTCTATTTCTTGTTCATTATATGATGGACCTAAATATGAACCTTTCATACCATCAATTTTGGATTTTACCACTCTAACCTTTTCAAGTTCTTGATGCCAATATGCCAAAGCAGCTCCTAGAGATCCCCCTGCATCACCAGCGGCAGGCTGTACCCATATTTTTTTAAAGATACCTTCTTTTAAAATTTTTCCATTAGCAACACAGTTTAATGCTACTCCACCAGCTAAGCATAAATTTTTAATTTTATATTTTTCAGAAATGTTTTTAGAAAGTTTTAAAACGATTTCCTCAGTAACTGCTTGAATGGATGCAGCAATATCCATATGAAATTGCTTGAGTAAATCTTTATCTGGCCTTCTAATTGGTTGACCAAATAATTTTGAGAATTTTTTTGAAGTCATTGTTAGACCTGTTGCATAATTAAAAAAATCCATATTTAATCTAAAAGATCCATCTTTTTTTACATCTACAAGATTTTGCAAAATTTTTTCCTTGTAAATTGGTTTACCGTAAGGGGCTAAACCCATCACTTTATATTCACCGCTATTTACTTTGAAACCAATATAATATGTAAAAGCTGAGTAAAGTAATCCCAAAGAATGTGGAAAATATATTTCTTTTAACATTTCAATATTATTTTTTTTTCCAATTGCTAAAGTTGTTGTAGCCCATTCTCCAACTCCATCTAAAGTAAGTATTACAGCTTCTTCAAATGGGGATGGATAAAACGCTGAAGCAGCATGACTAAAATGGTGTTCGGAAAATTTGATTTTATCTATGTCTTTAAATTTAGGATCATGTTGACACAATAAATTAAACAAAAAATTTTTTTGAAACAACTTTTCTCTCAGCCATATTGGCATTGCAAGAGAAAATGACTTGAAACCTCTGGGTGCGAAAGCTAAATATGTTTCAAGTAATCTTTCAAACTTTAAAAATGGTTTTTCAAAAAATACAATATGATCTATGTCACCCAATTTTAGTTTTGAGGTATTTAAGATGTATTGTACTGCGTTAAATGGATAGCGTTCATCATGTTTTTTTCTGGTAAATCTCTCTTCTTGTGCAGCAGCGATGATTTCACCATCTACAAGCAAGGTAGCAGCACTATCATGATAAAAAGCTGAAATACCGAGAATTTTAGACATTCAAATTAAAATATTGTGTAAATAAATGGTGCAACTGCAGAACCTTGGCTCAATACTATTAAAACTCCAAAAAGAGCTAAAACAATTATTATTGGCAACAGCCAATACTTTTTTCTCTCCATCAAAAATTCAAAGAATTCTTTAAAAAAATTAATCATTTAATTAAAAATTTCGTCTTCTATTAGTAAATCAGAAACATACTTATGTCCATATTTAGATAAATGTACTGGATCATACTTTAGAAAAAGATCTTTATTATCAGAGATTTTACAAAAATCATCGGTATAGTCGTTTAAAAATAAATTTTCCCTGTCAAATATTTCTTTAATGATTTCTTGTGGTTTTAAAAATTTTTTTTCGCAATTGTTAATAATTTGATGCGCGTAGGGAAGTAAAACATATTTGTCTTTAATATTATTTTTTTTAGCAAAATTTGAAATTTCATTTATAGTATTTTTGAATTTAATTAAATTTTTTTCACTTCCGTATAATTCTCTCATGTAATTATAGTGTCTCTCTACTGGATCAGTTAACAAATTTTTAAATAAAACAAATAGACCAGACCTCTCTCTTAAGAAAACATTTAGCTTTAATGCAAAGGTATTATTTAGAATAATTTTTTGGAAATTATTATTTTCTTTTTTCTTTTTTAACTTTTTTTCAAAAAGTGCTCCTTGATAAGAAACTATATCGTTTAAACATAAAAATATTACTATTTGATTTATCTCATTGCCGAATTTTTTATTATTTTTTTTTATAATATATAAATAACTTTCAATGTTATGACCAAAAATTGCAGTATTATATAAATTATTTTTTATTAATCTATTTCTTAAAATACCAACAAAAGAGTCTTTTTCTTTGACACCTACTCCATAAGTTACACTATCACCAAGTATTAAAATTGAATTTTTCCTATTATCATAAAGGTAATTTTGTAATGGAATTCTAAAACCATTTATATCTGCTTTAGATTTTATACCAAAAACTTTAAAAGTATTGTTTGGTTTACTGAATGTTATTCCATGTTCAGAGTAAAAAGCTTGCTTATCATATCCCTGAAGACCAACAATATTAAATATACGAATGAGGGCCTCTAATGTTAAAATAATTCCTACTACGACAAAAAAATTAATTATAATTATTTTTTTCACTAAAATTGTTTTTTCATTGAGCCAATTTTTTTTTTTCTTTTTATCCAATAAGAATCTGTATTTTTTAATATTTTAAGTTTTAAAATATCTTTATTAACTAATCTTAATATTAGACTTATTGGTGTTAATACTACGAAATAAACTAAGGCCATAACGATTGGAGCAATTATTTTTCCAAGCAATTCACCGAATTTAACCCAAATTAAGTTTAGGGGTGTAAGAATTTTTGAATTAATCAAACCAAGAACTAAAAAAATTAAAGCAATAGGTATTGGCCAAATTCTTAATGCTTCTCCATTAAATAAAGGCCAAATACCGATCAAAAAGAATACGATAAAGAAAAGTATACCAAAACTTTTATTAGAACTGATTTTTTTCATTAAAAATAATACATATTAGCAATTTAAAATTCAATTTTAATTATTTGTCAATTTTGAGAACACCGATAAATGCTTCTTGTGGTATTTCCACTTTACCAAATTGTTTTGATCTAGCTTTACCTTTTTTTTGTTTTTCTAATAATTTTCTCTTACGATCTCTAGCACCTCCTCCGTGTATCTTTGTTAAAACATCTTTTTTAAAACCTTTAATACTCTCTCTCGCAATAATTTTTCCGCCTATCGCTGCCTGGATTGGTATCATAAAATTATGTCTAGGTATCAAATCTTTCAATTTTTCACAAACCAGTCTTCCTTGATTCTGTGCAAAAGCTTTGTGTATTATCATCGATAAAGCATCTACACTTTCATTGTTTACTAAGATGCTTAACTTAACTAAGTCTCCCTCTCTATATTCAATAAGTTCATAATCAAAACTGGCATAACCACTTGTAAGAGATTTTAATTTATCATAGAAATCAAAAACTACTTCATTCAACGGGAGTTCGTAAACTAATACTGCTCTATTACCTGAGTAAGATAAATCTTTTTGTATTCCTCTTTTGTCCTGACAAACTTTAATTATTGATCCCAAATATTCATCTGGAGTGATAATTGTAGCTTTAATCCAAGGCTCCTCAATTAATTTTATTTGTGATGGATCAGGCAGTGTTGTAGGATTTTGTAAATCAATGATCTCTCCATTAATTTTATTAAGTTTGTAAACTACCCCAGGTGTAGTTGTTATTAAATTTATATCAAATTCTCTTTCTAATCTCTGAGTAATTATTTCTAAGTGGAGTAATCCTAAAAAACCGCATCTAAATCCTAAACCTAATGCGCTAGAAGACTCTGGTTCATATGAAAAACTCGAATCATTTAATTTTAATTTTGCCAAACCATCCTTTAACCTCTGATACTCAGAACTATCTACTGGGAACAGTCCACAAAAAACAACTGGTTTGCTTGGTTTAAATCCTGGTAATGGATTTTCTAATGGATTGTTGGTATCGCATATGGTGTCCCCAACTTTAGTTTCTGATAAACTTTTAATTCCAGTAATTATAAAACCAATCTCACCAGAATTAAGTTCTTCCACATCTTTTGCTTTTGGGGTAAAGACACCAACTTTTTCTATTTCGTAATCTTGTTTGGTTGACATTAGTTTAACTTTCATGCCTTTTTTAATTTTTCCATCTAAAATTCTTACAAGAATTACTACCCCTAAATAGCTGTCATACCAACTATCTACCAATAAAGATTTCAATTTTAATAATTGATCACCTTTAGGTGGAGGCAATTCTTTTACAATTGTTTCTAAAATTTCTTGAACCCCTTCACCTGTTTTTCCGGAACATGCAATTGATTTGGATGTTTCAATTCCAATAACATCTTCAATCTGTTGCTTGACCTTTTCAGGATCAGAGGCAGGTAGATCAATTTTATTCAATACTGGAATAATATGGTGATTAAGATCTAATGCCTGATATACATTTGCTAGAGTTTGTGCCTCTACACCTTGTGAACTATCAACAATTAGAACTGAACCTTCACAAGCAAGCAAAGAACGGCTTACCTCATAACTAAAATCAACATGGCCCGGTGTATCTATTATGTTTAATATATAATCATTTCCATCTTTGGATTTATAATTTAATTTTACTGTTTGGGCTTTAATTGTAATTCCTCTTTCTCTTTCTATTTCCATAGAGTCTAAAACTTGCTCTTTCATTTCACGTTTCGATAACCCACCACAAATTTGTATCATTCTATCTGCTATAGTAGATTTTCCATGATCAATGTGTGCGATAATCGCAAAATTTCTTACTTTATTAATGTCCGACATTAGGATCTAATTGTTCCGCCGGTTTTGGCTTTTACAATATCAATTATTTTTTGACTTATATCATCTAGGTCTTTTTGGGAAAGTGTTTTTTCTATGGACTGAATTAAAACATTAATTGCTATTGATTTTTTACCAGCAGGCATATTTCCACCTGAAAAAACATCAAATATTTTTACATTTTTAATTAGATTTGTATCAACATCGCTTATTAATTTCTTGATGTCTCCTGCTTTAAAATCTTCATTAATTATAAAAGCAAAATCTCTCTCGGATTTTTGGTAATCTGAAATAGAGTAATCTTTTTTAGAGAATCTGTATTTGGTTTTTGGCTTTGGAATATTTTTTAAAAAAATTTCAAATCCACTTACGTTTTGCTCTTTTAAGTCTAAGCTAGAAATTATTGACGGATGAATTTCACCGAATGATGCAAGTAGTACTCCATTCTCTGAATTAAAATTTATTGAACCAGATCTTCCCGGATTATAGTAATCTTTTGTCTTATTACTTACATGGATATTATTTTCCTCAATTCCTATCTCTAACAATGTCTTTACAACGTCGGCCTTCACATCAAACACGTCTACGTTTCTTGGTTTTGCCTCCCAAGTTTTTCTGTTGACTACTCCTGATTTTAAACCACCTATTACCACCTGTTGTTCTCCAGGTTTTTTACCATAAAAAGTAGGGCCAATTTCAAATAACGATAAATCTAAATAGCCTCTATCCTGATTTTTTTTCAGATACACAATCAAATTAGAAAAAATTGATGTCCTTAAAACATTTAAATCGCTTGAAATTGGGTTTGTAATTTCAATTTCTCTCTTTCCTTGTGAAAAATGTTTATCGATCCTTGAGTCAGTAAATGACCAAGTAACTGCTTCCATATATCCTTTTGTAGCTACAGCCCTTTGAGAAAAGTGAAACAACTTTTGATCAAAACTTAGTGTGTCTTTATTTCTTGATTTCTTTGGGTGTATTAGTGAAATTTTATCAAAGCCTTTAATTCTTATTAACTCCTCGATTATATCAACATCTTGGTAGATGTCAGGTCTCCAAGTTGGTATCTTTACTAAAAATTTATTTTTTTTGATTTTCGTATCAAATCCAAGTGAGTTTAAGATCTTTTTAGCTTCTCCAGAAGGCATTGGTATTCCTATTACCTTTTTAAATTTTGTTTGATCAATCTCTAAAATTCTGTTTTTAACTTTGGATTTTCCCTCTACTGAAAATTTACTAGCTTCTCCCCCGCAGATTTTAAGAATTAAATTTGTTGCAACTTCAAGTCCCTCAATAATTGAGTTTGGATCAATACCCCTCTCAAATCTGTATTTAGCATCTGTATCGACACCTAAATTACTTGCAGTTTTTCTTATTGATGAAGGATGAAAATATGCTGCCTCTAATAAAATATTTTTTGTATCAAATTCAGTACCTGACCTTGAACCACCAATTATGCCGCCAAGACCTAAAGGTCCAGTTCTATCAGAAATAACACACATATTACTTCCAAGTTTATAGGTCTTTCCATCAAGTGCGGTAAAAGTTTCACCAGACTTTGAATTTCTTACAACTATCTCTTTATCTATTTTATCAGCATCATAAGCATGCAAAGGTCTGTTAAGGTCGAACATTACATAGTTAGTAATATCAACTACAGCAGAAATTGGTTTTAAACCAAGAGAAATTATTTTCTCTTTTAGCCATTCTGGACTTTCTTTATTTTGAATATTTTTTATATAACAAGCGCCAAAATTTAGGCAGCCTTGATTTTTTTCTTTTGTTATTGAAATTTTAATTGGTTGTTTAAAACTTTGCTTTATCTTTATTTTTTTTAAATTTGAAAACTTGCCAAGACCAGCAGAAGCTAAATCTCTTGCTATTCCTCTAACACCTAAACAATCAGGTCTATTAGGAGTCACAGATATATCTATTGATTTTTCACCTTTGCTCTTGAAGTAGTTTTTCCCGATATCTTTTTCTCTATTTTTGAGTTCTATAATTCCCTCGCTGTCATCTGAAATATTTAATTCATTTCCAGAGCACAACATTCCATGTGACTCAACTCCTCTTATTTTGGCAATTTTTAATTTCATTTTTGATTTTGGAATAATAGAACCTGGCGGTGCGTAGACAGTTACTAAACCTGATCTCGCATTTTGTGCTCCACAAACGACTTTCTTTATGTCGCTATTGTTACCAATGCTTACTTCGCAAAGCTTAAGTTTATCAGCATTTGGATGCTTTTCTGCTTTAAGAACTTTTGCAATTTTAAAATCAGATAATTCATTTTGAGCTTCTTTAACTGCCTCTACTTCCAAACCAATGTCGGTAAGTTTGTTTATAATTTTTTCAAGATTTAATGATGTAGTTAAATGATTTTTTAACCACGATAGAGTTATGATCATCTACTCAAACCTCTATAATTGGTTGGAACATCCAATGGATCAAAGCCAAAATAATTCAACCATCTATAATCACTTTCAAAAAATGATCTAAGATCGTTAATTCCATATTTTAACATAGCAAGTCTATCTATACCCATACCAAATGCAAAACCTTGGAACTTATTTGGATCAACTTTTGCATTTTTTAAAACATTAGGGTGAACCATTCCACAGCCCAAAATTTCTAACCACTTATCTCCCTCACCCACAATTATTCTTCCGTTTTCTAGTTTGTAACCAATATCTACTTCGGCTGATGGTTCGGTAAAAGGAAAGTGACTTGGTCTAAATCTCATTTTGATTTTTTTAACCTCAAAAAATTCTTTTACAAAATAATCTAAACAACCTTTTAAATGTCCCATGGTTATATCTTTATCTATATGTAAGCCCTCCAGCTGATGAAACATTGGTGCATGGGTTTGATCGCTATCACAACGATAAGTTCTTCCAGGAACAATAATTTTAAAAGGGGGTTTGCCATTTAGCATTGCTCTTACTTGAACTGGAGAAGTATGAGTTCTCAATAAAATTTTTTTATCATTATCTAGATAAAAGGTATCATGCATGTCTCTTGCAGGATGATCCTCTGGGGTATTTAATGCTGTAAAATTATTATATTCAGTTTCAACATCAGGACCTTCTGCAACAGAAAAACCTATCTCAGAAAAAATTGATGAGATTTCATCTATTACTTGGGAGACTGGGTGTATTTTTCCATTAGGTCTCTCTCTTGCTGGTAAAGTAACATCAACTTTATCTTTTTGTAATTTTTTGCTGATTTCTAATTTTTCTAATTCTTTAAATCTAACGTTAATAGCTTCAGTAATTTTTTGTTTTTCATTATTTAATGATGAAGCTTTAATTTTTTTTTCCTCTTCGGATAAAGAACCAAGCTTTTTAAATTCTTGATTGATTTGGCTATTTTTACCTAAAAACTGTGATTTAATATTTTGCAACTCCAGTTTGTCTTTAGCTTGTGAGATCTTTTGAATTAATTCTCGTAAATCTATCATCAGTTAGTTTTTACTCTAACTTTATAGAAGAAAAAACAAGTTTATTTTATTGATATCTGAACTTTTTTGACAAGTGATTTGAAAGCTTCTGGATTATTGTAGGCTAAATCGGCCAAAACTTTTCTATCTAATTTAATTTTTGATTTGTTTAATCCGTTAATAAATCTAGAGTAGGTTAATCCCTCTGCTCTAACTCCCGCGTTGATTCTTTGAATCCACAAAGATCTAAATTCCCTTTTTTTTGCTCTTCTATCCCTGTAAGCATATTGCAATGCTTTTTCCATTGCTTGACGTGCAATACGTATTGTGTTTTTTCTTCTGCCCCACTGTCCCTTTACAGCTTTGAAAACTTTTTTGTGTTTTGCTCTACTTGTAACTCCTCGTTTTGTTCTAGACATTCTTTATCCCCTTAAGCTGTAAGGCATATAAGATTTTACAATTTTTGAGTCTTGTTTTGACATAATCGTTGTGCCCCGTTGTTTTCTTATTTGTGAGTTTGTTCTCTTAATCATTCCATGCCTTTTACCAGCTTGTGGCATTTTTACTTTTCCAGATTTAGTCAGTCTAAATCTTTTTTTGGCTGAACTTTTTGTTTTAAGTTTTGGCATGGTATCGGATTTATATATATTTTGTTTTAACTTTACAATGATTAATTAGGGTGAATAATCATTATCATTTGTCGTCCTTCAAATTTAGGATTTACCTCTACTCTCCCTATTTCCTTAGTGTCCTCTATAATTCTATTCATTAAGTCTTTGCCTAGTTGAACATGTTGCATTTCTCTTCCTTTAAAGCGTACTGTAAATTTTACTTTATCGCCTTTTTGAAGAAATTTTTTTGCATTTTTAATTTTAAAATTATAATCGTGTATCTCTGTGCCAGGTCTTAATTTTAATTCTTTAAGTGCAGCAATTTTTTGATTTTTTTTTGCCTTATTAGCTTTTTTTTGCATATCGTACTTATATTTACCCATATCCATAATTTTACAAACTGGTGGCTTTGCGTTTGGTGATATTTCGATTAAGTCTAAGCCTTCTTGTTTTGCGGTATCAATTGCTTTTTTCAGTGGTAGAATACCTAGGTTTTCTCCACTACTATTAATCACCTGAACATCAATACTTTTAATTCTGTGATTAGTTCGAGGGCCTTGAAATTTAGTTCTTCTTTGAAAATAATTTGGTTTATACACTTAATTTATTGGAAGGTTATTTAATTGTTTAAATTCTTTAATGGCATTGTTAATTTTTTTAGTCTCTTGTTTTTCGGATCCTAATTTACGTATTGTTACACTTTTATCTTTTATTTCTTTACTTCCGCATATTAATAGAAACGGAACTTTTGACAAAGAGTGATCTCTAATTTTATAATTAATTTTTTGATTTCTTAAATCCACTTCGCATTTTATACCCTCTTTGAACATGTCTTTAAATATTTTTTTTGCATAATCATTGTGCTCTTCAGCTATGGGTAACACAACAATTTGTGACGGTGATAGCCAGAAGGGAAGTTTACCTGCATAATTTTCTATAATTATACCAATAAATCTCTCCAAGGATCCAAAAAGAGCTCTGTGAAGCATAACAGGTATTTTTTTGGTTCCATCTTTATCAACAAAAGTCGCTCCAAGTCTTCCTGGTAAATTTAAGTCTACTTGTAAAGTTCCACATTGCCAGTCCCTTCCTATAGCATCTCTCAAAACAAATTCTATTTTGGGACCATAAAAAGCACCCTCTCCTTTATTAATAGTATATTCCAGTTTTGTTTTTTTAATGGCTTCAAGCAGAGCTTTTTCTGACTTATCCCAAACTTTATCATCCCCGACTCTTTTTTCTGGCCTATCAGAATATTTAAGGAACACCTTTTCAAACCCCAGATCTTTATAAATATCTAATATTAATTTAGTAACACTAATGCATTCATCTGTTATCTGCTCTTCAGTACAAAATATGTGTGCATCGTCCTGAGTAAAAGCTCTTACTCTTAAAAGTCCATGTAGTGCACCAGATGGTTCATATCTATGAACTTTTCCAAATTCAGATAGCTTTAAAGGTAAATCTCTATAACTTTTAAGACCTTGATTAAACACTTGGACACAACCAGGACAGTTCATTGGTTTCACGGCAAAAACTTTTTCATCTGGTGTCTCAGATGTAAACATGTGATGACCAAATTTCTCCCAGTGTCCTGATTTTTCCCAAAGACTTTTATCTAAAAGTTCTGGTGTGCTTATCTCTTTGTATCCTGCGTTTCTTTGCTTTAATCTCATGTACTCTACAAGTCGTTGAAATAAATTCCAACCCTTTTCATGCCAAAAAACAGATCCAGGGCTTTCCTCCCTGAAATGGAAAAGATCCATCTCTTTACCCAGCTTTCTATGATCTCTTTTTTCTGCTTCCTCTAATCTGTGTAAATATTCATCTAATTCTTTTTTAGAACTCCAACAGGTTCCGTAAATTCTTTGTAGCATTTCATTGTTTGAATCTCCTCTCCAATAAGCACCAGAAACTTTTGTTAATTTAAAAGCTTTACCTATTTTTCCTGATGAAACTAAATGTGGGCCTCGGCATAGATCGTGCCAGGTATCTCCATGGTGGTAAATCGATAATTCTTCATTTTTAGGAATGCTCTCTATAATCTCGGCTTTATACTTTTCACCAATTTTTTTAAAATGTGCTATTGCTTTAGCTCTGTCCCATACTTCACGTTTTGTTTTTACATCTCTGTCGATGATCTCAGACATTTTTTTCTCAATTTTTTTTAGGTCATCTTTTGTAAATGGTTCCTTTCTCGCAAAATCGTAGAAGAAACCATTCTCTATAACAGGACCTATAGTAACTTGTGTTCCTGGAAATAATTCTTGAACAGCCATTGCCATAATGTGCGCTGCATCGTGTCTGATTACATCTAAACCCTCTTTATCTTTACTAGTTATAATTTTTACAGAGGAATCTTTTTGAATCGAGAAGCTTAAGTCTTTTAACTCTCCATCTACACTTACAATAAGAGCCTGTTTTGAAAGTGATTTACTGATTTTTTCAGCAACCTCATAACCAGTCACATTGCTTTTAAAACTTAATTTTTTTCCGTCTGGTAAAGTAATATTTGGCATTTAATATTTTTATTTTAACAATTTCTTATACTCTGTAAATGTTGATTGGCACATTTTTTCTACATCAAATTTTATCAATATATTTTTCCTACCCTCATTTCCAATCGATTGCAACTTGTCTTTATCCATTTCAATAATATAGTTCAAATTTTGTGCAAGAGAATTTGGATCGCCATTTTTAAATAAAAATCCTGATTTACCATTAATTATAGTCTCTTTTGATCCACCTAAATCACTTGCTAGAATTGGTTTTTCCATTGCTTGTGCCTCTACTGCAACTCTACCAAAAGCTTCTGGCTCTATTGATGAAGATACAATTACGTCTGAACTTTTGTAAGCAACAGGCATTTCTTCACAAAAGCTTAAAAAAACTACATTTTCTTTTAATCGATATTGATCAACCATTGAAATTAGTTTTTTAAAAAAAACTTTACGGCCTTGATGTGAACCCAATATTACAGCCTTAAAATTTGTTTTATAATATTTTGTTTTCAATAATTTTAAAGCTTCTAAAAACATTTCTTGACCTTTCCACTTGGTCAATCGTCCAGGTAAAAGTATTTTAAAGGTGTGAATGTCTAATTTTAATGTGGAATTAAATCTATCAACTTTTTCTTCAGTGACATTTAATTTATTAAAATAGTCAATATTTATACCTCTAAATATAACTAACAATTTTTTGTTTTTTCTTAAAAGATTACTATAATTACTGTGTATATGGTCAAAAATAAAATTGGATCCAGCAATAATAAGCTCAGATCTAAGCATAATTGAGTTATAAAATTTTTTAATTTTGCTTTTAAAATTGTATGTACCATGAAAAGTAGTAACAAATTTTCTCCTTGTTAAAAGATTTGCTAACCAACAAGACCATGCGGGCGCTCTACTTCGAGCATGAATAATATCAATGTTTAAAGTAAATATTACAACTAATAGAATTATTGCATTAATTATCATTAGCAGAGGGTTCTTTGAATGAACTGGTAGCCTAATAACCTTCACTTTATTTTTTTTAATAAATTTTAGTAATGGTCCTCCACTTGTAACTATGTAAGATTTACAATCTTTCTCGGCTAAATAATGAGCAAGGTCATAACAACCTGTCTCTGCGCCGCCATAACCTAGTCTTGGAATTACTTGTAAAACTTTTATTTTAGATGACATATTATCAAAGATATATAATAACAGATTAATAAGAAAAATTTTATATGAAAAAATACAACTACATTAGATTGTCAAAAACAAAAAAACTCAGATATATGGGCAATTTTTTCAAAAAAAAACTGTATATAATTTTTTTGCCTGGTTTTATGTCAAATATTGAAGGTGAGAAACCTAAAGCTTTTAAGAGATACGCGGTGAAAAAAAAATTAGGTTTTTTAACTTTAGATTACTCAGGTCATGGTAAATCCTCAGGAAAATTTACTAAAGGAAATATTAGTCAATGGTCAAATGATACAAAAATTTTGATTAGAAGATTTATTAAAAAAAATAACTTTATTATGATTGGTTCAAGTATGGGATCTTGGATAGCATTAAATCAATTTAAATATTTTAAAAATCAAATTAGGGGTTTTATTGGAATTGGCTCAGCTCCAGAATTTTTAGAAAGATTAATGTGGAGAAAATTTCCAAAGAAAGTAAAAAAAGAGATTAAACTTAAGGGGGTCAGTCATATTAAAAATGGTGATTATGAATACCCAATTACTTATCAGATAATTAAAGACGGTAGGAAAAATAAGGTTTTTTCAAAAAAGATCAATTCTAAAATTGTTGTAACTATGTTTCATGGACAAAAAGATGAAGCTGTACCAGTTTCTTTTTCAAGAAAAGTATTATCTGTTTTTACAAAGGCAAAAAAAAGAATGGTGGTTATTAAAAATGGAGATCATAGTTTATCAAATAAACTGAGTATAAATAAAATTTTAAAAGAATTAGACAGCTTTAGAAATACTATCCTTTAATGTGATTGGATTTTCAAGTTTATCTAACATTTCTAGAGGACAAACTTGTTTAAAATTGTTTATTTCGTTTTCGAAATCATTTAGAATTTCCTTAGCAATAACAGACTCTGTCTCTTTTAGGTGATCTTGAATTAAAGACTTTAATTTTTCTTTCCAATATTTAGTCTCTGGTTTTTGCCAAGTAACTGAAGCGGGATTTACAAAGTTCTCAAAAGTATTTTCTGGATCATATATAAAAGCCATTCCCCCAGTCATACCTGCTCCAAAATTATCTCCGATGCTTCCAAGTATTACTATATTTCCACCGGTCATATATTCACATCCATTTGAGTCACATCCTTCTACTATCGCAGTTCCTCCAGAATTACGAACAGCAAACCTTTCTCCTGCTTTACCAGCTGCGAATAATTTGCCCGATGTTGCTCCATATAAAACTGTATTTCCTATAATTGTGTTTTCTTTTGTCTTTAACCTATTAATTTTAGATGGAACAACAACAATTTTGCCGCCAGATAATCCTTTAGCAACATAGTCGTTTGCATCTCCAAATATTTTTAATGAAATAGATTTTGATAAAAAAGCTCCTAATGACTGACCTGCAGAACCATTTAGATTTATTTGGATTAAATCACTATTAAGTTTGTTTTTAAATTTTTCAAAAATATAGTGTGAAAGCTTTGTTCCTACTGCTCTATCCGTATTTTTTATATTTCCTTCATATGAAATTTTTTCTTTATTGTTAATTTTATCTTTTATTTTTGACCAAACATTTTCATCAATATTGTTATCAGGTACTTTGTTTATCAACTTATTGTCTGAGAACCTGTTGTGGTTTCCTGGATCTGTTTGAACTAATAATGGATTTAAATCTAGATCATCTAGGTTTGGAGAACCTCTGCTTACCTGAGCCAGAAGATCCGTTCTACCAATTATATCTTTTAAATTTTTAAATCCAAGTGAAGCAAGAATTTCTCTAACTTCCATTGCAACGAAATTAAAAAAGTTAACAACTTTTTCAGGTGTTCCGGTAAATTTTTTTCTAAGTTCTTCATCTTGAGTACAAACACCAACAGGGCAAGTATTTGAATGACACTGTCTTACCATTATACAACCCATGGCTATTAATGAGGAAGTTCCCATTCCAAACTCTTCAGCACCCATCATTGCTGCCATTACGACGTCCCTTCCGGTTTTTAATCCTCCGTCAGTACGAAGTGTAACTTGCTGTCTTAATTTATTTAAAGTTAAAATTTGATTTGCTTCTGTCAAACCCATTTCCCATGGTATTCCGGCATACTTTACACTTGTTTGTGGGCTCGCTCCTGTTCCACCTGAATGACCCGATATTAAAATCACATCAGCTTTTGCTTTTGCAACTCCAGCTGCAATAGTTCCTATTCCAGTTGAAGCAACAAGTTTAACACCTACTCTCGCTTTAGGATTGATTTGTTTTAAATCGTAAATGAGTTGAGCTAAATCCTCTATAGAATAAATATCATGATGTGGTGGAGGAGAAATTAATGTTACACCTTTTGTAGAGTGTCTTAGTCTTGCAATATCTTTTGTGACTTTAAATCCTGGAAGCTGTCCACCTTCTCCTGGCTTAGCACCTTGTGCAATTTTAATTTCAATTTCACTACAATTATTTAAGTATTCTATTGTCACCCCAAATCTTGCAGAGGCAACTTGTTTAACTTTAGAATTTGCTGAATCACCGTTTTCAAGCACTTTAAATCTTCTAGAATCCTCACCACCTTCACCACTACAGGAAGCTCCTTTAATTCTGTTCATTCCAATTGCTAAAGTTTCATGTGCTTCTTCTGATAATGCGCCATGAGACATACTTCCACTACCAAACCTTTTCATTATTTCCTCTACTGGTTCAACCTCATCAATATTTATTGGATCATTTTTCTTTTTAAATTCTAGTAAATCTCTTAAATTTATTGGTGTTAAATTATGAATGCCTGCTGAATATTTTTTATACTGCTCATATGATTTAACACCAACAGAATGTTGTAAAAGATGTATAAGGCTTCCTTGTAATTGATGGTCTTCACCAGATTTTCTATATTTATATAAACCGCCAATTGGTAGAACCGTAACATTTTTTTGATAAGCTTTTTTGTGAAGTTCTTTTATTTTATTTTCTATACCCGATACTCCAATACCTGAAATTCTAGAAAACATTCCTGGAAAATAATCTGCAACAATAGCTCTACTTAAACCTACAGCTTCAAAATTACATCCACCTCTGTAGGAGCTTAATACAGAAATTCCCATTTTCGACATGATTTTTAATAGACCATTATTAATAGATTTTTTAAATCTATCTACACAAGCATTAAAATCTAACTTTCCAAATAATTTTTTTGTATATCTTTGGTAAATACTATCTATAGCAAGGTAAGGATTTATAGTTGTTGCTCCTACTCCAAGCAGAACAGCAAATGAATGCGTATCCATAGCTTCTGCAGTTTGAACATTAATTGACGAATAACCTCTTAATCCATGTTTGACTAAATTTGAATGGACGGCTCCTACCGCTAAAACCATTGGTACAATAGCTTTTTTTTCGGATATTTTTTGATCTGAAAGTATAAGATGATTTATACCCTCTCTAACTGAAATTTCAGCTTCTGATCTTATTTCTTCCAGCCTATCTTTCAGAGATTTACTTACATCAAATGTGCAATCAATAATTTTTATTTTAGTGGAAAAATGGCTTTTAAATTTTTTAAATTCTGAGTTTGTTAAAATAGGACTGTCTAAAACGTAAATATTTTCTTTTGTAAAATTGTCAAAGTCTAAAATGTTACCTAAGTTTCCAAATCTTGTTTTAAGGCTCATAACTTTATTTTCCCTTAAGGAGTCTATTGGTGGGTTAGTAACTTGGCTGAAGTTCTGTCTAAAATAATGCGTAATCGGTCTATAATGATTTGATAATACAGCAACAGGAGTATCATCTCCCATTGAACCAGTAGCTTCTTTTGCTTCTTCTGCCATTGGGTGAAGAATAAGCTCTAAATCCTCTATGCTGTATCCGGAAATAAATTGTCTTTGTCTTAGTTCCTCGCTTTGAAAATTTGGGAACTCATTTTTTGTACCAAGTTTTTTATCAAAATGCACAACTTGCTTATGAAACTTTGTAAAATCTTTAGCTAAATAATCTTTTATATCTTTATCCTTAAAAATTTTACCTGATTTTAGATCAACAGCAATTAGTTGACCAGGTCCTAGCCTTCCTTTTTCTATGATATTCTCTTCTGGAATAGAAACCATTCCTGTTTCAGAACCTGCAAATAATAAATTGTCCGACGTAATAGAATATCTTAAAGGTCTTAATCCGTTTCTGTCTGTTGCTGCTATTGCCCATTTACTGTCAGTTGCACAAATTGCAGCTGGTCCATCCCATGGTTCGATGGTGCTGTTTAGAACATCAAAGAGTTGTTGATGTGCTTTTGGTAAAATTTTACTTCTCTTAGACCATGCATCTGGCATCATCATTAATTTGATTAGTGGAACTGATTTTCCAGAATGAATAAGTAGTTCAAAAACATTGTCTAAAGCTGCAGAGTCTGAATTACCGGGAGTTATAACGGGTTTTAAATCATCTACATTTTTAAATAGTTCACTCGACATATCCTGTTCATGAATTTTCATCCAATTTATATTTCCTTTTAAGGTATTAATTTCTCCATTGTGGGCCAATGATCTGAAAGGTTGAGCTAATTTCCAACTTGGGAATGTATTTGTTGAAAATCTTTGGTGGAAAATTGAAAATCTAGAAATAAATCTTTTGTCCTTTAAATCTGGATAAAAATCCGACAGGGCTTCAGCCAAAAACATGCCTTTATAAACAATCGATCTTGAACTCAAGGAGCATATATAAAAATCGTTAATTTGCTCATTTCTAGTCTGTTTAAGAATTTTTTTTCTAACTACATAAAGTGATCTTTCTAATTCGTTTCTTTCTTTTTTCTTATTGGACTTAAAAATAATTTGTGTAATTTCTGGACGGTTTGAATCAGCTGTTTTTCCCAGAACATCTGGATTTACTGGAACTTGTCTCCAGCCATATATATAAAAATCATTTTCTAATAAATTTCTTTCTACTAATGCTTTGCTACGTTCTTGAGATGAATAGTCTGTTCTTGGTAAGAAAATCATTCCAACACAAATATCACCTTCTGTATGTTTGTGACCTGTATCTTCTATTTTTTCTTGAAAAAAATCTTTTGGAATTTCAAAGCTAATACCGGCACCATCTCCTGATTTCCCATCGGCATCAACTGCTCCCCGGTGCCATACTGCTTTCAAAGCCTCAATACCATACTCAACAACTTTCCGACTTTTTTTACCATCAAGAGAAGCTATTAAACCAACTCCGCATGCATCATGCTCCATGTTTGTAGAATAAGAAAAGTTTTTTTGTAATATTTCTTTGTTCTTTTTATATAGCTTCATGCTGCTTCCGTTTTTTTTGCTAGTTGTGAATTTAGATATTTTTCAATTTCTGTAGCTGCATCTCTGCCATCTCTAATTGCCCAAACGACTAGCGAAGCCCCTCTAACTATATCTCCAGCTGCAAAGACTCCTGGTAAATTGGTCTGCATTGTTTTAAGGTCGATTTTTATAGTTCCCCATTTAGAAACAGATAAATCTTCAGAGCCAAAAAGCTTTGGTACATCTTCGGGATCGAAACCAAGTGCTTTAATTACAATGTCAGCATCAACTTTATATTCAGAATTTTTAATTGGAACAGGTTTTCTTCTACCTGAGGAGTCTGCTTCACCTAATTCCATTTTTGTCACCTCAACAGCTTCTACATTATCCTTACCGATAAATCTGTTTGGGTTAGATAGCCAAAGAAAATCAATTCCCTCTTCAATGGCATTGCTCACTTCCCTTGCTGAACCAGGCATATTCTCCCTGTCTCTTCTATATAAACATTTTACTGATTTTGCTTTTTGTCTTATAGCCGTTCGCACACAATCCATTGCAGTATCACCACCACCTATAACAACAATATTTTTATTTTCTGCATTTAAAGTACCATCATCAAATAATTTAACTTTATCTCCTAAACCTTTTCGATTTGAAGCGGTAAGAAAATCCATCGCTGGAAAAATATTTTTCAGATTTTTTCCCTCTATATCAACATCTCTCGCTTTATATACGCCGGTAGCAATTAGTATTGCATCATGTTTTGATTTTAATTCTTCTAAAGTTGCGTCTCTTCCAACCTCAAAGTTATGTTTAAATTTTATCCCCGAGTCTTTTAAAAGTTTTGTTCTTCGTTCAACTACAAATTTTTCAAGTTTAAAGTTTGGAATTCCATATATTAGTAATCCACCAGGTCTGTCATATCGGTCGTAAATTGTGATTTTAAACCCAGATTTTCTAAGCTGTTCAGCACATGCTAATCCTGCTGGACCAGCTCCAATAATTCCTATTGATTGATTTTTCTCTTTTTTTAATTTAATTGGTTTGACCCATCCTTTTTCCCAAGCTGTTTCTGTAATGTATTTCTCGACCGATCCTATAGTTACTGTTCCATGTCCAGACTGTTCTATTACGCAATTTCCTTCGCATAATCTATCTTGGGGGCAAATTCTTCCACAAACCTCAGGCATATTATTTGTGCTTTGAGATAATTCATAAGCATCCTCTAATCTTCCCTCTGCGGTTAGCTTTAACCAATCTGGTATGTTGTTTTGAAGGGGGCAATGAACTTGGCAAAATGGAACACCACATTGCGAGCATCTACTTGATTGTTCTTTAGCCTTATTACTTATAAATTCATCGTAGACTTCTTTAAAGTCATTCTTCCTGTTATCAGCAGATCTTTTAGGTGGTGATTGCTGACCTATTTTTACAAACTTTAACATTTTTTCTGACATGACGTTTTTTTAGAATAAAAATTTAAGAAATTAAAGACTATTTAGGTAAGTTATATTGACCTTTAATTCAAAAAACCCATGTTTTACTCGTTTTTTATATACGCATATCAGCTATGCGCAATTTTAATGAACTCTCTAGTTGAATTAAATATAAGGAAATACACATAAATGGAAAATTTTATTCAAATTTTAATCCTATCTATAACACAGGGTATTGCTGAATTTCTTCCAGTTAGCTCTTCGGCTCACCTAAATTTAATATCAAAATATTTTGGTATTCAAAATGAATTATTAATAAATGTTTATGCGCACATGGGATCTTTACTTGCAGTAATATTTTTCTTTAAGGAGGATATTTTTAATTTTGGAAGGAATAAAAAATTATTTTATAAAATAATTTTGGCATCAATTCCATTGTTTGGATTTGGATTTTTAATTTTAAATTATAACTTGATGGATACATTTAGGTCTTTAGAGCTTATAGGTTGGATGACTATAATTTTTGGTATTGTGCTTTTTATTTCAGATAAATTAAGCCTTAAAAATAGCATTGAAGATAAATTTACGCTTAAAAAGGCTATTTTAATTGGGTTTTTTCAAGTATTAGCTCTTATACCTGGTGTAAGCAGATCTGGAATAATAATGACTGGAGCTAGATTTTTAAAATTTAACAGAGAAGATGCTGCCAAGATTTCATTTTTACTTTCAATTCCAGCGCTTGCAGGTAGCTCGGTATACGGTATTTATAAGATGTTTAATGCAGGAGACTTAATTATAAATATCAACTCAATTATGACGATAGGTTTATCTTTCATTTTCTCTTATCTAACAATCAAATACTTATTAATTTACTTAAAGAATTTTAGTTTTAACTTAATTGTTGGATATAGATTAATACTTGGATCAATTATTCTAGCTACTGTTTATTTATAAAATCAAGGATAGTACAAATAGCACAGCTAAAACCACAATGAAAAAAACGAATACCGAATTTTGTAGTGACATAAAAAATCTCCTTATTTTGGAGGTCCCAGAAGGACTTGAACCCTCAACCTTCTCGTCCGTAGCGAGACGCTCTAATCCAATTGAGCTATGGGACCGCTTAGCAAAAATATCAAAGAAAACACCTATAATAAAGCGATTTTATGGTTATTGCTATTCTTTGAATAAGAATATAATTGTAGAAAATTATGTCTAAAGAAAATGGAGTCGTCATAACATCTGCTGTTAGAACAGCAATTGGAGATTTGGGTGGGTCTTTAAAAAATGTTTCTGCTCATAAACTAGGTTCGACAGCTATTTCAAGCGCTATTGAAAAATCAAATATTAAAGCTTCAGATATAAACGAAATTATTATGGGCCAAGTTTTAACAGGTGGTGCGGGACAAAACCCTGCAAGACAAGCTGCTATGGATGCAGGTATTCCAAAAGAAACACCATCATATGTTGTTAATCAAGTTTGTGGCTCGGGTCTAAGATCTATTGCATCAGGGTATCATTCAATTCTTTCAGGAAATTCAAATATTGTTTTAGCTGGAGGTCAAGAAAGTATGTCCCAATCACCTCATGTAGTTCATTTAAGAAATGGAAAAAAACTTGGGGACACAAGTTTGGTTGACTCAATGATAAAGGATGGATTATGGGATGCATTCAACGGATACCATATGGGTATAACAGCAGAAAACGTTGCGCAAAAATTTCAAGTTACAAGAAAAGATCAAGACAAATTTGCTTTTGACTCTCAAACAAAAGCTTTAAAAGCACAAAAAGAAAATAAGTTTGATGATGAAATTATTCCTTACACAATTCAACTTAAAAAAGGTACTGCAGTTTTCAAAAAGGATGAGCATCCAAGAGAAGGGATTTCAATGGAGGCATTACAAAGACTTAAAACTGCTTTTCAAAAAGAAGGAACAGTTACTGCAGGAAATGCCTCTGGTATAAATGACGGTGCTGCTGCAGTAGTTTTAATGTCAAAAAAAGAAGCTGAGAAAAAAGGTATTAAACCTTTAGCAGAAATAAAATCTTGGGCCTCTTGTGGTGTTGATCCCTCTGTGATGGGAACAGGTCCTATACCGTCTTCAAAAAAAGCATTAGAGATTGCTGGATGGCAATCAAAGGATTTGGATTTGATAGAGGCGAACGAGGCCTTTGCTGCGCAAAGTTGTGCAGTAGTTAAAGAGCTCGCTTTGCCAATGGAAAAGGTAAATGTTAACGGTGGAGCAATTGCACTAGGCCATCCTATTGGTGCTTCTGGGACAAGAATTTTCGTGACACTTATTCATGAAATGCTAAAAAGAGACTCAAAGAAAGGATTGGCTACGCTTTGTATTGGAGGAGGTATGGGCGTTGCTATGTGTATTGAAAGAAAATGAAATTATCTAAACCTAGAAAAAAAATTAAAAATAGAGCCTTAAGTAAAATTCCGTTTACTGTGAGAGGCTATCAGTATTATTACGGTGCTATAATTCTAGTAGTATTGCTAATTGGTTTTAGCCAGGTATTTTCTTAATAAAATTTTTTGAATTAATACCTGAGAATTAATATCTGCTCTCTTTTTTTTAAATATAAGTCTTAAAAGTTGCATAAATTATATTGCAAATTCGAAGTGTCAAAAAAGCGGATAAATTGTGTCAAAAATTGTGTATAATAATTAAATGTCCAAAAACATTTCTGTGCCAGATATTGGTGATTTCAAGGATGTTGAGATTATAGAGGTTTTAGTAAAACCTGGAGACCAAGTTAAGAAAAATGATCCAATTGTTACTTTAGAAAGTGATAAGTCAAGTGTTGAGGTTCCATCGCCTTACGAAGGAAAAATATCCCAACTAAAAGTTAAAATAGGAGACAAAGTTTCGGAAGGAAGTGTTTTAGCTACTTTAGATAGTGGGAATGAGAAAAAAGAAGAAGTTGCCAAACCAACAAAAGAAATAATCGAAGTTGAGGAACAACCAATTCAAAAAATCGAAAAAACAAACGGTCTAAGAAATGGTAAGGAGACAATTTATGCTCAACCCATTTCTAAGGATGATATAGATCCTGCAGAAACACAAGAATGGTTAGATTCCTTAAGAGCAGTTGTAAAAGCAGATGGTTCATCTAGAGCTGGTTACTTGCTTAAAAAAGTAATTGATGAAGCATACACACAGGGATTAACTTTACCTGACACTAGAACTACTCCTTATATAAATACAATACCTGCCAGTGCAGATATTAGATCGCCGGGAGATCAAAATTTAGAAAGAAAAATTAGAGCTTACATAAGATGGAATGCAGCTGCCATGGTTGTAAAGGCAAATAAAAAAAATCCAGAACTAGGAGGCCACATCGGTACTTTTGCTTCTGCAGCAACATTATATGACGTCGGTATGAATCATTTTTGGAGAGCAAAAAATAATAAATTTGGTGGTGATTTAGTTTATTTCCAAGGTCATAGCGCACCAGGTATGTATGCAAGAGCTTTTTTAGAAGGAAGAATTACAGAAAAACAATTGGATAAATTTAGACAAGAGGTTGAGAAAGGTGGATTGTCTTCTTACCCACATCCTTGGTTGATGCCTAAGTTTTGGCAGTTCCCAACTGTGTCCATGGGACTTGGTCCTATGATGGCAATCTATCAAGCAAGATTTACTAAGTATTTAATTAATAGAGGTCTTTTAAAAGATCAAGACAGGAAAATTTGGTGTCATCTGGGTGATGGTGAAATGGATGAACCTGAAAGTTTTGGGGCTGTAGGGCTAGCAGCAAGAGAGAAATTAGATAATTTGATTTTTGTAATTAATTGTAATCTTCAAAGATTAGATGGACCTGTAAGAGGAAATGGAAAAATTATTCAAGAACTTGAAGGAAGATTTAGAGGGTCAGGTTGGAATGTAATTAAAGTAATTTGGGGATCTTACTGGGATCAGCTTTTGTCTAAAGATAAAACTGGTTTACTAGTTAAAAGAATGACCGAAGCAGTTGATGGAGAATATCAGGCATTCAAAGCAAAAGGTGGGTCTTACGTAAGAGAGAAATTTTTTGGTAAGTATCCTGAATTAAAAGACTTAGTAGCAAATATGACTGATGCGGATATTTGGAAATTAAATAGAGGTGGACACGATCCTCATAAAGTTTACTCAGCTTATCATGCTGCTGTTCAATGCAAAGGTAAGCCAACTGTCATAATAGCTAAAACAATTAAAGGTTATGGAATGGGTAAATCTGGTGAGAGTATAAATACAACACACCAACAAAAGAAATTAGACGAGGAAGATTTATTATTTTACAGAGATAGATTTAACGTGCCGCTTACTGATAAGCAGGTTAAAAATATTGAATATTACAAACCAGCAGAAAATTCACCAGAAATAAAGTATTTAAAAAATTGCAGAGTTAAGCTTGGTGGACACATTCCTGAGAGAACTACTTTTGCAAAATCAGTTAAAACACCTCCTCAAGATATATTTGAAAGTTTTATGAAGTCCACTGGTGATAAGGAAATGTCTACTACAATGGCTCTTGTAAGAATGCTTGCGAATTTACTAAGAGACAAAAATGTTGCCCCAAGATTAGTGCCTATAATTGCTGATGAGGCTAGAACTTTTGGTATGGAGGGTTTTTTTCAAAAGATTGGAATTTATGCACACGAAGGCCAAAAATACGAACCAGTCGACTCTGAACAATTAAGTTCTTATAGAGAAGACAAGAGCGGACAAGTTTTACAAGAAGGTATTACTGAAGCAGGAGCAATGTCATCATGGATTGCTGCTGGAACCTCTTACACTAATCATGATTTAGAAATGGTTCCTATTTATTTGTTTTACTCTATGTTTGGTTTTCAAAGAATTGGGGACTTGGCTTGGGCCGCAGCAGACTCTCAGACAAGAGGTTTTTTAATTGGAGCAACATCTGGAAAAACAACTTTAGCTGGTGAAGGACTACAACACCAGGATGGACATAGTCTTCTCATGGCATCTGCGATACCTAACTGTGTGAGTTATGATCCTACATTTTCATATGAGATGGCAGTGATTTTTAGAGATGGATTGAAAAGGATGCACGAGAAAAAAGAAAATATTTACTACTATATAACTGCAATGAACGAAAATTATACTCATCCAGAAAAACCTGTTGGTGCAGATCAAGGAATTTTGAAAGGGATGTATTTGTTTAAAAGTTATGGGGGAAAAGGAAAAGCAAAAGTACAGATGTTAGGATCTGGATCAATTTTAAGAGAAATTATAAAAGCAGCTGAAGTTTTGTCTGATGAATATGGAATTGATTGTGATGTTTGGAGTGTTACTAGTTTTAACGAATTGAAAAAAAATGGCATGGAAGTTGAAAGGAAAAATTTATTAAATCCAGGAGAAAAAGCAAAAAAAAGCTATGTTGAAACATGCTTAGGTTCACAAGATGGTATTATATTTGCAGCATCTGACTATATTAGATCCTATGCTGATCAAATAAGACCTTATACGAACAAACCTTTTTACACATTAGGAACTGATGGTTTTGGAAGAAGTGATACAAGGAAAAAGCTAAGAAAATTTTTTGAAGTTGATAAAAAACATATTGTTACATACACTTTAAGTGCTTTAGCAAAAGAGCAATTACTAGCAAGTAAACATGCAGAAAAAGCGATTAAGAAATACGATATAGATCAAGAAAAGGTATTTCCAACAAAATTATAGAGTTTAATGGCTGAAAAAAAATTATTAGTTCCAAATATCGGAGATTTTAAAAATGTTGAAGTGATTGAGGTATTAGTTAAGTCAGGACAACAGATCAAAAAAAATGATCCCTTAATTACTTTGGAAAGTGATAAATCAAGTGTAGAAGTTCCAGCTACTGATGAAGGAAAAATCAATAAGATTATTGTTAAAGTTGGTGACAAAGTTTCAGAAGGAAGTGAAATATTATCATTAGATTCTGTAAGTAAAAAGGAAGAAATTAAAAAAGCAGTTGAGGTAAAAGAAAATATTCCTGAAAAGAAAATAGTAACTGAAACTCCAAAAGAAATAGCTCCTGTAGTAAAAAAATTGAGTAAAGATGGCGTATCATCTGCAAGTCCGAAGGTGAGAAAATTTGCTAGAGAATTAGGTGCTGATATCGTTCAGATACCTGGATCACAAAGAGCTGGTAGAGTAACTGAAGATGATGTGAAAAAATTTGTAAGATCCCAGGTATCAGTTAACGAAGGGAAAGTTGAAAAGAAAGTTTACAAGGATGAATATCCTCATGAAGCATTCGGAGAAGTAGAAAAAAAAGACCTTCCTAGAGTGAAAAAATTATCTGGTCCTCAACTTGTTAGATCTTGGACTGAGATTCCTCACGTTACTCAACATGATGAGATAGATATAACTGAAATGGAACAGTTTAGAACAACTTTAATCGATAATTATTCTGGTGATAGAATAAGGATAAGTCCATTAGCATTTATAACTAGAGCTGTGGTAAACGCACTAAAAGAGTATCCTAATTTTAATTCCTCTATAGATCCTGAGAACAATAAATTGATTTTTAAAAAGTATTATCATGTTGGTTTTGCAGTTGATACTCCGCATGGTTTAATGGTTCCAAAAATTCGAAATGTTGATCAATTAGGATTAAAGGAAATTTATGAAGAATTAAAAAGAGTAAGTAAGCAATGTAAGGAGCTTAAAATAGATAAAAAAGAATTTTTTGGTGGGTCGATGACAATTTCAAGCCTAGGAGGTATTGGAGGAAATTTTTTCACACCAATTATCAATCCTCCAGAAGTAGCTATCTTAGGCGTTGGAAAAACTTTCGATAAAATTAAAAAAATAAATGAGCAATTTATTACAAGGAAAATGCTTCCTATTTCTTTATCTTATGATCATAGAGTCATTGATGGTGCAGAAGGTGCGAGATTTTGTGTGCATTTATCAAAAAGTCTAGGGAAAGATTTTGCATTCAAACTTGCAGTTTAAATGGATAAAAAAATTTTTTCATTAATTTGTGCGGTTGGATGCTCTTTTCTTTGGGGTACAGCTTTTGTGGCTCAAGATATGGGAATGGATTATATTGGCCCTTGGACATTTTCTGCGGCTCGTTTGATTTTAGGCTTCTTAGCACTACTACCATTTTTTTTTATTTTTGAGTTTAAAAAAATCAAAGATACAAAATTGAATTATAAATTTGTTGTGAGTTATATATTTTTTTTAGGTTTTTTATTAGCTGGAGGAAATATTTTACAGCAGATTTCACTAATTTATACTGATGTAGCAAACTCAGCTGTCTTTACAGTTTTGTATGTAGTTATAGTTCCAATAATTGCTTTTTTTCTTTTTTCAAAAAAAATTCATAAATCTGTTTGGCCATCAGTAATGATGTGTTTAATTGGTGGTTTTCTTCTTAGTGAATTAGGAAATCTTAGAGTAAGATTTGGTGACACTCTTGTAGTTATTGGGGCTTTTTTCTGGGCCTTTCATATTGTTTATATTTCTAAATTTTTAAAAGTTTTCAATTTTCCAATAACTATAGCTTCGTTTCAATGTCTTACTGCTGCAATATTTTCTTCTGTTCCAATGTTTGCTTACGAATATGTTTCATTAAAAGTTTTATCATTAGAAGCAGCTGAATTACTTTATGCAGGAGTTTTATCAAGTGGGATTGCCTTTATGCTTCAAATTCTAGCTTTACAAAATATATCTCCTGCCCCAGCAGCAATTATTTTTTCTTTGGAAGGTGTATTTGGATCAATAGCTGCATGGATAATATTAGACCAGTTTCTTAATGAATATAAAATCATGGGAATTATAATTATTTTATCAGCTGTTATTTTTTCACAACTAGCTCCTTTGTATGATAAAAGAAGATATGGACGAAACTAATTCAGGCTATGCAAAACAAGTAGGCGGACTTAAGGGTAAAAAAATAGATAGTGGTACTTTTGAGTACGAAACTGAAGTTAAAGAAATACACCTCAATACTGCCGGGATGGCACACGGAGGATTTCTTACTTTTATTGCAGATACTGGAATGGGTAATGCAGCACATCAATCAGCTGATAATAAAAGATGTGTAACAATATCCTTAGAAATGAAGTTTATATCTGCTGCTAAACTTGGAGATAAGTTGGTAGCAAAGGTTAAGGTTCAAAAAAAAACTAAGACACTAGTTTTTCTAACATGCGAAATTATTAATGCTGAAGGCATAGTGGCAGTCACATCTGGTGTATGGAAGATTTTAAAAATAAATAAATAAAATTAAATATTTTTTCTTCTATAATTCAAATACCCAAATACTAACAAAGTAAAAAATGCAAAAGGATAGACAATTGCTTTATTGGGTCTATCTGGGTTTTCAATTTTAAAATTGCTTATTATATCCCCCATTTGTATTCCAGATTTTTTTGCCTCACCTTTCCAGTTTAATTTATCTACAGTAAGTTGATCATTTTGGTCTATCAAAGTTACACCGTATTCCTCTAAATTATATTCTTTTTCAAATTTTCTTTTATCAATAACAAATAACTTATATCTTTCTCCGTATTCGGAAATCCTAGTTACTTTAATGTGAACTTCTTTGGTAGGATCAAAAGAAAGATTTTGAATAGTTTCTGCTGAAAGTTTTTGCTCATTAAATTTTGGATAAAATTTACTTAAAACATAATCTGGAGCCAAAAATGATAAAGAAATTATTAAAAATGCAATTGTTTCATACCATTTTAATTTATTTATAAACCATTGTTGAGTAGCAGAGGTAAAAATTAATATTCCCATTAAAGAAGTAACTATAACAATTAAAGCTTGCCAAAAACTATATACACCAATTAACAAAAGTTCATGATTGAATAAAAATACAATAGGTAAAATTCCTGTTCTTAAACTATACCAAATTGCCTGCAGTCCAGTTCTTAATGGATCACCGCCTGAAATTGCTGCAGCTGCGTAAGAAGCTAATCCAACTGGTGGCGTTACATCAGCCATCAAACCAAAATAAAATACAAATAAATGGACTGCTATTAGTGGAAAGATGAAACCAGAAGCATTCCCAACATCAACGAGAACTGTGGCCATAAGCGATGCTACAACAACATAATTTGCAGTTGTTGGAAGACCCATTCCTAAAAGCAAACATAGTATAATGGTTAGTAGTATCAATATTATTACATTGTCTCTAGCTATTGTCTCTATAACTATAATCAAGTTTGTACTCAGTCCTGTAGAGCCAACCGCTCCTACTATTATACCAGCAGTAGCAATTGCAATTCCAACAGCTACCATGTTAATTGCACCCTTTTGAAGACCAACAATTGTTTGATTATACCAATCAACCAAACCAGTTTTAAAATCTGGATTTTTAATAATACGGTTTACTAAATTTACTAAGACTAAAGAAAGAGTAGCATAAAAAATTGAAAACCCAGCGGTATATCTCATATAAACAAGCAGAAAAATTAAAACAAAAATTGGTATTAAAAAATGTAATCCTGATAAAAAGGTTTTCTTAAGATGTGGAACATCAGCGTCATCCATACCTTTAAGACCTAATTTAAGAGCCTCTAAATGAGATATGTAAAACAAAGCAATGTAAGAAATGATGGCTGGTAAAAAAGCATGTTTCACAACTTCAAAATAAGTAACGCCAATAAAACTAGCCATAACAAAAGCAGCGGCTCCCATTACTGGAGGCATTATTTGACCATTAACTGAAGACGAAACTTCGATAGCTCCTGCTTTTTCCTGGGAGAAACCAGTTTTTTTCATAATTGGAATTGTGAAAGTTCCGGTCGTGACAGTGTTTGCAATTGATGAACCTGAGATCATACCTGTCATTCCAGATCCTAATATTGCAGCTTTAGCTGGACCTCCTCGCATTTTACCAACCATGGCAAAAGCCAAATCTAAAAAATATTTTCCTCCACCAGCAGTTTCTAATAGGGCCCCAAATAAAACAAATAAAAATATGAAATCAACCGATACTCCTATTGGTATTCCGAAAATTGCTTCTTGATCAAACCACTGAAAACCAACCAATCTTTTTACAGAAAGACCACCATGAGAGATTATATCTGGAGCATATTTGCCAAAATAAGAGAATAGTAGAAAACAAATTGCGATAATAACTAAAGGTAAACCAATTGCCCGTCTTGTGGCTTCTAAAAGAATTACAATACCAATAGCCCCTATAATAAGTTCCACTGGAACTTTGAATCCGAATATTTCTTTAACTAAAAGTATTCCTCCTCTATTTACTAAATCATCATAAAAAAAATAAATGTATAAACAACAAAACGCAGCAACTATACTTATCAGAATGTCGATTACTGAAATTTTTTTTCCTCTTACTGCTGGAAAAATCAAAAAAGCTAGTGTCAAAGCAAAGCCCAAGTGAATAGCTCTGGCTGGTAAACCTTTGAACATTCCAAAATTAAACCAAAAAGGGAAAGGAGAAGCATACCAAAGCTGGAAGAATGTCCAGAGAATGGCGATACCAAAAACTATTTTTAAATGAATTCCTGTTAAATTACGAGTTGGAGAAATATCTTCTTTAATTTTGTCTTTAATCTTATTCTGAACGTTTTGATTCATTTTAGTTAAGATACATTATTCTAAAAAAAAGGCCCAAAAAATATTGGGCCTTTTTAATTTAATTATGTATTTAGATTACATTAATCCAGCTTCTTTATAATACTTAATAGCACCAGGATGTAATGGAGCCGATAAACCATCAGCTATCATATTTTTCTTTTCCAGTGGTCCAAAAGCTGGATGTTGAGCTCTGAAATCATCAAAGTTTTCCATAACCGCTTTTGTTACTAAGTATACAAGCTCTTCAGAAACATTTGCACTTGTTACAACAGTAGCTTTTACACCAAATGTTGTAGCGTCTTTTTTCTGATTTGAGTAAGTACCTGCTGGGATTACAGCTTTAGCATAATAGTCAGCTCCGTCAATTAAACCTTGAACTGGTGCTCCAGTCAAATTAATCGGGCTTGCTTTTGCTTTACAAGTTGCTGCTTGCTCCATAGCACCATTAGGAAATCCTACTGAATATCCGAATGCATCTATTTTTCCGTCGCAAAGAGCTTTTACTTGTTCAGATGAAGTAAGTTCTGTTGTTGCTTTGAACATACTCATATCTGCACCCATAGCTTTCATTAATTCTTCCATAGTTCCTCTTTGACCAGAACCTGGGTTTCCAATATTAACTGTTTTTCCTTTTAAGCCTTTGAAATCTTTAATTTTAGATTTTTTACTAGCCCAAATTTGGAAAGGTTCGTTGTGAACAGAAAATACAGCTCTTAAGTCGCTAAACTGTTTTCCTTCCCATTTGCTTGAACCGTTATAAGCATGGAACTGCCAGTCTGACTGAGCAACACCAAATTGAAACTCACCATCTTTGATTTGTCCAATATTGTAGTTAGAACCACCTGTTGAAGGTGCAGTACATCTATAAGCTTTAGCTGTACCTTTTTTTCTTCCGTGCTCAGCACTTATCGCTTGTTTGTGTAACATTTTACAAATGGCGTTACCAGTTTGGAAATAAACTCCAGTTGGTCCACCTGTTCCAATTGTAAAAAACTCAGCAGCCTTTGCTACTGACATCATCGGTAAAGATAATGCAAATAACATTGCTATAGCTGAGATAGTAGAGATTATTCTCTTCATTTTTCCCCCTTGTCTTAATTGTACAATTAAGTAAATCGTATCAATACGTTAAGGGCATTGTAAAACTAAATAACTTAATTTGGACGTTAATTTTTATAATGAATCTAGAGTGTTTTAGACCACTCTACTAATTTGTTGGTTCCTTCAACAACATTTGGAGCATATTTTTTAACAAGATCATCATCTAGTTTTTTACCACTATTAATATTTTTAAGAAAAATATCCCCATCAAAATCAGTGTAACTGAGCCTTGCTAACATTTTTTTTGATTTAAAACCAAAGTCCGAACCAGGCAAAAGTGCTACACCAGTTTTGTTGATTATATCGTCACACATTTCTGCAGAGCTCGAAAATTTAGAATTTAAAAACTCAGGCATTAAATAAAATGCCCCTTTAGGTGGATTAATTAAAATTTTATTAGATTTTAAATTATTAAAAACATAATTTCCTACAAGTTTTAAAATAGATCTAGTTTTATTTAAATAATCACTATAATCACCTTTATAAGCTTCCACAGCTGCAAATTGTAAAGGGCTATTTACCGTTGAGTACGACTCACTTGCTAAAGTTTTTAATGCATTTAAAAAATCTTTTTGTCCATTAGGTACTGCAAAAAAACCTAATCGCCAACCCCCTGCACCACACCATTTGCTTAAACCCCCACTTATGAAAGTATTTTCAGGACAAAATTTTGAAATAGATTCATAATTTTTATCAAAAGTTAAATCTGTATATATTTCATCAGATAGAATTTTAATATTATTATGTTTTGCGACATTAGCGATTTGATTTAAATTATTACAAACTGAACCAGATGGATTATTCGGAGAGTTAAGTATTAGTATAATATTTTTTTTTCCAATAGAATTTATTTTATCCTCAAGTTGTTTTGCTGTTGGAAACCAATTATTATCTAATGTTGTTTCAATCCAATGAACTTTATTTTTAGCTATTTCTGCTTGAGGTTCATATGAAACCCAACTTGGGGCAGGTAAAATTATTTCTCCATTAAATACTACATGCATTAACAACATTGCTTCTTTTGAACCAGGAGTTATAATTATATTTTCTTTTTTATAATCAACACCTGTTCTTTTTAATAAATATTTTGAAATTGCTTCCCTTAATTCAGGAAGTCCCTGCATAGGTAAATAATCTTTTTTATGGGCATTATCTCTTAAAACTGAAACTATTTTTTCTGGGATTGGAAAGGGAGATTGGCCAAAACCAAAGTTAAATACTTTCTTTCCATCTTTTAACAATTGTTTTATTTTTTCATTTATTGCTAAAGTAGCTGATGGTTTTAAATTAGCGATATTTTTTTTTATATCATCGTCCACTGTCTCTAAATAGTACTACAGATATTATTTATTAAAATAGAACGTTTGACAAAGTGATTCGGTCATGATTTAATCATCTTTTGTTCTCTAACCTAGTCTATATGTAGTGTTTAAAAAAAATTACAGCACAAATTAATGAATAACAGCGAAAATAAAATTATAGCTATTTTGGGTCCAACAAACACTGGTAAAACATACATGGCTATTGAGAAAATGTTGGAATTTAATTCTGGTATTTTTGGCTTACCTTTAAGACTTTTGGCTAGAGAAGTTTACGATAAATGTGTCCTAAAGCTTGGAACTGAAAAAGTTGCTTTAATAACTGGTGAAGAAAAAATTATACCTTCTGATGCCAAATATTATATTTGTACTGTGGAGTCTATGCCTAAGGACAAAATAGTAGATTTTGTTGCTGTTGATGAAATTCAAATGTGTGGTGATGCCGAAAGAGGGCACATATTTACAGACAGATTACTAAATTTTAGAGGTGAAGCCCTTACAATGTTTTTAGGATCCCAGATAATGAAAAATATCATTTCACAACTTTTAAAAAATGTAGAATTTATTAATCAAGAGAGATTTTCAAAACTATCCTATAATGGATCTAAAAAAATTTCACGATTAAATAGAAAAAGTGCAATTATTGCTTTCTCAATTGAGGAAGTTTATGCTTTAGCAGAATTAGTGAGGCGCCAAAAAGGTGGTTCAGCAGTAATAATGGGATCTTTAAGTCCCAAAACAAGAAATTCGCAAGTAGAACTTTACCAGTCAGGAGATGTGGACTACTTAGTTGCAACAGATGCTATAGGAATGGGTATTAATATGGACATTGAACAAATTAACTTTTCGAGTCTAAGAAAATTTGATGGAAAAAAGAGACGAAGACTAAGGATGACTGAGATTTCCCAAATTGCTGGTAGAGCAGGTAGATTTAAAAACGACGGATATTTTGGAATAACTGGAGATTGTGAAAATCTTGAGGCTGATGAAATCGAAAGGATAGAAAAACATAATTTGGATGATATGAGATTTTTATATTGGAGAAATTCAAAATTAGATTTTTCCGATCCTGAAAGCTTGATTAATTCTCTTGAAAAAAAGTCAGGAAATAGGAATCTTCACAAAATCTCTGAGTCAATAGATGAAAACATATTAAAATACTTAATCAGAGACAAAAAAATTAAAATTACATCAAATAATCTGGAGCTACTTTGGGAGTGTTGTCAAATACCTGATTTTCAAAAAAAGGCTTTTAATCATATTGAAGTTGTAACAAAAGTTTTTAACTTTCTAACTTCAAATAAAAATTGCATACCAAATGATTACATGAAAAATCAATTAAAAGGTTTAGACAAGTATCATGGAAACATTGATGTAATCTCAAATAAAATTTCAAATGTACGTACCTGGTCCTATGTAGCAAATAAAAAAAATTGGGTTGAAAATTCAGATTATTGGATTGAAGCAAGTAAAAATATTGAGGATTTTTTATCTGAAAGACTTCACCAAGAACTTACTAAAAGCTTTATAGACAAAAGAATTAGCGCTTTATCAAGAGATCTTAAACAAGATCTTAAATTAGATACGACAATAAAAGAAAATAACGATGTGATAATTAACAAACAATTGATAGGAAACCTAAAGGGGCTGAAGCTAAATTTAGAATTTACAAAAGGTACGCTTGATACAGATATAAAATCTTTAAAGAAAGCAGCTAGGCAAGGAATCGCGAACGAGCTTATAAATAGAGCAAAAGAAATTAGTGAAAAAAAAGAGCTTGAGTTTAAAGATGACTTTAAAATCTACTGGAAAGATAATCCTGTAGCAAAAATAAAAAAAGGATCAAACTATTTGTCTCCAGAAATTGATATTATAGCAGATGAAGCTTTGGATATAAATTTTAGAAAAGACTTAATTATTTCACTGAATTCTTGGATTAGAAATCTAATTTCTGAGGAATTAAAAGATTTAGTAAATTTAATTAAGTTTAAAAATAATAATAAATATCTAAGAGCTCTTTCTTTTCAACTTTATGAAAATAACGGTGTGTTAAAAAGAGACAATATTAAAGACATTGTAGATTCAATATCAAAGGAAGATAGAAAACAATTAAGACAGCTAGGCATTAAAGTTGGAAGATATCATATATTTCTTCCAAGGATGTTAAAACCGAAAGCCGTTAATTTAAGAATATTACTTTGGAAATTCTATAATAATATTTCGAATAATAATGAAATTCCAAAATCTGGTTTAAATTTTTTAGTTAATAAAGATAATAAATTAAATGCAAAATTTTTACTTCTTTGTGGATTTGAAAAATTTAAAAATTTTTATGTAAGAGTGGATATTCTAGAAAAGTTATTTTTAAAAATTATTGAAAATACAAAAAAAAATGACTTTCAGGTTAATTCGGAGATGATGAATTTATTAGGTTCATCAAAAGAAAATTTTTATGAATTATTAAATTTAATGAATTATAGAAAGAAAGATAAAGAAAAAGATACATTTTTTTACATTGGGAGTAAAAAAAATAAAAGAAAAAATCAATTTATGAACAAAATTAACAATAAAGATAATCCTTTTCAAAAGTTACAGGCACTTAATGTAAAATGATTTTTAATTTAATAAAAAATAAAAAAAGTGAAAAAGCTCAAAGTGAAAATGAGGATTTAATAAAAATTTTAGCTTTATTAATTTATGCTGCAAAGATAGATGAAAATTATTCTGAAAAAGAGAAAAAATTGATTATGACTTTTGCCGAAATGAGTTCAAATAAAAAATTAGATAATGAACAAATTAATAGTCTTATTGATCAAGCCGAACAGTACGAGAAAAATTCTAATCAAATTTTAGAGTTTACCCAAGAGGTTAAAAAAATAGATTTTAATACAAAAAGAAGAGTTTTAGAATTTTTATGGAAAATAATTTTATCAGATAATAAATCAGATGTTTATGAAAGCAATTTGATGAGACGAATTTGTGGCTTGCTATATTTGCCAGATAAATTAAGTGGAGAAATTAAATTAGATATTATAAGAAAGAATAAAAATGACGTACATAGTTAAAGATGAATGTATAAAATGTAAGTTAATGGACTGCGTTGAAGTTTGTCCAGTTGATTGTTTTTATGAAGGCGAAAATATGCTCGTGATAAGTCCCGAAGAATGTATCGATTGTGGAGTTTGTGAACCTGAGTGTCCTGTAGATGCTATAGTTGCTGACGTTAATTATAATGAAAATGATAAACAAAAATGGCTTGAGATAAATGAAAAATATTCTAAATTATGGCCAAATATTTCTGAAAAAAAGGATCCGCCAAAAGATGCTGATGATTTTAGGAAAGTTAAAAATAAACTAGATAAGTATTTTTCAGAAAAACCAGGAGGGTAACTTTGCCAAGGAAAAAGAAAAAAAAATCCAAGTTAAAACCAGTTAAATCTAAAAATATAAAAAAAGTACTTTTGCCAAAAAAAGTAAATTTAGCTGATCAAAAAATTGAAATAAAAAAAGTTAAGAAACAGGCTACAGAAAAGAAAGAATACAATATTAACGACTTTGTTGTGTACCCAAAACATGGTGTAGGTAAAATTATATCTGTCGAAAAAGCCACAATAGGTGATATCGGAATAAATTTTTATAAGATTTTAATTGAAAGAGATAAACTTACTTTGACAATACCTATTAATCAACAAAGCCACTTAAGACCAATATCTTCGATTAATCAAATTAATAAGTGTGTTTCTATTTTGAAAACAAAACCTAAAATTAAAAGAACCATGTGGAGTAGAAGAGCGCAGGAATATGAGCAGAAAATTAACTCAGGTAAAATTTATGAACTTGCGGAAGTTGTTAAAGATCTTAACAAAACGTCAAACACATTAGCTGACCAATCTTACAGCGAAAGACAGCTTTTTGAACAAGCTTACGATAGATTACAAAGTGAATTTGAGGTCGTGCTTAAAATTTCTGCTGAAGATACCAAAAAGAAAATGGATAAAGCCCTAGGAAGAGTTCAAAATTTAGAATTAGAGCAATAAAAAAAACGCCCCTTCCGTGAGATTTGGAAAGGGCGTTTTAATAGAAAACTATTTATCTTCTTCTTCTTCTTCTTTTTTTAGCCTTCTTTTTTTTCTTTTTAGCTTTTTTACGTCTTTTAGCCATTATATCTCCCTTTTTTTTTAAACGAATCTAAGTGATTCGCTTTATATTTAAACTTTATTTCTTTCTTTATTGATGTCAAACACTAATTCATTCTTAAATTTTGAAATAAATTTATTTATTAAATAAATCCTTTAATTTAAAAATTATTTTAAAAAAGTAAGTAATATCAACACTTTTTTTAATTAAAAATTATTTTATTTTTAATAAAGTTTTTCTAATTCCTGTTGATACTTTTCAATTATTTTTTTTCTTTTTAACTTTAAAGTTGGTGTCATTAAACCATTTTCAATTGTAAATTCTTCAGAAATTAAAATAAATTTTTTTATTTTTTCAATTATTGTTAAATCTTTATTTAAATTTTCAATTATACTTCTTATAGTTGCATTATCTTTATCTTTTTGATCTACAACTATTAGTGCAACAAGATAATTTTTTTTATCTCCATAAACTAAACATTGTTTTATTTTTTCATTATTACAAAAATGATTTTCAACTTTACTTGGGGAAATATTATCACCTCCAAGATTAACAATTATATCTTTTTTTCTATCAGTGATTTTTAAATATCCATTGTTTTCAAATTCACCAATATCACCAGTATGTAACCAGCCATTTTTAATTATTTCTCTTGTCTCTTTTTCTTTATTCCAGTACCCAAGCATTACATTCTCACCCTTAACAAGGATTTCACCATCTTCTGCTATTTTGACTTGATTTGTTTTAAAAGGGGGACCTACGGTATCTACTTTTATATCTCCTGGCAAATTACAACTGACTACTGGCGACGTCTCAGTAAGCCCATAACCTTGCAGTGTAGGTAGACCAACTGCATTCAAGAACTCTCCTATATTTTTATCTAATGCACCTCCACCAGAGACAAAAGTCTGAAGATTACCGCCAAATTGTTTTTGAATTTTTTTTCTTACCAAAACCTCACACAAAAAATTAACAAATTTCTCGTGAGTTTTAAGGTTTATTTTATTCAAGGATTTTATACCTAAATCTATTGTCTTATTTATTAAGAGTTTTTTTATACCTGTTTGTTTTTTGAAATTACTATTAATTTTATTATATAAATTTTGATAAAATCTCGGAACTGCAGTCATTATTGTTGGTTTAGCAATAGACATATTTGATATTAATTTTTCTAAACTTTCAGCATAAAAAACTTTCGCGCCAGTTATTATTTGAATAAACTGAACAGCATGCTCATAGGAATGCGAAAGTGGAAGCCAAGTAAGAAATATTGGATCTTTTTTTTTGATTAAAGGTTCAAGTAAATCCATAGCACCTTCGCAGTTTGCTAAAATACCGCCATGGCTTAATACAACTCCCTTAGGATTACCAGATGTTCCCGAAGTGTAAATTATACATGCAGGCATATTTCTTTTTAAATTCTTGTTTATAATTTTAGTATCGGTTTCTTCTTTTAAAATTTTGTCTATAAGTAAACTTTTATGATCTAGCTCCTCGAAAGAAATAATTTCTTTAATTTCTGGATTTAAAAAATTTTTAATTTTTTTAAATTGATCGTTATTTGATACTATTATAATGGTTGGTTTACAGTCATTAAGTATATATTTGTAATCATTCGAAGAGTAAGTAGTAAAGATTGGTACCGATATACCTCCTGCATTCATTATGGCAATGTCAGACATAAGCCAGTAAGGTCGATTCTCTGACAGTATTAAACATCTATCACCTTCTTTTATTAATGATTTAATTTTATTTGTTAATTTAAAAATTTTTTCAGAAACTTGATGCCAAGTATAGGTTGACTTATTTGGTTTTAACCATTTTAAAAAAGGTTTCTCTTTATCAATTTTATTTAATTTTTCAAAAAATAATTCTACTAAACTATTAAGTTTATTGACTTCCATAAATTGGTGGGCGAAGAGAGACTCGAACTCTCAAGGTATTGCTACCATTGGATTTTGAGTCCAACGCGTCTACCAGTTCCACCATTCGCCCATTTCTCCACATAAATTTTTATTTGTACAATCATTATGTTTTGAATTAATTTAAGACGCAACTAAAAAAATGATAAAAAAATTATACGATAAGTGTGTTTATTGGGCAGGAAAAAAATATGCTAAACAATTTTTAGCTTTCGAATCCTTCATAGAAAGTTCTTTTTTTCCTATTCCGCCAGACGTAATGATTATTCCAATGGTTATCGCAAAAAAAAATGAGTTTATAAAAATAGCTGCTATTGCAACAATTTTTTCTGTTTTAGGAGCTCTTTTTGGATATATGATTGGATACATTTTTTTTAATGAAATTGGTGTCAAAATTTTTGAATTGTACGGTTATCAGGATCCTAATTTTTTAAAAGAAAAATTTTCAACAACTGGCGGTTTTTTTTCATGGCTTGGAATTTTAGTGACTGCTGGATTTACGCCCCTTCCTTTTAAGCTGTTAACAATATCAAGTGGTTTTATTCATTTTAATTTAATTTTCTTTATAATTATTTGTGTTTTGACTAGAGGATCAAGATTTTTTTTGGTGGCTTTCTTAACTTATAAATTTGGTGAAAAATTTGGTCCATTTTTAGATAAGCATGGGACTAAATGGTCTCTGATAATAACTACATTTATACTTATAGTTATAGGGTTGATTTATTTTTACCTAATGAAATGATAGAAAAAAAAAACAATTTCTTTTTAATAATAATATTTATCTTACTTGTTTCATCCTTAATTTCAGCTTTCGTTATTGAGTATGGTCTGGGACATAAACCTTGTAAACTCTGTTTATATCAAAGGTATCCTTATTATATTTCAATTTTGTTATTAATGAGTATTTTTGTTATAAAAAAAAATATTAGAATTCACTTTCTTGTTTTGAGTATAGTATTTTTGTTTGGTGCAATAGTTGCATTTTACCATTTTGGGATTGAGCAAGGTTTTTTTGAAGAGTCTACTGTTTGCGCAGCGAATAATCTTGATCAAATCCTATCAAAAGAGGATCTTTTAAAGCAATTAAAGCAAAATACAATAAGTTGTAAAGATGTTACTTTTAGATTTTTAGGTTTATCCCTTGCTTCAATTAATACCATTTTCTCATTAATTTTATCGTATATATTCTTTATGATGTTCAGTAATTATGAAAACAACAAATAAAAAAACTTTAGAAGAGATTATAAGAGTTGATCATGCTGGAGAGCGTGGTGCAATTAAAATTTATGAAGGTCAACTTTTAGCTCTTAATACTTTTAAAAAGAATGAAAAATTAAAAAAATTGATTGAAGAAATGAAAGAGCATGAAAAAGAGCATTTTGAATATTTTGATAAGGCTATAAAGGAGAGAAATATCAAGCCTACAGTTTTCCTACCTATTTGGGATCTTCTCGGTGTAACACTTGGTTTTGGGACTACTATGTTGGGAGAGAAAGCAGCAATGCTTTGTACCGCTTCTGTTGAAGAGGTTATAGATGGACATTACAAAAGCCAACTTGACAAACTAGGTGATGATGAAAAATCATTAAAAAAGTCTATTACTAAATTTAGACAAGATGAAATTGATCACAAAAACTTAGCTTATAATGAGGGTGCAACCAAAAAAGGATTATATTTTGTATTAGATAAAATTATACAAACCACATCTAAAGCTGCTATTAAAGTATCGGAAAAAATATAATTAAGGTTCTAGTTCAATATCCCAGTAAAGATAATCCATCCAACTTTCATGTAAAAAATTTGGGGGAAAGTGTCTTCCATTTTTGTGTAGATCATCAACGGTTGGGATAAAGGGTAATTTTTTTAATTTTAAATCACAATTATTATAGAGTTTACCACCTTTTTTAACATTACATGTTGAGCAAGCTGTTACTACGTTTTCCCAGTCTGTAAGACCGCCCTTAGATTTTGGTAGCAAGTGATCAAATGTTAAATCATTTTTATCTCCACAATATTGGCAAGCAAATTTATCCCTTAAAAAAACATTAAACCTTGTAAAATTTGGATGAGTTGATGGTTTTACAAAACTTTTTAATGCAATCACACTAGGTAAACTCATTTCAAAGGAAGGGCTTCTAACTTTTCTTTCGTATGATGAAACAATGCTTACTCTATTTAAAAAAACTGATTTTATAGCATCCTGCCAGCACCATAAAGATAATGGATAATAGCTTAAGGGTCTAAAGTCAGCATTTAAAACAAGTGCTGGACATTTTTCTAAAGGAACTTTCTCACTAGAAGCTATGATCATAATTTATGCTAACTTAAAGAAAAATATTTATCAAGTTATAATTTTGTTACACTTAAACGTTTTATTTATATAGATTTTTTTTTAGAAATTCTAAACCAATGCTTGATCCTTCTGTCGGTATTCTGTGCTCACAATTTTTGAAGATTTTAGTTTGAATTTTATAATGGTTTTTATTAAAAAACTCTTTAGCTTCAAGTAAAAAACTTGCTGGCACAACTGCATCGCTATCACCGTGCATTAAAAAAATTTCTGGCTTAGAACTTATGTTTTGATTTAAATGTTTTATATTTAAAATTTTACCGGAATAGCCAATTACACATTTAATTTGGTCCTTTTTTTTTAAAGCAGTTTGTAATGCTATCATACAACCCTGGCTGAAACCAACAAGAGCAATATTATTTAAACTAAGTTTATTTTTATTGCTTACCTCATCAATGAATTTATTCAGTTTATTTTCGGCAACTAAAGATTTAGAAAGTGTTTCTTCATCGGTTTGATCCATAAGATCAAACCATTGATAACCAGCAGGATTAACTTTACAAATTTCTGGCGCATTGGGACAAACAAATAATGTATCTGGCAAAAAGTTTTTCCAATAATTTGCAAGAATTGATATATCATTACCATCACCACCATATCCATGGCAAAGTATAACTGCATTTTTTGGGTTCGATTTTGAGCTTGGATTTATTATTACAGAATTTAAACTATAACTCATAAATATTATTTATAGGTATTTAACCATTTAATAAAATTTTTATCATCAAAATTTATATCGCCTAATACCCTTGCAAATTCTTGCCCCTTTTGATTTATAAAAACCGTTGTAGGAACTCCTCTTAATTTAAATTGTTTTGCTAATTTAAATTCTGGATCAAAAAAAAGATTTAAATTCTTAATATTTAAATCATTATAAAATTTCATTGTTTTCTTTTTATTAATCTTTTCTAAATTAATTGGAAAAACTAAAAAATCTGGATTTTTAATACTAAATTTATCCAGTGATGGCATTTCAGCTTTACACGGGGCGCACCATGTTGCCCAGAAGTTAAGTATCTTAATCTTGCCATCATTTTTATTCAGTACAATATCTTTTGAGTCAAAATCCTTAAATTTTACTTGGGAAACTTGTAATGGATTTTTATGAAGAACTATATTATTGAATGGTAAAGGCTCAACCGCGTATAAAAAATTGAGCTTAAAAAAAGTAAAAAAAAATAATTGGAATAAAAAAAACCTTAAAATATTCATATATAAAAGGTTTAACATATAAAATGAAAAATAAAAATAAGACGGTTTGGTCTAATAGATTTAGTAGAGGAAACTCTAGAAGTTTTCAGAGAATTGGATCGTCAATTAACATTGATAAAAGACTTTATAAAGAAGATATTTTCGCATCAATAATTCATGCGCAAATGCTTGCTAAACAGAAAATTATTCCAAAAAAAGATGGAATTAAAATTATCAATGGTCTTAAAAAAATAGAAAAAGAGATAGACAAAGGCAAATTCAAATTTAAAGAAAAATTTGAGGATATACATCTTAATATTGAAAAAAGACTATTTGAAATTATTGGTCAATCAGCAGGACATCTTCACACTGCAAGATCAAGAAATGACCAGGTGGTCACTGATTTCAAAATTTGGATCAAAAATGCAACATTAGATATAAATGATGTCTTAAATTTATTAATAAAATCTATTTTAAAAAAAGCCGAGAAAAATATAGATACAGTTATGCCTGGTTTTACTCATTTAAAAAATGCGCAACCAATCTCATTTGCACATTATCTTTTGGCTTATGTTGAAATGCTAATAAGAGATAAAAAGAGATTTTTAAATAATTTGGAGTTAATTGATGAATGTCCTTTAGGATCTGCGGCTTTGGCTGGTACATCATATAATATAGATAGAAAATTTACGGCAAAAAAACTAGGTTTTAAAAAACCAACAGGTAATTCAATTGACTCTGTTTGTGATAGAGATTTTGCGATTGATTTTTTGTCAGCAGCAGCTACTTGTGCAATGCACATGTCTAGATTGGCTGAGGATTTTATAATATTTAATTCAGAAGCTTTTAGTTTTATAAATTTTAGTGATAAAGTTCTTACAGGTTCTTCTATTATGCCTCAAAAAAAGAATCCAGATCCAGCTGAGTTGATAAGAGGAAAAACAGCAATTAATTATGGAAAATTAAATTCAATGTTAACTATTATGAAAGGTTTGCCGATTTCTTACTATAAAGACTTACAAGATGATAAAGGTCTTGTATTTGATAGTTATGATACTTTAAAGGATACTTTAATAATGGGTAATGAACTTATTTTAAACCTAAATACAAATAAAAATAATATGAAAAAAATGGCTCAAAAAGGATATACGACTGCGACCGACTTTGCAGATTTTTTAGTTAAAGAAAAAAATATTCCTTTTAGAGAAGCTTATGTCACTTCATCTAAACTTGTAAATTTTGCAGAAAAAAAGAAAGTTAGATTAGATGAAATTCCATTAAAAGATATTAATAAATTTTTAAAAAAAATTAATATTAATAATATTAAAATTTTTGATGTAGTTAGTTCAATGAATTCAAAAACTTCATATGGTGGAACAGCAACAAAAAATATTAAAGGAATGATAAAAAAATATAGAAAAGAAGCTTTATGAGTAGAGTTTTTTTAATAATTGTTATTTTGATTGTTTTGACTAGTTGTGGGAGAAAATCTACACCAGTTTATAAATCTGAAAATATTAGACATAATATTGTATTTATTTCATAAATTATGAGCTTAAATTATAAAGGACAGAACCTGTTTATTGATAATATATCTATCAAAGGGATTACAAAAAAAAATATTACGCCCTTTTATGTATATTCTTATAAAAAAATTAAAGATAATTTTCAAACTTTTTATAATTATTTTAAAAGAGTGAATCCTCTTGTCTGTTTTTCTGTTAAATCTAACTCGAATGTTTCTATTTTAACTGAATTAGGTAAATTGGGATCTGGTGCTGATGTAGTATCGGAGGGTGAATTATTAAAAGCATTAAAAGCAAAGATTAATCCAAAAAAAATTGTTTTTTCTGGTGTTGGAAAAACAGACAACGAGTTACGATTGGCTATTAAAAAAAGAGTTTTACTTATTAATGTTGAGTCTGAAAGTGAGGCGCTATTAATAAATAAAATATCAAAAAAAATGAATAGAGTTACTTCTATTGGGATTAGATTAAATCCAAATGTTGATGCAAATACTCTTTCAAAAATTTCAACTGGTAAACTTGATAGTAAATTCGGTCTATTAAGTAAAAATTTTTTAAGATTTTGTAAAGATTCTAAAAACCTAAAAAATATTAAAATTAGTGCAATAAGTGTTCACATCGGAAGTCAAATTACATCTGTAGCGCCATACAGAAGAACTCTGAATACTATAAGAAAAATTATCAAATCAAGTAATATAAATTTTGATTATATCGACCTTGGTGGTGGATTTGGTATTCAATATAAAAATAAAGATAAAAAAATTGATATAAAAAATTATTCTACTTTGGTCCAAAAATTTCAAAAAGAGACAAATTGTAAAATTATCTTTGAGCCGGGAAGATACATTGTTGGTAATACTGGTTCATTAGTTTCTAAAATAGTATTTATTAAAAAAAATGATAATAAATATTTTGTAATTTTAGATGCAGGTATGAATGACTTTATGAGGCCTGCTTTATACAATGCAAGACATGAAATTGTTCCTGTGTCAAAATCTAAAACTAGAATCAATGGAAATATTGAATTTGTTGGTCCAATTTGTGAAAGTACTGACACTTTTCTAAAATATAAAAATTTTCCTTTTTTGAAAGAAGGAGAATATGTGACCATAACAAATGTTGGTGCATATGGTTCAACACTTTCATCAAATTATAATACTAGACCATTGGCCTCTGAGATTATAGTAAAAAAAGGTAAAATAAAAATAATCAGAAAAAGACAAAAAATTTCTGAAATCATTTAGTAAATGATATTTTTAAGATCATTATTTTTTAATTTTTTTTTATTTGGAGGTATAGCTGTTGCTTGTATAATTGCATTTCCACTTTTATTTCTAAAAGATAAACACATGATTTGTGCTGGAAGGATTCTCTCTCGATATATTGGGTTTTTATTAAAGATATTTATTGACGTTAAAATTGATTTTAAAGGTACTGAAAATCTTAATAAATTCGAAAAATATTTTGTTGCTTCTGCTCACCAATCTATGTTTGAAACTTTTGCGCTTCAAACAGTTATATCAGGTCCAATTTTTATTTTAAAAAAAGGATTAATGAAAATACCTTTTTTTGGCTGGTGCTTAAAAAAAATTGGCGCAATAGCGATAGTTAGGGATACAGCTACAAAAGAGAACTTAAATTTTTTTGATAAAATTATAGAGCAAACAAACAAAAGCAAAAGACCTTTGTTAATTTTTCCTCAAGGTACGAGGGTGCCTTATAAAGAAAGGCCAGATTTTAAAAAAGGAGTTGCAAGAATTTATGAGGCTTTAAAATTACCCTGTGTACCCGTAGCCCTAAATACTGGAAAGGTGTGGCCTAAAAATAGCTTCAATAAATATCCTGGAAAAATAACAATATCATTTCTAAGTCCTATCGAACCTGGTTTAAGTAAAGAGGATTTTTTAAAAAAGTTACAAAATATTATTTATAAAGAAATCGATTTTTTAGACTAATTATTTTCTTCCAAAGTCAGGTTTATCAGTATCCTGACCAGCTTTTACAATTGATTTTCTGAAATCTTTTGATTTCTCAAAAATTTCTATTAGTTTTTTGCTATCTTTCTCTGAAATTGCTTTCTTAAACTCATCTAAATTTTTAATAAACTTGTCGATAGCCTGAATAATTAAAGCACTATTATCAATAAAAATATCTCTCCACATAATAGGATCGGAGGAAGCAATTCTGGTAAAATCTCTTAATCCCCCTGCACTATACTTGATAATGTCATCTTTAACTTCCTCATCATGGGACATAGATGTTTTTACTATATTGTATGCTACTACGTGAGGTAAATGACTAGTAAAAGTTAATATTTTATCATGGTCCTCATCGGACATAATTTTGACTTTACTTCCCAAAGACTCCCAAAAATTTGAAACTTTTTGAATTGTATTTTCATCGGTACTTTTACTAGGTGTGAGTATAGTCCATTTATTTTTAAATAAGTCAGCGAAACCTGCTTTAGGTCCACTATTTTCTATTCCAGCAACAGGGTGACCAGGAATACAAACTGAGTTTTTTAAATTCATTTTTTCAAATATTTTACTAACTCCTGTTTTTACCGAACAAGTATCTGTTAAAATCGAACCAGTCTTTAAATTATCTTTAATAGAATTTAATACGTTCTCAAAGCTACTTATAGGTGTTGCTATAATAATTAAATCAGAATTTTTTACTGCATCACCTGCGCTTTGAAATATTTCATCAGAAAGTTTGTCTTTCTTAATTATTTCATTAACGGATTTATCGTTATCATATGTAATAATTTTCTTTATAGATCCAACTTTTTTTAACCCTTTAAAAATTGAACATCCAATTAACCCACATCCTATAATTGAAATTTGATCAAACATTAAAAATCTTCCTTAAAACTGAAATAAATTTTTTGTTTTCTTTACTATTTCCTATTGTGACCCTTAGTGAATTTTTTATGTTATAAACATCCATTTGCCTTACTAATATCCCTGAATTTGCTAGTTTGTTGAATACTTGAGAAGCAGATCTATTTACAAAATCAAAGTTAAGAAGAAAAAAATTAACATTAGTTCTATTTGTAGAAACGCCAATTTCATCAATTACACTATATATTTTTTCAGCCCAAAAATTATTATGTTCAATAGCTTTATTAAGCCATTTTGTATCCAGGACAGCTTGTGTGGCTGCAAATAAAGCTGGTCTACTCACATTAAAAGGTGGTTTGATTTCATATAATTTTTTTATTAATTTTTTTGGACCATATCCCCAACCAATCCTTAATCCAGCTAAACCATAAATTTTTGAAAATGTTCTTGTAACAATTACATTTTCTGATTTTGAAAAAAGATCAATTCCAGATGCATACTCTGGATCTTTAATATATTCAAAATATGCATCATCTATTACAAGTAAAATGTCACTTCTAAGTTTTTTTCTTAAATTTAAAACTTCAGTTTTATTTAAATAAGTCCCTGTAGGATTGTTAGGATTAGCTAAAAAAACAATTTTTGTTTTTTTATTTACGCAATTTAAAATCGAGTCTACAGATGCTGAAAAATTGTCCTCTTTGGCATATCTAACTTTAGCACCAAACATTCGGCTATAGATTCTGTAAATTATAAAACTATATTCGGGTACAACAACTTCATCACCTTTGTTTAAAAAAAGTTTACAGATTAATTCGAAAATTTGATCAGATCCTGATCCAAGAATAATTCTATCCCTTTTTAATTTAAACTTTTTTGCCAATACTTTTCTAAAATACGTACCATCTGAGTCAGGATACCTAACAAAACCTTTACCAACTGAACTGTAGGATTTAACAGCCTTTGGGCTTGGACCTAAAGCAGATTCATTTGCAGAGAGTTTAATTGGACTCTTTCTGCTCTTAAAAAGACTTAGACCAGCTACATATTTTTCAGCAATAATTTTTCTTGGTTGAGGTAATTTCATAATATTCTAAAGAGTTATATTATAAGTAAATCTTTTTATATAACGTAAAATTAATTATTCGAATAATTTGACATGTTTATGACGATTTAGTATACATTCGCATTGCGCTGATTTAACCAAATTGCGAGCGCAGAGTAAATGCAGCTAAACAGGGTTTTTTGCCCAGTATAGCTGGGCTTTTTTTTTATATGAGTGAAAAAATTAAAAAATTAAACGTTTCAAAACCTCTCGTTCTAGACTGTAAAAAAACAGTCAAAGATTTTCCATTGGCATACGAGACTTATGGAAATCTAAATAAAAACAAAGACAACGCTATTCTTATCTTTCATGCATTAACTGGTGATCAGTTTGTTAGTGGAACAAATCCAATAACCAAAAAAGATGGTTGGTGGGTCACGGCTGTTGGACCAGGTAAAGCGATTGATACAAATAAATATTTTGTAATATGTGCAAATGTTATCGGTGGATGTATGGGTTCATGGGGTCCTAAAGAAATAGATAAAAATACAAATGAAGCATATGGTTTAAATTTTCCAGTGATAACAATTAAAGATATGGTTAAATCTCAAGAAACATTATTAGATCACTTAGGTATAGATAAACTTCTTTGTGCTGCAGGAGGTTCTATGGGTGGTATGCAACTTCTTCAATTTTGTGCAACGTTTCCAAATAAAACTTTTTCTGCAGTCCCAATAGCGTGTAGTACAAATCATAGTGCTCAAAATATTGCACTAAATGAATTAGCTAGACAAGCAATAATGGCTGATCCTGTATGGGATAATGGAAAATATTTAAAAAAAAATATTCAACCAAAGAATGGATTAGCAGTAGCCAGAATGGTTGGACATATAAGTTATTTATCTGAGAAAGGTATGCAAGAAAAGTTTGGTAGAAAACTTCAGGAAAAAGCAGACTACGAATTTAGTTTTGATGCTGACTTTAAAGTTGAAAGCTATCTTAGACATCAAGGATTTGCTTTTGTAGAAAGATTCGATGCAAATTCAATTTTATATATTACCAGAGCTATGGATTATTTTGATCTTTCAAGACAATTTAAAGGTGGATTAGTAGAGGCATTTAAAAATCAAAAAACAAAATTTCTGATTATATCTTTTTCATCTGATTGGCTTTATACAACAAAAGAAAATAAAGATACTGTAATCGCTCTAAACTCAGCTGGAGCTGATGTTTCTTTTGCTGAAATTAAAACAGATAAAGGACACGACTCCTTTTTGGTAAATGAACCTGAATTTCTTAAAACTTTAAAGGGTTTTATAGACTCAATGCATATTAAATTTAAAAATGAAAAAAAATGAAAAAAGAATTTAGGGTAATAGCAGATTTACTGCCAAGAAATATTAGAGTGCTTGACGTTGGTTGTGGAGATGGATCTTTGATGAGTCACCTTATTAAAGAAAAAAGTATCGAGGCAAGAGGTTTAGAGATTGTAGAAGAAAATGTAAAAAAATGTATTTATAAAGGACTATCTGTTATCGAAGGTAATGCAGAAACTGAGTTGCACCAATTTCCAACTAAGTCATTTGACTTCGTTATACTAAGTCAAACATTACAGGCATTTTATAATCCTGAAAAAGTTCTTAAAGACTTATTAAGAATTGGAAAATCTGTAATTATATCAATTCCAAACTTTGGTTATTGGAAAGTAAGAACTAGTTTACTTTTTTTTGGCAAGATGCCAGTAACAAAGACTTTACCAAATTCGTGGTATAACACTCCTAATTTACATATGTGCACAATTAAAGATTTTTTCGATTTTTGTATCGAGAAAAAAATTAATATCAATAAAGTTGTAGGTGTGAACGAAGAAAATACTTCAGAAATAAAAAAAAGTAATCTTGAAATTAAAAACCTTTTTTCAAAGGTTGGAATTTTTTTATTAAAATAAATGCTTAATATATCAATTATAAAATGTTTAACTGATAATTACAGTTATTTATTAAAAGATGAAATCACAAATACAGTTGGTATTGTTGATCCATCAGAATTTACAACTGTAGACAAAGAGATCGAAAAAAAATATAAAAAATTAGATTTTATTATAAACACACATCACCATGATGATCATATTGGTGGTAATTTAGAATTAAAAGAAAAGTACAACTCAAAAATTGTATGTTCTTTTCATGACAAAGGAGTCATCAAAAATACAGACATAAATTTAAGGGATGGGGATAAATTTTCGTTTGGTAAAACTGATTTCCAAGTAATACATATACCAGGCCATACTCTTGGTCATGTAGCTTTTTATTCAAAAGGTGCCAAAGTTATATTCTCTGGTGATACCCTTTTTTCACTAGGATGTGGAAGAATTTTTGAGGGATCATTTGAACAAATGTTTAGCTCAATTGAAAAAATTAAAAATTTACCAACTGATACGTTGATTTACTGTGGGCATGAATACACAGAAAAAAATGGGGAATTTGCTATTAGTATTGATGACCAGAATAAAATTTTAAAAGAAAGAATTAAAAATGTAGCTAGTAAAATTAAACAAGGTCTTCCCTCTATACCTGTAAGTTTAAAAGACGAATTAGATACTAATATTTTTTTGAGATGTGAAAATCAAAAAATTAAAAGTAAACTACAAATGGATAATGCCTCTAAATTAGAAGTTTTTACAAAATTAAGGAATTTAAAAGATCAATTCTAGCACCATATATCTTGACTTGTTTAGTTACGAGGTTATATTGCCATAAATTTTAACAAGGTTTATTTTATGTCTTTTGCAATTATAGAAACAGGTGGAAAACAGTATAAAGTCTCTGCGAGTAATATTCTTAAAGTTGAAAAACTTGATATTAAAAAAGGCAATAAAGTTGAGTTTAAGAAAGTTCTATTAGTTAACGATGACAAGACAGTTGAAATTGGTGATCCAACAGTAAGTGGTGCCATTGTTGAGGGTATGTTGTTGGATAATATTAAGGACAGGAAAGTAATAGTTTTTAAAAAAAGACGAAGACAGAATTCTAGAAAACGTTACGGGCATAGGCAGCCCTTATCCAAGGTTCAGATTACTAAGATAATGTCTAAAAATGGTAAAGTTGTTGCTGAAATTAAAGAAAATCAAATTAAATTATCTTCTGGAAAAGAAGTAGAAAAGAAATTATCTTCTAAAAAAGTTAAGAATGTTAAAAAAAAGTAAAAAATAAAGAGAAAAAATAAAATACTATGGCAACAAAAAAAGCAGGTGGATCATCCAAAAACGGCCGAGATAGTGCAGGTCGTCGGTTAGGTGTAAAAAGATATGGCGATCAGATGGTACAACCTGGAAATATAATAGTTCGTCAAAGAGGTACTAAGATACACCCAGGATCAAATGTGGGTATGGGAAAAGATCATTCAATTTTTTCATTAATTAGTGGGAAAGTAAAATTTAAAAAGTCTAAATCTAACAGAACTCTTGTATCTGTATTCCCTAAATAAATTAAATTTAATTAAACTCACTTTTTAAAATGAAGTTTTTAGATCAAGCAAAGATATATATAAAAGCTGGTAATGGTGGATCAGGTTCCTCTAGTTTCAGAAGAGAAAAATATATTGAATATGGTGGACCAGATGGAGGCGATGGAGGTACTGGTGGATCAGTAATTTTTGAGTCTGAAAGAAATTTAAATACTTTAATCGATTTCAGATACAAACAACATTTTAACGCAGAAAATGGTAAGTCTGGAAGTAAAAAAAATAAAACTGGTGGTGGTGGAAAAGATTTGGTTTTAAAAGTACCAACAGGCACACAAATATTTGAAGAAGATAATAATACTTTAATTTATGACTTTACAAAAGATAAGGAGAAGTTTGTTGTAGCAACCGGTGGTGAGGGAGGTTTAGGAAATACAAGATTTAAAAGCTCTACAAACAGAGCTCCAAGAAAAAAAACGCTTGGAGAAAAAGGAGAGGAGTTTTGGGTATGGTTACAACTCAAAGTAATTGCAGATGCTGGGATTGTTGGATTACCAAACGCTGGGAAATCTAGTTTGTTATCGAGGTGTACAAGAGCAAAACCAAAAATAGCCAATTATCCATTTACAACAATTAATCCAAACTTAGGTGTTTTAACTATGAATCATAAAGAGGTAATACTTGCTGATATCCCTGGTTTAATCGAAGGATCTCACAAAGGAGTTGGGCTAGGTGATAAATTTTTAAGACACATAGAAAGATGTAAAGTTTTAATTCATTTAATTGATATTTCTGAAAAGGATATCATTGGAAATTATTTGAAAATAAGAAACGAATTGTCTAAATATGATAAGAGTATCTTAAAAAAGAAAGAAATAGTTGTTTTTAATAAATCAGATTTAGTAAACATGGATTTAGTTACAGAAAAGTTAAAAAATTTTAGAAGAGAAACAAAAAAAAATTTTGAAATAATTTCTTTAGTTTCAAAACAAAATTTCGATAAAGTTAAAAAATTAATTCATAGTAAATGTATATAGAAAAAGCTAAAAAAATTGTTTTAAAAATAGGATCATCAAATTTAGTTGATAAACAGGGTAAACTTAAAGAAAAATGGCTTAAAAGTTTAGTCGTAGACATTGAAAAACTTAGAAGAAAGGGAAAAGAATTTGTTATTGTTTCTTCTGGAGCAATTGCTTTAGGTCAAAATCATTTAAAAGTGAAAAAAAAGAGGCTGAAAATTGAAATGAGCCAAGCTCTAGCCTCTGTTGGACAAATTCATCTAACTAACATCTATAAAGAAATTTTTAAAAAGAAAAAAATTAACATCGGCCAAATTTTAATATCACCTGATGATACTGAACAGAGGAGAAGAGCAATAAACATAAAAAGAACTTTTGAAAATCTTTTTAAGCTTAAAGCTATACCTGTAGTAAATGAAAATGATACGACAGCAACATCAGAAATTAAATATGGAGATAATGATCGTTTAGCTGCGAGAGTTGCACAAATAATAAGTGCTGATGTTTTAATTAATTTTTCAGATGTAAACGGTTTATATGAGTCTTCAAAAACTAAACAAGTAATTAATGAGGTAAAAAATATAAACAATGAAATATATGCGCTTGCTGACAGTAAAAAGAGTGTCTATGGTTCAGGAGGGATGGTAACAAAACTGGATGCTGCAAAAATTTGTATGAATTCTGGTTGCTATATGGCTATAGCTAATGGAAAGCAAATAAATCCTTTAGATAAACTATTAAAAACAAATATCTGTACCTGGTTTTTACCAAAAGTATCTAGCCTTGATGCAAGAAAGAAATGGATTGTGAGTTCGATTGGATCAAATGGAAAAATATATATCGATGGCGGTGCCGTTAAAGCTTTAAAAAACGGAAAAAGTTTACTGCCAGCAGGAATAATAAAAATTGATGGAAAATTTTTTAAAGGAGACAACATACTAATTGTAGACTTAGACGGTAATGACTGTGCTAGAGGAATAACATCGTTTTCTTCTGATGAAATTAATAAAGTAAAAGGTTTAAAAAGTGATCAACTAGAAAGTATCTTGGGTTATCCAACTAAATCTGAAATTATTCATAGAGATGATATGGTTAAATTATAATGAAAAATTATTTAAATAATATTGGAAAAAAATCTAAAAATGCTTTTAAAAATTTAGGTAGCGTAAGTCTAAAAAGAAGGAATAAAATACTAGAGACTTATATAAAATCTTTAAAAAATAATAAAAATAAGATTATTAAAGAAAATTTAAAAGACATAAAACTTTGTAAGCGTAAAGAATTAATAGATAGACTAATCCTTGATAGTAAGAGAATTGAAAGTATAAGGAGTTCAATTTATGAAATAATAAGATTTAAAGATCCTTTAGGAAAAGTAATTGAAAAGTGGAAGAGACCAAATAACCTAATAATAAAGAAAGTTTCTGTTCCAATTGGTGTAATAGGAGTTATTTATGAAAGTAGACCAAATGTAACTAGTGACGTATCTTCTTTGTGTTTAAAATCTGGTAATGTTGCTATTTTGAGAGGTGGTTCTGAGTCGTTGAATTCAAATAAAATTCTAGCAAATCTTTTTAGAAACTCTCTTTCAAATAATTATGTTGATAAAAACTGTATACAATTTATCGATAAGAAAAATAGAAAAATTGTGGATTTTCTTTTATCGCAAATGTCAGATTATATTGATGTTATAGTTCCAAGAGGAGGTAAGAGCTTAGTTAAAAAAGTACAAAAAATCTCGAATGTAAACGTGATTGGACATTTGGAAGGAAATTGTCATGTATATGTTGATAAAGATGCTGATCTAAATATGGCAAAAAAAGTAGTTTTAAATTCAAAAATGCGAAGAACATCAATTTGTGGTGCGGCAGAAACTTTGTTGATTCATGATAAATGTTTGAAGTCTCATTCACTTCCAATTATTAGAGAGTTAATCTTAAAAGGATGTGAAGTACTTGTAGATAAAAAAATAAACAAATATTTTAATAATAAACTTAGGTTAGCTAACGAGAGTGATTGGAGAACCGAGTATTTATCACCTAAAATATCTATAAAGAGCGTAAATGGAGTAAATGAAGCTATTAAACATATATTAAAATATGGAACAATGCATACCGATGCTATCATTACTCGAAATACAAAAACGGCAAATATATTTTTAAACGGAATAAATAGTTCAATAGCTGTCCATAATGCATCAACACAATTCGCAGATGGAGGTGAATTTGGATTTGGCGGAGAAATTGGTATTTCAACAAATAAGTTGCCGCCTAGAGGTCCTGTAGGCATAAATCAGCTTACTTCTTATAAATATATGGTCTTAGGAAAAGGTACTATAAGATCAATATAATAATGAAGAAAAAAAAAGTCGGAAAAAAAATTGGTATATTTGGAGGAAGCTTTGACCCGCCTCATAGGGGTCATGTTCAAATAGCAAAACTTTCTTTAAAAAAACTAAACTTGAACAGACTTTTTTGGGCAATTACAAAAAGAAATCCACTTAAAAAGAGGCCCCTACTAACTCTTAATGATCGAATTTTACTTTCAAAAAAATTAGTAAGAAAAAACAAAAGAATTAAAATTAAGAGCTTTGATAAATATTTAAGGACTAGTAAAACAATTGAGTTGCTTAAATTTATAAGAAATAAACATAAGAATTCACAAATATATTTTATTATGGGCTCTGATAATATTATAAAATTACATAAATGGCATAATTGGAAAAATTTTCAAAAGTATTGTACGATTGTTGTGTTTCCACGAAGAGGATATTTAAATAATATGATGATTTCCAAGGCTTATAGCTACATAAAAAAAGAAAAAATAATATTTTTAAAGTCAAAAATAGTAGATATTTCATCTTCCAATATTAGAAAAAATTATTTATTATAATAATAGTGCAGATCCCTGAAATTAAAAAAATTGTAGAAAAAACTTTAAATCAAAATAAGGCTGTTAATATTGTGTCAATTAATTTGAAAGGTAAGACTTCCATAGCAGATTATATGGTAATTGCCTCGGGCACGTCATCCAGACATATTCAATCACTCTCAGAGATATTATTAAAAGAGTTACAAAAAAATGGAGTTTCTAAATGTAAAATGGAAGGTAGAACAAGCCATGACTGGAAACTAATTGATGCAATAGATATTATAATTCATATTTTTCATCCAGAAAAAAGAAAGTTTTATGACTTAGAAAAAATGTGGTCAGAACCAATAGCTAAGGATAGATTAAGTATATGAAAAAAATATTATATAGTTTTATAATTACTCTGTTTTTTACCTTAAATCTTTCAGCTAATACTAATAATGAGGAGCTTTACAAAAAAATAGATTTATTTGCCGAAGTTCTAGACAAAATTAAAAAAGAGTATGTTGATAAGGTGGACCAATCTGAGCTTATTGATGATGCTATTAATGGAGCTCTTCAATCTTTGGATCCGTATTCTGCCTACATGAACCCAGAATTTTTTGATAGTATGCAAACTGATACTAGAGGGGAATTTGGTGGTTTAGGTATTGAGGTTGGTATGGAAGCAGGAGTAGTAAAAGTAATATCTCCAATTGATGGAACACCTGCATCTAAAGCAGGTATCAAAGCTGGCGATTACATTATAAAAATTAATGGTACACAAGTTCAGGGTAAGTCATTAATGGAAGCTGTAAAATTAATGAGAGGTCCGGTTGGATCGGAGATAGATTTAACTATAAGACGAAAAGGTAAAAAAAAAGCATTTATCAAAACTATTAAAAGAGAGATTATTGAGATAAAATCTGTTGAAGCAAAAATCATAAAAAATAAAATTGGTTATCTTAGATTGAAGGCGTTTAATGAGAACAGTAGTAAACAACTTATTAAAATAATCTCAGGTTTTGAAAAAAGTGAAAAGCCAGTTGGATACATTCTTGATTTAAGAAATAATCCTGGTGGTCTATTAACCCAAGCAATTCAGGTAACTGATTTTTTTCTTGACGAAGGTGAGATTTTATCTACACGTGGTAGGAAGGTAACAGAAAATAGAAGATTTTTTGCAAAAAAAGGTGATAAAGTAAATGGGAAGCCACTAATAGTTTTAATTAACAACGGGTCTGCTTCTGCATCAGAAATAGTTGCTGGGGCACTTAAGGATCATAAAAGAGCAATTATATTAGGAAGTTCAACATATGGTAAAGGTTCTGTTCAATCAATTATTCCTCTAAATAATGGTGGCGGAATAAGAATAACGATTTCAAAATATTACTTGCCCTCTGGAAAATCTATCTCAGAGGTAGGGGTGAAACCAGATATTTTTATTGATGATGAGGCAGATGATTTTCAGATAGATACTAAATCTGATAGTCAACTAAATTACGCACTAAAACTTCTAACTACTTAAATGACTGAAAAAATATTGCCGATGAGAAATGGTGTTGGGGCAATTGTTTTAAATAAAAATAACAAAGTTTTTGTTGGTAAAAGAATAGATAATCCAGGTAAATTTTGGCAAATGCCCCAGGGTGGTGTTGATGAAGGTGAAAAATATTTTGATGCGATGAAAAGGGAGCTTTTTGAGGAGACTGGTATTAAAAATTTTGAGTTGATTGAAGAAATTGAAGATATGACAGAATATGAGTTGCCGGATTATCTACTAGGAAAAATTTGGAAAGGAAAATATAGAGGTCAGAGGCAAAAATGGTTTGTTATAAGATTTTTAGGGCACGATAAAGATATAAACTTGAACACAAGTAAACCAGAGTTTATTGAGTGGAAATGGGCAAATATTGATGATCTTCCAAGTATAATAGTAGATTTTAAAAAAAAACTTTACATGAAATTGGTTCCAAAAATTAAGTTAATTATTGGTTAATTTTCAAAAGTGTGTCAATTTTATGTGACATGATATATTTTGCTTTATCACTCAAATTGTCTTGGGTTAGCTGGCTTTTACTTTCTTCAATTATTTTAGATATATTTTGGTTTTTAAAATTTTCTAGAGATGTGATCGTTGATGAAAGAATTATAAGAGTGTTATTTGAAAATTCTACCGTTCCTTCTTCAACAAAAAATTGATTTTGCTTACTGCCATCGACTTTTATTATACCCGGTCTTAAAAAAGTTATCAGTGGTATATGATCCACAAGAACAGTCATCTCACCTTCAAAAGATGGTATTGTTACTGAATTTACTTTTTCAGAAATTAAAATGCTTTCTGGAGAAATTATATCAAGATTGAAATTTTTTTCCATTTATGCGGCAGCTTCTTTTGCCATTTTTTCAGCTTTCGCTATAGCTTCCTCAATTGATCCCACCATATAAAATGCAGCTTCTGGTAAATGATCGTACTCACCTTTACATATTGCATCAAAACTTTTTATTGTAGAGTCTAAATTAACCAACTTACCTGGAGTACCAGTAAATACCTCGGCAACAAAAAATGGTTGTGAAAGAAATCTTTGTATTTTCCTAGCTCTTGCTACAGTCAATTTATCTTCCTCTGAGAGTTCATCCATTCCAAGTATAGCTATAATATCTTGTAGAGATTTATAAGTTTGTAAAATCTTTTGAACTTCTCTTGCTACTCTATAATGCTCTTCACCTACAATTCTAGGATCTAAAATTCTAGATGTAGAATCCAATGGATCAACCGCAGGATAAATACCTAATTCTGCAATTTGTCTCGATAATACAGTTGTTGCATCTAAATGTGAAAAAGAAGTTGCGGGAGCTGGATCAGTTAGGTCATCTGCGGGAACATAAATAGCTTGTACCGATGTAATTGACCCTTTGCCTGTTGTTGTAATTCTCTCTTGTAAATTGCCCATATCCGTTGCCAAAGTTGGTTGGTACCCAACTGCAGATGGTATTCTTCCTAATAGTGCTGAAACTTCTGAGCCTGCTTGAGTAAATCTAAAAATATTATCTACAAAAAATAGTACGTCTTGTCCTTCTTTATCTCTAAAATATTCTGCTACTGTTAATCCTGTTAAGCCTACTCTTGCCCTTGCACCAGGAGGCTCATTCATTTGACCGTATACTAATGCAGCTTTAGATCCCTTGCCCTCAGGTTTTATAACACCAGACTCGATCATTTCATGATATAAATCATTTCCTTCTCTTGTTCTTTCTCCAACACCTGCGAAAACAGAAAATCCTCCATGAGCTTTTGCAATGTTGTTTATCAATTCCATAATAATTACTGTTTTTCCAACTCCAGCTCCACCAAATAATCCAATCTTTCCACCTTTTGAGTATGGTGCCAGTAGATCAATGACTTTAATACCAGTTTCTAAAATTTCTGTTTCAGTGGACTGATCTGTAAATTTTGGTGCCTCTCGGTGTATTGGCCATTTCTCTTTTGTCTTTACTTCTCCTTTTTGATCAATAGGCTGACCAATAACGTTTATAATTCTTCCTAAAGTTTCAGGTCCGACAGGTACACTTATGGGTGCACCAGTATTTTGAACGGCGTCTCCTCTTTTAAGACCCTCTGTACTATCCATTGCAATTGTTCTTACGCTATTTTCTCCAAGATGTTGTGCAACTTCTAAAACCAGCTTATTTCCAGAATTATCTACTTCTAATGCTGTTAAAATTTCAGGTAATGCGCCATCAAATTGAACGTCGACTACTGCCCCGATTACTTGAATGATTTTTCCATTTTTACTCATTTTATAAACTTTCAGCTCCAGATATTATTTCAATCAACTCCTTTGTGATAGCTGCTTGTCTGCTTCTATTGTAATTAATTGTCAACTTATCTACTAAATCACCTGCATTTCTTGTCGCATTATCCATTGCTGTCATTCTTGAACCCTGCTCACTCGCTGAGTTTTCCAAAAAGGCCTTAAATATTTGTGTAGATATATTTTTTGGTAGTAAATCATCTAAAATCTCATCCTCATCAGGCTCAAATTCATATGATGATACTTCTTCGTCATTTTTATTTTTATTTTCAATTTTAGCAGGGATTACTTGTTGTTGTTGAGGAATTTGTGAAATAACATTTTTAAATTTGTTATAAAATATGAAACATTTATCGAATTCATTATTTTTAAATAATTCAACTATTTGTTTGCCAATTTCCTCTGCATCTAAAAAAGATAATTTTTTTTTATCTTTTAAGGTAATTCTTTTAATAATATATTGACCATATTCTCTTTTTAATTGATCAAGTCCTTTGGTGCCAACGGTAATTATTTTTAAATTTTTAGAGGATTTGATAGCTTCGTCAAAATACTTTTTAGCTAATTTACATATATTTGTATTAAATCCACCACAAAGTCCTCTATCAGCTGTCATAACAACGCAAAGATGCGTTTTATCCTCTCCTGTACCAACCAGAAGTTTTGGTGCATTAGATGGATCATTAATGGCTTTGCTTAAATTCTGGATTATTAAGTCCATTTTATCACTGAAAGGTCTTCCTTTTTCAGCCATTTCTTGTGCTTTACGAAGTTTTGCTGCAGCAACCATTTTCATAGCCTTTGTTATCTTTTGAGTAGACTTTACACTTGAAATTCTTTTTCTTAAATCATCTAGGCTTGGCATTATTTTTTTTCAAAATTAGATTTTTTATAGTTTGTTATAACTTCTATTAAAAGCTTTTCGGTATTCTCCTCAATCTTTCCAGTATTTTGAATTGACTCTAATATTTCAGGTTTTTCATTCTTAATTAAATCTAATAAACCTTTTTCAAATGATCGGATCTGATTATTTTCAATAGTATCTAAATAACCTTTTACACCGCAATAAACTGTTACAACCTGTTCAGCTACTGTCATTGGACTGTATTGATCCTGTTTTAATAACTCCGTAAGCTTTGAACCTCTGTTTAACAATTTTTGAGTTGATGCATCTAAATCGGATCCAAATTGAGCGAAAGCTGCCATCTCTCTATATTGAGCTAATTCTAATTTTATTGAACCTGCAACTTTTTTCATTGCTTTGGTTTGGGCTGCAGAACCAACTCTAGAAACAGACAAACCTACATTTACTGCAGGTCGTATACCTTGATTGAAAAGTTCGGTTTCTAAAAAGATCTGGCCATCAGTAATTGAAATAACATTCGTAGGAATATAAGCAGATACATCACCTGCCTGAGTTTCAATAATTGGTAAAGCAGTAAGTGAACCACCGCCATTATCATCATTAAGCTTTGCTGCACGTTCAAGTAATCTACTATGCAAATAAAATACATCACCAGGATATGCCTCTCTACCTGGCGGACGTCTTAATAAAAGTGACATTTGTCTGTAAGCAACAGCCTGTTTGGATAAATCATCATAAATTATTAAAGCATGCATTCCATTATCCCGGAAAAATTCACCAAATGTGCATCCTGTGTACGGTGCTAAAAATTGTAATGGGGCAGGATCAGATGCTGTTGCTGATACAACAATTGTGTAATCCATTGCTCCTGCATCTTGTAAAGTTTTGACTATTTGAGCAACTGTTGATCTTTTTTGACCAATTGCAACGTAAATACAATAAAGTTTCTTTTTTTCATCATCTGACTCATTTATTTTTTTTTGGTTAATGATGGTGTCTACTGCAACTGCAGTTTTTCCGGTTTGTCTATCTCCAATTATTAATTCTCTTTGTCCTCTTCCTACTGGAATTAAGCTATCAATTGCTTTTAAACCTGTTTGCATAGGTTCACCGACAGACTTTCTTGGTATAATTCCTGGAGCCTTAACTTCAACCCTTTTTCTTTTAGTATTTTTATCTAAATTTTCTTTACCATCAATTGGATTTCCTAATGCATCAACTACTCTGCCAAGCAACTCTTTGCCAACAGGTACATCAACTATTGCTCCAGTTCTTTTAACTGTATCACCTTCTTTAATTGATTTATCATCTCCAAAAATAACAATACCAACATTGTCGTTTTCTAGATTAAGAGCCATACCTTTTGAATTATCCTGAAACACAACCATTTCACCAGCTTGAACATTGTCTAAGCCATAAACTCTAGCAATACCATCTCCTACGGAAAGAACTTTTCCAATTTCTGAAACTTCAGCTTTATCTCCTAAATTCTTTATTTGCTCTTTTAAAATTTTTGTTATTTCTGAAGGATTTATATCCATTTAACTCTCCAATAATACTTTTTTATAATTTGCTAATTTATTTTTGATAGAAGTATCAATCATAAGACTACCAATTTGTAAAACAACTCCTCCAATTAAACTTTCGTCTATCTCTGATTTAAGCTTTATAGTGCCTTTTACATTTTCAGAAATCTCTTTTTCAATTTCGGAAATAGTTTTATCATCTATCTGTCTTGATGAAAATAAACTTGCGCTTATTTCACCCTTTTTATGTGAGACTAGTTTTAAAAATTCTTCAATAATTTCGCTTACAAAAAATATTCTTTTTTTATTTATCAAAACAAAGAAAAAGTTTTTTATGATTTTATCAGCGTTCATTGCATTTAATATTTTCTCAAATACTTCTTTTTGACTTTGGTTTGTGTTAGTTGGGTTTTTTATATAGTTTTTTAAATTATTGTCTGAGTAATAAATTTTCAAAAAGTTGCTTAGACTTAAAACGTACTCATCAGTTTTATTTGCTTCACTGGAAAGTTCTAATAATGCCAAAGCATATCTTTGTGATATTCCGCCAGAAAATGATTTATTGTTGCTCAAAGTAGTTCCTATATGATTGTGTTAGAATTAATGAGATTTCGTATCATAGGAAATTGCTCTGTTCAAGTGTGATTGAAACGCATATTAGCTAAAATTTAGAGGGTCTACATCAACTGTAAGTTTAATTTTTTTAGATAAATTAATTTTTTTAAGTATTTTAGCTATATCTTTTTGTATAAAAAGATTATTTCTGGATCTTAAAAGCAATCTAGTTCTATAATTATTTTTAATTTTAAATATTGGCGAACTTACTGGTCCCATTACTTCTAAATTTTTTAGAATAGATAAATTTTTTTTAATTTTTTTTGCTTCTAAAATTCCATCTTTTTCATTTTTTGATGATATTATTAAAGCTATAAGTCTTGTAAATGGTGGAAGATTTTTTTCTTTTCTCAAATTTATCTCATCTTCCAAAAACTGAGAAGAATCATTTTCTAATATATTCTTAAGAGTCTCATCCGAAGGATTAAAAGTTTGATATATAACAAGAGAGTCTTTACTAAATCTACCTGCCCTTCCACTTAATTGATTGTATAACTGAATATTTTTTTCAGTCGATCTTAGGTCAAAACCCATCCCTGAAAAATCAGCGTCTACAACTACAATACAATTGAGATTAGGAAAGTTAAATCCTTTTGAAATTAGTTGGGTTCCAACAAGAATATCAATTTTATTGTTTTCTATATCTGAAAGTAAGTTTTTAGTTTCCTTTTTTTTATTAAGAAAATCACTAGATAATATTTTAATTTTTTTTTCAGGAAAGATTTGTTTAAGTTCAGCATAAATTTTTTCGATACCTGGACCGTACATTTGATAATCACAATTGTTGTCTGTTTTTTTACACTTCGAGTTAAGACTAGATTTATATCCACAATGATGACACATAGCTTTATTTATGTGCTTGTGAAAAGTTAAATAAATTGAGCAATTTGGACAATCAAGTTTTGAGCCACAGGTCTTACAAATTATAAATGGTGCATAACCTCTTCTATTCAGGAAAAAAAGAACTTGATCTTTTTTTTCAAGATATTTTTTTACGAAATTAATTGTTTTTGGATCCAACCAAATATTTTTTTTCTTTCGATCTAATTTAAGATCAACTACCTCAGCATTAGGAAGAGAGAAGTTTTTATATCTTTTTTCTAGTTTAGTTAAATTGTACTTTTTATTTTTAACATTATTGAATGTCTCCAATGAAGGAATAGAGGTAGAAAGTAAAACTGGAATATTCTCTATTGATGCTCTTGAGATTGCCATATCTCTTGCATTATATCTAATACCTTCATCTTGTTTATAAGATGAGTCATGTTCTTCATCAACAACTATTAATCCTAGATTTTTAAATGGTAAAAACAATGATGATCTTGCTCCAACTACTAATTTAATTTCACCATTAACAATATTTTTCCAAATAATTCTTTTATTTTTTTTTGTTATTTTTGAGTGCCAAATTGCTGGTTTGAAGCCAAAGTAATCTTCAAATCTTTGATTAAATTGATTTGTCAAAAAGATTTCGGGCAGTAAAACTAAAGATTGTTTTCCTCTTGAAATATTTTCTTTTATTTTTTCAAAATAAACAATTGTTTTACCTGATCCAGTAATGCCTTGTAATAAAGTTGTACTAAATTTATTGCCCAAATTATTTATGTCTTTCAAACATTTTTTTTGTGCTTCATTTAAAATAAAATTTTTTTTAATTTTTAGACTTTTATCAAAAGTTTCTATTTTTTTTGAAAAAAAAGATTCATCACCTAGACACATCTTCAGTACCATTCCTTTTGGTGCTAAATTATATAAAGAGAACCAATTAATGAATTTTACCAACTTGTCACTCAACGATACTGATTTTTTTTCTTTAATATCTTTTAATTTAAAATTTTTATTTGTATTTTCTTCTTTATCCCACACAACGCCGATTTCTTCCTCATTTCCAAAGGGAACTGAAACAATCGATCCAGTTTTTAATTTTCCAAATTTTTTAGAAAGATAGGTATGCGGATGATCAAAAATTCTTGGTATAAGAACTGGTACTTTCATTATTAAAAAAAAAATTACTTAAAAATGAATAGGTCTTTTTTCAACTGCTAAAGCAGCTTCTTTAATTGCTTCAGTATGAGTTGGATGAGCATGACATGTTCTAGCGATATCTTCAGAACTTGCACCAAATTCCATCGCAATTGCCATTTCAGCAATCATATCTCCACTATGTGGACCTATTATATGTACGCCCAAAACTTTATCAGTTTTTGAGTCAGCTAATATTTTTACAAATCCTTCCGTTTCATTATTAACTTTAGCTCTAGAATTTGCCATAAAAGGAAATTTTCCAATTTTGTAACTTATGTTAAGCTTTTTTAATTCTTCTTCAGTTTTCCCAACAGCAGCCACTTCTGGTGTAGTATAAATTACTCCTGGGATCACATCATAATTAACATGCCCAGATTGACCTGCGAGAATTTCTGCAACAGCTATTCCCTCTTCTTCTGCTTTGTGGGCTAACATTGGTCCTTTAATTACATCTCCAATTGCAAAAATATTTTTAATTGAAGTCCTAAATTCTTTATCAACATCAATTCTGCCCTTTTTATCCTTGTTTATCCCGATCTTTGAAAGATTTAGACCTTCTGTGTAAGGCTTTCTACCAACAGAGACTAAAACTTTTTCACATTCAATTTTGTTTTTATTTTTGGTATTTTTATCTTCAAATTCAACAATAACTTTATTTTTTACATCCTTTACATTTGTAACTTTGTTGTTTAATAAAAATTTTATACCTTGTTTAGTTAAAATCTTTTGAAACTCTTTTGAAACTTCTCTGTCCATACCTGGTGTAATATGATCCAAATATTCAATTACTGTTACATCAGACCCTAGTCTCGACCATACAGAACCCATCTCAAGACCGATATAACCACCTCCTATAACGACCATGCTTTTTGGAACTTTCTCTAAGGATATAGCTCCTGTCGAAGAAATTATATTTTTTTCATTAATTTCGATACCTGGTACAGAACTTGATGATGAACCAGTAGCTATGACAATGTTTTTAGATTTGTATGAGGTTTTTTTTCCGTTTTCGTATACGACCACATCATTTTTTGAAAATAAAACTCCTTTACCTTTTATATAAGTAACTTTATTTTTTTTAAATAGAAACTCAACACCTTTTGTCAATACTTGAACTGATTTGCTTTTATTCATCATTATTTTTTTCAAATTTAATTTCACTTCTCCGACTTCTATACCAAGATTATTGTAATCTTTTTGTGCTTTTTTATACATGTCTGATAGATTCAAAAGACTTTTAGATGGAATACATCCAACATTTAAACATGTACCTCCAAGAGTTCCTCTTGACTCTATACAGCCTGTCTTAAGACCAAGTTGCGCTGCCCGGATCGCACAAACATAACCTCCGGGTCCACCACCAATTACTAATAAATCAAATTGTTCACTCATAATTACTATTTATACATTTAAGAAAAGCCTTTGTGGCTCTTCTAATGAATCTTTTACGTTTTTTAAAAACGAAACTGCCTCTTTACCATCAACAATTCTATGATCATAAGATAAAGCTAGATACATCATGGGCCTAATTATTATTTCCCCGTCTTTAACAACTGCTCTTTCAATAATATTATGCATACCTAAAACTCCTGACTGTGGAGGATTTAATATCGGTGTTGAGAGCATCGAACCATAAATTCCTCCATTTGTAATTGTAAAAGTTCCACCCTGTAAGTCTTCAATTGTTATTTTCCCATCTCTAGCCTTTTCACCTAAAGATAAAATATTTTTCTCAATTTCTGCAAAAGACATTTCGTCTGGACTTCTAAGAACAGGCACTACTAAACCTCTATCTGTACCTACCGCAAAACTGATATTATAATAATTTTTATAAACTATTGTATCTCCTTGTATTTCAGCGTTAATAGCTGGAAAATTTTTCAATGCTGCAACGCAAGCTTTCACAAAAAAAGACATAAAACCAAGTTTAGTTGAAAATTTTTTAATAAACTCGTTTTTATAATCATTTTTCATTTGTATTACTTTGGACATATCCACTTCATTAAAAGTTGTAAGCATTGCCGCATTATTTTGTGCCTCTTTTAATCTTTTTGCTATCGTCATTCTTAATCTTGTCATTTTAATTTTTTCTTCAGGTCCATGGGTTATTTTTCGTTTATTAGGCGCGGGTTTTGATCCCATTAAGTCTAATAAATCTTCTTTAAGTATAACTCCATTTTTTCCTGTGCCTGCGATTTTGCTTAGATCAATATTCTTTTCATTTGCAATTTTTCTTGCTGAAGGAGAAACAATTTTTTCTTCAACATAATTATCACTTTTAACCTCTTCAGAAAGAATTAGTGGAGGCTCTTCTTTAATTTCTTCTAGAATTAATTTTTTTTCTACTTTTTTAGGTTTTTGCTCTATCGGTTTTTCAAAAATTTGTGGTGTAACTTCCTCTTTTTTTGGTGGAGGAGTATATTTTTTTTCCTCTTTCTCAACTTTGTGTTCTTTTTTTTCACCTATACTTCCAAGTAAAGCTCCCACTTCTACTGTATCACCTTCTTTAACAGAAATATTTTCTAATATACCGTCTGATGGTGAGGGAACCTCTACATTTACTTTGTCTGTCTCAAGCTCAACAATAGGCTCATCAGAGTCAACTTTTTCTCCAACACTTTTAAGCCATTTAGAAACTGTTGCCTCTGTTACTGATTCGCCTAAAGCTGGAACAACTATTTTTTCTGACATTTAATTAATTTAACCTACCTACTACCTTTTCTAATATTTCTTTTTGTTCTGCAAGATGTTTGTTCAAGTTTCCTGTGGCTGGTGATGCCGCAGCATTTCTTCCAACATATTTTACTTTTTCACCATTAATTTTGACGATTTCTAATGTTCTCTCGATATAATATTTAACAGTATTCCATGCTCCCATGTTCATCGGTTCTTCTTGGCACCAAATAAATTCTGCATTTTTGTACTTTTGTAGCTCCCTTCCTAAATGTTTTACAGGGAAAGGATATAGTTGCTCTACTCTTATAAAGACTATTTCGTCATTTTTACTTTTTTCTCTAGCTTCTAGTAGATCAAAATATATTTTACCTGAACACATAATAACTTTTTTAATTTTTTTATTTGTTTGAAGTTTTATAAGTTTACTATTTTCAAGGTAAGCATGATCTTCTAAAATTCTGTGAAATCTAGTTTTTTTTGTGAAGTCCTCAAGATAAGAAATGCATCTTTTATGTCTCAATAAAGATTTAGGAGTCATAACTATTAAAGGTTTTCTAAAATCTCTTCTCATTTGTCTTCTAAGTACATGAAAATAGTTAGCTGGAGTTGTACAATTGACAACCTGTAAATTTTCTTGTGCACATAATTGTAAAAATCTCTCTAATCTTGCTGAAGAGTGTTCTGGTCCTTGTCCTTCGTAACCATGAGGAAGAAGCATGACTAGACCACTTGCTCGTGACCACTTAGACTCACCAGAAGAGATAAATTGATCTATAACTACTTGCGCACCATTTGAAAAATCTCCAAATTGTGCTTCCCAAAGAACTAGGGTCTCAGGCTCTGAAAGAGAATATCCAAACTCAAAACCTAGAACACCAAGCTCTGATAATAAACTATCAATGACTTCAAAGCTTTTTTGTTTCTTAGATATGTTGTGCAGAGGCACAAATCTATCGTGACTATCTTGATCTCTAAATACCGCGTGTCTTTGACTAAAAGTCCCTCGCCCTGAGTCCTGTCCAGAAAGTCTTACTGAAAAACCCTCGTTTAATAAGGTACCAAATGCTAAAAGCTCAGCTGTTGCCCAATCTATAGGTTTGTTTTCAGTAAACATTTTTCTTTTATTTTCTAAAATTTTTAAAAGTGTTTTGTGAATATTAAAGTTATTTGGTACCTCTGTAATTTTTTTACCTACATTAATTAGATCTTTTTTTTCTACACCAGTTTTACCTCTTTTATCTTTTCCTATTTCAGGTTTAAATCTAGACCAAACTCCATCAAACCATGTCATTTTCTGTTTATAACTCTTGGCATTTATAAATTCAGAGTTTAAAAAATCTTTAAGCTTATTTTTTCCTTCATCAAAATCTTTTTGTGAAATTAAACCTTGGCTTATTAATTTTTTACCATAAATTTCTAACGTAGTAGGATGGCTTCGTATTTTTTTATACATAAGTGGCTGTGTAAAAGATGGTTCATCACCCTCATTATGTCCAAAACGTCTATAGCAGACCATATCAATAACAACATCGCTCTTAAATTTTTGTCTGAATTCCGTAGCAATCTTTGCGCAATGAACTACTGCTTCGGGATCGTCACCGTTAACATGAAGTATCGGAGCTTCTACCATTTTTGCAAGGTCTGAGGGATACGGAGAAGATCTAGCAAACCTTGGGGCTGTGGTAAAACCAATTTGGTTGTTTACAATTATATGAATTGTGCCGCCTGTATTATGGCCGGGTAATCCAGACATTGCAAAACACTCTGCTACAACACCCTGACCAGCAAATGCAGCATCTCCATGTATAAGAACTGGAATAACTTTTCTTCTTTCTTTATCCTTATGAAAATATTGTTTTGCTCTTACTTGCCCCAAAACTATTGGATTTACTGCTTCGAGGTGTGAAGGATTATCGGTAAGACTGATATGAACTAAATTTCCGTCAAATTCTCTATTTGCAGATGCTCCTAAATGATATTTTACATCTCCCTCAAAATCTTTTTTATAATCAATTTTTTCTCCAAAGAATTCTTTAAATATTAGTTTAAATGGTTTTTGCATCATGTTTGCAAGAACATTAAGTCTTCCTCTATGAGGCATTCCAATTTTAACTTCCTTAACACCTAAATGACCTCCTCTCTTTATAATCTGTTCTAATGCAGGTATAAGAGACTCGGCTCCATCAAGACCAAATCTTTTTGTTCCGACAAATTTTATGTGTAAGAATTTTTCAAATCCTTCTGCCTCTATTAGCTTATTAAGTATTGCTTTTTTTCCATTTTCAGTAAATTTAATTCCTTTTTCTTTTCCTTCAATTCTCTCCCTAATCCATGACCGCTCCACTGGATCAGACATATGCATGTACTCATAACCAATATTTCCACAATAAATATCTCTAGCCCTATTTATAAGAGTATCTATATCTGCAGACTCTAGTCCCAATGTACCGTCGAGAAATATTTTTCTTTTTTTACTTTGGTCGTTAAATCCATAAGTTGTTGGTTTAAGTTCAGGATGTTCTTTACGAACTTGTAAACCCAGTGGGTCTAGGCTTGCAAGTAAATGTCCTCTTATTCTGTAAGCACGCATTAAAATACTAGCTCTTATTGAGTCCTTTGAATTTTGTTTAAAGGTTGACTCGTCTATATTCATTTCTTTGATTTCTTTACCGTTTGTTTCTGGCTCATCTCCATTTTTATATTTTACTCTTTTACTTTTTTTTCTAGACCAGCTTGGTCCATTTATAGTGTTGATGATTTCTGATTTATTATCTTTGAGTCCATCAAAAAATTCTTTCCATTCATTTGAGATACTTCCAGGATTTTGGACGTATTGGGCGTATAGTTCTTCGATAAATTCAGAGCTGTTTCCACCTAAAAATGAGGTTTTTTCAAATATGTTGTTATTTTTAACAGTAGACATTATTTTTAAGTCTCATATTAACATAAAAAATTAAAATTTAACTATTTAGTTTATTAAATAATGTTTTTCCTATATCTGCGGGTGACTCTGAAATGGTAATACCAGCTGACTTCATTAATTCAATTTTATTTTCTGCTCCACCCTGTCCCCCAGAAATTATCGCTCCTGCATGGCCCATTCGTCTTCCTGGGGGTGCAGTAAGCCCGGCAATAAAACCAACGATAGGTTTATTAATCTTAGATCTTTTAATAAATTCTGATGCTTCTTCCTCTGCTGAGCCGCCTATTTCACCAATCATGATTATTGACTCTGTCTCAGGATCTTTTAAAAATAATTCAAGACAATCAATAAAGTTTGTTCCATTAATTGGGTCACCACCAATACCTATACAGGTCGACTGTCCCATGCCATTTTCAGTTGTTTGAGCAACAGCCTCGTACGTTAAGGTACCTGATCTTGAAACAATACCAACTTTCCCTTTTTTATGTATGTCTCCTGGCATAATCCCAATTTTACATTCACCAGGAGTAATTATTCCGGGACAATTTGGTCCAATCAATCTACTTTTGCTTTTTTTAAGAAGGTTTTTTACTTTCAACATATCCAGAACTGGAACACCTTCGGTAATACAAACTATGAGATCTATTTCTGCATCCATTGCTTCAATAATTGCAGATGCTGCAAATCTTGCAGGTACATATATCATTGTTGCTGTTGCTCCGGTTTTATTTATCGCATCTTTTACTGTATCGAATACTGGAAGATTTAAATGTTTCTGCCCTCCTTTTTTGGGAGTCACACCACCTACTAATTGTGTTCCATATTTTATTGCTTGTTCTGAATGAAATGTTCCGTGCTTTCCTGTAAAACCTTGACAAATAACTTTTGTGTTTTTATCAATTAGAATAGACATTTATTTATTTTATAGCCTCAACTATTTTTTTTGCTGCATCATTAAGATTGTCTGCCGATAGTATTTTTAAACCTGATGCATCAAGAATTTTTTTACCTTCTTTAAAATTAGTACCAGCCAAACGGACAACTAGAGGAACTTTTAATTTTATATCTTTTGCTGCTTCAACAACACCTTGAGCTAGAACATCACATTGCATTATACCGCCAAAAATATTTATTAGGACACCTTTTACATTTTTGTCTGAAAGTAGTATTTTGAATGCTGCATTTACCTTTTCTCTACTAGCGCCTCCTCCTACATCTAAAAAATTTGCGGGTTCCTCCCCATATAGTTTTATTATATCCATGGTAGCCATTGCTAAGCCTGCACCGTTAACCATACACCCTATAGATCCGTCTAATTTAATGTAAGCTAAATCATGTTTGCTAGCTTCAATCTCAGATGGATTTTCCTCATTTAAATCTCTGAGTTTTAAAATTTCTGGATGCTTAAAAATAGCATTATCATCAAAATTCATTTTTGCATCGAGGCAGAGTATTTTGTTATTTTTTGTTATTACCAATGGATTTATTTCAATTAAAGATGCATCTTTTTCAATTAAAGCGCTATACATCGCTTTAACTAATTTTGTTGCGCTGTTCATTTGGTTTTTATCTAATTGATAAATTTGTAATATATTTTTTATTTCTTCAGGGCTTAAATTGGGTCTAAGATCTACTTTTGTTGTTATAATTTTTTCAGGATTTTTTTTTGCTACAGCCTCAATATCCACACCACCCTCAGTACTACTTATGAAAGCAATTTTAGAACTTTGTCTATCTATAAGACAAGATAGATATAATTCTTTTTTAATATCATAAGCCTTTTGAATATATATTCTTTTAACAACTCTTCCCTCTGGGCCAGTTTGAGGGGTCACTAAAACTTTACCAAACAACTGTTTTGCAACATTTTCTATATCTTTTTTTTTAACTAACTTTACCCCTCCAGCTTTTCCTCTTCCACCAGCATGTATTTGAGCTTTTAAAACAAACTGATCGGTATTTAGATCTTTAATTTTATCTATAATGTCATCAGAGCTAAATATAATCACCCCCTCTGTTACGGGTGCTCCAAAATCTTTTAAAATATCTTTTGCTTGATGTTCATGAATATTCATAAGAAATTTATCTACATTTTTTTTATTTTTTTAACTAAAACAATTTGAAATATCATGCTCAGACAAAATAATGTTTATTTCTTTTGTTATTATACATTTTTTTGACAAAAGAAAATCAAATGTTTTTATATCTAGAGGTTTTATTGTATATATTTTTTTAACGTTATTTTTAATTAATTTATTTTGGTAAAAGTCTTTATAATACTCATGAAATTTATTACCTTTAATTGGATAACTCACACCATCTGATGTATACCATCTATTTGGAGAATATATATCATGTTCGAGTTCAGATAAAATAAATTGATAATTTGTTATTATAATTGAGCCTTTTTTATCCCTCAAAAAATCAATACTCTGTTTAATTAAAGCTACTTCGTCAAAATTATCTTTGTTTGTATATTTTGTAACCCATCTTAAACCATTTATTTTTGATGAGATAATACTTCCATCAATCAAATTTGTTTTGCTAACGTATTCTATGTCAATGAATTTCCTATCAACATTAAATCTTAGGTGATACTTAGATACAACAAATATATTTAATAATACAATTGCATAAATTAAAAATTTTTTATTTGTTTTTATTTGAGAATGTAACAATCCAACTAAGATTGGCAATAAAAAGAAAATGATTATTTGATTTTTCATTAACATCTGGTTTAGGATTAGTATGACAGTGGATGATAATAAAATAAATGTAGTTTCAAAAATTATATTTTTTTTGTTACGAAATTTTCTTCTTTCTTGAAAAAAAATTATTAAAAGAGATAAACAAATAATTGAAAAAAATTTTAATTCATTAATCATAAGATATAAAAGACTTAACAAATTAAAGGTTTCTGATCGCGAATTTCCTATAGATAATGGAAATAAGAGGTATTGAATTAAAAAATCTTTAAATCCAATATTTAGAAAATTTAAAAAAAGAAAAAATATTAAAAGAACTGTAATAGTTGATAAAAAACCCAAAAATAAAACTTTATATCTTCTGGAAATAAACGAAAAAAATATGTAATAAAATGATATAAAAATTATAAAGAAAGCAGCTGGTATTTGTTTAGAAATAAAGGCGATTAATAATAAAGGTGGAATTAAATACCAATAAAAATCCATATTATTTTTTAGAGCAAATATTAAAAAATAAACCGCACTTAAGGATATTAATATTGAGTGATGATCTGGAAAGGGCACGCCTGATGAGGGATAGGCTAAAATCGAAACTGATATACTATAAAATAAGGATAAATAAGGACTTAGTCCTTCCTCTATAAAAAATTTATAAGTAATTGCTGCAAAAATAAAATTAATTATTGAGGGATGCAATAAATATACAAACCAATTTACACCAAGTAGCTTAAAAAAAACTCCTTGTAGTATATCAACAAAGAAACCATTTGAAGTCCAAAAATCCCTGATTGGTAAAAACTGTTTTGTTAAATAATAGGAAGAGTCAAAAAAAGCAAATGTATCGATAGGAAAAACGCCAATTGATCCAAAATAGAAATTTACAAAAAACGATGATAAAAAAATTAGGGATAAATTTATTAAATCAGTTTTATTTGTTTTCATCTAAAATTTTCAAAACTTACCTTGTATAGGCCTTCACCATCTGCAGAAATAATAAAATTATTTTTTTGTTGGAATAATTTATTGTCAATATTTAACCCAAAATGTCTTAGTCTTTGTTCTATTTTAAATTTTTCAATATTAATTACGTTTAATTTTTCTTTGTCAATTAGAATTACAAAAAGAGACATTTCTCTAAGGCTTAGTGAAATTAGACAATAATTTTCTTTATAATAATTTTTTAAATTTTCAGGACAATTATTTAGGGAAGAAGGTGCAACAGACGGTAAAAATGTAAACAATGGTTTTTCAAATTTATCATCATATTTTTTATAACTTTTTCCACTATTGTATTTTGTTCCATATGAGATAATAGGCCACCCATAATTTTTACCTTCTAATATCAAATTTATTTCATCTCCGCCTTGTGGACCATGCTCAACAGAAAAGATTATATTTTCATTTAATACTAAGCCTTGCGGGTTTTTATGGCCTAAAGAAAATATTTTATAATCCTCTGGGTTAATTTCATCTTGTAAAAATGATTTAGATTTAAATTTTATTATTTTTCCATAAAGTGATTTTTCTTCTTGTGCTAAAGAACTAATTTTTTCTGAATTCCACTCTGGTGCACCAAGAGTTAAAAATATATTACTATTGTTTTCAATATATGCACCTCCAATTCCATTAAAATCGATATTTTCAATATCATCTATGCAATCAGTTGAAAAAATTTTTTTTCCAGTATTCAAATTTACCAATGACGCATTAAAACAATTTAAGTTTTGAGTTGAAATCAATGCAAAGTAATTTTTTTTGTACCTTATTATAGATTTAACACCACCATTCTTACTAAAATATGTATCAACTGGTATATTTATTTCTTTTACCTTTTTGTTATCAAATATAAGTAATCCATTTTGTAAAAATACGTTTAAATTAATTTTTTTAAAGTCATTCCCATCAATAAATACTCCTGCAGTTTTTCCATCAAAAGATAAAATTTTTTCTAATTTTAAATCATAAGAATTTCCCTCAATTAATTTTGCAGTATAAAGTGGATTTTTTAAATTTTCATTTTCTTGAGTTTTTATTACTTGTTTTGAATGAATAAAAGACTCAGTTAACCCAGTTTTTTTTAGATAGAATTTAAAGTACTTTTTGGGCTTTTCAATTATTATTGGATATTCGTACCCAATAAATATAAAGATAATAGCTAAAGGAACATATATGAGTTTTTTAAGAAATTTAAAATTTAACATTTTTAATATTTACATGATTTTAAAATTAATTAAATGAAATATCCAGGACAAGAATTAGAAAATTTTGATAAAGCTACGGTTTGGAGGAAATATGTATATTTTGAGATTAAAAAATTTATAATTGGAAATACACTAGAGGTAGGTGCAGGAATTGGAAGTTTTACAAATAATTATAAACACCTAGTAAAAAATTTAACATTAAGTGAATTGGATGAAGAAAATTTTCAATATATTAAAAAAAAATTTGAAAATGAAAACATTAAAATTACTAACAGCTTAACTGCAAATATTAATGAAAGCTTCGATACTATTATGTACCTTAATGTCTTGGAACACATTAAAGATGACATTGAAGAAATAAACCAAGCCTATAAAAAATTAAACAAAAATGGCCATTTAATTATTTTAGTTCCAGCACATAACAAATTATATTCTAAATTTGACAAAGAAATCGGTCACCATAAGAGGTATGAGATGGAATTTTTTAAAAATATTAATATTAATAATAGCGAAATCTCTAAAATTATTTATCTAGATGCCACAGGATATTTTTTATACTATTTAAACAAGATTTTTTTTAAAGAGGAAGTGTATCCTTCAAAACTTAAGATTTTCTTATGGGATAAGTTTTTTACACCAATTACATTTTTTCTAGATAAAATTCTTTTAAATAGGGTTGGAAAAAATATAATTTATATTTTGAAAAAGTTATAAAGATAAATCTTTATCAATCTTTTTGGCTGAATTAAAAAGTTCTTCAACAGCTTTGATTGATTTTTTGAAATTTGTTTTTTCCTCTTCATCTAATTCAATTTCAATAATTTTTTTAACCCCTTCACTACCTATTATTACAGGTACTCCAGCATATAAATTTGAAACTCCATACTCACCATTTAAAAAAGCTGCGCAAGGTAACTGTTTATTTAAATTTTTTAAATAACTCTCTGCCATTTCAACTCCAGATGAAGCTGGGGCATAAAAAGCTGAACCCTTTTCAAGGTATTTGACAATCTCCGCACCACCTTTTTTTGTTCTATTTATTATAAAGTCAATTTTTTCTTGAGAAATTAATCCTTTCTTAATTAAATTTTTTAAGTTTTGTCCGTCAACTTTAGTATGATTAGTCATTGCAACCATTGTGTCTCCATGTCCTCCTAGAACAAATGATTGGATTTTATTTGTTGGAATCTTTAATTCTTGTGAAAGAAAAAAAATAAATCTAGATGTATCTAAAATACCTGCCATACCAACCACTTTATTTTTTGGTAATCCTGAATATTTTTGTAAAGCCATTACTATAACATCTAAGGGATTGGTTATACATATTACAAAGGCATTTGGTGAATTATTTTTTATTCCTTCAGCAACTTGTTTAATAATTTTTAGATTAATTCCAAGCAAATCATCTCTAGTCATTCCTGGCTTTCTAGGTACTCCAGCTGTTATTATAATGACATCTGAGTCTTTGATATCTTTATAATTATTTGTTCCAGAAATTTTCACATTAAAATTTTCGATAGGGGAAGACTGCGATATATCTAACGCTTTTCCTTTTGCTAAACCCTCTGCCACATCAAAAAGGACTATATCTGCAAGTTCTTTCAAAGCTATAAGATGTGCTAAGGTTCCACCAATTTGACCAGCACCTATGAGAGATATTTTTTTAGTCATTTTTTATTTCATTGTAGGCATCACAAATTCTGGATCTGATTTAATTCCTGATGGCCATCTTGATGTAATTGTTTTTAATTTAGTATAGAATCTTACTCCTTCGGGTCCATGTATACTTTGATCTCCAAATAAAGATCTTTTCCATCCTCCAAAACTATGAAAAGCCATTGGAACAGGTATTGGTATATTAATTCCTACCATTCCAATTTTAACATTGCTTGCAAAAGATCTGCCTGTATCTCCATCTCTTGTAAATATACTTGTTCCATTTCCAAATTCATGGTCATTAACTAAAGATAATGCTTCTTCGTAATCTTTGGCTCTTACAACAGAAAGTACTGGCCCAAATATTTCCTCTTTATAAATTCTCATATCTTTTTTAACATTGTCGAATAGACATCCGCCCATATAAAAACCATTTTCATAACCCTGGAGTTTTAATTTCCTTCCATCAACAACTAACTTTGCTCCTTCTTTTACACCAATATCAACATATCCCTTAACTTTCTCTAAGTGATCTTTAGTAACCAGTGGTCCCATTTGGGATTTCTTATCTAGTCCAGGACCAATCTTAAGTGACTCGACTTTTTTTGATAAACTTTCAACTAATGGATCAGCAATTTTTCCAACAGCCACGGCAACTGATTGAGCCATACATCTCTCCCCGGCTGATCCATATGCTGCTCCCATCAAACCATTTACCGCTTGATCTAAATCACAATCTGGCATGACAACACAATGATTTTTTGCACCTCCCAATGCTTGAACTCTTTTTTCATTTTTTGCGCAGTTTTCATAAATATATTTAGCTATAGGTGTTGAACCCACAAAACTAACTGCAGCAATATCTTTATTATTAATAATTGCATCTACTGCCTCTTTATCTCCATTAACAACATTGAAAACACCAGGAGGAAGACCAGCTTCTAAAAATAACTCTGCTAATTTCATTGAACATGATGGGTCTTTCTCTGATGGTTTAAGAATGAAAGTATTTCCACAGGCTATTGCGATAGGAAACATCCACATGGGAACCATTGCCGGAAAGTTAAAAGGTGTAATACCAGCACAAACTCCAAGAGGCTGTCTCACTGACCAACTATCTACATTTGTACCTACATTCTCAGTAAATTCTCCCTTAAGTAATTGTGGTATACCACAAGCAAACTCAACAACCTCCAAACCTCTTGTCAAAGATCCCTTGGCATCCTCATAAACTTTTCCATGTTCAGAAACAATAATCTTTGTAAGTTCATCATAATTTTTTTCAATCAATTCTTTAAATTTGAAGAGTACTCTGGCTCTAAAAAGTGGAGTTTTTTCTGACCAACCAGGAAAAGCTTTTTTTGCTGCTTCAACAGCTTTATTTAAATCAGTAGTGTTAGCTAAATTAACGTTAGAACTTACCTCTCCTGAAGCTGGGTTAAATACTTTTCCTGTTCTTTTAGATGAACCTTTTACAGTTTTACCGTTAATAAAATGCTCAATTGAATTCATTTTGTTATTAATGATTAATTAAGCTTTTAGCTTGATGCAAGCATTTTTTTAATAGATCCAATTGCTTTTGCAGGATTTAAACCTTTTGGGCAAGAATTTGTACAATTCATAATCGTATGACATCTATACAGCTTGAGCTCATCAGCAACTTTTTTTAATCTTTCTTTTCTTTCCTCATCTCTACTATCTGTAATCCAACGATAAGCTTGTAATAAAACTGCCGGTCCTAGGTATTTATCTCCGTTCCACCAATAACTTGGGCAAGAAGTTGAACAACAGGCACAAAGTATACACTCGTAATAACCATCAAGTTTTGCTCTATCTTCTTGTGACTGTTTAATTTCTGTAGATGTTTTTTCTCCAACTTTAGCCTTGAGCCAGGGTTCGACAGACTCATATTGTTTATAAAGTGTAGTTAAATCACCAACTAAATCCTTAATTACTTTCAAATGAGGTAATGGATAAATATTTAATTCACCTTTGATATCTGAGTGAGACTTAATACAGGACAAAGTATTTACTCCATCTACATTCATTGCACATGAACCACATACACCGTGTGCGCAAGATCTTCTAAAAGTTAAAGTAGGATCAATTTCATTTTTAATTTTAAAAAGAACATCTAATACTTTGGGTCCACACTCATTAAGATCTACTTCAAATGTATCAATTCTTGGATTTTCGTTACTAGATGGGCTCCATCTATAAACATTTACTTTTTTTAAGTTATTCGATCCAGTTTTATCTTTGTAGTATTTGCCTTTCAAAATTTTAGAGTTTTGCGGAAGGCTAAATTGAACCATTAATAAACTCTTTCTCTTGGTGGAAAGTATTGAACATCGTTTGTTAATGTTTTTGCATGAACAGGTCTATAAGCTACTTTAACTTCGTTTCCTTTTTGCCAAGCTAAAGTATGTGTCATATATTTCTTATCATCTCTGGTTTTGAAGTCTTCTCTCGCATGGGCTCCTCTACTCTCTTTTCTATGATAAGCTGAGTCTATTGTCGTCATCGCCTGTCTAATAAGATTATCAAATTCTAAAGTTTCAACAAGATCAGTATTAAATAATAAAGACTTGTCTGAAACTGAAAGATCAGACATTCCCTCAAAAGGTTTTCTGATTTGATCCATTCCTTCTTTTAATGTTTTTTCAGTTCTAAAAACTGCACATTTTGATTGCATAGTTCTTTGCATAGATAATCTTAATTCAGAAGTTTTTGTAGCACCTGAAGCATTACGAAGTTTATCAAATCTATCTAAACATTTATCTGTTTCACTTTGAGGTATTTCTTCGTGAGGTGTTCCAGGTTTAACAAGTTCTGCAGCTCTATTTGCAGCAGATTTTCCAAAAACTACTAAATCTATTAATGAGTTTGAACCTAATCTATTTGCGCCGTGGACTGACACACAAGCTGCCTCTCCTATAGCCATTAAACCAGGAACTGTAGACTCTTTTCCATTCAATGTTAAAACTTCAGCTTTATAATTAGTTGGTATCCCACCCATGTTATAATGAACAGTTGGAACTACTGGTATTGGATCTTTTCTCACGTCAACTTCACAAAATGTTTTTGCTGACTCTGCAATTCCAGGTAATCTTTCTTCTATAACTTTTGGATCAAGATGGTCTAAGTGTAAATTGACATAATCTTTATTTTTACCAACTCCTCTGCCTTCATTTATCTCAACTGCTATTGACCTACTTACAACATCTCTTGAAGCTAAATCTTTAGCTTTGGGTGCGTATTTTTCCATAAATCTTTCACCCTTGGAGTTTAAAAGATAACCACCTTCTCCTCTAACACCTTCTGATATAAGAGTTCCTACTCCGTAAATTCCTGTTGGATGAAATTGAACAAATTCCATGTCCTGTAATGGTAATCCTGCTCTGAGTGCCATACCATTTCCATCTCCTGTACATGTGTGGGCTGAAGTAGCTGTGTAATAAACTTTACCGTAACCACCTGTAGCTAGAATAGTTATGTGTGATCTAAATCTATGTATTGTTCCATCATTTAAATTCCATGCGATCAAACCTTTACACTGACCATCTTTCATTAAAAGATCTAAAGCAAAGTATTCTATAAAAAATTCTGTATTATGTTTTAAAGCTTGACCATATAAAGTATGAAGTATTGCATGACCGGTTCTATCCGCTGCTGCACAAGTTCTTTGTACAGACTCATTTCCATAATTTTTTGTCATTCCACCAAATGCTCTCTGGTAAATTTTTCCCTCTTTTGTTCTACTAAATGGCACACCGTATTTTTCTAATTCAATTACAGCTTTAGGGGCTTCTTTACATAAGTGTTCAATTGCATCTTGATCACCTAACCAATCTGATCCTTTAACTGTATCGTACATATGCCATCTCCAATCATCTTCACCCATATTTCCTAAAGCCGCTGATATTCCACCTTGTGCAGCTGACGTATGACTTCTTGTTGGAAAAACTTTTGATATGCAAGCGGTTTTGAGACCAGCTTCTGAGAGTCCGACAGCAGCTCTTAGTCCTGAGCCACCTGCTCCTAGGACTACAACATCGTATTCATGATCTATAATTTTGTATGCTTTCATAATTTAAATTTTAAATAAAAAAGTAATTAATATTAATGTGACTATTATACTAAAAAAAACAAGTAATCTGTTTGCGGCATTTTTGAGTTTAAAATTGCTTATATAGTCTTCAAAAACCTCACTAATCGTTAATGTATAAAAAATTGATGCAAATATTAGGAATAAAGTAAAAATTATTTTAGTTGAAAAACTTTCTAAGAATAAAACAAATTGAGAATTGTTAGCATCTAATATTCCTACTAAATTTAAAATAAACCAAACCATAAAAGGAATTAGTATTCCTGAAGTAATTTTGATTGATAACCATTTTTTTGTTGCTCTAATCATTTAAAATAAATTTTTTCCTATTAAGTAAAACAAAATTGTTAAAACGAATGATCCAATTATAGTAAGTATCCCTGTAATTCGTGATATCTTTAGATCAAAACCATATCCCATATCCCATGCCAAATGCCTAATTTCATTTAAGATTTGAAAACTAAATGACCAACATATGCTAACTATTAAAAACTTTCCTATTAAAGATTTTGAAAAAATTTGAATATCTGTACCTAAAAAAATTAATATTGAAGAAATGAAAATAATTAAAATAAAATTGATTATCCCAACTATTCTATGTGAGATAGATAAAAGAGATGATATATGCCATTTATAAACCTGAAGATGAGGAGATAATGGATTATTTTTATTAGACATTTTTTTTAATTAATTGCTCAGCAATCTGCACTGTATTCAATGCAGCCCCTTTAAGTAAATTGTCAGAAACGACCCACATATTAATTGCTTTATCATTTGAACTATCTTTTCGTATCCTAGAAATAAAAGTTAAATAACTGTTTTCAGCTTCAAGTGGGGTTATGTAACCTCCATCTTTTCTTTCGTCTATAACTTTACAACCATTAGATTGATTTAAAATGTTTTTAATACTTTTAATATCAAATGGCTTTTCAAATTCCACGTTGATAGACTCTGAATGAGAAACCATCACAGGAACCCTAACACAAGTTGCGGATACTTTAATTTTTGAATCAAGAATTTTTTTTGTTTCATTAATCATTTTCCACTCTTCTTTTGTATAGCCTTCATCAACAAATTCATCAATATGAGGTATCAAATTAAATGCAATTTGTTTTGTAAAATTTTTTGATAAAATTTTTTTTCCATCTAGAAAATCCTTTGATTGAGTTATTAACTCATCCATAGGAGCTTTCCCTGCACCAGATACTGATTGATAAGTGGAAACTATAACTCTTTTAATGTTAAAATGATCATGCAAAGGTTTTAAAGCAACAACCATTTGTATAGTAGAGCAGTTTGCATTGGCAATAATGTTCTTTTTTTTGTAATTCTGTAATTGATCCAAATTAACCTCTGGTACTATCAATGGAACATCATTATCCATTCTAAAAAATTTAGAATTATCAATTACTATAGTTTTTTTGCTAGCTTTTGTAGCCCATTGCTCTGCTATTTTACTTCCAGCTGCAAAAAAAGTTATTTTAGCATTTGAAAAATCATATTTTTCAAGATCCTGGATCTCTATCTCTTTTCCTTTGAATTTAATTTTTTTTCCTGCGCTTTTTGCAGACGCCACTAAGAATAAATTAGATATTTCAATTTTAGATTTTTCTAAAATCTCAATAGTTTTTCTTCCGACATTGCCGGTGGCACCAATTATAGCTAAGTTCATTAAAAAGTATTTTAATTTAAATTTGATATAATTGCATCACCCATCTCTGAGGTTGATACCTTTTTCTTACCTTTTGACATTATATCTGGAGTTCTTAAACCGTCTTCTAGTGTTTTTTCAACAGCCTTATCTAACATTGTAGACTCTTTTTGCATTCCTAAAGAATATTTTAATGCCATTGAGAAACTTAATATTGTTGCAATTGGGTTTGATATATTTTTACCAGCAATATCTGGTGCTGAACCGTGGACAGGTTCATACAAAGATCTTGTTCTTCCATTTTTATCTTTGTCTCCTAATGATGCAGATGGTAGCAAACCTAGTGAACCTGTTAACATTGCAGCTTCATCTGATAACATGTCCCCAAATAAATTATCGGCTAAAATAACATCAAACTGTTTTGGATTTCTCAATAATTGCATTGCACAGTTATCTGCTAACATATGGTTTAGCTTGATTTTTTTATAATCTTTATCCTTTAAAGACTGAACTTCTTCTCTCCAAAGAACACCTGCCTCCATAACATTTGATTTTTCACAAGAAGTTACTTTATTATTTCTTTTAGCAGCTAGTTCAAATGCTACTTTGGCAATTCTTTTAATTTCCTTTGTTGTATAAACGTGTGTATTCACTCCTCTTCGTTCACCGTTTTCTATTGGTTTGACACCTCTTGGCTCACCAAAATATATGCCTCCTGTTAATTCTCTTACAATTAAGATATCGAGACCTGAAACTATTTCTGGTTTTAATGTTGAAGAGTCAACGAGTTGTTTAAAACAAATGGCTGGTCTTAAATTCGCAAATAATTTTAATTCTTTTCTTAATTTTAAAAGAGCTCTTTCAGGTTTTTTAGAAAACTCTAATTTATCGTACTGTGGTCCACCACATGCACCAACTATTACTGCATCACTTTCTAAAGCTTTATAAAATACTTCATCAGTTATTGGTACACCGTGTTTATCTATTGCGGCTCCACCAATAAGATCTTGGTCAATTTTAAAATCTAGGGATTTTTTTTTATTAAACCAATCAATAACTTTTCTGGTTTCTCCAACAACCTCTGGGCCTATCCCGTCACCAGGTAAAAGAAATATTTTTTTTTGATTTGTTGCCATTTATAACCAGGGTCTATTTTGAGACATTTTATTCTCAAAACTTTCAATATTTTTAGTTTTTTCTAGAGATAAAGCTATATCGTCCAATCCCTCTAATAAACACTTCTTTTTGAATGAATCTAATTCAAATTTAAAAGTTTTATTTCCATAAATAATTTCTTGTTCTTGAAGTTTAACTTCAATATTTTCTTTTCTCTCAGAATAGTCTTTAAGCTCATTTACAATTTCATCTTTTGCAACAATTGGAAGTATTCCATTTTTAAAACAGTTGTTGTAAAAGATATCAGCAAAACTCTCGCTAACTATAACTCTAATTCCAAAATCCAATAAAGCCCACGGTGCATGCTCCCTTGATGAACCACAACCAAAATTCTTTCCTGTTATTAAGATTTTTGAACTATTAAAAGGTTCCTGGTCTAAAATGAAACCCTTTATTGGATTTCCTTTTTCATCAAACCTCATTTCATAAAATAAACTTTTACCTAAACCTGATCTTTTTATTGTTTTTAAGAATTGTTTAGGAATAATTTTATCAGTATCTATATTCATTAAAGGAATATATGCGGGTACACTTTTTATTTTTGTAAATTTTTCCATTTTAATTATTAAATTTTCTAACGTCTGATAAGTGACCTTCAATAGCTGCTACCGCTGCCATTGCTGGGCTTACTAAATGTGTTCTCCCCCCACGACCTTGCCTTCCTTCAAAGTTTCTATTTGATGTTGACGCACATCTTTCTCTTGGTTTTAATTGATCCTCATTCATACCAAGACACATTGAACAGCCTGGTTCTCTCCACTCAAAACCAGAGTCTTTAAATACTTTATCCAAACCCTCTTGCTCAGCCTGGATTTTTACAAGACCTGATCCAGGAACAACCATGGCGTTTACATGTTCCGCTATTTTTTTATCCTTAAGAAATTTGGCTGCTTCTCTTAAGTCCTGAATTCTTCCATTAGTACAACTTCCAATAAAAACTTTATCTATTTTTATATCCGTCATTTTTGTGTTCGGTTTTAAACCCATGTAATCTAATGATCTTTCCATAGCTTCACGTCTGTCATTATCTTTTTCTTTTTTTGGATCTGGAACTGATCCATTAACTGGAACAACATCTTGTGGGGATGTTCCCCAAGTAACTTGTGGAACGACATCTTCGCCATTTAAAACTATTTCTTTATCAAATTTACAATCTTTGTCAGATTTTAAATTGCTCCAATAATCTAAAGCTTTTTTCCAATTATCTTTTTTTGGAGATAAAGGTCTGTTCTCTAAATATTTGAAGGTTTTCTCGTCAGGTTGTATTAATCCTGCTCTAGCTCCACCTTCAATAGTCATATTGCAAACAGTCATTCTCTCTTCCATAGTAAAGTTTTTAATAACATCTCCAGAATACTCAATTACAAATCCAGTTCCTCCAGCTGTTCCAATAGTTCCTATAATTTTTAAGATTACATCTTTAGCTGTTACCCCTAATGGTATTTTTCCATCTACTTTAAGTAAAAAGTTTTTAGATTTTTTTTGTAATAGAGTTTGAGTAGCTAGTACATGTTCTACCTCAGATGTTCCAATCCCGAAAGCTAGTGCACCAAAAGCCCCATGGGTAGCAGTGTGACTGTCTCCACAAACAATAATTGTTCCTGGTTGAGTAAAACCTTGTTCAGGTCCAATAATATGGACAATGCCTTGTCTCTTATCATTCATGTCAAATAGAGGAACTCCAAATTCTTTACAATTTTTTCTAAGTGTATCAACTTGAATTTTCGACTGTTGATCGTGAATTCCTTTTGTTCTATCTGTTGTGGGCACGTTATGATCAGCTACTGCTAAAGTAAAATTAGGTTTTCTCACTTTTCTTTTATTTAATCTAAGACCTTCAAAGGCTTGTGGGCTAGTTACTTCATGTACTAAGTGTCTATCCACATATAATAGTGAGGTACCGTCATCTTGTTGAAAGACAAGATGGTCATCCCAAATTTTATCGTATAAAGTTTTTGGCATTAGAGTTATTTTTTTAAATTTTCTGGGTTTTTATTTTCTTTTTTACCTGTCTCTTTTTTAGACTGTTTAGGTATATCTTTTTTCGGATCAGCTACACTTTTTTTTGAACTATCAGAAGATGGAATTTCATTAGTTTTTATTTCAACTTCATTTTTAACCTCGACTTCAATTCCAATATTTTTTTTCATTTTTTCTGCAATTCTTGCAGATTTACCTTTTCTATCTCTCAAATAATAAAGTTTTGCTCTTTTAACTTTTCCAGATCTGATAACTTTTATTGAGCTAATTACAGGACTGTATAAAGCAAAGGTCCTTTCTACACCTTCACCAAAGGAAATCTTCCTAACTTTAAATGACGAATTTATATCCCTATTTTTTTTTGAAATACAAACACCTTCAAAATTTTGAACCCTTTCTCTTTTACCCTCTACAATTCTCACACCAACACGAATTGTATCTCCAGGAAAAAACTCAGGAATTTTTTTTCCAGCAATCAGTTTTTGTAAATTTGCTTTATTTATATCTTCAATATTTTTCATTTTTTTTGTTATTTAAATATTTTTCCCAAAGATCTGGTCTCTGGCGACGTGTTATATCCTTAGATTGTGATAAACGCCAGTCCTTAATTTTTGCATGATCGCCTGATAATAGTACTTCTGGAACGCTTTTTTTTTCCCAAATTTGAGGTTTTGTGTATTGAGGATATTCCAGTAAACCATTTTCGAAGCTTTCATCATCTTTAGATTTTTCGTTACCTAGAACACCTGGAAGTAATCTTAAAACAGAGTCTAAAACAACAAATGACGCGGACTCACCTCCGGATAAAATATAATCACCAATACTAATTTCCTCGATATTTCTTGTGCTTAAAATACGTGCATCAATTCCTTCAAAATGACCACAAATTAAATTTATTGTTTTCTCTTTAGTTAGATCTTTTGCAAATTTTTGGTCAAACTTTTTACCTTTAGGAGAAAGATAAAAAACTCTCTCATCCTTTTTTAACCTACTGTCTAGAGATTTTCCCAAAACATTTGGTTTCAATAACATTCCACTACCTCCTCCAAAAGGTGTGTCGTCTACTGTCTTATGTTTGTCTTCAGCGGAGTCTCGAATATCAACAACTTCTAAATCCCAAATTTTTTTTTGTAAAGCTTTTCCATAAAGACCCTTGCTTAATGGTCCAGGAAAAATTTCAGGATATAGGGTAAATACTCGAGCCTTCCACATTTTCTTCTTTCTTTATTTAGGTAACTTAGTTGCACCAGTTTCTTGGTGTACTATTTTTCCATCTTTAAATTTATAATAAGACATAACCGCTTCTTTGTTACCATCCGCAAAACTTGCTATAGCGTGCATGAAACCTACTTCATTGTTTTCAAAAAGAATTCTCTCTTTTTCAAGTTTGACATCTTTCATACCAACCCATTTAACTACATCGTCTTTCGACAATGTTTTTCCAGATGCATGCATGAGAAATTTAAAATCATTATGCATAACTTCCTTTGCACCGTTCTCATCACCTGCATTTATTACTTTTACTAATTTCTGTATTATAGACATTATTTTTTATCCTCTTTCTTTGGTTCTATTTTCTTAGCTTCCTGTTTAGGAGCTTCTTTCTTTGGTTCTTCTTTCTTAGCTTCCTGTTTAGGAGCTTCTTTCTTTGGTTCTTCTTTCTTAGCTTCTTGTTTAGGAGCTTCTTTTTTTGGTTCTTCTTTTTTAGCTTCCTGTTTCGGAGCTTCTTTTTTTGGTTCTTCTTTTTTAGCTTCTTGTTTCGGAGCTTCTTTCTTAGGCTCTTCTTTACCATCTTTCTTTCTATCTTTTTTCGGAATAGCTTTTTTAGGATTATTTCCTGGCTTAAGCATTGGCATAATTTGAGCTTCACCAAGAATTCTAGACACTCTTAAAGTTGGTTTTGCACCTTTACTTATCCAATGTTTAACCCTTTCAGCCTCAATTGTAATTCTTTCCTTTTTCTCTTTAGGTAAAAGCGGATTAAACAAACCCACCTTTTCAATAAATCTGCCATCTCGTGGAAATCTACTGTCAGCAATTACAATTTTATAAATTGGTCTTTTTTTTGCACCAATCATCGATAGTCTTATTTTTAACATTTTTCCCTTTCTTTATTTTAATTGATTAAAAAGTTCAGGTGGCATTCCACTTTGCGGACCGCCCCCCTTTGACATCTTTTTCATCATTTTGGACATCATCTTAAACTGTTTAAGCAATCTGTTTATCGTTTGCACATCGGTTCCGGATCCTAAAGAAATTCTCTTTCTTCTGGATCCACTTATAATATCAGGATTTGATCTTTCCTTTTTTGTCATTGATAAAATTATTGCCTCATTGGAAATCAATAATTTTTCATCAATATTTGCATTTTGCATTTGCTCTTTTACTTTACCAACACCAGGTAAAAGAGAAAGCACTCCTTCCATACCACCCATTTTTTTCATTTGTCTCAATTGAAGTAGGTAGTCATCAAAGGTAAAATTTCCTTTTTTGATTTTTTCTTCAGTTAATTTTATTTTTTCTTCATCAAGGTCTTGAGAAGCTTTTTCCACAAGAGAAACGATATCTCCCATTCCAAGAATTCTGTTTGCTAGCCTATCAGGATGAAAAGACTCAAGATCAGCTATCTTTTCCCCAACACCAAGAAATTTTATAGGTTTTCCAGTAGTTTGCTTCATACTTAAAGCTGCACCACCACGACCATCCCCGTCCACTCTAGTTAAAATTATGCTTGTTAAATTAATTGCTTTATCAAATTCTGATGCAAGATTTACAGCGATTTGACCAGTTAAAGAGTCTGCTACTAACATTGTTTCTACAGGTTTAACTGCGTCTTTAATATTTTTAATTTCTGACATCATGCTTAGATCTATTTGGGTACGACCTGCTGTATCAAAAATTATGACATCTGTTCCAGCAAGATTAGCTGCGTTTAAAGCTCTCTGGGCAATATCAACAGATACTTGATCTTTGATTATAGGAAGTGCATTTAAATTATTTTTTTCACAAAGAACTTTTAATTGTTCTTGTGCAGCTGGCCTATAAATATCTAAGCTTACAAGTAGTATTTTCTTATTTAAATTCTTTTCAAGATTTTTTGCTAATTTAACAGCTGTAGTAGTTTTACCAGATCCTTGTAAACCAACCAAAAGGATAGAAGCAGGAGGTACAGCCTTTAGATTTATTCCCTCAGTTTTACTGCCTAATACCTCTACTAATTGATCATAAACAATCTTCACTAACATTTGGCCAGGTGATGTAGATCTTATAATTTCTTGTCCAATTGCTTTTGGTTTAATATCTTCAATAAATTTTTTTACTACAGGTAAAGCCACATCAGCAGCCAGCAAAGCCTGTCTAATTTCTTTAAGCCCAGTTTCGACTTGGGCTTGATTTAAAGAAGGTGCTTTTTTTAAATTATTTAAAATTCCTTCTAATTTGTTTGTCAAATTCTCAAACATTTTTCTTTTTTCCAACACCTATCGCACTAGTGGGCGAACCCTCGCTGACTAGTGTCGATCCCTTTATTTCTAAAGGCACCGCAAAATCTACCATTGCGGAAGTGACGAGAAGCTACAATTAAGGGTTTTAAAAGTCAATGAATAATTATACTAATCAATTATGACAGCAATTAATGCTTACAAAATGGATGGCTTGGGTAATGATTTTGTCATTATTGATAGAAGGAAAAATTCTATTAATTTAACTAAAGAAAAAATTAAAGAATTGGGCAGCAGATCTAACATTGGCTTTGATCAGGTAATCTTTATAGAGAAAGAAAAAGAAAACTCTTTTCCTATAACAATTTTTAACTCTGATGGAGGTGAAGTAAGTGCATGTGGAAATGGATCTAGATGTGTTGCTTATCTTTTGGGAAAAAATTTAAATACAAAAGAAATAAAACTTAAGACAAACAATCGATTACTAAATGCAAAAATAGTGGGAAATTTAGAAGTAGAACTTGAAATGGGAAAACCTTTATATGGATCTGAAGAGATTCCATTGTCAAAGACAATTAATCCAGCCAATATAACTTTAGAGATAGATAAAAATAAATTTACAGGTGGATTTTGCGTAAATGTAGGAAATCCACATATAATTTTTTTTGTTAAAGATTGTTTTGAATATGATTTAAAAACAATAGGACCAAAAATTGAAAACCACAGCCTATTTCCTGAAAAAATAAATGTAACAATGGCTCAAGTAATTGATGAAAATAATATAACGGTTAATGTTTGGGAAAGAGGTGCGGGACAAACTAAAGCATGTGGAACAGCAGCTTGCGCAACAGCCGTTGCTGCCTTCAAGAATAGACTAGCTTATAATGAGGTAGATATAAAATTTAAGGAGGGTTTTTTAAATATAAAAATAGATAAAACAGACAATATATTTATGACAGGCCCTGTATCAGAAGTTAAAAAAATTAACTTTGAAACATAATGAAGTTTTTTGAAAATTTTAAATTTAGTAATTTATTTAGTAAAAAAAAGATAGATGAAAACCTTCTGGACAAATTTGAAGAACTTCTTATTGAGTCAGATGTTGGTACTCAAATAGCTGCAGATCTTAAGGAAAGATTTAAAAAAGAGAAAATTGGAAAAGAAATTAAAGATGAAAAAGAAATATTTGATTTTTTAGGGGAGCAAATATCTAAAATGCTTAATCCTTACGAAAGCAAAATTAATGATCTTTATAAAAGCTCTCCTTCAATCATAGTTGTAGCTGGAGTAAATGGTGTAGGAAAAACAACAACGATAGGTAAACTTGGCAAATTATTTAAAAATGAGGGAAAAAAAGTAGTTTTTGGTGCTGCTGATACTTTTAGAGCTGCGGCTGTTGAACAACTAGAACTTTGGTCCAAAAAAATTGGAGCGGACTTTGTTAAATCAGATTTAGGAACAGATCCTGCATCAGTTGGATATAAAACCGCGAAGTTTGCTGAAGACAATAAGTTAGATTTAGCATTTATCGATACTGCTGGAAGATTACAAAATAAAAAGAATCTCATGGAAGAGTATAAAAAAATATTTACTGTACTTAGAAAAATAAATCCTGAGTATCCTCACAAGACTATTTTGGTACTAGATGCTACTACAGGTCAGAATGCTTTGAGCCAAGTTGAGGAATTTAAAAAAGTATCAAATTTAACAGGTTTAATAATCACAAAATTAGATACATCAGCAAAAGGTGGTATATTGTTAGCTATATCTAAAAAGTTTAATTTGCCAATAATTGCGGTTGGCATGGGTGAGAAGGAAACAGATTTGCATCAATTTAATTCTGCAGACTTTGCTAAAATGCTTATTAAAAATTAAAAATGAAAATACCAAAAAAAATAGAGCCGATTATTTCAGGAATATCAGCATCGATAGTCATAGGAGTTCTTGCATTTTTAACATTAAGAACCTCGGCAGGAATATTATTAATGTTCTCTTTTGGGGCAACTGTCTTTTTAGTTTTTGCATTACATGAGCTAGAAACTGCACAACCAAAAAATGTTTTCTTTGGTCACTTAGTCTCTGTTTTAGTTGGAATTATTTTTAATGAAACAATTGGATTTAATTTTTATTCACTTGGTCTAGCAGTTGGAGTAGCAGTGACTTTAATGATTTATTTAAAAATAATGCATCCACCTGCAGCATCAAACCCTTTGGTAGTTTTATTTACAGATGTATCTTTCGAGTACATATTGTTTCCAGTAATATTTGGGACTTTAGCGATAATTTTAATGTCAATTTTTATAAATAGAATAGTTTTAAAAAGAAAATATCCTAATAATAAAAATTGGTTATATTGATTGTAAGAATTTATTAAGAGCTCCTAATAGATTTTCGTTATACTCCATCATGTGATCATCATCTTTTGGAAAATATGAGTACTTGGGATCATTAGCTTCTAAAAAAACTTTTTTACCCATACTGAAAGGAACAATTTTATCATCTTGTCCATGCATAACTAAGATTGGAATTTTGATATTTTTTAATTTTTTTATAGTCTCATATCTATCTTTAAGTAAAAAAGAAACTGGTAAATAGAAATAATAATGTTTACCTGCATTAACCATTGATGTGAAAGGAGATTCTAATATGACACCAGCAAAATTTTTATTTTGTGCAATTTCAGCAGAAACGCCAGTGCCGAGTGACTCTCCATAAATAATAATTTGTTTATCATTAATATTTTGTTTATTTAACCAGTCTACTGCCGATCTAGCATCTTGGTACAAACCTTCCTCTGTTGGACTACCTTCATTACCACTAAAACCTCGATATGCTACTATTAAAAAATTTATGTCAAAATTTTTTATCATATTTAGTTTATAAATTCTGTTATTTAAATTTCCAGCATTGCCATGAAAAAATAATAAAGTTTTTTTTTGTTTTAGATTTTTTTTATGAAACCAAGCTTTTAATTTTTTACCGTCAGATGTCGGAATAAAAACTTCCTCATATGAAAAATTTATTTTTTCAGAAGTATAATTATTTTCAGATGGATGATAAAGTAGATTTCTTTGGTAAAAAAATACAAAGATTACTATTAGTGTGTAACATAAAATAATTATAATAGCTGTTGTAAACATATATTTAAATTTTTTTTGCAAAATACACCCCAAGTAAAACTAATACGCCACCTATGTAATGAGACATAAAAAGTTCCTCATTAAAGAAAAATATTCCATAAAACGCACCATAAACCACAAATAAATATAATGTAAAACCTGTGATTGATGCACCCAAATATTTTTGAATTTGGCTATAAAGTATGAAAGCGATTATTCCCGGTGATATTGCTGCGATGGTGATCCAGAAGATGGGTATTAGATCTAAACTAAACTTTTCACCTAAATAAAAAACTTCATAAAGATAAAATGGAAACAAAGAGAGTGAACCAAAAAAAGCTATTAAAGTAAATTTTGTAAAAAGATTAAATTTAGATTTCCAATACAAAACATAAACTGAGTATAAAGCCCAGGATATAGCTGCACCTAAAATCCAAATATCTCCTTCAACAAAGTTTAAATTTAGAAAAGTAGAAAATTTACCATTAGAAATTACAACTAATACTCCAATAAACGCTAATAAAAAACCAATACCCTGAAGAAAGTTAATTTTTTCTTTATAAAAAAAGGTAGACAAAATAACTATAAAAATTGAAGACGAAGTATAAATTAGTGACATATTCAGAACAGTTGTGGTTTTTCCTGCAACGTAAGGAAATATGCTACATAAACAACATCCGGTAAATCCTAAAAAGAAAAGTTTTAGAAATTCTGGTTTTAAATATTTAAAATTTTTTTTTATTGGCTTATAAAAAAAAGGGAACAAACAAACAAAAACAAGTGTCCATCTCCAAAAACCTAAAGAGGCTGGTGGAACATAAGGGACAGCACCTCTGGCAATTGCCAAATTACTAGCCATAAATATTGGCTGAATTAGAAGAAGAATAAATGGAAGAAAAGTTGTTTTATTTTTTTTGGATGAAGGCTTCATAAATCATCATAAAAATTACCAAGCCCATAAGAATGTAAACTGGAAGAACGTCAGTAAAACTAATCATCATTGATCTAGTTAGAGTAGTGGCTAGCCCGACTAAAAAAGCAACAGCGAGAAAACATCCAACTATACTTGTTAATTTATTCATCATCCTTACATTTTTTTTCTAACCAATTTGCAACACCTAAAAATCTTAGATCGTCAAGCTTGTTACCAACCAGTTGAACACCTAATGGTAAGTTATTTTCTCCAGTAAGTAAAGGCAGTGATATAGATGGTAAACCCATATAAGTCCATACAGTGCAAAATTCAGGACTACCAGTAAATTTCAATCCTTTATCGGCAACTCCAGTAGATGCAGGAGTAATAACTCCATGATAATCCTCAAAAACTTCACTGTAAGACCTGTAACTTTGTTCCATAAAATCCTTAGCCTCGGTGTACTGACTTGCAGAATATTTCATACCACGCTCAATTGCTTCGATTAATTTTTTTCCAAGTTTTTTTTTTGAATTTTTATAATACTTTTGAAAACTATTTGCCATATCAGTTTCATGTAAAACTTGTTGGTGTTTATGTATGTCTTTAAAATACGAAGGTTCATCAAAAACTTCTATATTTTTTTTTAATTTTTTAATTAAAAATTCAAATGCTTTTTGAGACTCTTTTCCAATATTTTTCCAATTAGAGGTTTTATAAAATATAAACTTAGGATCGAAATGCGGGCCTTTTTTACATTCTTCTAACATTTTGTCAGCTGAATAATGTATCGTATCTTTATCGTATAAATCTTTTTTTATTAAACATTTAGATATCAGAGCAACATCTTCAACATTTTTTCCAAAAACACCAACATGATCTAATTTGGATGATTGTTTTAAAATACCATTTCTAGAAATTAAACCAAAAGAGGGTTTATATCCTACAACCCCACAGTAGGATGCTGGACGAATAATCGATCCTTTTGTTTGTGTTCCAACTGATAAAGGAGTCATGTGTGCTGCAACTGCAGCTGCTGAACCACTTGAAGATCCTCCAGGGGTTCTTGATTTATCATGAGGATTAGTTGTTTTTCCTGGGTCAAAATAAGCAAATTCAGTTGTAACTGTCTTTCCCATTATTATTGCTCCAGAAATTTTTAAAAGATTCACTACCTCTGCGTCTGCACTCTCTGATATTCCTTTTCTTAAAACTGTTCCACATTCTGTTGGCATATCTTGAGTTCCAATAATATCTTTTATTCCAATTGGTAAGCCATGTAATGGTCCTAGAGGTTTACCTGATTTCCTGTACTCATCTTTTTCCTCAGCTTTTTCCAATAAAAGTTTTTTATCAAAAAATGCCCAAGCTTTTACCTCTTTATCAAACTTATCAATCCTCTTTATGAATTCTTTGCAAGCATCTACACACGATATTTCACCACTTTTTAGTTTCTCCACTAATTCAATAGCTGAGATTGATAGAACATTGCTCATAAATTATTTAATTTGCAAAAAGTAAGTCAGGTAACCAAAGAGCTATGCCTGGAAACATATACATCAAAAACATAGCAAAAATTACAATTAGTAAGAAAGGCATTATGCCCCCAAAAATTTCCAGTAATTCCACATTTTTGGTTTGCACTCCTTTTAGATAATAGGCGGACATAGCCATCGGAGGAGTTAAAAAAGATGTTTGTAAATTTAATGCTATTAGCATTGCAAAGAAATAAGGGTTTACTCCAAAAAATTCAACGAGCGGTAAAAATATTGGAACAAATATAATTAATATTTCTGTCCATTCTAAAGGCCACCCAAGAAGAAAAATAATTAATTGGGTTATAATTAAAAATTGCCATGGCTGTAGGTTCATTGATTTAAAAAAATGTTCAAATACTTCATGACCACCTAAATATGAAAAGACTGATGCAAATGTCCATGATCCTATAAATAACCACATAATCATTGCAGTAGTTTTAGCGGTTAAAAATACTGACTCTTTAAAATTTTTCCATTTAAGAGTTTTGTAAAAATAAGATAAAACCAGCGCTCCAAATGCTCCTACAGCTGCAGCTTCTGCTGGGGTAGCTAAACCTCCAAGAATAGTTCCTAAAACTAAAATAATTAATGAAAACAACGGAAGAAAAGAAACTAATACCTCTTTCAAGATTACTGAACGGGGAGGTATATCCTCTGCTGGTGGTTTTGGAGCAATAGATGGATTAAAATATGCTCTTGTAACTGCATAAAGTATATAAAGTCCAGCTAACATTAACCCAGGTAAAATTGCTGCTGCAAACAATCTTAGTGGTGATAATTGTGCGATTACAGAATAAACGATGAGCATGATGCTCGGTGGGATTAATATTCCAAGACATCCACCGGAACAAATAACTCCTGAAGCAAATTTTTTATCATAACCTGCTTTAATCATTGCCGGCCAAGCTAGAAGGCCCATTAAAGTCACAACAGCTCCGATTATACCGGTTGCTGTTGAGAATAAAGCGCAAGTTATCAAAGCTGCAACTGCCATAGATGCTGGTAAACCATGTGAAGCTAAACGAATGGCAAAAAACAATCTTGAGACTATACCTGCTCTCTCAACAAGGTATCCCATAAATAAAAATAACGGAACTGCTGTAAGAACTGTATTGTCCATTACTGTATAAGTGTTCTGGACAAAAAGTTGGAAAATCCTATTGTCAAATAGATGCTCCATTCTAGTTGGATCGTAGTAAGCGTAATAACCAAATCCAACGCCCATTGCCATTAATGTAAATGCAATTGGAAATCCTAATAGCACAGCAAAAAGAAATATTGCCATCATAAGTATTGCTATCTCAGGATTGGTTAAGCTAAATAACATCTTTTTGATCCTCGTCTTGAGAAGTTCTCATTAATATTTTTTCTGTTTCCTCTGCGACTACCATTCTTGCTGGCCAATGACCAGTTTGTATACAAATTATTGATCTGAAAACTTCACTAACACCTTGTATGATTAATAAAAGACCTGCTGCAGGTATCAAAGACTTTGCCATGTAAATTTGAATTTGTGCAGGACTGTTCCAACTTGTCTCCTTAATTTTCCAAGCAAGAGCGGCGTACTCATATCCATAAAATGCCAAAGCAAATACACCTGGAAAGAAAAAAATAAAGTATAAAACTAAATCGATGTAACCTTGTGTTTTAGGTTTAAATAATCTGTAAAGTACATCTCCCCTTACATGAGCCTCTGTAGAAAGTGTATATGCACCAGCCATCATGAATATTGCGCCATACATTTGTAAACTAAAATCAAAATTCCATAAAGTAGGGGCATTAAATGCATAAGCCATCACAACTTCATAACAAGTTCCGCCCATTAATATTACTATGCACCAAGAAAAAGCTTTTCCGACAGATGTACTTAGATGGTCTGCAAAACTAATGAATCCCCTCATAAATATAATTTATTATAATTTTTTTGTTATTACCATAAAAAAAGGGGGCCACAATAAGCCCCCTTTAATTTTTAAAAAGCTACTAAATTTTAACTTTTGCTAAAGCACCAAACTCATTTTCATAAGCCAGTCTGTAATTAGGCTGGTTCATCAATAGGTACTTCATTACTCTTTTAGCGTAAGCTTTTTGAGAAGCAACAATTTTTGCAAAGAAAGGATCTTTCTTAACAAAGTCACCTATAACTTTGTCCCATCCTTTTAATTGTTGAGCTAAGATCTCATCTGAAGTTTGATAAACATTTACTTTATGTTGATTCATCAACTTAGATAAGTCAGCTGAGTATCTCACTAACGCTTTAAAATAGTTGTCTGTATTCGCAGCATACGCAGCATTTTTTAGAATAGCCTGATGTTGTGGGCTTAATCCATTAAATGTCTTCGTGTTCACAGGAATTTCAAACATCTCTTGAGATTGGTGGAAGCTACCTAAGTGATAATACTTAGATACGTCTTGCATACCAAACTGTGAGTCTGATGTTGGGTTATTAAACTCCGCAGCTTCGATCAAACCAGTTTTCATAGCTGGCTGAATTTCTCCACCTGGAAGTTGTCTTACAACCATTCCCATAGCTGTTAATACGTTAGTCGCTAGACCAACTGTTCTATATTTCATACCTTTAACATCAGACACTTTAGTTACGTTCTTTTTGAACCAACCAAATGGCTGTGCTGGCATTGGCATATGGAAAAGACCAACATAGTTGAAGCCAACTTTAGAAAGTGTTTCTTCATAAAGTTTTCTTCCTCCACCGTACTCAATCCATCCCATAACTTCTTGAGATGACATTCCGTACGAAGGTCCTGTTCCAAACAATGATGCTGCTGGATTTTTTCCGTACCAGTATGCAGTTACCCAGTGTCCCATATCTAGAACTCCTGAACTTACCGCTTGACCGATTTCAGATGTTTTAACAACAGCGCCAACTGGTTGAAGATCAATCTTCAATTCTCCATTTGACATGTCGCCTACCATTTTTGCAAAGTCGCCAGCCATTTCGAAGAATATATTAGCTCCAGAAGGCCAAGCTGCTTGCATCTTTAAAGTTTTAGGAGCACCAAATGCTACATTCGGCATTGCAATAGTTGCTGCCGCTGCTGCACCAGTTGCTGCTGCTGCTTTAAAGAACTTACGTCTTGAAGGAGTTTTTACTCTCTTCAACGTTTTTTCTTTTTTAGACATATTTGTCTCCCTTAGTTAATTAACTAGACGAATTATTTAAGCACAAATAGATTTGAGAGTCTCGAGCAGAATTAAGAAAATTTATTAAGATTCAATTGTAGATTGTGCTAATTAACTTTATTTTTGGATGTTCCTGTTTCAAAGTATTCGTTGATATTGTCAATCGCAAGATCTGCCATAGCAGTTCTAGTTTTTTTGGTAGCACTGCCAAGATGAGGCAATATAAATGCAGTTGGTTGTTTTAGATATTCAGGGTGTATTTTAGGTTCTCCTTTGTAAACATCTAAACCTACAGCATATATTTTTCTACTTACTAATGCTTGAACCATGGCCTCATCATCAATCATATCTCCTCTTGCAACATTTGTTATTATTGCGCCGGTTGGAAAATATTCTAAAGTTTCTTTATTAATTATGTCTTTAGTTTCTTTTGTAGCAGGACAACAAATTGATAATACATCTGAAACAGAGAACAAACTTTTGATACTTTCATGAAAAGTAGCACCCATATCTTGGTCTTTACCTAATTTAGTTCTATTTCTGTAGTGTATCTCCATTCCAAAACTTTTTGCTATTTTTGCTAAAGCTCTTCCGATTCTTCCCATGCCTAGAATACCAAGTCTCGATCCTGTAAGTTGCTTACCAATTAAAAAATCTGCAGACCATTTCCAGTTTTCTTTTTTAACCCAATTAATTCCTTCGTTAGCTCTTCTGCATGCTCCAAGAATTAATAACATGGCAATTTCGGCGGTTGCATCAGTTAAAACATCTGGTGTATTTGTGACAATAATATTTCTTTTTTTTGCTGCCTCAATATCAATATTTCCAAAACCAACAGCAAAATTTGATATTATTTTTATTGTTTCAGGAAGTTTTTTAATTGTTGCCTCATCAATTTTGTCTGTAAGTGAAGATAATATGCCATCGCAACCTTTGCTTAATTCAATTAATTTTTTTTGGGAATACAACTCGTCATTTGAGTTAAAATGAGAATTAAATAGTTTTGAAGCTTTATCTTCACAAGATCTCAATAATTTTCTAGTTACAAGAATTTTTTTCATTAAAATTTAATTAAGATCAAAAATTTTACCAGGATTCATAATATTATTTGGGTCAAGAGTTCGTTTAATAGATTTCATAACCGGTATATTGTCTGCATGTTCTTTAAGAAGATATTCTTTTTTATGGAGCCCTATACCATGTTCTCCAGTAATTGTTCCATTTAATTCCAATGTTTTTTTAATTAATAAATCACTAAACTCCCTAATTTTTTTATATGTTTCTTTTTTTTCGGGATCATAAGGTAAAACGACGTGAAAATTTCCATCGCCTAAATGACCAACCATTGGTGCTCTAAGACCAAATTTTTTTGTCACCTCTTCTGCAAATTTTACACATTCGACTATTTTAGAAATTGGAAGACAAACATCTGTTGAATAAACTCTACCATTTTTAATTAATGCTTTTACAGAATAATATATATCCCAACGAGCTTGCCATAATTTATTTCTTTCCTCTAAATCTTTTGCCCATTTAAAAGCACTACCTTTATTTTCTTTAGATATCTCTTCAACTACTTTGATATTCTCTTTATTTGAGGTCTCTGATCCATGAAATTCAAAAAACAATGTAGGTAAAACTTTCATGTCTTTTAACTTAGAATAATTAATACTTATGTCCATCTGTTCTTTGTTTAGCATTTCAATTCGAGCAATTGGTACACCATACTGAATTACTTGTTGTGCGGTTTGAACAGCGTCTTCTAAGTTAGCAAAATGACATACTGCACTCATAATACTTTCTGGGATAGGTGATAATCTTAATTGTATTTCAGTAATGATACCAAGTGTTCCCTCTGATCCAATAAATAAATTAGTTAAATTGTATCCAGCTGAAGTTTTTTTTGTTCTGCTACCAGTATTAATTATGTCACCATTTGGTAAAACTACTGTAAGACCTGTAATCACAGTTTTCATAGTTCCGTATTTTACAGCCATTGTCCCTGAAGCTGATGTTGAAGCCATGCCTCCTATTGCAGCGTTTGCTCCAGGATCAATAGGAAAGAAAACTCCATCCTCTCTTAAATAATCATTTAATTGTTCTTTAGTAACACAAGCTTGGACTCTACAATCAAAGTCCTCAACATTTACACTTAAAATTTTATTCATTTTTTCTAATGAGATTGTTATTCCTTTATCATTACCTACAACATTGCCCTCTAATGACGTTCCAGTACCAAATGGAACAACTGGAACCTTGTGTTGGTCACAAAGTTTTAAAATTTTTGAAACCTCTTCATTTGTTTCTGGAAATACTACTGCTTTTGAAAGCACTGGATCATAGGTATCCTCACCTCTAGCATAGTTAGTTCTAGTAGATACTGAGGTGGAAAACCTACCGTTAAAAATTTTTTTTAATTCTGATTGTATCTGTTCATTCATTTTTTCTATAATGTTATTAAATTATATAGAAAAAATATAGCTTAATTAACTAAGCATCTTTTTGATTTTTTCTAAAGCCTGTGAAATATTATCGCTAGAAGCTGCAAAACTAAATCTAACATAATCCTGTGCTGTTTTTCCAAATGCAGTACCAGGCACAATAGCTACCCCTGCCTCGTGCATACATTTTTTAGCAAACTCTGCACCATTCATACCTGTTCCAATTACTTTTGGAAAAGCATAAAACGCACCACCAGGCAAACTACATTCTACTCCAGGTAAATTATTCAAACCTTCATGAATTAATTTTCTTCTTATTGAAAATTTTCTCATCATTTCTTTAATTGAGTCGTCCGGCCCATCAAGAGCAGCGATACCCGCGAATTGAGCGGCTGCATTTACACATGAAACACTATTTATCACCAATTTATTTACATGCTCCACAAGATTTTTTGGCCAGAAACTCCAACCCAATCTCCATCCAGTCATAGAATAAGCTTTGCTCCAACCTTCAAGAACAATTAATCTTTCTCTTAATTCAGGATAATTAAAAAAAGTAGGCATTTCTTTTCTGTCAAAAATTTGTCTACTGTAAATTTCATCACTTAAAATTGTTACATGAGGATGTTTTTTTAATCCCTCAGCTAAAACATCAATGTCTGATTTGTCAACAAAGCTACCTGTTGGATTATTTGGATTAATTAAAATGAGTAATTTTGTTTTTTCAGTTATCAAGGATAAAATTTTCTCAGGTTTAAATTTTAAATCTTTATCTTCGGTTAAATCGTATGGAACTGGTTTTGCTCCAGTAAAATTTATCATAGACTCATAGATTGGAAATGCAGGGGTTGGGTGGACTATTTCAACGCCTGGCTCTCCAAAACACTGAATTGCATAGCTCATGGTTGGCTTTCCACCTGGCATAATTATTATTCGCTCTGGATCGATATCTTGGTTATAAAGTTTTTTGATTTTTCTTGTTACTGCTTGTCTACATTCAAGAATTCCATTTGATAAAACATATCCGTGATGACCATCATCCAAAGCTTTTTTTGCTGCATCTACAATATGTTTGGGAGTCTTAAAATCAGGTTGTCCTAATCCTAAATGAATCATCGGCTTACCTTTAGCTTCAAGTTTTTTTGCTTCAGCTAAAACACTAAAAGCAGTCTCTGTACCTAATCTATCTAAACTTTTTGCTAGTTTCATAATTATCTATAAGCAATATTTGTTTTTTTTAAATCCTTAATTGTTTTACACCCTAATAATATCATGTCACGTCTTATCTCATCATGCATTCTTTGCAACAAAGCTTCAACCCCCTTTTGACCTCCTGCTCCTAAAGCAAATAAATAACCTTTTCCAAAACTACAAGCAGTAGCCCCTAAAGATAAAGCTTTTAAAACATGAGTGCCTCTTCTGACACCTCCATCTAAAATGATCTCTAGCTTTCCACCAACTGCCTCTGCAATTGCTGGTAGTTGATCAAAAGGAGATCTTGAGCCATCAAGTTGTCTGCCGCCGTGATTAGATAGCATTATTGCAGATGCTCCAATTTCAACTGCACGTTTTGCATCTTCAACTGACATTACCCCTTTAATCGCAAACGGACCTCCCCATCTTTTAATACAATACTCAGCATCTGCCCAGTTCATCTTCGGATCATATTGTTCGTTAATATATTCCATTACTCCTTTTGCAATACTGCTACCTTTTTTTGTAAAATGAGAAACATTTGCTAATTGAAACTTCTCATGAGTTAAATAATTTATTGACCACATTGGATGCATTGCAAAACTTAACAAACTTTTAAGAGTTAATTTTGGTGGCGTTGTAAATCCCCATCTATGATCTCTTTCTCTATTTCCTGCTACAACTGTATCAACAGTTAAGCACATAGCTTTAAATCCTGACCTCTTACAACGGTCAATTAAATTATCTGTCAAGCCTTTGTCTTTATGAATATAAAGTTGAAACATCTTAGGACCACCTGATACGTTTGAGATTTCCTCTATAGATGTGGTTGCCATAGTTGACATGCTATAAATTGTTCCAAGTTTTTCGGCAGCTCTCGCACTCGCTTTATCTCCATCATGATGATAAAGTCTTTGCATTGCGGTTGGTGATAAAAAAAGTGGCATATTTATTTTTTCACCAAAAACCTCAGTAGTCATATCAGGCTCTCCTACACTTGTGAGTATACTTGGAACCAAATCGCATTTTGAAAAAGCTTCGGTATTTCTTTTTAAAGTAGATTCATCATCTGAACCACCGTCAATATAGTGGAAAATTGGTGCTGGTAGATTTCTTTTTGCCAACTTTCTAAAATCATCAAAATTATAACAATCTTTTAGGCTCATTTTCTAAATCTTAAATTTTTTCTACTTAAGTCGCTTATCTTAGTGCAACCCATAAGTTTCATATCTCTCTCAAGTTCAACGCGATACTGGTTAAGAGCTCTTTCAACACCAGCTTGACCAGCTGCTGCAAGAGCGTAAAGATATAATCTCCCGCCTGCACAGGCTTTAGCTCCCATTGATAAAGCTTTAAGCATATGTGTTCCTCTTTGAATACCGCCTTCACAAATTACATCTATTTTGTCTCCAACAGCGTCGATAATTTCTGCTAATTGATCGAAAGGAGATCTAGCCCCGTCTAGTTGTCTACCTCCATGATTTGAAACCATAATTCCAGAACATCCAATATCAACTGCTCTTTTTGCATCTTCAACACTCATAACTCCTTTTAGAGCAAAATGCCCTCCCCACTTAGAACAAAGATTTTCAGCATCCTTCCAATTCATTGATTGATCTAGCATTGTTGAAAAATAATTTCCGACAGATGTAGCAGTACTAGTTCCCTCCTTCACGTGATCTTGAAGGTGAGGTAATTCGAATTTTCCTCTTGTGACGTAATTTATTCCCCACATTGGTTTAATTGCAAAACTAATCAAACTTGAAAGTGTAAGTTTAGGTGGTGATGTAAACCCAGTTCTTAGATCTCTTTCTCTATTACCTCCAGTTATCGTATCCACGGTTAGTGCCATAACATCAAATTTTGCAGCTTTAACTCTTTCTACGATTGCATTGTTTAGCCCTTTATCTTTATGATAATAAAACTGAAATAATTTTGGAGTATTAACAAGCGATGAAATTTCCTCAACACTTACCGTTGCCAATGATGAAACACCAAACATTGTGTTAAACTTTTGTGCTGCTTGTCCAACAGCTCTTTCCCCTTGATAATGAAATAGTCTCTGTAGAGCTGTAGGTGAACAATAAAAAGGTAAATCTAATTTTTTTCCAAATATTGTTGTAGATAGATCAACTTCTTCCACGCCTCTTAAAACATTTGGAACTAAATCAACTTCATTAAATGCCTCTGTGTTTCTTTTATAAGTAACTTCATCATCAGCTGCACCATCTATGTAATGAAAAATTGGAGATGGCAACTTTCTTTTTGCAAGTTTTCTAAAGTCACTAAAGTTGTGGCAATCTTTTAAACCCATTGATTAAATATTAGAACTTTTTTAGAAAATTAAACATGTAACTATTGGCCCCAGGATTTTTATCCCCTAAACTAGCGTTTGATACATGGTTGTACGACATTCCGAAGTTTGTAGTTTCTCCTAAATCCATTGACATTTGAACTTCGCTTTTAAACTCTAAAGGGTGTCCTAGATCCTTTCCATCGCCTTGGCTGTAAATTCCTGGTGCAAAACTTGGTGTGATTTTAAATGGTCCCAAATCATAATTTGCTTCGATACCTGTGTAAATATAGGCTGCAGAGTCTTGTGTAATCATCATTCCTGTAATCGGAGAAACTCTTCCGATTAATGTATCTTTATATAAATTTTCATTTTGATGTTCTATCCCAAAAAGTTGTGAACTTTTTTTGTCATCACTAAAATCAAACATACCTGTATAGAAATTAAAACCTGATCTAGCTTCATCAGCAAATGAATGATTGATTCCACAAGATAAAAGCACAAAAGTTACAATAGAAATTTTAAGTCTCATGTTTATATAAAGTTACAATTTAAAAAAAGAATTGTATACAGTTTTATTTTTAAGGTCCAATTTTCGGTTTTTTTATCAAGAAAAATAAAAAAATAATACCCAAAAAAAATAGTAAATAGGGCAAAAACCATAATAGAAAGCTACTTTTCTTAAGTGGCGGATTTAATAATATCCAGTCTCCATACTTTTCAGATAAAAATGTATAAATTTCTCTTTCATTATTTCCCTCTTTGATTTTATCTTTCACAACACTCTTAATTGTCAAAGCAAAATCAGAATTGGAATCATGTACTGTCTGGCCTTGACAAACTAAACATCGAAGATTTTTTAAAATTTGGTTACTTAAATTTTCATCACCATAACTTTGAGAAAAGATTAATAAAAATAGAATGAGAGCTTTTATTATATTTTTCATTTTTTTACTATTTTTCTAATTTCGTTTACATCGTTAATATTGAGTGGACCGATATATTTTTTCAAAATTTTTAATTCAGAGTCGATTAATATTGTTTCTGGTATTCCATAAACACCAAAATTAACAGAATTTTTTCCATTTTTATCCTCTCCAAGAATATCAAACGGATTGCCATTTTCTCTTAAAAAATTTCTTGCATTATCTTTTTCATCTTTGAAATTAATACCAATTAATTTTAAGTTTTTAATTTTACTTAATCTAACTAAATTTGGATGTTCCTTTCTACAAGGACCACACCATGATGCCCAAAAATTCAAAATTGTAAATTCATTATTTGTTAACTCTTTAGTATTAAAAGTTTCATTAGACTGGAATAAATTTATTTCTACTTCAGATATTTTTTTTCCAACTAAATCTTGAGTATTATAAATTTTTTCATTTCCTAAACTAAGATAAAGAACAATAAAAAGTAATGAAAATAATACAGATATAATTATATAATTAATTTTTTTCATTTTTTTTTCTTTTAAAAAAATTTAATACTCCTCCTAAAGATAGCAGTAAAACTGATAACCAAATCAAATTCATGAACGGTTTTACTTGAAATTTAATATTAAATACATCTGTGTCAGATATATTGCTCATGGTCAGGTAAGTATCTGAAAATAAATTAGAATTTATTGAGGCCTCATAGGTAATAGTAAAAGGCTTGTCGTAAACTCTTATTTCAGGTCTAAGTTCTTTTGAAGTGAAGTTTTTTTTGTTTGAGACATTGAAATAACCAATAATAGATTTGTAATTTTTTATAGATTGCTCCTCTAAATTGACAAATTTTATTGTGTAATAATCTGTTTTTTTTGTTTCTCCCAATTTTAAATTAAAATTATTTTCTACTGAAAATATATGGTTTATGTAAATAAAGAATATAAGTAATCCAAATCCTAAATGAGATATTATTCTTGAAATATTTATATTCTTTTTTTTGAAGCTTTCATAAAAATCAAAAAGTGTTTGTGTAATCAGGTAAATAGAAAAAAATAATATTAAATTTATTAAAAGGTTATTCTCTTTAATTAAAAAAAAGGTAATTAGAAAAAAAGTAACTGATAAAACTAAAACTAGGTTAAATAATGACCTTACATCGTTTGAAATCCATTTATAATTTGGTCCTGATGTCATTAAAAATAAAAGCGGTATCAAAAAAGGAGCTAAAATAAGATTATAATATGGTGGCCCAACTGATATCTTGGATCCTGTAATAGTATCAAGAAGAACTGGATAGAGTGTTCCAATTAAAACCACTCCTAAAAAAAAGATCATAAACCAGTTGTTTGCAATTATAAAAGCTTCTTTTGAAAAGATGGAGTATTTTTTATTTTCTTTTGGTGAAAATTTAAAAAAAATAAATATAGAAGAGAAAACCATAAGTACTAAAAAACTTAAAATAAAAAGACCTCTAGAAGGATCGCTAGCAAACGTGTGAACAGAGTTCAAAATACCTGATCTGACCAAAAATGTTCCTGTCACACTCATAGTAAAAGTTAAAATACTTAGTACTATCACCCAAGAATAAAGTCCTATTCTTCTCTCCAACACTAGTATTGAATGAAGAAGAGCCGTCATGACAAACCAGGGCATCAAAGATGAATTTTCAACTGGATCCCAAAACCAATATCCGCCCCAACCCAATTCATAGTATGCCCAGATAGAACCAACTAATATTCCTACGGTTTGAAAAAACCAAGAAACTAAAACCCAAGATTTAATAGAGATTGCAAATGATTGTGAGTCAATTTTTGAAATTAAAGCTGCTAAGGCTGCTGAAAAGTAAATAGATGAGCCAACAAAACCAATATAAAGTAAAGGAGGGTGAATTGCTAAAGCTGGATCTTGTAAAATTGGATTCAAACCTAAACCTTCTAACGGGACTGGAAATAATTCAGAAAATGGATTTGAATTGGTCAATAAAAAAATAAGAAAAGTAATAATCAATAAATTTTGGAACAATAGAGTTAAAATTTTAAAACTTTTATCACTATTTTTAGTTAAAAATAAAAAAAGAGAAGAAAATAAAACCAAAATATTAATCCATAGTAATAAACTTCCTTCATGATTTCCCCAGGTACCTGAAATTTTGTAAAATAAAGGCTTATTAGAATGAGAATTTTCATAAACGTTCACTAAAGAAAAATCTGATAGAATATAGGCTAATAAAAGTACAAAAAAACTTGAGATAGAAAAAAATAGTTGAAATAAAGAAAATTTATAAATTTTTGAAGGTATTAAATTATCTATAGCTTTTAATTCCTTAAATGTTAAAAATATTATTGATAGACTTGTAAATAATGTTCCAATTATAAATAATATACCTAGTTTACTTAGCATCTTTATTTAAATTTCCTCTTAATTCTGGTGGCATATAATTTTCATCATGTTTTGCTAAAATTCTTTTTGCAATAAAAAATTTCTTATCTCTTAATCTCCCTTCCGCAACCACACCTTTTCCTTCCGCAAAAAGAGCTGGAACAGTTCCAGAATAGCTAACAATTATTTCATTGTTTAAATCTGTAACTACAAATTTTATCTCAGTTTCATTGCTTTGAATGGAACCTTTTTTTACCATACCGCCAACTCTAATTTTTTTATTTAAATTTAAGTCGTTAGTATTTTTTATTTCTGAAGGGGAATAAAAATATAAAACATTATCTTCCAAAACTTTAAATACTAAAAAAATTAAAAATACACTGATAGCTGAAAGAGTTAGTAAGATTGATAATCTAATTTTTACCTTTTTAAAAAGCATTTCAGAAATGCTGGATTAACTTCTTGAGTGTGAAATTAAAATCTCCTTGGCAATTTTTTGTTTTCTTATGTCTTCGAATTGTTCCTCAGGAAGATTTTGCGCTTCTTTTATGAAGTCTTTTTCTAATTTTTTAAGAGTTTTTTTTGTTCGTATATACAAAAATAGACAAACTAAGAATGTAAATCCAAATGAAGACCACACGTATACACCGTATCCATCCATTAAAAAAATTTCAAAACTCATAGTTTTCTTATACCTTTTCTCTTAATTCTAATTGTTTCTATTCTATATTTCATTAGAAAAATTACCGCAACATACATAATAAGCGCGAATAACATAAGCCCCAGTGGAATTAGCATTGAAAAATGCACTGTTGTTTCCCTAGTAAGACTAATGCTTGAGGGTTGATGTAGGGTTGACCACCACTCAACGGAGTATTTTATAATAACTAGATTTATCAAGCCTAATACAGATATTAGAGTACAAGCTTTAATTGACCTATCTGAATTATTTATAAATTTATATGAAAATATGAAAGCAATGTAAAAAAACATTAAAATTAGCATTGACGTTAATCTTGCATCCCATGCCCACCAAGTACCCCATGTTGGTTGTCCCCAAATAGATCCTGTAACGATTGCTATAATATTAAAAGTAAGACCGATAGGCGCAAGACTTTTGTAGATCAATGTAACATTCTTTAATTTAAATAAAAAATTAAGAATACAGAAAAAACTTATCGCTGCAAAACTTAGTAAAGAAATCCAAGCTGAAGGTACATGAATATACATAATTCTTACTGTGTCACCCTGAATATAATCTTTAGGAGATAAAAATAGTGAAAAAATTAGTCCAACAACTACAATTGGAAGTAAGACGGCTTTGAAAAGACTCAAAAGCTTTCCTGAAAGTTTAAAAACATAACTAGGATTTAAAAATTTAATCATCCTTTTTTATTTATCTGATTTTAATTAATTTGAGAATGGTACATTTTGTTGGTCTAGTTGAAATCTGAGGGAGATAAGGAAGTAAGAAATGACCCCAACTAGACACTAACACTATTAAACTATTTGAGATTTTAGTCGGAGTTTTGAGAGAATCTTGTTAAATTTGTGGCAAAACGAATTAATTAGACGGTTTATAATAAACCGATCCCCTTTTTTCTGAAAAGAACTCATCTACTAAAGGATGTCTGATTGGTTCTTTCGAGTTATCAGTTATTAAATTTTGTTCAGAAACATACGCTTCATAAGTAATTTCATTATTCTCGGCCAATAAATGATAGAATGGCTGATCTTTTCTCGGTCTAACATCTTTTGGGATCGATTGATACCATTCCTCAGAATTATTAAATTCAAAGTCAACGTCGTAAATTACACCCCTAAAATTAAAGTGTCTATGTTTAACAATATTTCCAATTGAAAATTTAGCTTTTTTTGAATCCATTAAGTAAACATAGTAACATTTTTGATAAAATCAATATATTAAATTTAAATTAAATTTCTTTTATGATAGCTTTTTCTTGTGAATAAATCTTTTATCAAACTACTAACAGATTTTGGTCCACTACTAATTTTTTTTATTGTGTATTATAGAGGGGGTAAAGATTTACAGGTAGCTATACCGCCGCTCATAGTTGCAACAATAGTTGCGGTAATTATCGTTTACTACTTAGAAAAAAAAATACCTTATATTCCTCTCTTAGGAGCAATACTGGTAACTATATTCGGAGGGCTCACTATTTTTTTTAAAAATCCAATTTTTATATATTTAAAGCCTACAATTATAAATATTTTGTTTGCAGTAGGTTTATTAATAGGAAAATTATTTTTTAAAAGAAATTTTCTTCAATTATTTTTAGGTGGCTCTATTAAATTAGAGGATATAGGTTGGGATAAACTAATGTTTAGATGGGCTTCTTTTTTTGTTTTTTTAGCAATACTAAATGAATTTGTATGGAGAACACAAACGGAAGAGTTTTGGATAAATTTTAAAGTATGGGGCATCTTACCAATTACTCTATTATTTACTATTTTTCAGTTACCATTAATTAAAAGGCACAAAGTAGATGAATAATAAGTTACGTCTTGTAATAAATAATAATTTTGACAAAAGAGAAGTTTTTTTTATCAAAAAAGAACTTAGGTCTATATTAAATCTATATGCTCAAAAAGTTTCTTCCGGAGACTGGAAAGATTATGGATTATCAATAAATAAAAAAGAAGTTACATTTGATATTTATCAAAGATCATCAGATAAACCAATTTATAGAATATCAAAAAATTTAAATCCAAAGCGAAAAGATGAAAAATTTTATATTTTGGATAGAAACGGTTTAATAGTTAAAAAATCTGAAAATCTTGACAGTTTAATTAAAAAAGTAGAGTGGAATAGATTAAGATTAATTAAATAGATTTTTATCTTCTTTGACCGAAAAGTCTCAAAAGCATTATAAATAAATTAATGAAATCTAAATATAATGTTAAAGCACCCATTACTGCTTTTTTTCCTGATATTTCACTACTATCACCCTCTAAATACATATTTTTTATTTTCTGAGTGTCATAAGCGGTTAATCCAACAAAAATTAGAACGCCTAATATTGATATAACAAAGTACATCATTGGAGATTTCATAAATATATTAACTACTGATGCAATGATTATCCCAATTAGACCCATCATTAAAAATGATCCAAATTTAGTGAGATCTCTTTTCGTCGTATAGCCGTAAATACTCATTGCTCCAAAAGTCCCTGCTGTAATAAAGAAAACTCTTGTTATAGAAGTGCCCGTATAAACTAAAAAAATAGATGACAAGGATAATCCCATCAATGCAGAAAATATCCAGAAAGTCGTTTGAGCTTTCGATACACTCATTTTTCTTATACCAAAACTCATATAAAGAACTACACCAAGAGGTGCGAGCATAACAACCCAAGCTAAACCAGAATTATAAAGGGAATTACCTAGTGGTGACAAAGTTAAAGGTGATAAAGAAATTACAGAAAATTTAAAAGTTAGTAAGGCTACTATACCTGTTACCAACAGGGCTGAACCCATATAATTGTAAACTCGAAGCATGTAAGCTCTTAAACCCTGGTCAATTAAAGCTTCTGATGCTGAAGATCTTGCTGTTGTAGTTTGTTTATTTATAGCCATGAAATTAATATATGATTTTTTAATGACTTTTCAATAGTCAATAATTGCTTTAAAAAATCAATAAATAAAGGAATTTATGAAGTTTAAAAAACTTGGGAATACTGATTTAAAAGTAAGCCTCATTTGTTTAGGTACAATGACTTGGGGAGAACAAAATACTCAAGAAGAAGGTTTTGAACAAATGGATTACGCTCTAGAAAGAGGGGTAAATTTTTTCGATACAGCTGAGCTTTATGCTATTCCACCAAAAGCAAAAACTTATGGCAAAACAGAAGAAATAATTGGCAACTGGTTTAAACTTAGAAAAAATAGAAAAAAAATAATTTTAGCAAGTAAAATTGCTGGTCCAGGTTTAAAATGGATCAGAGGCGGGGGTTCGCAATACTCTCCAGAAAGTATTGAGGATGCACTACATAAAAGTCTCAAAAGATTACAAACAGACTATATTGATTTGTATCAGCTTCATTGGCCCGAAAGGAATACTAATTATTTTGGTGATTTAGATTATGAACACAATATTAATGAAAAATCATGGAATAGTTTTGAAAGTATCTTAAAAACTTTAAAAAAATTTATTGATCAAGGAAAAATTAAATATATAGGTTTATCAAACGAGACCCCATGGGGTTTTTCAAAATTTTTAGAGATAGCTAAAGAGCAGAAATTACCAAGAGTAGTTTCAGTCCAAAATCCATACAGTTTAATAAATAGATCTTACGAGATTGGAATGTCAGAAATTTCAATGAGAGAGAAGGCTGGCCTTTTGGCATATTCTCCATTAGCGGTTGGTTATCTAACTGGAAAATACAGAAACAAAGAAATCCCAAAAAATTCAAGATTAGATCTATTTTACGAAAATTATCCAAGGTATCACAATGAAAGAACCTACGAAGCGGTTGATGAATATTTCAAAATTTCTCAAAAATATAAAATTTCTTTATCACAACTCTCTCTTGCCTTTGTAAATTCAAGAGATTTCGTAACTAGTAACATTATTGGGGCAACAACCATGGAGCAATTAAAAGAAAATATAGATAGTATAGATATAGGCTTGGAAGAAAATATTATGCATGAAATAAACTTAATTCATGAAAAAATTCCAAATCCCGCACCTTAATTAAACAACTATTGAAAAGATTAAAAATTTGTATAAATTGAATTATCAGTCTAAATTTAAAAAATGAAAAAAATTTCGGTTCTATTAATATTATTTACTTTTTTGTTTTCATCAAATGCTTTTAGTGATCAACCAAAAAGTATCGGTAAATATAAAAGCTGGGAAGCTTTTACTTATAATGGTAGTAACGGAAAAATTTGTTTTGCACAAACTATTCCTTTAGATAGAGCTCCAAAAAATTTAAAAAGAGATCCATCAAGACTTTTCGTGACTTTCAGAAAAAATGAAAAGATTAAGAATGAGCTTAGCGTAACTAGCGGCCATATGTATAAAAAATCTTCAGTAATAGCAAAATCAGGAAAAAATGAATTTTTGTTTTTTTCACAAGGAAATTTTGCATGGTTGATCGATGGAGAAGAGGAATTCAATCTTATAAAAACTATGAAGAAAGCTTCAAAATTATCTGTAACGGCGAGAACAAGTACAGGCACAGAAACAAAAGATATGTATTCCATGATGGGTTTCACTAAAGCTTATAATACCGCTAGAAAAAGTTGTGCTTAAAAAAAAGAATAAAATTGTTTTAGCTTACTCTGGAGGGCTAGACACCTCTATAATTTTAAAATGGCTTCAAGAAAATTATAACTCAGAAATTATTGCATACACTGCTGACATTGGACAAGAAATAAACAAAAGTAAAATTATCAAAAATGCAAAAAGATTAGGTGTAAAAAACATAATTATTGAGGATTTAAAAAATACTTTCGTTAAAGATTATGTTTATCCAATGATTAGAGGTCACGCATTATATGAAGGTGTTTATTTATTAGGAACTTCGATTGCAAGACCTTTGATTGCTAAAAGACAGATTGCTATTGCTAAAAAATTTAAAGCATTTGCAGTATCACACGGTTCAACAGGAAAAGGAAACGATCAAGTAAGATTTGAGCTTGGATATTATTACTTTGGACCAAAGATAAAAGTAATTGCACCTTGGAGAATTTGGAAATTAAAATCCAGAACTGATTTAATAAAATATGCAAAAAAACATAACATACCAATACCAAAAGATAAAAAGGGTGCGCCGCCTTTTTCTGTTGATGATAATCTCTATCACACCTCAACAGAAGGTAAGGTATTAGAAGATCCAAGAAAACAAGCACCAGAATATATTTTTCAAAGAACAGTTTCTCCTGAGAAAGCTCCTAGTAAACCATCTTATGTAAATATAGGATTTAAAAAAGGTGATCCAATATCAGTAAATAATAAAAAATTGTCTCCAGCCAAACTGCTCCAAAAATTAAATTTACTTGCAGGTAAGAACGGAATTGGAAGAGTTGATTTAGTTGAAAATAGATTTATTGGAATAAAATCAAGAGGGGTTTACGAAACTCCAGGTGGAACTCTTTTGATGATAGCACATAGAGCGATAGAGTCAGTAACTTTAGATAAAAAAACGATGCATGAAAAAGATGAAATAATGCCAAAGTATGCTGAAATGATTT
>CACFTH010000002.1 GCA_902569185.1 uncultured Pelagibacteraceae bacterium
CATTAAAGTCCTTGATAGTGAGGAAAAAACCAAGGGTGGAATTATTATACCAGATACCGCAAAAGAAAAGCCTCAAGAGGGAGAGGTCGTTGCTGTGGGTAATGGCGCAAAAACCGAAGATGGAAAAATTGTAAAAATGGATGTTAAAGCTGGCGACCGAGTTTTATTTGGAAAGTGGTCTGGAACAGAGGTTAAAATCGACGGTAAAGAATACAGCATAATGAAAGAGTCTGACATTATGGGTATCACAAAAAGTAAATAATTATAAAAGGAGATATAGATGCCAAAGATAATAAAATTTAATAATGAAGCTCGAGCAAAAATGCTTAAAGGAGTTGATACACTAGCGAATACAGTAAAAACAACTCTTGGTCCTAAAGGAAGAAACGTAGTAATTGACAAATCATATGGCGCTCCAAGAACTACTAAAGATGGAGTAACAGTTGCTAAAGAAATTGAGCTTGAAGATAAGTTTGAAAATATGGGAGCACAAATGGTTAAGGAAGTTGCCAGTAAAACAAACGATAATGCTGGCGATGGAACTACAACTGCAAGTATTTTAGCTCAAGCAATAGTTGGAGAAGGTATCAAATATGTGACAGCAGGAATGAATCCAATGGACATAAAAAGAGGTATTGATAAAGCTGTTGAAAGTGTAATCGAAAGTCTTAAAAAAACTTCAAAAAAAGTAAAAGCTAACGAAGAAGTGGCTCAAGTTGGAACTATATCTGCAAATGGTGAAAAGGAAATTGGAGATATGATTTCAAAAGCAATGCAAAAAGTTGGTAATGAGGGTGTTATTACTGTTGAGGAAGCAAAAGGGATTCAAACAGAATTAGATGTAGTTGAAGGAATGCAGTTTGATCGTGGATATTTATCTCCTTATTTTGTAACGAATGCAGATAAAATGACAACTGAATTAGATAATCCTTTAGTTTTACTTCATGAAAAAAAATTAACAAACTTACAACCAATGGTTCCGCTACTTGAGTCTGTAGTTCAAGCTAACAGACCATTAATGATAATTTCTGAAGATGTTGAGGGAGAAGCGCTTGCAACACTTGTTGTTAATAAACTTAGAGGTGGTTTAAAAGTTGTTGCAGTAAAAGCTCCAGGTTTTGGAGATAGAAGAAAAGAAATGTTAGAAGATATTGCGATTTTAACTGGTGGCCAGGTTATATCTGAAGATCTTGGTACTAAATTAGAGAATGTTAAGATTAATAATTTAGGCTCTTGCAAAAAAGTTAAGATTGATAAGGAGAATAGCACAATAGTAGCTGGTACAGGTAAAAAGGCTGATATTGAAGCAAGATGTAATCAAATTAGAAAACAAATTGAAGAAACTACATCCGATTACGATAAAGAAAAACTTCAAGAAAGATTAGCAAAACTAGCTGGTGGTGTTGCAGTCATTAAAGTTGGCGGAGCCACAGAAGTAGAAGTTAAAGAGAGAAAAGATAGAGTTGAAGACGCACTAAACGCAACTAGAGCAGCTGTCGAAGAAGGTGTTGTAGTCGGTGGCGGTTGCGCATTGCTTTATGCCTCTCAAGAGTTAGATAAAGTAAAAGTTAAAGGTGATGATCAAAAAGCTGGTGTGGATATAATCAAAAAAGCTTTACAAGCACCTATTAGACAAATTGCAGCAAACGCTGGTGTTGATGGATCAGTGGTGGTTGGAAAACTATTAGATGGGAAAAAACATAGTCATGGGTTTGATGCACAAGAAGAACAATATTGCGATATGTTCTCTAAAGGAATTATCGATCCAATGAAAGTTGTTAGATCAGCTCTTCAAGATGCATCATCAATTGCAGGTCTTTTAATTACAACAGAAGCGATGATAGCTGACAAACCAGAGGAAAAAGATGCTGGTCCTGCTATGCCTCCTGGAGGAATGGGTGGAATGGGAGGAATGGGTGGAATGGGAATGTAATCCCTATCACTTTAAGGAATTTAAAAAAGGCTGCAATTTCGCAGCCTTTTTTTTTGAGTAAAATAAACAAGCCTGGGATTTTAAAATTAAGCCATCTTTTAAAATTCTGAGATTATTATCTTTCAAAGTTTTTCCTGTAGAAGTTATATCTGTAATAATTTCTGAAGAACCGATAAAGGGATAGGTCTCTGTTGCGCCAAGACTAGGAACTAGTTTGTATTGTGTAATACCTTTTGAAACAAGAAAAGTATTTGTCAGATTAGGATATTTAGTTGCAACTCGTAATCTTGTATTTTTTTTATCTTTAAAATCAAATGAAACCTCCTCTAAATCAGCTAAAGTTTGTACATCAATCCAATCATTTGGAACAGCAATCACAACATTTGCTAAACCAAAGTCTAGTTTTTTCTTGATTTCAATCTTTTGTTTCAGGTTTGCAGCGGACTCATTTAAAAGATCTAAACCTGAAATCCCAATATCAAGGGTGTCATCGCCAATTCTTTGGATAATTTCTTTTGCATGTAAATAAATTATCTTGATATTGGGAAAATTTTTTACTTCAGCAAAATAGTTTCTCTCTCCGCCATTTGTAGTAAGTTTTAAATTATTTTTATCAAAAAAGCTTATCGAACTCTCTTTCAATCTACCTTTGCTTGGTAATCCTATAGTTATTAAATTTTTCATGTTTTTAAATTATTTAAATTAATTGCAGCACCTACTGCTGAAATATTTTTATTAGATCCAAGATTCTTCAACAAACCATCGTACCTACCACCTCGTGCTATCTCTTTGTTTGATGAACTGTATATCTCAAATACTACTCCAGAATAGTACTCAATATCTCTACCAAAGTTAGTAGAAAAAGTAATTTTAGAATTTAATCTAGATAAATTTTTCAAACTTGATAGATCTTTAAAAACGCTTCTGCTTAATTGATTTTTATCTATAAAATTACCTAATGTTTTATCAAGTATATCCAATGAACAATTAATTTTTAAAAAATCTTTGATAATTTTTACAGTTTTTTTATTTTCTTTAAATGATCTTGGGTCTTTAATTTTTCTATCAAATCTAGATATGATTTCCGAAACTTTTCTGCTGGCAACTTCTTTATTTTGATCAGTATTCTTCATTTCATAAAACTTTTTCTTATCTAATTCCACTGTAGCAGGATCAACATCAGAATTTGTTTCAAGCCTATTAAGTAAATCTTCAAAATATTTCGGTCGCCAAAAGTGTCTTTTTAATCTCATTCTCCATCTTTCTGGTATTTTTAAGGACTCGATTAATTGCTTGAATAAACTTACATCGCCAACCTTGATTGATATATTTTTGATTTTTATTTTATTTATTGAACTAATTATTGTTTTTAGAACTTTTAAATCATCAGTTGATTTATTTTTAGAGCCAAAAATCTCTAATCCTAATTGATAATTAATAATTTTTTTTAAACTTTTCGACCTTCTATAAGCTTGACCTGAATAATATATCTTTGAGTTTGCTTTTGAGTTATCTTTTAAATATTTAATACACGATGCAACAGTTAAATCTGGTCTTAAACACATACTTTTCCCAGTATCATCCTCAAAAGTGAGCATTATCTTCCTAAAATTCTCACCAGATCTTTCAATAATATAATCGGAGTCTAAAAGCACATCTGGCTCTGATAAAACAAAACCACTTTTTTTAAATACTTTTATTATATTGTCAGAGTAATTTTTTGATTTCATTTGCTATTTCCTCAATTTTCACTGAACTCTCATTTCCACTTTCTAAGTTTTTTAAAGTTGCTTTTCCTAATTTTATTTCATTGTCACCATACAAAATAACAGCTGGGGATCCTAACTTGTTTGCATATTCCATTTGTTTTTTTAACTTGCCTTCACCTGGATAAATTTCTGAACTGATATTAGAGGCTCTAAGTTTATTTAATATATCTACATATTCCTTTACATTGTTTTTATCGAAAACACATATAATGACGGGTCGTGTAGACTTTATTTTAAAATCTTTTTTCTGCATCAAAGCAAATACAAGTCTATCTAGACCAATTGAAATCCCAGTTGCGGGACAATCTAAATTTCCGAAATTATTTACAAGATTATCATATCTTCCACCACCACCAATTGATCCAAATTGAATGGTCTGTCCTTTTGAATTTTTTACTTGAAAATTTAAATTAACCTCAAAAATGGGTCCCGTATAATATTCCAGTCCCCTTATAACTGATGGATCAAATTTGTAATTCTTAAAATTATAAAACTCGAATATTTTTAAAATCTCTAATATATCCTCACTATCAGGAATTTTACCCCTCAAAGTAGATTCGATTATTTTGATCTGGTCATTAGTGAGATTTGCTCCCTTCGTATAATCTCCTGATTTATCTTTTCGACCCTCTCCAAGAAGTTTTTTTGCCTCGTCCCAGCCAAGTCTGTCGATTTTATCTAAGGCTCTCAAAGTGGTTGAGATTTGCTCTTTTGATGTAATTTTCATCTTTTGGAATAATTTATCCGTTAATTTTCTAGAGGAAATTTTGACAGTGTAATCTTTTTTATCTAAACCACACTTTTCTAATATCTCAGAAATTAAAACACAAAGTTCAGCGTCGGCTTGTAAATTTTTTGTTCCAACATAATCAGCATCAAATTGTAAAAATTCTCTAAATCTTCCTGGTCCAGATTTTTCATTTCTCCAGACTGTGCCTAGTTGATAACGCTTGAATGGTTTGGCAAGTTCAAGATAATTTTTTGCAACATATCTCGCTAATGGAGCGGTAAGGTCATACCTAAGAGATAACCATTTATTTTCATCTTTAAATGAAAAGACGCCAGAGTCAGGTCTATCTTTATCAGGTAAAAATTTTCCAATACTATCCGAATACTCGAAGCTTGGTGTTTCGAGATATTGAAATCCATATTTGATCATAACCTCTTTGATTTTAGAAATTACAAAATCACGGATTAATAATTCTTTTTCTTTTCTATCAACAAAACCTAAAGGTAATTCCTTTGAAGGTTTGGTTTTTTTGTCTTTTACCATTTTATGGTACAGCAGGGTGGATTCGAACCACCGACCCCTAGTTCCACAAACTAGTGCTCTAACCAACTGAGCTACTGCTGCATAACTCCTTTTTATATTAATTGTTTATAAATTTGTATTTTAAATATGTAGTGATTTAGCTAAGCAATAGCTTAGCGTGCACTCTGTGAGAGTGTGAGTGTGATTTAATAGTGAATTTTTGTCTTTTCATCTTTTGTGTTTTTAACAAATTAAAAACTAAATTCAACCCCTGATTATTGGGACAAAAACATAAATCTTAGCCTTTGTCCCAATTGATTATTTTGCTGGTAATTAAGATTTAAGATTTCTGTAGATTTACCGCGGCAGGTCCTTTTTCTCCGTTCTCTACATCAAAAGTAAGCTCATCACCTTCGTTTAAATGTTTTAAACCAGCTGCTCTTACTGCTGAAGAATGAACGAAAACGTCCTTTTCCTTATCTTCTCTTTCAATAAAACCATAACCTTTAGTTCCATTGAACCATTTTACTTTTCCTTTTAGACTCATTTTTTTCTTCCTTATTTATTAACTTAACATTGGTCATATTTAAAAAAAAAATAAAACCAATATGGACCTTTAACTGGTTTAAAGAATAAATGTCAAGCTAATGATTGAAGTTAATTAGAGAAATTTTGATTTAATGCGTATTTACTACACTAAAAAGTAAAGAATAGAAGCCAATACTAAAGCTCCCAAACCAATTAAAGAAATATTTTTATTATTTTTAAAAAATCTTATAACTTTATTAATTCCAGGTTCAATATAGCTTAAACCACTTATAGATTCTCTTTCTGATGATTTTTTAAATCCTTGATCTCTACCTATTTTTAAAAACCTATTTTTTCTTTGCTCAAAAATTTGATTACCAGATAAATTTTCAAATTCTACTAAATTTTTTAAGATTGATTTTTTTATTTCTATTGCAATTTGTTCAGAGTCCCGGTGAGCACCTCCGAGTGGTTCTGGAATAATTTCATCAATAATTTTTAATTTTAACAAATCATCTGCAGTTAGTTTCATTGCCTCTGCTGCTTCTAACGACTTAGTTGGATCTCTCCATAAAATAGAAGCACACCCCTCAGGTGAGATAACGGAATAAATTGAATGTTCTAACATTATAACTTTGTTTGAGGAGGCTAAAGCTATTGCTCCTCCTGATCCTCCCTCTCCAATAATTATGGATATGTTTGGAACTTTTAATGACATGCAACATTCTATTGAGCTAGCTATCGCGGTTGCCTGTCCTCTTTGTTCTGCTCCAATCCCAGGATAAGCACCTGGTGTATCAATAAAAGAAATAACTGGTATTTTAAAACGATCAGCTAATTTCATCAATCTAATACACTTTCTATATCCTTCTGGTTTCATCATTCCAAAATTTCTTTCGAGTCTTGTATTTAAATTGTCACCTTTTTCTTGACCCAAAATTAAAACAGACTTTCCATCAATTAAACCAAAGCCTGCAATAATTGACTTATCATCTGCAAACAGTCTGTCGCCAGAAAGTAAAGTAAAGTTTGAAAATATTTTGTTAATATAAAAGTTTGCTCTGGGTCTGTCTTCGTGTCTAGCAACTTGGGTCTTTTGCCAGCTATTTAGTTTTGAATAAGTAGATCTTAATTTTTCATTTATCTCATCTTGAATTTTTTCAATTTTATTCGTATCTACCTCTGAAATACCTTCTTTATCGAATGGGTTCTTAGATTGGTCTAGATCTTCTTCAAGACTTTTTATCTCTTTTTCAAATTCTAGGTAATTTCTCATAAACTATAATAAAAATAATATATTTAATTTAACTAAATTTCAAATGTGTCAATAAAGTGTTGTTAAAACTTAATTTATTTGTTGTATTATTTGTAAATGAAAAAAACTGCTGTTAATAATCTAAAAGTAGATGAAAATCTTCTTGATTTTATAGATAACGAAGTAATACCAGGCACAGGTATAGATCCAAAAAAGTTTTGGTCAGAGTTTGATAAGTCTGTACATGAATTGTCTCCAAAAAATAAGGAATTAATTCAAAAAAGAGATGATATTCAAAAAAAAATAGATCAGTGGCATTTGTCAAAAAAGGGATCAAATTTTGACAAAAGCGAATATATAAATTTTTTAAAATCGATTAATTATATTGTAGAAGAAAAATCTGACTTTAAAATCAATACATCAAATGTTGATAAAGAAATATCTTCAATAGCAGGGCCTCAATTAGTGGTGCCAGTTGACAATGCAAGATATGCTTTGAATGCTGCCAATGCTCGCTGGGGTAGCTTGTATGATGCGTTGTATGGAACAGACGCAATACCTGGAGAAATTGGCAAAGATTACAATGAGGAAAGAGGAAATAAAGTAATAAAATTTACAAGAGAATTTTTAGATAACTCTTTCCCGATAAGTAATGCTAGTTGGAAGAAAATTACAAACATTAAAATTAATGAAAAAAATTTAATTTTTCAAGTTAATGAAAGTAATTACAATTTAAAAGATAATTCTCAGTTTGTTGGATATACAGGTAATGAAGAAAATATAAGTTCTTTGCTATTAAAAAATAACAATTTACATACTGATATCATTATAAATCCAAACAGCGTTATTGGAAAAAAAGACAAAGCTGGCATCTCAGACTTAATCGTTGAATCAGCAGTCTCCACTATAGTCGATAACGAAGACTCGGTAGCTGCCGTTGATGCTAAGGATAAAGTAAAATGTTATAGAAATTGGCTTGGTCTTATGAAGGGTGACTTGGAAACCGAGGTTAAAAAAGGTCAAAAGAAATTTATAAGAAAACTAAACCCTGATAGAATTTATAAATCACCAAATGGCACTGAAATAGTTTTGCATGGAAGAGCTTTGCTGCTAAATAGAAACGTAGGTCATCTTATGACTAATCCCTCAATTTTATTGAAGGATGGATCTGAAATTCCAGAGGGTATAATGGATGCATTTATTTCAACACTTTGTGCTTTACATGATTTTAAAAATAAAAAGAATTCGAGAACTGGGTCTGTTTACATCGTCAAACCTAAAATGCATGGCCCTGATGAAGTAAGTTTTACAAATGAAATTTTTGAGAATGTTGAGAAATGCCTTGGGCTAAATAAATTTACTATAAAAGTAGGGATTATGGATGAGGAAAGAAGAACTACAGTAAATTTGAAAGAATGTATTCGCAGAGTAAAAGAGAGAGTAGTTTTTATTAACACTGGTTTCCTTGATAGAACTGGAGACGAGATGCATACTTCTTTTGAGTCTGGTCCAATGATTTTTAAAGCTGATATGAAAAAATCTGCGTGGTTAAATGCTTACGAGAATTGGAATGTCGACGTTGGTTTATCTTGTGGCTTCTCCGGTAAAGCACAAATAGGTAAAGGAATGTGGGCGATGCCAGACCAGATGTCAGATATGATGGACCAAAAAATAGGCCATCCAAAATCTGGTGCAAACTGTGCATGGGTACCATCACCAACAGCTGCAACGCTTCATTCAATTCACTATCACAAAATTAATGTTTTTGAAAAACAATCAGAAATTAGTAAAAGAAAAAAAGCTGATATTAAAAATATTCTTGAAATACCAAAAGCGGATAGACCAAATTGGTCAATAGAGGATATAAATAAAGAATTAGAAAATAATGCTCAGGGTATATTGGGTTATGTTGTCAGATGGATTGATCAGGGTGTTGGTTGCTCAAAGGTACCGGATATTAACAACACAGGTTTGATGGAAGATAGAGCTACATTAAGAATATCTTCTCAACATATGGCTAATTGGCTACACCATAACATTTGCACAAAAGATCAAGTAATGAAAGTTTTAAAAAAAATGGCAGCAATTGTAGATAAGCAAAATGCCAACGATAAAAACTACATTCCAATGTCACAAAATTTTGATAAGTCTTTTGCATTTGCGGCAGCTTGTGATTTGGTTTTTAAAGGAAAAGATCAACCGTCTGGATATACTGAACCTTTACTTCACAAAAAAAGGCTTGAAAAAAAAGCTAGTCACTAGAAACTGGAACTCTATTTTTAAAAGCTGAAACTAAAGTGCCATCATCTAATTGTTCGATTTCTCCACCTACGGGTAATCCTTGACCAAGCTTAGAAATTTTAATCTTATCATTCTTAATTACATCCTCTATGTAATGAGCTGTAGTTTGACCTTCTACAGTTGCACTTGTAGCAATTATAACTTCTTTTAAATTATTTTTTTTTACTCTTTTAACTAAAGAGTCTATTAGCAAATTTTTTTTTTCATATTTTTCATCTGAATTCAATGTACCCCCTAAAATATGAAAGTATCCTTTATATATATTAGCTGACTCTATTACCCACATATCGGATAAATTTTCTACAACACAGATTTTGTCATAATTATTTGTTTCGGTTTCGCAGATACATTTTTGTGTAGTAATTTTAAGATTACCGCAATCATTACAACGGGTAACATTTTTATAAACATTCGCTAAAAGTTTAGCCAAAGGTTTAATCATATTCTCTTTGTTATTTATTAATTTTAATATTATTCTTTTTGCAGACTTAGGACCAAGTCCTGGTAGCTTAGAAAAATTTTTAATAAGTTCTTCTATTTCTGGAATATTATTATTCATCTAAAACGGTAATTTAAAATCAATTGGAAAATTTGCGACACCTGTCGCTTTTAATAATTCTTCAGATGTTTTTTTTTTAAGCTTTTCTTTAGCATCATTGTGAGCAGCTATAATAAGATCGTTAATTATTTCACTTTTTTCATTTTTTGCATCTGAAGAAATAGTTATAGATTTCATTTCATAATCCCCTTTTAAAGTAACTTTAACCAAATTTCCTCCAGCGAAACCTTCGACTTCAATTTTTTTTATATTTTCCTGGACCTCTTTCATTTGGTCTTGCATTTTTTTTGCTTTTGAAAGCATGTCCGAAAAATTATTCATTTTCTTTTTCTACTTTAATTAAATCGATATCCGGAAATATACTTGAAATTTCTTTATAAAAGCCACTTTGTTTCTCCTCGTCTAATATTTTTTTATTAGCATTTAATTTTTCCTCAAAAAACGTTTTTCCTCCATCTTCTTTGCTTAAAGTTATAATCCATCTTTTCCCTGTCCATTTAAGCAAACTTTGAGATAATTTTTTTATAAAATTCTTATTTAATTTTTCATTAAAATTTATATCTATTTTTCCATTTTCAAATCTTATTAATTTTACATTTCTCTCAAGATCATATTTTAGTTCAGCGTCTTTTTCCTCTCCAGAAATAGAAATTAAATCTTCAAAAGAATTGATATTAAATTTAGGTTGCGCATCATTTTTTTTATCAATATTTTTTTCTTTTAAAACTTTTATTTGATCAATACTTTTTAGTTGTTGTTTTACTGGATTTAAAAGATTTTGCTCTGGTTCTTTTTCCTCAATAATTTTTTTTTGAACAATTGGTTCACTAGTTCCCTGTGAATAGTAACTTTCAGGTTTGTCGAATTCTTCAATACTTTTCACGTGTATTAACTGAAGTAAATACATTTCTAACGCCAATTGCTCATTTGCAACTGTTTTTAAATCTTCAATAGTCTTTATTGTAATTTGCCAAAATAAAGCAAGGTCCTCATTGTTTAAACCTTTAGTGCTAGACTCGATTAAATCTATCTCGTTTTCAGAAATAAAAAGATCTTTTTCAATTGAACCTAAATTTATTCTTCGACTAAACAAATAAAGAACCTCTAAAATATCGTTTAAAAAAAGCTTACCATCCAAACCGCCCTGGAATATTTTTTGAAAATGTAACAAAGCACCCTTTTGATCTCCTCTTAAAACGTGTTGAATTAAATTTATTATTTTAGACTTATCAACTAAACCTAGCATATTCCTGATTTCTTGTGCGTCTAAAGCCGCTTCGGGTTTTAAACTTTGATGAATTAAAGCTCTATCGAGTAATGAAATTGAGTCTCTTACAGATCCCTCTGCAGCTCTTGCTATTACATCTAAGGCCTCTTCAGTTATTTTACCATTTTCTATCTTACATATTTTTTTTAAATGGTCTGAAAGAATATTTAAGCTTACTCTTTTTAAATCAAACCTTTGGCATCTCGATAGAACAGTAATTGGGATTTTACGTGGTTCGGTAGTAGCCAATATAAATTTTAATTTTGCAGGTGGTTCTTCTAAAGTTTTTAATAATCCATTGAAAGCTTGTTTAGAAAGCATATGTACCTCATCAATTATAAAAATTTTATACTCTGCGCTGGTTGGATTATATTTTGAATTTTCAATAAGTTCCCTAACATCATCAATACCTGTTTTGGATGCTGCATCCATCTCAAGGACATCAATATGATTTGAATTTTCAATTTCTCGACAGTGGCAAGTTTCTTTTTCACCACACATTTCCCCTTTTTCAGAATATTTAGTACAGTTCAATGCTTTTGCAATTAATCTTGCTGTAGTAGTTTTTCCAACTCCTCTTATTCCAGTCAATAGATAAGCATTAGGAGTTTTTTTTAATTTAATTGCGTTTGAAATAGTTTCTGCAATTACTTCTTGACCTATTAATTCTTTAAATATTCGAGGTCTATATTTTAACGCTAAAATTTTTGTATTATTTTTATTCATTCATTCAGGAGACCAAACAACCCGCTTTCAAAAGTTCGTGCTGCTGTTGTTACACCCTGACACATTAAACATATCAAAATCGCCTGAATGGCCTCCGAATTATTATATCAACATAAAAAACAATTCTACAAGACATGTTTATATAGATTTGTGGACTATTTTTTTTCCCTAAATGGAGCAGCTTCGTAAACTCCTAAAATATCCAAGCTTTCTGTATGAAATCCTAATTCTTCAAGAGCTTTTTGGACTGCTTGATCCTCAATGTGTCCTGCAATATCAAGATAAAAATTAGTTTGATCAAACGTGTTTTTTACAGAGAAACTCTCTAATTTAGTTAAATTTACCTGATTGGTTGCAAAACCTCCCAAGCATTTATACAAAGCCGCTGGAATACTTTTTAGTCTAAAAATACAGCTTGTAATAAACTTTTTATCTTTTTTGTATTCAGGTTGATTTACTTTTTTCCCCATTATTAAAAATCTAGTCACATTACCAATGTCATCCTCAATGTTCGCTTTTAAAATTTTAAGATTGTAAATTTTTGCAGATAGTTTTGAAGCAATTGCCGCAACAGAATTATCTTTACTTAAAGAAAGATCTTTTGCTGATCCCGCAGTATCTGCAGAAATAATAGTTTTGAATTTATGTTTGTTGATAATTTTTTGACATTGATCAATAGCTTGTGCGTGACTTCTTACATACTTTATGTCCTTCAATTCTGTGCCTACATTAGCTAGAAGATTGTGTTCAACTTTTTGAAAATGTTCTGAGTAAATTTGAAGTTTATATTTTGTCAATAAGTAATGTATATCAGCAACTCTTCCAGCTAAAGAATTTTCGATTGGAACCATTATTTTAATATTTTCATCTTCTGAAGCCATCTTAAAAGTTTCTTCAAAAGTAGCACAAGTTTTGATAGTAGCTTTAGGAAACATTTCTTCACAAGCTAAGTGTGAATAGGCACCTTTCTCTCCTTGAAATGCGACAATTTCCTTGGTCACTTTTTTTCCATATTTTTTTTAATTTCTTGTAAATCTTTTTCTGTATCAACACTTAGAGGTAATGAATTGGCAAGTCCAACATGGATTTTCATATTATTATCTAACACTCTCATTTGTTCTAAATTTCTTTCTAATTCTAACTTACTTCTTTTAAGATTTACATACTTTATTAGTGCTTTATTAGTAAATCCATAAATCCCAATATGATGATAAATAAAATTATTTTGTTTAGATTTAATATTTCTTTGAAAATCAAGGGCTTCAGAAAAATTTGAATTTTTAAGATCGTCTTTTGTAAAAACTTTCACTACATTTTTATCTTCAATTTCATCATTGTTTTTAATAGATGCGGCTAAAGTAACAACATCACAAAGACCTTTGTTTAAATAATTGCTTAGCGATATAATCTCTTTTGGATCTAAATTTGGCATATCTCCTTGAAGATTAATTACAAATTCGGGTTTATTTGAGTAATATTTTTCAAATACTTCAAAAATTCTATCCGTTCCGGTTTCATGAGTTTTATTTGTTAAAAAGGATTTGCCGCCATTTTTTTCAATTAATTCAAAAATTTTCTTATCTGGTGTTGCCACCACTACTTCTCCTACACCGGATTTAATAGCTAAATTTAAAACATGCAAAACCATCTCTTTACCATTTATAATTTTTAATGGTTTTTCAGGAAGCCTTGTTGCTTGTAAACGTGAAGGAATTATAATTACAGTATTTGACATATAAATTCTGCGGCTCAAGGACGCAATGATGTTTAATTTAGTTAAAGTTTTTTTAATAAACTCATGATATATAATTAGTTGATTATCAAATTTATGAACGGTTTTGAAATAAATAAAATTATAGCTGCAATTATCTTTACAGTACTTGTTGTTTTTGGAATTGATAAAGTAACAGATCTGATTTTTTACGTAGAAAAACCAAAAGAAGCTGCTTATGTCGTTGAAGCTCCAGTTGCAAAAACTGCAGTTTCAACAGCAGGGTCTGGTGGTTTAAATATAAAAGATTTTCTAGCTCTTGGAGATATAGAGCATGGAAAAGCGGTTTTTAAAAAATGTTCTGCTTGTCACGTAGTTGCAAAAGGTGGAAAAAATAAAATTGGTCCAGTTTTATATGGTGTTTTAGGTAGAAAATCAGGTGCAATAAGTGATTACAAATATTCTAAAGCGTTAATTGCTCATGGAAAAGTTTGGTCTTACGAAGAAATGAATGGATATCTTTTAAAACCTACGGCTCATATCAAAGGGACAAAAATGGCTTTTGCAGGATTGAAAAAAGAAAAAGATAGAGCGTCAGTTATTTTGTATATGAACTCTCTAAGTGATAATCCTCTTCCAAAACCCTAGACTATTTTAAACACCACTCAATTATACTTTTTTGAGCATGAATTCTGTTAAAGGCTTGTAACCAAACTACAGATTGTTTTCCATCCATTACTTCACTAGTAACTTCTTCATCTCTACTTGCTGGAAGACAGTGCATAAATATTGCATCTGTTTTTGCTGAGTTCATTAACTTTTTATTAACCTGAAACTTCTTTAAAATTTTCTTTTTTTTCTTTTTGTCACCTTTATCGCTCATAGATATCCATTTATCGGTCATTACGCAGTCTGCTCCTTCAGCAGCCTCGAAAGGATCTTCTGTGATTAAAAGTTTACAATTATTTTTTTTTGCTTCACTTACTATTTTTTTATTTGGCTGATATTTTTTTGGACAGGCAATTTTAAGTTCAAATTTAAACTTAGTTGCTGCCTCAATAAAAGAATTAGATACATTATTTCCATCTCCTAGCCACGCAATAGTTTTCCCGTTTATATCACCTTTGGCTTCTTCAAAAGTTAAAATATCGGCCATTATTTGGCACGGGTGACTAAGGTCTGTTAGTCCATTAATTATAGGAATATCTAAATGCTTTTGAAATTCATCAACATCATTATGAGAGTCTGTTCTTATCATCAAAATATCTGCGTATTGGGAAAGAACCTTTGCTGTATCTTTTATTGTTTCATCTCCTTTACCATAATGAATTTCATCTTGGTTTAAAATAATTGATGATCCTCCCAATTGTTTCACAGCAAGATCAAAAGATATTCTGGTTCTAGTAGATGGTTTTCCAAAAAGCATAATCATAGTTTTACCTTTTATCGGTAAATCTACATCGGGTTGAGAATTAGGTATTTTTCCTCTTTCAGATTTTCTTTTTTTAGCACCATCAATAATAGCTCTAAGATCATTTTTTGATAAATCTGAAATATTAATAAAATTTTTCATTTTTAATTGTAATTTTCGCAAACTTTTCTAATTATTTTTACTGCAAGATCTATTTCTTGTTTTTTAACATTTAAAGGAGGCAGAATTCTGACTACATTTTCTCCTGCTCTTATTGTAAGTAATTTGTTTAATTCTAATTTTTTAATAAAGTTTGATTGGTCTTCAAAAAGTTGTAATCCGATCAATAATCCAATGCCTCTTACTTCTTTAATTATATCTGGGTAATCTTCTTTTATTAGGTTTAATTCATTAATAAAATATTTTGATAATTTTTGTACATTTTGTAAAAATCCTTTTTTAAACATTTGATCCATAACAGCATTTCCAACGCTCATTGCTAAAGGATTTCCGCCGAAAGTACTTCCATGAGAACCAGCTGTCATTGCGGGTGCCACCTTTTTATTCATTAAAACTGCACCAATTGGAAAACCACCACCAATACCTTTGGCTATTGGAACAATATCAGGCTTTATTTTAGCATGTTCAAATGCGAAGAATTTACCAGATCTACCGATACCACATTGAACTTCGTCGAGAATTAAAAGTATTTTTTTCTTATTACAGAGTTTTCTTAAACCCTTTAAACACCAATCAGGTATAACTTTTATTCCTGACTCGCCCATTGCAGTTTCACACATTATTGCTGCTGTTTTTTTTGTAATGGCTTTTTCTAAACCTTTGTGATCAGCAAAGTCAAAATGATCAAACCCTGGTACTTTTGGCCCGAACCCCTCAGTCATTTTCTTAGATCCACTTGCAAAAATTGCAGCCAAAGTTCTACCGTGAAAAGAATTTTTTATACAAAGTATTCTATTTTTTTCAGGTTTCCCTTTTGAATAAAAGTATCTTCTTGCAACTTTTACAGCAACCTCAGTGGCTTCAGCACCGCTATTTTGAAAAATAACATAATCTGCAAAAGTTTTTTGTTTTAATCTTCTTGCAAGTTTTTCACCTTCTGGAATTAAAAATGCATTTGAAACATGCCAAACTTTTTTTGCTTGTTTATTCATCATTTTAGTTAAATAAGGGTTTGCATGACCCAATGAATTAACCGCAATACCTTGAACAAAATCTAGGTATTTCTTACCATTTGTAGAATAAAGAAAACTTCCCTTACCTCTTTTAAAAGAAATTTTTCTTCTGTTGTAATTTTTAGCTAATGCAGACATTTTAAGACTTTATTTTATACCCTTTTTTATAAAGTAAGTAAGACACGAACCAAAGTAAAATTGATAATCCTACAAGATAGATTGATCCAATAAAAATCGAGCCATCTGATTTTTCTAAGAAACCATATCTGAAACCATCGATCATATAGAAGAAGGGATTACATTTGCTTATTGTTTGTAATATTTCAGGTAATCTTTCTATTGAATAAAATGTTCCTGATAAGAACGATAAAGGTATAATGATAAAACTAGTTACTGTTGCCATATGGTCAAATTTTTCTGCCCACAAACCTGCTATTACGCCAATACAACCAAGTATAATGGATGAAATTAAGGTGAAAAAAATTACGGCGTAAATATTTCTAATCTCAATATCTACTAAAAAATAAAATATTATTATTGATATGAAGGCAATCATAAAGCTTCTGGTTGCAGATGCTAAAACAACTGCGGTTGTAACTTCACCTGGTGAAAGGGGAGCATATAAAATATCAACAATGTTTCCTTGAATTTTACCTATCATAAAAGATGAGGAAGAGTGTGAAAACGCTTGTTGTATTACTTGCATTGCAATTAATCCGGGTGCTAAAAAAGTAATAAAAGGATAACCTAAAACGTCTGCTCTTTCGTTACCTATCGCTAGTGCTAAAACTAAAAGAAACAGTAAGGATGAAATTATTGGCGATAAAAGGGTTTGAATCCAAACAATAAGGAATCTTAAAACCTCTTTTTTATAAAGTGTCCACAACCCAATCCAATTTACAAAGCCAAAAGTTACAGTATTTTTAAGTTTATATTTTTTACTAATTTCAACCATACGTAGTCTTATATCTTCAAAAAATAATTTTTCTGTGAAAAACTTTTTTTACAACCTAATTATTAATTAATTTATTTTAATACTACTAGATTATGTATTAGTTTAGTACTTAGAAACTATATTTAGTTTCTTCGAATATGAGTTGGACACAAGAAAAAGAAGAAAAATTAAGACAATTGTGGGAAAAAGGCCATACAGCAAGCCAAATAGCTGAGATTCTAGGTGATACTACAAGGAACGCTGTCATTGGAAAAGCTCACAGACTCAAACTTGCTGCTAGAGCTCCTAATAAAAAATCAGTAGCTCAGAAAAAAGAAGTTTCTAATGTTCAAAATAGAAACGATAAACAGATCAGTAGAAAATCTAGATTTAAATCAATTCTTTTAGATAAAAACTTTGAACCTGAGAATCCAAAAAAACTTGAAGAATTAGGTGATAATAATTGCAGATGGCCCATAGGTCATCCAGATCAAGAAGGCTTTTATTTCTGCGGTAGATCTCCAATTGAAGGATTTTCTTATTGTAAATTGCACGTGCTTTACGCATTCCAGCCTAAAAATCAAAAAGAGGAGCTCATCGATAAAGAAGATGATGTTCCAGAATTTATTGAGAAAAAAGTTAAAGCTTCTAAGTAATTCCTTAATAAAACCTTAACAATACTTTAATATAACAATCAGGAGACAAAATATGAATAAAATAACTATAAAATATCTTAAATGGACAAGTACGTTTTTAACCTTATTTGGAATATTGGCATTCTATTTAGATTACTATCCTTACAGCATGATACCTCACGGACTTGGTATTATTGGATGGACAGTTGTAGGAACCATAACAAAGGATAAACCGCTACTTACAAACTTTGCATTGCAAATACCTATAATGTTTGCGGGTATAATAAAGTATTCGATATAGATTTATGAGGAATATTTTGTTTGTGTGCACAGGCAATTCAGCAAGAAGTATTCTTGCAGAAGCTTTGGTCAATAAAAATTATAGTTTAAAATTTAAAGCTTTTAGCGCAGGTAGTAATCCAACAGGGAAAATAAACCCTAATATAAAAAAATATTTAGAAAAAAAAAATTTCGATATATCAAATTATTCTTCAAAGAATTTTGACCAGTTTTTAAAAAATAAAATAAAAATTCATCAAGTTATAACAGTTTGTAACAATGCCCATAATGAGGTCTGTCCGGTCTGGCCTGAAAAAAAAGATATAATTCATTGGGATATTGAAGACCCAGTTGAAAAAATTAAATCTGCTACTTCTGTTACAGAGATTGAAAAAGTAATTGATGAAACTTATGAAATATTATCTAATAAGATTAAAGAATGGGTCTCAAATGAAGAATAAAATATTTGTTGGTGAATTTATAGGAAGTTGTTTTTTAGTCATGATAATTGTTGGCTCAGGTTTAATGGCTGAAAACTTAAGTAATGACGTTGCTGTGATGTTAATTGCAAACACAATAGCAACAGGAGCAGGTTTATTTGTGCTTATTACAGTATTTGCTGATGTATCAGGAGCTCACTTTAATCCATTTGTAAGTATTGCCATGACAATAACGGGAAAATTAAAAAAGAAACTGCTACCCTACTATATCATTGCTCAATTGATTGGTTGCTTGATTGGTGTTGGTTTAGCCAATTTCTTTTTTGAACATGACATTTATGAATTATCTACTAAATCAAGAGATGGAATTTACATATTCACATCTGAAGTAATAGCAACATTAGGGCTTATAATAATAATTTTTGGCTCTATGAAGTCAGGAAAAATTGCTGTTGCTGCTAGTGTTGGTCTTTATATTACAGCTGGTTACTGGTTTACTTCGTCTACTTCTTTTGCAAATCCAGCTGTTGCGATTGCTAGAACTTTTACAGAATCGTTTACTGGTATTAGTTATTTAAACACTCCTTATTATATCTTAGCTGAACTTGTAGGAATGTTAATTGCTGTATTTATTGTTAAAAAGTTATTTTTAGTGAAAAATTGAAAAATACAAAACTTGCCAATCGGATAAGTTTAATTAAAAAATATTAAAAATTTGTAAACTACAGGTTGTATAAAATTAACTTTTAGATTTATGAATTCTGTGATTAAATTAATCATCTAATAATCTGGAGGTAAAAATGGGAAAAAAACTAAAAAAAAATGAGAAGAAAAAAACAAAAATTTTAAAAGCAATTGATAGACTGAAAAATAAAATTAAGGCCAAAGAAAAAAAATTGTCAAAAGTTAATATTAAAATTGCTGGTTTAGAAAAAAAGGTTGCAGAAAAAAAAGCAAAAAAGCTTGCTAAGAAAAATGCAGAGAAGTCTCCTGTATCTATAAATAATTAATATCAAAAAATTGTCTTTCTCCCTCTCTTAAATAAGAGGGAGAAAGTAGTGAATTAACAAGATTTAACGGGGATAATGACGATTTAAACATCAAATCTTGTTAAGACTTCTTTTAAAGAAACTAAGTAACAAAATTTTTTAATTATTATTAAAGTTTTATGAATTTAAACATTATATCTTATAAAGAGATATATATTTGATTTATAATGAAATACGCTCGATAAATTTTACCGAGCGTATTTTGAGGGAAACGTAATAAATCAATTAAAATAAATATTAAGGAAGTCTCATAATTAATTAATAATATAGAAATGCTAAAAAAATATTTAAATTAAGTTAAAGATTTATTAATTTTCAAGAATAAATGATATTAGAGTCGACATTCATCTCTCTTGCCAGGTTTTTAAGTCTTTTAGTTACTTGTTTTGAGACTATATCACTATGATTGTTAGGTATTTTCAAAAAAATAGTCTTATTTCGTTTATAAATTTTAAATTCATCTAACAACAACGAAGACATGCTAGTAAGTGACTCTGCTAATCTTAAAGCAGATCCCACTTGCTTTGAGGATAAAATCTCGTTGTTATTTAATAAGGATAGAAACTCATAATCCGGGTTATATTTTAAGCCACAATGTCTCCAAAAACTTGCTGATGCAACTTTTACCCTATCTTTATGATTTAGTTTTAGTAATGGAGTATTTAATACTTCCATAAAAACTAACTCTGCTTTTTGAAAAGCGCCTAGGCCCCAATCCATTTTACTTAAGATACAAGCCAAAGTTAGTAATCTTCGATTAAAATATTCGTTGTCTTCAAATAATGGTGAAATAAAATTAAAATATTTCTCAAAACTCTTTCCATAGTCCCCTTTTTTAAATGATATACCATCAGTTTTTAATTTGAAAATTTCATCCTCGCTCACTCCTTGGTTTATAATTGTATTCATATGCCCCTCTCTCAGTCCACTGATTGAGCAAATAACTTTTGAGGGGCTTGCTGCTTCAATTATTTCGTTAAGTATTATAGAGCTAAAAGGTAAATAGGGGGTTCTAGATTTAGTAATATATTCCAGTGATTTCAAAGATGATTTATTAAATTTTGAAATCCTATTTAAGTAATTAACTGCTACATCTTTTGAGAGTTTGTATTGATGTAAAATATGTAATGGGTGTTTTTCTTTAAAGAGATGATATTTAAATAATGATCTCCAAGTCCCTCCTACCAAATAAATATTTTTAAATTTCTTTTTAGAAAGCCATTTTTCATCTCTTAAAAGTTTTCTAACATATTTTCCCAAACTTTTTTTTTTTATAATAGGATTATTTTTAAGTCTTAATACTCCAAGAGGTAAAGAGGTTGTTTCAATAATTTGATTTTTAGAAACCCTGGCAAGTTCTAAACTTCCACCTCCTAAATCCGCAACTAGTCCATCTACTTCATCAAATCCTATTATTACACCGTTTGCTGATGTTCTTGCTTCTTCCTCGCCAGATAATACTAGTGGTTTTTTATTAAATATTTTTTCAATTTCTCTTAAAAATTCACTTGCATCAGTAGCCTCTCTAAAAGCTGCTGTAGCAATAATTTCTAAATCTTGAACGTCTGAAATATCTAAAATTTCTTTAAATCTATTTAAAACTTTTAAAGAACTTTTAATTCCATCAGGATTTAATTTTTTAGATTTATCTAAATTTTTTCCAAGTTTGCAGACTGCTTTTTCATTAAAAACTGGAATTGGAGAAATTTTAAAATTGTCATATATGAGCATTCTTACTGAGTTTGATCCAAGATCTATTATGGCTTGTTTAGACTTTTTATTAGACTGAAATTTAAAAAGATTTTTAAATTCTGGTTTCATTTCACCAATCTTAAATTTTGAGGTTTAGCTTTTAAAAGTGACTTACCACGACCTGATAAACTTGAGTTTTCCATAAAATAGGTATGTGCTGAAAAGCCTTTTTCTTGTTCTTTATGATAGTTTCCTAAGCTATCTAAATACCATGTTTCTGATTTATCTTTAAAGTTGGCTAACATAATTTGATCTAAAATTTGCTCATGCACAGTATTGTTTTCTATCGGAATTATAATTTCAATTCTTCTATCTAAATTTCTAGGCATTAAATCTGCAGATGAAATATATACCTGATTCTCTCGAGAGGGCATAGAGCTACCATTTGCAAAACAATAAATTCTTGAATGTTCTAAAAATCTGCCAATAAGGCTTTTTACTTTTATATTTTCAGATTGACCTTTAATTCCAGGTCTTAAGCAACACACTCCTCTTACTGATAAATTTATTTTTACTCCTGCGTTTGAAGCTTCATAAAATTTCTTAATAATTCCAGGGTCTACAAGAGAATTCATTTTTGCCCATATTTCTGCAGGTTTTCCTTTACTTGCATTTACAATTTCATTTTCAATTTTTTCTTCAAAAAAATTCCTGCTATTTAATGGAGACATAAAAATTTTATTCAATTTTTTTGGTTTTGCATAACCAGTTACATAATTGAAAAATTTTTCGACATCTTTGGCCAAGTCTTGATTAGAGCTAAACAGTGATAAGTCAGTATAAATTTTTGCGTTAATTGGATGATAGTTTCCTGTACCTAAGTGAACATAGCTTCGCGTTTTAGCTCCTTCTTTTCTTAAAACTAAACTTGCCTTTGCATGCGTTTTATATTTTGCGAATCCGTAAACAATTTGAACGCCAGCTTTCTCTAGTTTCCTAGATAATTCAATATTAGCTTCCTCATCAAATCGAGCTTTTATTTCTATTACGGCTGTAACAACTTTTCCGTTTTCTGCTGCTCTACTTAGTGCTTTTACAATAGGAGAGTCAGGTGTGGTTCTATACAAAGTTTGTTTGATACCGATAACTTTTGGATCTTTTGCTGCAGCTTCTAAAAATTGAATTACTACATCAAAAGTTTCAAAAGGGTGGTGTACAACAAAATCTTTACTTCTTATAGCTGAAAAAAATTTATCATCAAATTCCTTCAATCTTTCAACTTCTCTAGGATTAAACTTTTTAAATCTCAGCTTTGGATCTTTCTTTTTACAAATTTCATCTATATCTTGTATTCCAACCAATCCTTCAACCTCATAAATATGATCTTCATCCATTTTAAATTTTTTTGAAATAAAATTTAAAAGTTTTTTGTTTGAATTAGTGATTACTTCGAGTTTAACTACGTTTCCCCTTCTTCTTTTCTTAATTGCTTTTTCAAAATATCTCACAAGATCAGCAGCTTCATCATCTATTTCAATTTCGCTGTCTCTAATTATTTTAAACTGCAAACTTGCCTCGATATTATGGTCTGGAAATATTTCATTAGCAAATTTACAAATTACGTCATCAATTGTGACAAATTCATTTATTGTTTCAGAATTATTTAGCGATACAAATTTTGGAAGTGCTCTTGGTATAACTATAATTGCATTTAGTTCTCTTTTTTTTTTAATTCTTGTCATTCTTAATAAAATTGCTTGGCCTTTATTTGGTATAAAAGGAAAGGGATGTGATGGGTCAATGGCAGTAGGTGTTATTATAGGATAAATTGTTTCCTGAAAATATTCTCTTAGATACATAAGATCCTTCTTATTTAGTTCTGACATTTTTCGAATGAAAATTTTTTCTTTCGATAGCTCTTTTTTCAACTCTAGGAATGCTTCGTTTTGCTTCTTTAATAGATCTTTAGTTTTTAATACGACCCTATTCAATTGATCCTCTGCAGTTAATCCATCTGCGCTTAATTCGTCAAAACCATCTTTAATTTGATTAAAAAGTCCAGCGACTCTTACCATAAAAAATTCATCTAAATTTGTACCTGCGATTGATAAAAATTTTACTCTTTCAAATAGAGGATTTGTTTTATCTTTTGATTCTTCTAAAACACGATCATTAAACTGAAGCCAAGATAATTCTCTGTTTATGAGTTGATTGCTAATATTAGCGTTTTCTGAAAATGATGCTTTCGACATATTTAAATGTTAAATTAAAAATATGTTTAAATTATATGCGATGAGACATGCTAAATCTAGTTGGGATTTTCCAAATTTAGATGATCATGACAGGCCATTGAATAAAAGAGGGGTAAATTCAGCAAAATTAATTTGTGAATTTTTTATTAAAAATAAGTTAAAATTTGATTTAGTTTATTGCTCATCCTCTAAAAGGACAATGCAAACATTAAATATATTGTCAGAAAAAATAAGTTTTAAAAAAATTATTAAAAAAAAAGCACTTTATCATGCTAGTGAGGATGAAATTATTCATATCTTAAAACAAACAGGTGATAATTATAAAACTTTACTTTTAATTAATCATGAACCTTCAATGAGTGAACTAATAAATCGAATTTGTCTTAAAGAAAATTCTGATCAATTTGAAAATTTAAAAAGAAAATTTCCTACTGCAGCCGTTGCTGAAGTAAACTTTAATTTCAATGATTGGGAGAAGTTATCAAAAGTTAAAGGAAAATTAATATCATTTACAAAACCAAAAGATCTTCAACCATCTAAGGAATAACCGGCAGATCTTACTGTTCTGATAAGATCTTTCTTGCCATCAATATTTATTGCTTTTCTTAGTCTTCTTATATGAACATCTATAGTTCTGGACTCCACATAAATATCATCTCCCCATACGGAATTTAAAAGTTGCTCACGCGAATATACTCTTTTTGGATTTTTAATTAAAAAATCAATTAGTTTAAATTCTGTAGGACCAACTATAACTTGCTTATCTGCTCTATAAACTCTTCGTTGAACTCTATCTACTTTTAGATCCTCAAATACTACAACATCAGCAGCAACACTTGGTTTAGATCTCTTTAATAAAGCGTTAACTCTTGCAATAAGTTCTTTTTGGCTGAATGGCTTAGTTACGTAGTCATCAGCTCCTGTTTCAAATCCTTTTAGTTTGTCTTCTTCTTCACCTTTGGCTGTTAACATAATGATTGGGATATTTTTGTGAAGATTGCTTCTTTTCAAATTTTTACAGACTTCAACACCTGAAATATCCGGCAACATCCAATCTAATAAAATTAAATCAGGATTTTTCTCCTTTATATTTCTAATAGCTTCTTCTCCATTGACTGCATAATCAACTTTGTGACCCTCTTTTTCTAAATTGTATTTAAGCAAAGTTACGATGGGCATTTCATCTTCGACAATGAATAAATTTGCCCTCATTATCCTTTTGGTCGGTCTCCCTCTAAATAATCTCCTGTAATCAGAAAATAAACTTGCTCTGCAATATTAGTTGCATGATCTCCAATCCTCTCAATATTTTTAAGCATGAAAAGTAGTTGGGTTACTTTTTGTATATCTTTTTTATTTTTTTCTAAATGCTTTACTGCAGCTTCCATATTACTATTAGTCATTTGATCTATTTCTTCATCAGAATTCCAAACATTTTCTGCTGTATCTTTTGCTCTATGTAAATACGAGTTTAAAACTGCATTGACTTGTTTTGATGCTTTTAAACCAGCTATTTCGAAATTTTTAGTAATATCATTAGGTAAATCAGTTCCAATTTTAGTTAATCGTTTTGAGATGTTTTTTGCTAAATCACCAATTCTCTCTAAGTCTGAAGAAACTTTTAAGGCAACAACTGTTTCTCTTAAATCTATTGCCATAGGTTGCCTTAAGGCAATCAAATTTACAACTTGCTCTTCTATATTTATTTCATATTTATCAGTCAATTCGTCATCTTTGATAGATTTTTCTGCTAAACTAATGTCTTTTTTAACTAAAGATTGAATAGTGTTTTCAAGCTGTTTCTCAACTCCAGTTCCCATTTTCACTATTGTATCTTTTAATAACTGAAGTTGCTCTTCGTAAGATTTTACAATGTGCGGTTTTTCACTCATTAACCAAACCTTCCTGTAATATAATCCTGAGTTTGCTGATTATCAGGATTTTTAAATATTTTATCTGTTGGTCCAAATTCTATAAGTTTTCCCAAATGAAAGAAACCTGTTTTTTGAGATACCCTAGCTGCTTGTGACATTGAGTGGGTAACTATCACAATTGTGACCTCTTTTTTAAGATCATCTATAAGTTCTTCAATTTGAGCTGTTGCTATTGGGTCAAGCGCTGAACATGGTTCGTCCATAAGAATCACTTCTGGACTTACAGATATAGCTCTAGCAATACATAGTCGTTGCTGTTGACCTCCTGATAAACCAGTTCCGATTTCATCAAGTCTATCTTTAACTTCGTTCCACAAGGCAGCTTTTTTCAAACTTGTTTCAACTATTTGATCCATTTCTTCTTTGCTCTGTGCAATACCGTGAATAGTAGGACCATAAGCTACATTTTCATAAATTGTTTTAGGGAATGGATTGGGTTTTTGAAAAACCATACCAACGTTCTCCCTAAGTCTCACAACATCTAACTTTCTTGAATTCAGTTCTAGGTTGTCCATTTTAATACTGCCTTCAACTCTACAAATTTCTATGACGTCGTTCATCCTGTTCAAGCATCTTAAGAAAGTAGACTTTCCACACCCAGATGGTCCAATTAGAGCTGTAACTTCTTTTTCTGCAATATCTATAGAGACATCAAATAATGCCTGTTTGGATCCGTAATATACATTTACATTTTCCGCTTTGATTTTACTCATTTAACTCCATTTCTTTTCAAATTTGTGTCTAACGATTTGAGCTGCCAAGTTCATTAAAATTAAAAAAGCTAGAAGCACCATAATACATGCAGATACTTTTTCAACGAAACCCCTCTCAGCACTTTCTGACCATATATATATCTGAACTGGTAAACTTGCAGCAGGATCAACTGGCGTTCCAGGTATTGTGTTCACAAAAGCAACCATTCCTATTAAAATTAAAGGGGCTGTTTCTCCTAAAGCTTGAGCTAAGCCAATTATCGTTCCAGATAAGGTTCCGGGCATTGATAGTGGAACAGTATGATGCATGGTCGTTTGCATATTACTTGCACCCATCGCTAAAGCAGCTTCTCTTATACTTGGTGGTACAGCTTTTAATGATGCTCTTGCAGCAATAATTATTGTTGGTAGTGTCATAAGTGACAGAGTAATTCCTCCGACAAGTGGTGTCGACCTTGGTAAATTAAAAACTGCTAATAAAATACCCAGACCTAGCAAACCAAATACTATCGATGGAACGGCTGCCAAATTGTTAATGTTTACTTCTATAAAATCTGTAAATTTATTTTTTGGTGCAAATTCCTCGAGATAAATTGCTGCTAGCACTGCAATAGGAAATGAAAACGCTAAACATACTAATATACTAAAAACTGTTCCCATAAACGAGCTAGCTATACCTGCTAGTTCTGCCTCTCTTGAATCAGGGCTTGTAAAAAAACTAATGTTAAACTCTGATAAAATATCCCCTCTTTCATTAAGCATATCGTAAATCTGCAGCTGATAATCATTTACTCTTCTATTCTTTTCAGGGATATCTCTTGGATAATTTCCCTTATGAACTTGATCAACATCATCAGAAGCTGTTAATTTTATGGGTACTATTTTACCTAGAAAGTCTGGATTTTTTAAAAGTAGATCTTTTACTTCTGTCTCATATTTATACGAAACCATTTGAATCAATTGACGATCCTCTTCTTCAGGAAGTCCAGGATCTAATGAGGTCATAGCTTTGTAAGCAACATCATAATAGTCTGCATTTTCTAAATCATCTTTTGATGGGCTTTCTGCATCGATTAAAAGTAATTCTTTATCATAATGAACTTCTGTTACTATCCAAGTTTTTTGGAAAGCTGAGTAACCTTTTGAAAATATCTGAAACATAAAAACTGCTAAAAAGGTTAAAGCTAATCCTATAGCTATTTTGCCATACCATTGAAATCTTCTTTCAGCGTTATATCTTTTTTTTAATAAATTTTTCTTATAATTATTCATATTTTTCCCTATATCTTTTAACAACTGAAAGAGCGATTACATTTAAGAATAAAGTTACTATAAATAAAGATATTCCTAAGGCAAAAGCTGATTGAGTTTTTGGATCTCCGAATTGCTGGTCTCCAATTAAAATTACTACAATTTGCGCTGTAATGGTTGAAGTTGACTCAAGTGGATTCATTGTAAGATTAGCCGCTAGTCCTGAGGCCATTACAACAATCATTGTTTCTCCCACCGCTCTCGATACTGCTAAAAGTATCGAACCTACAATACCAGGTAAGGCTGCTGGAAAAATTACTTTTTTTACAGTCTCAGATTTTGTTGCGCCCATTGCGTAACTTCCATCTCTTAAATTTTGCGGTACTGCTGTTATAACGTCATCGCTTAAACTTGAAATAAAAGGAATTATCATTACTCCCATAACTGCTCCTGCAGCTAAAGCGCTCTCCGATGAAACTTCTAAACCCATAGCGTTACCTATTTCTTTAACAAAAGGACCGACGGTTAAAGCTGCAAAAAAACCGTATACCACTGTTGGAATACCAGCTAAAATCTCAATAATAGGTTTCGCATATTTTCTCACGCCTCTTCCGGCATACTCAGATAGATAAATCCCGCTTAACAAACCTATGGGGATGGCAACACACATTGCAATAAAAGCAATAAAAAAAGTTCCGGCAAATAAAGGTACAGCTCCGAAAGCATCCTTCATTAATTCAGGATCTGGCTGGCCATCTCTTACAAAAGTTTTAGCAGGATACCAATGAGTTCCGAATATAAAGTCAAAGATTTTTACTGCTTGAAAAAATCTAATCGCTTCGAATAAAAGTGAAAAAATTATTCCGATTGTAACTAAAACTGCGCCTAATGATGCAACAAATAATACCCATTTAAGAAAAATTTCTACTGGTTCTCTCATTCGATCATTTTTCTGAACAGATCTATATGCAAAACTCAGAGAGAAAATTAAAATTGCTAAAATAATTGCTACTTTAGCACTGTTGGCTATTCCTTTTAGTTGAATATACTTATTGGCAGACTCATCTAAAAAATTAGTAATATTTCCCGTGTAAGTTCCTACGGCTAATGCTTTAACTTTTGTGTAAATTAGCTGAAGCTCATTTTTAGTTAAATTTTGGTCGGTGTAATCTTGTAAAATAAATGTTTTAACGATTGATGGTTCAAAAACTGACCATAGGACAAAAATTATTAGTGCTGGTGCAGCACACCACGCAGCTAAATAATATCCATAAAATTTTGGTAATGCCGTAAGTCTTTGTGATGATTGAATAACTAAGGCTTTTTTTCTACCGAAATAATAACTCGTGAAAGCTAAGAGAATAATAAAAGTTACAAGTATTAAATTCATGTTTAGTTTTCAAAGATAAAAAAGGGGGTAAAATACCCCCTTTTTGTTGAATTGATACTACTACTTCTTAGCAGGCATGTTAACTAACTTTGTAGCGTTAGTTCTAGATGTTTTGTATAACTTGCTATCTAGAGGTACTAGCCCAATATCAGTTAAATAACCTTTTGTGCCCATAGCTTTTTTACTTGTGAACTCTTTTACGAATTCATGTAAGCCAGGTACAACGCCAACGTGAGCTTTTTTCACGTAGAAGAATAAAGGTCTTGCAACTGCGTAACTGTAATCTTGAATCGAAGATAGACTTGGTTGACCACCTTCAATGCTTGCAGCTTGCAATTTATCTTTTGCAGCTAAGAAATAACTGAAACCAAAGAAACCGAACATTTCTTTGTCCGCAGCTAATTTTTGGATAATTAGTGAGTCGTTTTCACCAACCTCAATTACCGCACCATCTTCTCTTAACGCTTTATATTTAGCGCCAGCTTTTTTAGAAGCATCATCGATACCTTTTTTCATTACTAATGAATTCCAAGCATCTCTTGTTCCTGATGTTCCTGGAGGTACCATAACTTTGATAGGGTAGTTTGGTAATGATGAGTCGATATCACTCCAATTTTTATATGGATTTGGTACTAACGCACCATCTTTAGCAACTTCTTTTGCTAATGCTGCCCATAAATGTTTTTTTGTAAAGTTTACTGGTTTAGCATCTTTAGAATACGCTAGGGTAATTCCATCGTTACCAACTGTAATCTCTACGATTTCTTCAACACCATTTTTTTGACATAGCGCATACTCTTTAGCCTTCATGGCTCTAGATGCATTTGTTATGTCTGGGTGCTCTGTACCAACTCCGGCACAGAATAATTTAGCTCCACCACCTGTTCCTGTTGACTCGATTACTGGTGTTTTAAATTTACCAGACGAACCAAATCTTTCAGCAACGATTGTTGCATACGGGAATACAGTTGAAGAACCTACGATTTTAATCTGATCTCTAGCTTGAGCAGAAGTTACAACTAACATTGCAACTAATGAAGCTAAAGCGATTGATAGTTTTCTCATTGTTTATCCTTTCATTTATTAATTAATTAACAAACATAAGACTCATAGAATTAAGAGGACTCTTAAATATTACAGATGTGTTACAAATTTATTAAAATGATAACTTTTTAGTTGAACTTTCTAGTTATCTCGATTTGCTCATAATCAGAGGATAAAGACCCTCCGCAACTAAAAGGTCTTACTTTACTTTTAACTGCGTAGGATTGAGTTGGCTTTAATGTAACTTCTAGTTGTACAAAGTTAACTAATTTTTGAGTAAAACCTTTATCATATCTCCAAGCATTCCATTGTGTTGGAGCGGTGAATACTTCACTTAAATAAGATGCAGCTTGTGAGTGAATCATATTGCTCTCATTTTGTCCTTTTAAAAGATTATTTTTAACTTTTTCAAAAATTTTTCTACATTTAATTGAGTCCACCATGTACGAGTTAGCATTTAAATGAGTGCTCATCGGTGCTGACACAATTAATTGAATTCCATCGTATCGTCTTGAAAATAAAGCTTCAGTATAAATTGTCGATACATTTTTACTATCTACTTCAAGTACTAAATCGTTTTTAGCTTGCTTAAGATCGTTTTTTAATCTTAAAAGTCCTAGATCAAAAACTGTAAGAGGTTGAGAACGCAAAGTTTTCTCAATTAAATCTACATCTGCTTTAACAGTTGTAAAAATTAAACTTAATAAAACCAGACTTATATAATTCATTAATCTAGTCATACTAAAACTTTAACTATTTTGCCGTCTATCTCAAGACAAAATTTAATAAAACTGTAATATTTGCTAAAATTTTGAAAAATGGACCTTTATTTCGGTGCCATTTTGAGCCTCGCTTTTTATTTCTAACTCACCTCTATGCTGATTAACAATGTGCTTCACGATCGCCATTCCCAATCCAGTGCCACCAACTTTTTTACTTTTAGCGGCATCAACTCTAAAAAATCTTTCAGTAATTCTCGGAAGTTGTTCAGTTGGAATCCCAATACCATTATCTTTAATGGACACGGTATAAGAGTCTCCTATAACTTTTCCGTTACCTTGCTTACAATTAACCTCAATTTTTTTATTTTTTTCTGAATATTTTATACTGTTATCAATAATATTTGAAAAAACTTCAATTAATTTTTCATGATCGCCTTTAATAAAGAAATCATCTTTTATATTATTTTTAAATTCAAAAGATTTTAAATTTTTTTGATGGATATCTTCAACGTTACTTAAAATTTCTTTTAAATTTACTTTATCTTGAGGCTGTACATGTTCCTCTAACTCAATTCTACTTAATGAAAGTAAATCTTTAATTAAGCTTTCCATCCTATCAGCTTGCTCAAGCATTATCGGTATGAATTTTTTTTGAGCTTCTAAATCATCTTTCGCATGTCCGCTTATAGTTTCTAAAAATCCTTTAATAGAAACTAAAGGCGTTTTAAGTTCATGGCTAACGTTTGCTACAAAATCAGATTTGAACCTTTGCGCTTTTATAATATCAGTTAAATCTTTTAGAAATAAAACAACTGAGTCAGGATCATCGACATATGAGGTCGGTCCAGAGAATAGATGAACTTTAAAGAACTGAAATGAGGGAGTGGATAATTCTAAATCCATAGTAATTGTCTCTTTTTTTAAAAGTACTAAATCAATATTTTGGAGTAAATCAGGAACTCTCAATAAAGTAGCCACGTGCTTATTTAAATTATTTTCTCCAAATTTTTTTTTTGCACTATTATTAAAAAATTTGATATTTTTAAATTTATCTACAATTAAAATTAGATCATCGATTTGATTTACAATCTTTACTTGCTCATTAGTTTTTTCAATATTTTCATTGGTGATGTCTTCTATCCCCTCTTCTTTATCACCTGATTTTAGTTTGTCTTTTTGTCTATTTATTTCTGATTTTGCGGCTATACCTGCTCCGATGCTTTTAAAAGATACGAATATAACAAATATAGCAAGACCTGCGCCTATTAATATAAAGAGTAAATCCATTAATTAATTATAGTTGAAGTAAGGTTAATTTAAAGGGGAGATATGTCTTAGTTTACTGCAGTGTTATTGATAAATATCTCTGCACATCTCTTCCAAGTAAATTGTTTAGCAAATTCTTTACAGTTGTCTCTATCTGCTTTTAAAGCTGTCAAAGCCGCTTTTTTTAAATCTTTATCAAGACAACCAATTGATTTTCCATTAGCTAATTTAAAAATATCCATTGTACCTGGGCAATCAGCGTAACCTGCTACGGGTGTTCCTGCCATCAAAGACTCTATACATACAATTCCAAATGTTTCCGTTTTTGATGGAAAAACAAAAACGTCAGCTGATGCAAAATAAGAAGCTAATTCACCGTTCGTTTTTTGACCAACAAACTTAGCATCAGGATACTCTTTTTTGAGTTTTTTTAAATGGGGACCTGTACCAACTAATATTTTTTTACCTGGTAAATCAAGGTCTAAAAAATCTTTAATATTTTTTTCCAATGCGATCCTTCCTACATAAACAAAAATTGGTTTGTTGTAATTTAATGTCATTTTCTTTGGTTCTCCTAAATGATCTGCCCCTCTTGTCCAAACAACCATTTTGTCATTAATTACCCCTATATCGCTTAATTCTTTTTTCATCGACTCTGTAGTGACTAATACCCTTTCAGCTTTGTTGTGAAAGTTACTTAAAAATTTTTGGGATATTTTTTCGGGTATTATAGGGAGATATAATTTTAGATATTTATCAAATCTAGTGTGAAAACTTGTAGTAAATTTTATCTTATTTCTACCTAAATATCTTCTAGCTGATAGTCCTATAGGTCCCTCTGTAGCAATATGTATTCTAAACTGTTCATTATTATTTTGTGCTTCGATCATTTCTTTTTTAATTAATTTACCAACCCTCCATACATTTATGGCTAATTTGATTTCATTATATTTGGGCATTGGAACTGTGAAAAATTGAGTAGGTTTAATGTAGCTAACTTTGTGACCCATTTTTTTTAATTCAATTTCTAATCTTGAATAAGATCTGGTCACACCATTTAAAACATGTTCCGGACAAGCATCCGTAACAATTAATATTTTCATAAATGTTAAACTACCTCTTTAAGCTGAGTTCTGTAATTTACCACTTCTTGTCTAATTTCATCCCACTTAATAATTTCCATTTTTCCATCTAGATGCTCTACAAGAGCAGTGCAGTTCTCTACCCAATCACCACAATTTAAATAGTTCACTCCATCAAAATTTTGATTTGAAGCTTTATGAATATGTCCACAAATAATTCCGTCGACATTTTTCTTTTTACCGTAGCTTGATACAGTTTTTTCATAATCACCTATATATTTAACTGCATTCTTTACTTTATTTTTTAAAAATTTTGCAAGCGACCACTTATCCTTGCCAAAAATGTTTCTAATAAAATTTACTAAATTATTTAATCTTAATAAGAAATTATAAGCGATGGCACCCACTTTAGATAACCAGGGTGCATATTTCATAACACCATCCCACTGGTCTCCATGAATTACCACATATTTTTTTTTATCAACTGTTTCATGTATACATTTGTTTATTAACTCAACATCACCAAAATTTATTGGAACAAACTTTCTAAAAATCTCATCGTGGTTTCCTGTAATATATTTTACTTTTGTACCGTGTCTTGCCTTTCTAAGAGTTTTTTGAATGACATCATTGTGTTCTTGTGGCCAAAAAAAACTTTTTTTGAGAGCCCAAATATCGAAGATGTCCCCCACCAAATAAAGATTTTCTGATCTTGTGTGTTTATAAAATTCTAAGAGTTTATTTGCTTGGCAACCAACTGTTCCTAGATGAACATCTGAGATGAATATACTTTTAAATGTAAGTATTTTTCCTTCGGCGCTAGATTTTATTTGTTTCATTTTATAAAACGAATCTCTTCTTTTAGTTGAATCATAAATATGTTACAGAAATGTTAAAAAATGATTAAAAAATTAAAATTTTCCATCATTTTTAATGCTAACGCAGCAGGTGGAAGAAAATTAAAGCTTATCAACAAAGTAATAGAGCTTCTTAAAATAGATCATTCGGTAGAGTTATTTAAAACCAGCTCTGAAAAAGATGCTGAAAAAGTTTTTAGTGAATTATCAAAAAATAACACAGATAGAGTCGTAATTGCAGGTGGTGATGGTTCAGTATGTTTTGGAATAAATCAGATCATAAATAAGTACAAAGACATTGATAAGCCTATTATCGGTTACATACCTGCAGGAACAGCAAATATACTTCAGATTGAAACACAAATAGAAAAAAAAGCTAAAGAAATTTATAAAGTACTTGTTTCAGAAAACACCAAAAAAATTAATCTTGCAAAAATTAATGATAAATATTTCTTTCTTATGGCTGGGATTGGTTTTGACTCAGAGATTGTGCATTCAATAGACTCTCAAATTAAAAAATATTTAGGTAAGATAATTTTTGCGCTTAAAGGTCTGCAACATTTTATATTTCTAAAAAATAAAAAGATGAAAGTTAATGTCGATGGAAAAATAATTAAAGCCGATTGGGTACTTGTAACAAATTCAAAATATTATGCAGGACCACACTCTATTACGAAAAAAACAAATATTTTTGATAATAAAGTTATTGCTTATATATTTGAAGATCTTTCAAGAATTAAAATTTTATATTACCTTTGGCTAATATTATCAAAAGGGGATTTAAGTAGAGCAAAAAGTATTATTACTAAAGAGCTTGATAAGTTAGAAATTGATAAACTTGAAAATAAAGTTCTCTCACAAATAGATGGTGAGGACTTTGGTTTTGAAGACAAATTAATAATTAGAAAAAGTGATAAATCTTTTAACTTGTTAGTACCCTAGACTTTTGCGAATTCTCCACCTGATCGGTAACGCCACAACCACTTTTCCATTTCTTTTTCAATATCTGTCGGTTTGATATTTAAATCTTTTAAAGTTAAGTGATCGCCAGATACCACATTATCTTTTTCAGAAAGTATTAGACATTGATCTTTTGTTATAATTGGATCAATAGGTAAAAGACCCAAAAGCGAACTTTGAATTTTTGCTAAAGTCATCGGCACATCAGCAACTATTCTTTTTTTTCCAATTGTACTTAAAATTAGTTTTATCATATCGCCAAAACTAATCACCCTGCCGCCACCAAGTTCATAAATTTTACCTTCATTATTTTTAGTTTCGATAGCTTTTAAAATTGCTCTTGCTACATCATTTACGAAAATAGGCTCAAATTTATAATTTACATTCACTACGGGAATTATTGGCGAAAGGCTTAATTTAGCAAATAAATTTGTAAAATTATCTTCATTACCAATTACAACGCTTGGTCTTATAATAACTGTTTTATTAAAATTATTTAAAGCTTTTTCTTCGCCTAAAAATTTTGATTGCTGGTATTTTGATTTAGAATCTTTGCTAGCACCAATAGCAGAAACATGAATAAACTTTTTTACTTTTGATTGTGCGCAAAGTTTTGCGATGCTTTCAGGAATATCTCCGTGAATACTATTAAATTTTTGTTTTCTATTTTCAAATAATATTCCACAAAGATTAATAACTACATCTGAATTTTCTACAGCGTTTTTAATTTCTTCAAAATTATTTTGACCAAATTTTATAATTTCTATTGCCCCTGGAGGTGCTTGGGTCTTCAAATAAACCTTAGTAAATGGGTTACGAGTAGGAATAATGCATCTATAGTTCTTCTTCGTCAAATTTCTGACAAGATACCGGCCTATAAAACCCCCACCGCCTAGAATTGTTGCTATCGGGTAATTATTCATGGTAATTAGAATGAGTATATGAAGATAAATAAATTTTCAAACGATTTGCCTAAGGAAATTGTCGCAAAAATCAAAGATAGTGTAGCTATAGATACTGAAGCAACTGGTTTGAAGATACCTGAGAGAGACAAGTTAAGCTTAATTCAACTATGTGATGCTTCTGGAAATGTTTACGTCATTCAACCTGACAGAAAGACTTATAAAGCACCAAATTTAGTATCAATACTAGAAGATGAAAAAATTTTAAAAATTGGTCATTATTTAAGGTTTGATAAAAATGCTTTAGAATTTTTTCTAAAATGCAAAATAAAGAATATTTTCGACACAAAAATAGCTAGCAAAGTTGTTCGAACTTATACTGACCAACATGGACTTAAAAATTTAGTTTATGAATTTTGTAATAAAAATTTAGACAAAAGAGCTGGAAGTAGTGATTGGAATAAAAATATAAATGAGCTAACAGACAAACAATTAGAATATGCAGCGAACGATGTGATCTATCTACATAAAATTAAAAATGAATTAGAAAAAATGTTGAAAAGGGAAAATAGAATGGATTTATATCAAAATTGTATAACATTTCTTGATACCAGAATTGCCTTGGACCAATCAGGATTTAAGTTTGATATATTCGAACATTAATGACTAAAGTAAATTACATAAGCGTAGCCAAAAAATCTGCTGCAATACAAATTAAAGAATTAAAAAAAATTAACAAAGTCTTCAACAAGAATTTCGTAAAAGCTGTAGATATAATTCATAAAGCAAAAGGTAAAGTTGTTTGCTCAGGAGTTGGTAAATCTGGATTAATAGCAAGAAAAGTTAGTGCTTCTCTTTCATCGGTTGGTATCAGTTCTTTTTTTCTTGATCCTAATTCAGCCATACACGGTGACCTTGGTCAAATTGATAAGAGAGATGTTCTAATTATTTTTTCTTATTCTGGAAATACTTCAGAATTAACAACTCTTTTAAAATACTCAAATAGATTTGGAATTAAAGTTATAGGGGTTGCTTCAGGTGAAAACAGTTTGCTTATAAGAGCAAGCGATATTCCAATAATTCTTCCAAAAGTAAAAGAAGCAGACCCAATCGGGATGGTACCAAGCTCAAGCACATCTATTACATTATTGTTTGGTGACAGTCTTATGTCTGCTCTTCTTGCTAAACAAAAATTTACTAAAGAAAGATTTAAGATTTTTCACCCTGGTGGAAATATAGGTAAGACTTTATTGTTAGTGAAAGATATTATGTTGAAAGGTAATAAAATACCTCTAATTGACTTCAACAACAGTATTGATAAAGCTTTAAAAATAATAAGTAAAAAAAACCTGGGTATTGGAGTGATTACAAAAAAAAATAATGTAATAGGTATAGTGACTGACGGAGATATTAGAAGAGGATCTAAAAATTTTTCAGACAAAACTAAAATTACCTATCTTATGACAAAGAGGCCTATGTTTATTGGAGAGAACACTTCAGCTGCAAAAGCGCTATCTATCATGAGTGATAAAAAAATTACAAGTTTAATAGTTTCCTCTGACAAGGATTATAAAAAAAGAAAACCGATGTTTAAACCAATAGGAATAGTTCATATACATTCTTTATTAAATTATGGTATGAAATAAAATATGCCTAATAGAAGAAAATTATTTCAAATTAGTTTAATTTTTTTGGGATTAATTATTGTTTTTCTCACATATTTTACAAATTTACAAAAAAACCAACAGGAAGATTTTAAAGTGAGTGAAAACACTTCTGACGATGAAAGATTTCTTGAAGAAGGGGTTAATAGATTTGAAAATGTTGAATATCAGGGTATTGATAATTCTGGGAACAAATTTGTTATTGGTTCTAAATTTGCTGAATTTGAGAAAGAAAGTCCTGAGCTAATAAATATGGAAAATGTGAAATGTTTGTTCACTTTCAAAGACAATACAGTTTTAACAGTTATTTCTGATAAAGGGGTGTATAATAATTTAACGAATGATATGAAATTTTCTGAGAATGTTAGAATGGATTATTTAGAAAATATTTTATACTCTGACAGAGCTGACTTTAATAACTACGAAAATCAATTATTGGTGGCTGGTAATATTAGTGGAGAAGGACCAACTACTAATTTGAATGCTGATGAATTGGATTTTGATTTAAACACTAAAGATTTAAAGATAAGTATGTATAGCGAGGAAAGAGTTAAAATTAAAACAAAATTTTAATGAAAAAAAGTTTTAGAATAATAAAATTTAAAAAAAATAAACCTGCTTTACAAGTTAAGGGTGTAAGTAAGTCCTTTAGTGGAAGACCGGTATTAAAAAAAATAAATTTAGAAATATATCCTGGGGAAATAATAGGATTAGTAGGTCCGAATGGATCTGGTAAATCAACTTTATATGGAACTATTATTGGTCAGTATAAGGTTGATAGTGGAAATATTTTATTAGGACAAAAAGACATTACGGAAAAACCTATTCATGAAAGAGCAAAACTTGGTATTACTTATTTGAGTCAACACAGGAATGTTTTTAACATGAGTGTATACGATAATCTTTTAGGTATTTGTCAGCTATCGATAAGCGGAAGGCAGAAACAAAATGAAACTGTTGAAAAACTTTTAAACGAATTTAATTTACAGCATCTCCGTAGTTTAAATACCTCTGTTCTATCTGGAGGTGAAGTGAGACGATTACAAATTGCAAGAACCTTAATAAACAATCCAAAAGTTATCTTGCTAGATGAACCTATGGCGGCCTTAGATCCAATTATTGTTCAAGATATTCAAAAATTTATTTTAAAACTTCAATCCTATGGTTGTGGTGTAATTATTACTGATCACCAAGTGCAAAATCTTTTCGCAATTGTAGATAGAGCATATGTTATTGGTGAACATACAATAATAGCTGAAGGCAAACCAAAGGATATTTTAAAATCTACAAAAGCTAGAGAATTGTATTTTGGTTCTTTTGAAAATTAAAATTAATGGCTAGCAAAAGTTTCTCTGTTATTTTTCATGAAAAAATAAATGCATTTAACAAAACCGTTAATATAGACTCTGATAAGTCAATTTCTCAAAGAAGTTTTATAATTGGATCAATTTGTGAAGGTACTTCAACGGTTAAAAATATCTTAGAGTCTCATGATATTTATTCAACAATTAATTGTCTTCGAAAACTAAATTGTAAAATTATAAGAATTAGAAAAGGAGAATACAAAATTTTTGGTAAAGGTCTTGGAAGCTATTACTGTAATAAAAATACAGTATTAAATTTCGGAAATTCCGGAACAGCTGCTCGTCTTTTAGGTTTTGGAGTATGCAGCACTAATCCTAACCTTCAAATAAAAATTACTGGAGACAAAAGTTTACGAAATAGAAGTATGTATAAAATTATTAAAGCAATGGAAAATTTCGGAGTAACTTTTCTGCCTAAAAATAAATTTAAACTACCTATTACATTAATTTCCTCTCCTAGTCCTATTGGTTTCAAATTTAAAAACGGTTTTTCGAGTCAAATAAAATCTGCAATAATACTTGGTGCAGTAAATTCATTTGGAAAGACTGAGGTGACTGAGAGAATAAAAAGTAGGGATCACACGGAAAAAATGCTTAAGCATAATACAAAGGTCATTAAAATTAAAAAGGGTAAAGAAAATTTAATTGAAATTAACGGTAAAGAGGTTCTAAACCCTTTTAATTTATTTGTGCCGGGTGATCCTTCATCTGCTAGTTTTTTTGCCGCTTTATGTCTAATTAACAAAAAATCGAGAGTTATTCTAAAACAAGTACATATTAATCCAACGAGAATTGGATTTTTTAATTTAATTAAAAAACATAATGGTAAAATCTTTTTTAGAAACAAACAAGTTGTAGGAAATGAATTAACTGCCGATATTCATATTAAGAGTAGCAGACTGAAACCAATTAAAGTAGATGAAAAACTTTTTGTTAGTTGCCAAGATGAATTTCCTTTAATGTTTGCGATGGCTTCGTTATTGCCTGGAAAGTCCGTATTTAAAGGTATAGGTGACCTTGCAAATAAGGAAAGCAACAGAATAAAGGAGATGGCAAAAATTTTAAAACAAATCGGAATAAAATTTTCAGCATCCAAAAATAAAATGATAATTAATGGTAATCCAAACCTCAGTAGTTATAGAAAAAAAATTACAGTTAAAGGAATTTATGACCACAGGATCTTAATGTCAGCAGCTATAATTAGTTTAATTACAGGAATTAAGTCTAAATTATCAAATTTCGAACAGGTTTCTACAAGTTGTCCGAATTTTTTATATACTATTAAAAAATTAGGGGGGAGATTTGAAAAAAAAAATTAAAATTAAGGTAGGTATAGACTCGCCAGTGGCCGCAGGAGCAGGTACAATTTCAAAATTAATAGCAAAAAACTATAAACTTCTTTATCTTGATACTGGCAAAATTTATAGGTTTATGGCCAGACAAATCATAGATAAGAAACCTAAGGATAAATTAAAATTTCTAAAAAAAATTAGTAGAAACATAAATTTAAATAAATTGAAACAAAGAAATTTACTTAATGATGATGTGGCATACTTAGCCTCTCAAATTGCTAAAGACTTAAAAGTTAGAAACTTAGTAGTAAGATTTCAGAGAAGATTGGCTTATCATCCTCCTAATAAATATAACGGCTCTATATTAGACGGAAGGGATATTAATTCAAAAATAATTAAAGATGCAGATTTTAAATTCTATATCACTGCGAATATTAAAGAGAGAGCCAAAAGAAGATTTAAGGAGTACAAAAGTTTAAATAAGAAAGTCAAATTCTCTGAGATTTTTAAAAATTTGAAAAAAAGGGATTTAGAAGATCGTACTAGACGTCATTCTAAGCTCAAAAAAACAAAGGATTCTATCTTGATAAATACTACTAACTTATCTATAAGAGAGAGCTTTTTAAAAGTAAAAAAAATTATGGACAGAAAATTAAAGTTAATATGGGCTTAGATACAGACACATCTAAAAATAGCAAAACTAAAGAATTCGAAACTCTTTTAAACGAAGATTTTAAAAAAAGAGACTTCAAAGAGGGTAAAATAATCAAAGCAGTAGTAAGCGAAATTGGAAAAAAACATATTTTTGTTGAAACTGGATTAAAGAGTGAAGGCGCTATTCCTATTGAAGAGTTTAAAATCTCAAAAGAACTAGAAAATTTAAAAGTTGGATCAAAGATAGATGTTTATTTAGAAAAAATTGAAAGTTACAAAGGAGATATAGTAGTAAGTAGAGAAAAAGCAAAAAGAATGGGTTCTTGGGAAAAGATGACCAAGGCATTTGAAAATCAAAAAGAAGTTGAAGGTATAATTACAAATAAGGTTAAAGGAGGGTTCATTGTAAATGTAGAGTCTTGTCTTTGTTTTTTACCAGGTTCTCAAGTCGACACAAAACCAATAAAAAATATGGATACGTTGATGAACGTTCCTCAAAAATTTTTATGTGTCAAACTCGATAAGGCGAGAGGTAACATTGTTGTATCTAGAAAAGCAGTGCTTTCTAAAACTCGAGACAAAGAGCTTGCGAATATTTTATCAAAGATAAAAGAGGGCGATATTGTAAATGCTCAGGTAAAATCTATTTTAGACTGGGGAGCATTTTTAGATTTAAACGGTGCGGATGCACTTTTACACGTAACAGATCTGAGCTATTCACGTGTAGATAAACCTTCCTCTTTGTTATCAGTAGGGCAATCAATCAAGTGTAAGGTAATTAAAATTGATCAAGAAACTAAAAGGATAAGTTGTGGAATTAAACAAATGCATCCAGATCCTTACGAAAATCTTGAAAAAAAATATAAGGTTGGAAAAATTTATGACGGAACAGTAACAAAAATTGTAGATTATGGCGCATTTGTAAAACTCCAAGAGGGTCTTGAGGGTCTTGTACACCAATCAAGTTTATCTTGGACTAAAAAAAATATTCACCCAAGTAAAATTTTATCCTCTTCTCAAAAAATTAAAGTAAAAGTTATAGAACTCGATACAGAAAAAAGAAGAATATCATTGTCTTATAAGGATACATTAGAAAATCCATGGACTTCATTCATAAAAAAATATCCGAATGGAACTACAGTAAATACAAAAGTAAAAAATATTGCTGATTTTGGATTATTTGTTTCAATCGAAGATACCGAATTCGATGGAATGATACATTACAAGGATATTTCATGGCAGGAGTCTGAAGAAAGTTTGAAAAAGTTTAAAAAAAGCGACTCAGTGAAAGCTAAACTGCTAGAGATTGATACAGAAAAAGAAAAAATAAGACTAGGAGTCAAACAGCTTGAGAAGGATCCTTTTGAATTCTTTTTGAAAAAAGAGAATAAAGATATTGTTACAGCTACAGTAAAAGAAGTTTTAAAAAACGGTATTAAAGTATCAGTTGGAAATGAAAAAAATTTGATCATTACAATTAAGAAAAATCAGTTGGCAAAAGAAATAGAAGACTGTAGACCAGAAATTTTTACTAGAGGGAATAAAGTAGATTGTATGATAGTCGATCTTGATAAAGACAAAAGGAAAGTTGGCCTATCAATAAAAGAATTAGAGAAACATAATGAGAAAATAGCAATAGAAAAGTATGGAAAAGATGGATCAAGTTCAGGGGCAGTTTTAGGTGATATTCTAGGAAAAGTATTCAAGTCTAAAAAGAAAAAGGAAAAAAAATAAGTCTCTATGGTGAAATCGGAGATAATTTCAAAATTATCCAAAAAAATTCACCAAAAATTAAAAAAGTCAGAGTTAGAAGAAATTCTAAATATTGTTTTAGAAACAATAATACAGGGAATTAAAGATGGAAGAAGTTCAGAGTTGCGGGACTTTGGAAGATTTTCTCCTAAAAAAATTAAAGGACGATCAAACGCTAGGAATCCTAGAAGCGGTGAGATTATCAAAACAAGTGATAGCAAATCTATTGCATTTAAAATGTCTAAAAAACTCAAACAGGAAATTAACCGTATAGAGAGAGAAATAAATTGAGAAAAAATATTTTTGTTGCTTTAGATTTTTCAAACTTTGATAAAGCTTTAGATGTCGCTAATAGTGTAAAAGATCATGCTGCAGGTATTAAAATCACAAATGAATTATTTTCAATTATAGGAAAAGATGGTTTGAAGAAACTTTCAAGTTTTGGTTTAGATATTTTTCTAGACCTAAAATTACTTGATGTACCTAATACAGTTAAAAAAACTGTAGCGAGTATAGAAACTTTAAAAACTGTAAAATATTTGACTGTTCATACTAGTGGGGGGTACGATATGCTCAAGTCAGCTAACGAGGCTGCAAAAGTATTAGAACTTTTGGGAGTAACTATTTTAACGTCTCAACACGCATCTAAAGAGCAAGTTTTGACGTTAGTAAATTTAGCCATTAAGTCAGGTATCAAAGGTGTAATATCATCAGCGCAAGAATATGAAAGTGTTAGATCTTTATCCAAAGACTTAAAGATATTTTGTCCAGGCATACGAGATGAGAAGGGTAATAAACATGATCAAAAGCGAACGAAAAGCTACTCAGAGTTTTGTGATATGTCAAAAAATGACTCTAAAGTATATTGTGTTATAGGCAGACCAATATACGAGAGTGGGGACGCTGGTCAAAACATTAAAAAAATTATACAGTCTGCTAACTGAAAATTAGCATTCTTCCATGATGAAAATTAAAAAGGGAATTCCTTTAATAGATCAACACGATAAAAATGGTTTTTACGGTGGCAAATTTGGTGGAAATTATGTTGCTGAAACACTCAAAAAACCAATAGACGATTTAACAAAATTATTTGAAAAGTGTAGAAAAGATAAAAATTTTATTAAAGAAAGAGATAATCTATATGAAAATTATGTGGGAAAACCTACAAGATTTATAAAACTGCAAAACCTTACTGACCATCTAGGTGGCGCACAGATTTACGCAAAAATGGTTTCTGATGCAAATGGTGGGGCGCATAAAATCTACAACGCTATTACTCATGCTATGCTTTGTAAGAAAGCAAAAAAAAAATACATGTGCACTGATACTGGTGCTGGTTATAACGGAAAAATGTTCTCTATGGTTGCAAAAAAATTTGGTCTGGGATGTAAAGTATTCATGGGTACAAGAGATATAGAAAGACAAAAGCCAAATTGTGATTCGATTAGAAAAAATGGGGCTGAAATTATTCCGGTAACTTCAGGAAGTAAAACTTTGGTAGACGCAGTAAGCGAGTGTATTCGGTATTGGGTCTCTAATTGTGATAAGGCTCATATGGGAATTGGTAGTCTTGTTGGGCCTAATATTTTTGTTAAAATTTGTGGATTTAGTACGTCTCAAATTTCTAGAGAGCTTAAAGTTCAGTTAGAGGAAGAATTTGGGGAGATACCAAGAAGATTAAAATTAATTAACTGTGTTGGTGGAGGTTCAAGTGCATATGGTTTTTGGAGTGAGTTTTTTGATTACGATAAAAAACATATAGAACTTATAGGCGTAGAGGCTGGTGGACCAAAAAATAGTAAACTTCATGCGGCTCCTTTGAGTAAAAATTCTAAAATTGCAATTCTTCATGGTGCGGCTGCTTATTGTGTTCAAGATTCTGATGGTCAAATAGATGAAACTGACAGCTGTTCTAGTGGACTCGATTATCCAAGTACAAGTCCAATACATTGTTATTTAAAAGATATTGGTAGAGCAAGATATTCTTTTGCAACGGATGAGGAAGCTTTTGCAGCTTATAAACTTGTGACTGAACTTGAAGAAATTTCTCCAAGTTTGGAACCATCACATTCTTTTGCTGAAGCTATTAAAATTGCTCCAAGGTTAGATGACACAAATATCATAGTAGTTAATAGTTGTGGAGATAGTCTAAAAGATAAAGATATTATAAAAAAACGTTTAGGTAGTTACTCGAGATGAAATCTCAAATTAGTTTAGCATTCAAAAAATGTAGAAAAGAAAATCGACCTGCTTTGTTAACTTATACAGTTGCGGGTGATAACACAAAAAAAAAGTCTTTGGAAATTCTAAAATCAATATCTGAATATGCTGATATTCTTGAGTTAGGTTTTGCACATAATGCCCCAACAGCTGATGGTCCCCAAATTCAGAATAGTTCTTACAGAGCTTTAAAAAACGGAATAAAACTAAAAGATGTTTTTCAAATAGTAAAAAATTATAAAAAAATAAAAAATGCAAAACCTTGTATTCTTATGGGTTACTATCAAATGGTATATAAATATGGTGAGAAGAAGTTTGTTAGGAAGTGTAAACAAGTTGGTGTAGATGGATTAATAATTGTAGACCTTCCTTTTCCTGAAAACAAAGAGTTTTCTCGATTATGTAAAAAAAATTTTATCACTTTCATTCAATTATTATCGCCGACAACATCTAAAGAAAGAATGAAAAAAATTATACAAAGTTCACATGATATGATTTATTATATCAGTATGTTGTCAACAACCGGGGGTAAACTTAAAATTTCACCGAATAAAATATTAAAAAACTATTTTAAAATTAAAAGATTGAGTAAGACAAAAAATGCAGTAATTGGTTTTGGAATTACTGAAAAAACTATATCATCCTTTAAAAAGGCCGATGGTTTGGTTGTTGGAAGCGCATTATGTAAGGGAATCAGCGATTCTTTAAAAAAACGACAAAATCCTGTCATAAAATTAAATAAAATGGTAAAAAAACTAAAATCGAGAATCACATGAATTGGATTACAAAATTTATAAAACCAAAAATAAAATCTCTTTTTAAAAAGCAAGGATCAGATAATAAGGAGACTTTGTGGGTAAATTGTGAATGTAAAAAATTAATTTATAAAGATGAACTTTTTAATAATCTAAGTGTTTGTCCATCATGTGGTTTTCACCATAAATTAACATGCGAGGAAAGATTTAAAATATTTTTTGATAATAAAGAGTTTCAAATTTTAAAAACACCAGAGCCTGATGACGATCCATTAAAATTTCCAAAATATTCTGCTAAATTAAAACAAGCGAGAGAAAAAACAAAACAAAACGATGCAGTTTTAATTGCTGAAGGAAAGCTCGATGGATTAAGTGTAACAGTTGGTGCCCAGAATTTTAATTTTATAGGAGGAGCTGTTGGAGCAGCTTCAGGAGAGGCTTTTATTCATGGCGCTCAAAACGCAATAACAAATAAAACTCCTTTTATATTTTTTAGTTGTTCAGGTGGCCAAAAAATGCAGGAAGGTGCAATTGCTCTGATGCAAATGACTAGAACGGTTTTAGCTGTGAATGAATTAAAAAAAAATAATCTTCCTTATATTGTAGTAATTACAAATCCTACAACCGGGGGTGTTTCAGCAAGCTTTGCAACTTTAGGGGATATTTTAATCGGAGAACCAAAAAGTGTACTGGCATTTGCTGGGCGGAGAGTCATACAAAATACAGTAAAAGAAGAGTTGCCCGAAGATTTTCAAACAACAGAATTTGTTAAAGATCATGGTGGAATTGATCTTGTTGTAGAAAGAAAATATTTAAGATCAACAATATCAACTCTTTTATCAATTTTATTGAAGAAAAAAGAAGTTAAGAATATATCTGGTATAAATGATGAGTCAGATATCCAAGAATCTTTACAAAAAACTTCAAAAGCAATATAGCCGCCGTATTAATCTTGATCTTAAAAGGATTAAAAAAGTTTTACAAAAGTTAAATAATCCCCAAGATCAAGTTGATAACGTTATTAATATTATTGGCAGTGATGGAAAAAATAGTGTTCTTACTTCTTTAAAATATTTCCTTGAGGCAAACAAAGAAAAAGTAAATACGTTTACAAGCCCACACTTGTATGATGTACGACAGAGGTTTTGGTTGGGTGACAGATTTATTACAATCAACGAAATTAAAAAATATAAAAAACTGATTGAAAAAACAAAAGTAAAATTGACTCTATTTGAATTGCTTACATGTATTTACGTTTTGTCAGCCAAAAATACTGATGATACATCTTTTAATCTTATTGAAAGTGGACTTCTTTTCAAAAAAGATAGTACAAATCTTTGGGAATTTCCTATGGCTCAAATTATTACAAATATAAATTATCAACATCAGGAATGGGTTTTTCCAAAAACTATTAAAGAAATTTGTAAACAAAAAGTAGGTTACTTAAGTAAAAATACTAATATTTATGTAGGAAGTCAAAAACCAGGCACCCTTAAAGTTATTAAAAGTTTTCTTAAAAAAAACCCAAGTGACTGTTCATTTCATAATACATGGAGAATATTGACTATTAAAAATATAAAATGTTACAAAGACAAAGATCATTTTATTAAATTGGTATCAAAAAATATTCATTCTGAGGGTTTGTGGGACAACGTTGGTTTAGCAATAAAAGTAGCCTTGGATTTAGGGGTTAAAGAGAACATAATTGAAAAAACTGTTCCAAAAATAAAATTTGAAGGCCGAGTTCAGTTTATTAAAGGTAAAATTACGAAAAAAAGAAAAAATAGAATATTAGTTGATGGATGTCATAGTTATACATCATCAAAAAACTTAGCAAATTTTCTTAAAAACCAAAAGACTCCTGTTTATGGTATTTGGGGTAGTCTTAAAAATAAGAACCCTAATGAAAATATCAAAAATTTTAAAGGTATTTTTAAAAAGCTGATAACAATTAAAATTCCAAATGAAGCAAACGCTTTAAGTGCATCAGAATTAAAAAAAATAGCTTTGAAAAATAGATTTGATACGGAAGAAGCTAAAAATATTAAAGATGCATTAAATAAATTACCAAACAGTAAAAGAAATTTAATAGTTATATTTGGAAGTTTGTACCTTGTTGGTCATGTTTTAAGTATAAATTAGATATTTTCTTTAATCCAAGACACAATATTTGATTTTGTAGTGGCGCCAACTTTAGTTGCTTTTAACTCTCCAGATTTAAATAATAACATAGTGGGAATTCCTCTTACACCAAACTTGGTTGGTGTATTAGGTTCTTCATCAATATTATGCTTTGCAATAGTTATTTCGTTAGACATTTCTTCAGAAATCTCCTCTAAGATTGGCCCAATCTGCTTACAAGGCCCGCACCATTCAGCCCAAAAATCAACTATTGTTGGTTTTTGTGATTTCATCACTTCAGTATCAAAATTTTCATCCGTAACTTTTTTCGTTGGCATAATTTATAAATAGGTGTTTTTTTTTAAATGTCAACTACGCTCTTGAGTAGTTCTTTTCTAATTCTTCAACGTATACGTTAATGTCCTCTAACATTTTTAATTTTTTTGTTTCTTTATTTTTTTCAAATTTAGCCCTTAAATCATCAATCTCCTTATAAGTCCTAGGAATAGTATTCCATTTTTTTTCATCAGTAGTTGATAGAACTCTTTTTACTATTGTGTTGTGTATTTCATCATAATCCTCTTTTGGTAATAAGTCAGGTTTTTCTTGGTAAAGTAATTTTTTTCCAAAGTAGTGAAACCTTTTATCTTTGAATTTTTGTAAATAATTAAGTTTTTTTTCCCAATCAACCTCATGAAATCCAGGCAATATTTTATTATCTTCAGCTGGAGGAAAATTATATAAACTTTCCTCTTCACAAATATCTTCCTGAGATTGGGTTTCAGCTTTATCTTGCGCTTCATCTCTTAAAATTACTTCGACTTTTTCGGCAAATTTTTTATCTCTCTTTATAATTTCAGCTCTTTCTCTTAATTTTTTAATACCTATCATTTTGTATTCTTCGAAATGATCTATATAAGATGGATTCATTACAATTGGGTGTTTGTTGTGGCGGCATGTTCTTAAAACTTTTGGTGGCTTTTTTAACTCGACTTTTAAAACTTCAATTGGCATATTTATATAAATATTTGGGTCATGTTTGAGATCAAAAGTTTTTGGCCACTGGTATATTGGATGTTGACAAACAAAAGTTTGAACAAACGGAACTACCTTTCCATAATAAAATTCATTTGCGCAAAATAGGGTTTCGTTTTTAATAATTTTTAAACTTTCCTCTTTGTTCGATGTTAAAAGGCTGCTTTCCCAAACACTTGGGGCTTTCTTTCTTATTATTCTTGCAATTTCTAGGGTTGCACTACAATCACCTATTGCTGTGTGAGCGGCATGCTTTATTCCATTTAAAGGAGCCATTGTATCAAGTTTATATTCTAAATTTCCTTTTGCGTTAGTTGCGTTCTTTAAAGTATTTGGATAATAAAGATTGGCAGCTCTTGCAAGGTTAAGTAAATCGCCCTCTTTATTACCGTTTGTTGTTGAAGTAAATGGGTATTGTAAATTTTGAAACAGTGTATTTCTCCAAAAAATTTGGTCGAACTCAATGTTATTCCAACCAATATAAGTGACCTTCCCCCAGCTTTTTAATTTACCCACAAATTGTTTCACCATTTCATAATGAGAAAGATTTGTTTCTTTCAACTTTTTTGGGGTAGTGTTACTCACTATCAAAGACATAGCTTCTGGAATAATACCTGGAGATAACCTGCATCTTGCATCAAACCTATCAAGTTCGTTTAGTTGATCGTCAGCAAGTATTGCTCCAACTTCAATTATTTGTCCCCACTGTTTATTTGATGAGGTTGTTTCAAAATCGTAAAATACAAAATTTGACATCTAGGAAATTTATTTACTTAAAGACTTTTATTTTATCAGAGTTTTCTTCGACTGTCTCTTTTACAGTCCCTGGATCTTTAATGTTATTTAGAGTATTCATTATAGATCTAGCGTCCCTACCAAAACTATCAGTTGAAGTCATGGCTTGTTCTAATTTTTTTCTTAAATCAATAATCCCATCAAAATGTTTTTCAAATCTTCTGGATATAAGTTTTAGGTCACTATAAATCTGAGTTGCGTGTTTCTGAACTTTAAGTGTTTGGAATCCTAAATGATAAGACTGTAAAAGCGCTGATAAGGTATTAGGTCCTGCAATAGTAATTTTATATTTTGTTCTAAGTTCCTCGAGTAAAAGTTCTTTTGTCTTTGGATCACGATAACTTGAAAGTTCTGCAAATAATCCTTCTGTGGGTGCATACACAATTGCAAAGTCTGTCGTTTTAGGTGGAGCAATATACTTTGCACTAACAGTTTTAGCCTTGTTTCTAAAAGCGGAGGCCAAATCTTTTCTAGCATGGGCTAAGGCTTCTTTGTCTTTGGCTTGATAAGCATTATCTATCTCTTTAAATTTTTCAATTGGCCAATGACTGTCAACAGGAACAAGAACATCTTGAAGTTTAATTGCAAATTCAACAGTATCACCAGTTTCATCAGACTTCATTTTAACATTTTCAATGTATTGGGTTGCGGGTAACAAATCCTTTAAAAGTGACGCTAAAGAAAATTCTGCCAGGACTCCATATTGTTTTACACCAGCAAGTATTCGACTAAAATTATCTTGGCTTTTGTTTAAAGCTTCAACTTGCTTGTTAAAAACCCCTACTTTTTCATCTACTCTTGTTAGAGCTCCAGACATATCTTTGGCTATGTCTTTAGACATACTCCCAAAAGACTGACTAAAAGTATCTTTAAAAGAATTGAATTCATTTTTAAAAGCCAGGGTTGGATCCTCAGTTTTTTGTTGTTTGTTACGGATTAAAAAGAATATCACTAGAATATTTAAGGCTAGTAAAACAGCTATGAGAGTAATTAGTATTATGTCCATTTATTTATATATACGGTGTATTTGCTAAATTACAAATTTTAATTTAAATAATGTAATTCATGAGATTTTTTGTATATTTTTTATCAGCTCTATTTATTTTTACAACCGTCAGTTCAAAAGAATTCCGAATCGATTTTAGTGATGAGGGTATGAAGCTTTTAAAGAAAAGGGGGTTTGGAAAAAAAACAAGTTATACAAACGGTAAAGACGATAAAGGGTGGTATTTAAAAGCTGAAGCTAATGATAGCGCTACTGGTCTTGGAATGGAGATAGAAAAAGATCTTCTGCAGGAAATGCCTTTTTTAAACATTACTTTTAAAATTGAAAAGGATTTTGAAATTATTGATCAAAAAACTAAAGATGGTCATGATTGGACAGCAAGAGTAATGGTTGGTCATGGAAAAAAAGTTGGTGCGAAACTATTAAGTCTGGCTCATTCCTCTTTTCTAGAGGAAGGCTTTTTACAACAAAGCCCTTGGACAAAAGGAAGCAGAGATTACGTAATATCAAATGATAAGAGTGGTGAATGGCATACTCGAAAGGTAAATGTTAAGGAATTGCTTGAAGAAACACATGGTATTTCATTCACTAACTTTATCGCTTTATTTTCAGACTCAAATAATTCAAAACAAAAAATTATTGCATATTATAGAGATATCTATTTTAGTAGTGAGTGATGAGTATAAAAGTAAATCCGTTTAAAAATAATATTGGTGCTTCAATTTCTTGTAATCTTAAATCTTTAGAACCAAAAACTATTAACCAAATCAAAGAAGCTCTTAATAATTATGGTTTTGTTTGCTTTAGAGACCAAAATTTAGAGCCAGGTGAATATTTAAAATTTGCCCAAAAGCTCGGCAAAATTAAAGAATATCCAATGTTAAAAGATTTAGAAAACCATAAAGGTATCACTGTTGTTGAGAGAAAAGAGAACGATAAAGGAAAATCTTATGGTGAGGGATGGCATACAGATAGTAGTTATTTGGATAAAACTCCTAAATACACATGTCTTATGGGTAAAATAGTTAAAAAAGATCAAGGTCAAACACTTTTTGCTTCACAATTAGCATCTTACGATGCATTAGATCAAAAAACTAAAGATAAAATTGAAAATCTTGTAGGTGTATTCAGTTCAGCAGGACCTATATCAGTTACTAGACTTGAGAGGGAAGCTGAGAGAGGAACTGGAAAGTCAAAAGATTTTTTGGCTGAACACTCAATTGTAAAAAAAGTTGGTAGTAAAAAAACACTTTATTTAAGTCCTGGTCACACAATCGCCATAAAAAATCTAGGTGAAGAAGAGTCTAAAAATTTGTTAAAGTTTTTATTCAACCATCAAACGAAAAAGGAGTTTCAAACTAGCTTTTTCTGGGAAAAAAACACAATTGTTATTTGGGATAATCACTCAGTCATACATTCAGCCACACCTTATCAAGGCAGAAGAATGATGCACAGAATTATTCTAGACGCATAAAAAAAACAAATTTCAGCCCCTCTTAAAACAAAAAGTCTAACTATTTTTAAATTTATGAAAAATATAATTATCATTTTGACATGTGCTTTGTTCCTTGCAAACTGTAGTAATCGTTACGTTCTTGGTACTAAATGTACTAGTCCAGATAAAGTAACTGGCGCTTATGAAAAATCATTCATTTGGTCTGTTGACAAAACTATGAATGATGATGCCTTCGGAAAAAGAATTTCTAAACAAAACTGTCCTAAGATAGCTAAAAAATCTTAATTTTAGGAATACTTTAGAAAATATGATTACCGTTGGCCTTGTACTGCTTGGTCTTGCCGCACTATTGGTGTCTTTTTTAATCGTGAACTTTGATTCTAAAAACGATAAAAAAGACACCGAATGATTAAATATTTCCTATTTATACTTTTCATTTTTTCTTTTAATAATTTAAGTGCGATGGATAAAAAACCATATCATCATATTTATAAGGATGGAAAATTACATGCTTTTAGAAATCTTGAGGGTGGCCCTAAAAGAGACCCTAATTTTAAATGGGACTGGAAAGTTTTTAGAGAGGAAAAAAAGAAACTTAAGATTGATTACCCACCTGAGCATGTAATAGACAAAAAAATAGTTTTAAAAAATCTTGAAAAACATAAATCTGATTCCTACGTGATGTGGCTTGATCACGCGAGCTTTATAATTAAACTTGGAGATACTACAATTATTACTGATCCTGTATTTGAAAAAAATTATGGACCTATGATATTTGGTCCCAAAAAATTTATAGAGTCTCCATTAACTCTCAAGGAAATTCCTAAAATAAATTTATTTTTACTTACTCACAATCATTATGATCACATGAGTATTCGTACTATTAAAAACTTTCCTTACAAGGATGCTAAAGTCCTTGCACCTCTAAAACTTGGAAAATATTTTACAAGGAATGGCTATAAAAAAGATACTGTTAAAGAAATGGATTGGTTCGATAAAATCAAAATTAATGATGAAATCACTGTGACGATGCTTCCAAGTCAACATTGGTCTAAGAGGTGGATTTGGGGAGATGGAAATACAAATAGAAGTCTTTGGGGAAGTTTTTTAATCGAATATAAAGGTAAAAAAATCTTTTTTGCCTGCGATACTGGTCCTGCGCCTTTTTATAAAGAATTAGGAAAAAAATTTGGTCCTATCGATTTGGGTTTCGGAAATTTAGGCGCCTATAATTTCTATCCAATTGTTCCTGTCAAAGATAAATCTACTGCCCATGCTAATCCGGAAGAACTTTTGTCATTAATGAAAGATTTAAAGGTTAAAAAGGTTATAGGAATGCATTGGGGTACAGCAATTTTAAGTTTAGAACCTATTTGGGAGCCTCCAGTTAGATTTAAAGCAAATGCTGAAAAAAATGGTTACAAAAAAGAGGATGCAATTATATTTAAAATTGGTGAGATTAAAAAATTAGATGATCTCATTAACTAGCTTTTTTGAAGTTTTCTCTAATTCTCTCTAAGTAAAGTATAAGACTATCAGTTAAATCATCTCCAAATTTAAATATGGCATTTCGATTATATTCCCTAGTCTCATTCTTAATTTTATCTTCAACTATAATTTCTTGTTTATCGTCCTGATCTTTTACGTAGATTAGTATTAAAAAATTTTCGTTTTGCTCTTGATCTTCCCTAATAATTATTTCTGATTGTTCGTAAACCAAATTTATAATTCTCAAAAGATCTGCGTTCTTTGGCAAATATTTCTTATTTATTTGATATACCAGACTGGTTGCAGAGCGAGTATAACTTTCTAAGCTTGTTTCTATCAACTCTCTTTGAGCTAAGTAGGCTTTTTCTTTTGCTCTAATTTCCTCTACCGTTGCTTGATCTGATAGGGTGACACCAAGTTCTTCAACACGTTTTCTTAATCTTTCATTTCTAAGGGCTTTGTATTTTTGACGAACTTTATCAATTCGATCTTGAAAAGCTTTATAATCTTCTTTTTCAATATTTAAGCTATATTTTTCGATTGCCTTCAGCTCTTCTAACTCTCTAGCCCTAAACTTCTCTAATGTTTTTTCAAGTTTGACTTCATCTAAAAATTTAATTTGTTTTTGTTTTTCCTTTTCTCTGATGTTTTTTTGCTCTTCTCTTATAAAAGTTTTTAACTCTACAGCTCTTTTTCTGGCTAATTCTTTTTCTTCTTTTATTTCTTTTTTAAGAAGCTCTTTCCTCAAAGAGGATTGTGTTTTTCTTTGTTTTTCAATCTCTCTGGCCTTTTTTAATTCCTGTCTTGCTTTATTTTTTTTATAAATAACAATTCTATTGGTGATAGGAGAAACCATCTTTTTTAAAAGGTCTTTAAAGCTAAATTTCATTCGAACCTTTGGAAGTTTTAAAAGCTTTTTAAAATTGAGCTTTTTTGATGGAATCTTAGTGGATCTTACTTTTATTCTCGATTTACGTTTGATTTTTTTTTGTTTTTTTCTTTTCTTTATTTTTGGTCTTTTTAAAATTTTTTTGACCTTTTTTTTAATTTTTCTTAATTTTTTCTTTTTTTTCATCTGCTATTTTATTAATAGCAGATACCCATCAGCTGTAAATGTAATCTCTACGATTACTAGGTATTGCATCAAAGTTTTTAACAAGTTGGTACTGAAACACAACTAAATCTCTATATTTAAAAGCAGCGCTACAGCTAGCTAGATAAAATTCCCACATTTTAACAAATTTTTGATCAAACAAGTCCTTCACGATATGCTTATTTTTTAAAAATCTATTTAACCAGGCTTCTAGCGTTTTATCATAATGTCTTATAAGTGTTTCTCGATCAGACATTATCAGTCCAGATTTTTCAATATTTTTAGCCATATCAGACTCATGCGGAATTTCACCATCTGGAAAAATGTAACGTTGAATAAAAGGCGCGTTAGGTTGGGGAGGCAAAATACTACCGATTGTGTGCAAAACACAAATACCCTTATCACTCATAATTTCGTAAATTTTTCTTAAGGCAGTTAAATAGTTTCTTTTTAAAAAATGTTCCCAAGCACCAATACTCGTTACGTAATCATATTTTCCTTTAACGTCTCTAAAGTCTTTTAATTCGAAAGTTACTTGGTTATCTAAATTTAATTCTTTGGCTTTCCTCTTACAATATTCGATTTGATTTTTGCTTAGAGATATACCCGTTACTTCGCAACCTTTTCTCTTTGCAAGTTCAAAAGCCATTCCTCCCCAACCACAACCAAGATCGATTACTCGACTACCAGGTTTAATGTTTCCTAACTTTTTAATTATATGATCAACTTTATTTTGCTGTGCTTGTTCCAATGTTTCGTCATCTGATTTCCAATAGGCACAGCTGTAAAATCGATCTTTAGAAAGAAAGAGATCATAAAGTTTTTCTCCCTTTTCCCCTCCCATATCATAGTGGTATTGAACGCTAGATTTAGCTTTCGATAAACTTTTTGGGGTTAAATTTTTAAATAAACTGGAAATTTTTTTTAAAAAATAAGACGTCCTAGTAATTTCATTATTACCTAAATTTTTAAATAAGAGATTTAAAAATTCCAATAAAGATGCATTCTCAATTACAATATCACCATTCATATAAGCCACTGGAAAATTTAAATCAGGGTTCAAAATCAGCTTCCAGTTAAGATTTTTTTTAAGTAATTTTAAAGTAATGGGGTTATCTCCTTTAGGTCTCCCACAAATATATTTTTGACCAGAATAGTCAATTAAAACTATACCGCTCTCTTTTTTAAAAATTTTGGATAATATTTTAGCAAGTAACATTTTATGCAGCCATATTTTTATTATTCAGAACTCCAAGTTCTTTTAATTTTTTAATAAGCTCGTCTTTTTTATATTCGTTTAACAATTCTAAAGGAGGAAGAAGATTCGCGTATGCTTTATTCTCTATACTTTTCAAAGTATGAAGAGCGGTAATTAAATTCCCAGTTTCATCAAATGCACTTCTGATATCCTTTAGTTTTTCATCTTCATTGGAAGAACCAGTTTTTTTAAAATCATCATAAACCTTTTTAGCCAACGAACCAGAGAAATTGGTTGTGGCAGAAATAACACCTGCTCCACCAATTTTTAAATTATCTATTAATTTTTTTTCGCTTCCAACAAACATGGAAAAATTTTTAGATTTAAAATTATTCCAAAGATTTCCTGTGCTATCTTTCATACCAACGATTTGAGAAAAATCTTTTATTAATCTTGTTGTTACTTCCTGAGAAAAAGCATAACCACTCAAATTTGAGAAGTTGTAAAGTATAATTCTCGACTCTGGAACAGATTTTATAATGTTAGAATAAAAATTATAAACCCCATTATCATTATTTTTATAGTATGCAGGATTCATTACCAAAAAGTTTTTTATTCCTTTTTGAACAGCGTATTTCATAATATTTATGGTCTCTCTTAAACTATTGCACGAAGGACCTATAAGTATCTGCTCCTTAAATTTCATTTTAGATAATGAGTCGATTAATTCTTTCTTCTCAGAAACTGATATTAATTGACCACATCCTGTACTTCCGAAAAATGCTGAGCCTACACCGTTATCATCTAAATTAGTTTTTGCATGGTGTAAGGTTGCTTCAACGTCAAAACTTAAATCGGCTTTTAATACCGACATTGAAGCTGCAAACACTCCTTTTAATGTTTCTGCCATATTTTTTTCCTAATTTTATATATAAAGTTACTATAAATTAAAAAAGAATGAAAATTCTTATTATTCAACAAAGATACGGTATTGGGGATCTTATTATTTTTCTACCCTACATACATGCTATTTCTAAAAAGTTTAAAACCAAGGTAAGCCTACTTGTAAAAAGGAGTTCAAAAGCCTCAGATCTATTATCGAATGATGAGAATATTGATGAAATTATAATATTGGACAAAGACAAAGATGGGATTAAAGGTTTCTTTAAATTATCCAATGAAATAAAAAAAAGAAATTTTGACAAGGTTTTTATTTTTAACAGTTCTTTAAGATACAACCTAATTGCAAAATTTTCAGGGATCAAATCAGTTTTTCAATATCCTTTATTTAGATCGAAAGATAATTTAGTTCATAGTGCAAAAATATTTACAGAAAATGTCACTGGAGAAATAATCTCAACTGAACCAAATCTCAATATTAAAAGTATTGATAAATTTGATAAAAATATAAAACATATTGTATTAGGTATTTCAGCATCTGGTGAAACTAAAAGATGGGATATTCAAAATTACATTAAACTCGCGCTAGAATTAAAAAAAAAACATAAATGTAAATTTTATTTAGCTGGTGGGATAAAAGATATTGATTTAATCAAGAAATTTAAAGACTCAGGTGTTGACGACAAATGTGAGTCTTTTGAAAAATTAACAATTAAAGAAACTTTACCTATTATAAAAAATTGTGACCTTGTAGTTTCTAATGATACAGGATTTGCGCACATAGCCTGTGCGCTCAAAGTCAAAACGCTTACTTTATTTATGGATAGTCCTGTAATGACGTATGGCAAATATTCATCATTAATGGAAGTTATAGAACCCGTAGGAGAAAAAAATACAACAGTACATGATACATTAGGGGGCAAAAGAATATCTTTTGATGAAGTTTTGGCTAAATCAAATTCAATGTTAGGTTAACTAAAGTCATTTTTTAGAATCGTTTCTTTAGCCTCAGATACCATTTGCGCGAGCTTAGTCGTATCAGTATCATTTCTGTCTGGGTGGAGCTTTGCCATAATTTTTTTATATTTTGAAAGCACCTCAGATTTTGTGCAACCTTTTTTACAGCCTAAAATATTATATGCATCATCAATTGAAATATTCGATGAAGCTTTCGAGTAACTTGTTCCTGATCTAAATGAATACCTTCCTGTCTGACGAAGGTAGCTTATCAGTCTCCAAAGTTGAATAAGCTGAAAAATTCCACCAATACCTTTCAATTTAAGTAATGGAAGTAAAAAAATTAATATTGGAATGCTAAAAGCATATCTTCCAACGATAAATAAAGCTATCGCTAAGAGAATTCCAACTGTAAAGATTATATATCTAATACCTTTTGCGATTTTTTTGCTACTTGCTTTAGCAAAAAAATTCAATAAAAGATATAACGCTACTAAACAAATTCCGATGATTAAAAATAAATTCATATAAATATGATACCACGATTAAGGAAACAACCTGAGAAGAAAAGTTGTCATGGTTACAATTGGATTGATGATTATTCATGGGTACATCAAGACAATTGTCTTGAAATACTTAGAGATCCAAGCAAAGTTAATCCTGAAGTAAGAAAATATATTGAGTCTGAAAATGCTTACACTAAAGATAAAATGGGTGATACAGAAGAAATTCAGAAAAAAATTTTTAAGGAAATTGAAGGTAGAATTAAATTGGATGATGAAAGTTTACCATACAAAGATAAAAAGTACGAATATTGGACCAAAACTACGAAAGAAGGTAACTATTCAAAAAAATTAAGAAGAAAAATTGGAGATACAAAAGTAGAAACATATTGGGATGGAGATCAAGAAGCTAAAGGGAAGAAGTTTTTTAGTACAGGTGATCTTGAGGTTTCATATAATGATGAATTATTAGCGTATTCAATTGATGATAAAGGAGGCGAGTATTTTACGATTTATTTGAGGAGAGTTTCAGATAATAAAATTATAGAAGATCCTATTAAGGATACGGCCGGTGGAGTTGTTTGGGCTTACGATGATAAATCTTTTTTTTATAGAAAACATGACTCACAACATAGACCTAGAAAAATTTTTCAACATAAACTAGGAACATCAAGTAAAGAAGATAAATTAATTTTCGAGGAAAAATCTGAAAGATTTACCTGTTCGATTAGCACGAGTAGCTGTGAAAATTATTATTTTATTGACACAAGTGAACATACAACTTCTGAGGTTTATTATTTTCACAAAGATGAAAAAGAATTTAAGCCAAAAATAATTATAAGAAGAGAAGAGGGTATTCAATACACTGTAGATAGTTTTGGTGGATGGTGGTGGATGTGGACAAATAAAAATGCTGAAGATTTTAAAATAGCAAGGTGTCCCCAAACTAATCTTGGTGATTGGAAAGATTTTATTCCAGCTAAAAATGGAGTTTTAATCGGAGGTCTTACTTTTTTAAAAAATTGGATTATTAGATCTGAAGTATCCGATGCTTTGCAAAAAATTTTTATCAGAGATGTAAAAACAAACAAGGAGGAACAGCTTTTATTTGATGATGAAAAGGTAATTTCATCGGGAATAAGTTTAATGCAAAAGGATAAAGATACCGATGTTATAAGGATCGGTTATGAATCGCCTAAAACACCATCTAGAACTTATGAATATAATTTAAGAACAAAAGAAAAAAAACTTGTTAAGGAACAAGAGGTTCCATCAGGACATAATAGAGAAGATTACATTGTAGAAAGAATTAATTGTCCTAGTTACGATGGAAGGGAAATACCAATTACTATTACATATCACAGAAATACTAAATTAGATGGTAGTGCAAATTTATTATTATACGGTTATGGAAGTTATGGAAGTTCGATGTCACCAAATTTTTCAACATCAAAATTTTCCTTGATTGATAGAAATATAATTTGGGCGACCTGCCACATTAGGGGTGGTCTTGAAAGAGGTATGGCTTGGTGGAAAGAAGGAAAAATGATGAATAAGAAAAATACTTTTTCTGATTTTATAAGTTGTGCAAAATTCTTAATCCAAAAAAAATATACTAGTAAAAAAAAAATAATAGCTTACGGAGGATCTGCAGGCGGACTTTTGGTTTCAAATGTTGTCAATCAAGAACCAAATATTTTTTTAGGGGCTATAATGGCTGTTCCTTTTGTAGATAATTTAACAACAAATATGGATCATTCTCTTCCACTAACACCAGGGGAGATATTAGAATTTGGAGATGCAAAAAATAATAAAGAACATTTTGAATATATTCGTTCTTATGCCCCATATGATAATATTGAAAAAAAGGATTATCCAAATATTTTAATTACCACATCCCTTTCAGACTCAAGAGTTTTGTTTGATGAACCAACAAAATATTGTGCAAAGTTAAGAGAATATAAAACTGACAATAATTTACTACTTTTCAAATGTGAAATGGATGCAGGTCATGGTTCTAGGTCAGGAAGAAAGAATATCATCGAAGACATAGCTTTCGATTATGCTTTTGCATTAAAAGTAGCAAACAAAATCTAAATTAGAAACAGTTTTTGCTGCTATAACCCACTACAATATTTTTTGGGTTTATCTCAAACTTTCTTTCGCATTTAATTTTTAATTTTGACTTAAGATAAACAAAATTTTTATTTTGCTTATCTGTAATTTCAATTAAATCAGGTTCACCAAACTCTATTTTAAGTTCTTCTGTTGTTTTGTTTAAAAATTTGCTTAATTTTTTTTCTTCTTCTGAAATTGTTTTATCTACTCTGTTGCTTACTGTTTTACAGCTCTGGAATGCCAGAAATATTATAAATAAAGAAATTAAATGCACTTTTTTCATGATTCAACTTTTTTTAGAATACACTAAAAATTATAAACAGAAATACAACTTTAAATACATATAAAATTAACAGATCAGTATATTGCACCTTTTTTATTAGATTGTGTAAGAAGAATCACATAATACTTTTTTATATTTTAATCACAGAAAGAGGAAAATCATGCTTGATAAATATTTTGAATATAAAAAGCACAAAACCACTTTCAATACTGAGGTTGTAGCTGGGGTAACAACATTCCTTACTATGGCTTACATTATGTTTTTAAATCCGTTTATTCTTTCTGGAGAGTTCGCTGGAACAGAAAAAGGATTTTTTGACTTTGGAGGTGTGTTTACAGCTACAATAGTAGCAACTGCCATTGCGTGTTTTATTATGGCATTTTATGGAAAAACTTGGCCGATAGGATTAGCGCCCGGTATGGGTATTAACGCTTTTGTTGCCTTCGGAGTTGTTGGCGGAATGAAATATACTCCCGCTGAAGCATTAGCAACGGTTCTATTAGCAGGAATATTGTTCCTATTAATATCTCTTACACCAATAAGAGCTTGGATCATAAATTCTATTCCAAGAAGTTTAAAACTTGGAATTGGAGCAGGTATTGGTCTTTTCTTATCAATCATCGGTTTAGAAATTATGGGCGTTGTTGGTGATCATCCAGTAACTTTGGTTACTTTGGGAGACATTAAAAACCCATTAGTTCTTCTAGGCTGCTTAGCTCTTGTAGTAATGATTGTTCTAGAGAAAATGAAAGTAAAAGGGAATATTATCATTGGAATTTTAGTTTTTAGCGTTCTTGCTTGGCTACCAATGTGGGACTGGACTGGAGCTACAATAGAGGGCGGAAAATCATTAGCAAAATTTAATGGTATCTTTTCAGCTCCTCCGTCAATGAGTTATCTTTTTGATGCTGTAGAAGGTTTTAGCACTGGAAAAGTTTTATCAGGGGGTGGATTAACGGTAATATTCACACTTTTCTTTATTGACTTTTTTGATACTGCTGGAACTTTGACATCAGTAGCAAACGTTTCTGGAAAAATAAAAGGAAATAAAGTTGAAGATATTGATAAAGCAATGCTTGCTGACAGCGCAGGTACAGTGGCTGGAGCTTTCATGGGGACAACGACTGTAACAAGTTATGTTGAGTCCGGTGCTGGAGTAAAAGCTGGGGGAAGAACTGGTATGACTTCATTAGTGATTGGAGTGCTATTTCTTTTATGTCTTGGCTTTGCACCTTTAGCAACTAGCTTGCCTAAAGAAATAGATGGTGCAGCGCTTGTGTATGTTGCGGTTTTATTTGTTAGAAATATTACTGATATCGAGTGGGATGATATTGCAGAAGCAGCTCCGGCTGTAATTGCAATGATAACTATGCCACTTACATATTCTATTTCTAATGGTATAGCTCTAGCATTTATAGCTTACGCGCTTATAAAAATCCTAAGCGGAAATGCAGCAAAAACATCACCTGCGATTTGGGTTGTGGCAGTACTTAGTGTTTTAAGCTTTTCAGTTTAGAATAATAAATTTTTAAAGAAAAAGGGTTAAACTTAGTTTTAACCCTTTTTTTTATGTTTTTTGGCAATTTCTTCAATCCTTATTTCTTCGTAATGTTCAAATGGTTGGACAATCCATGGATCATTTTTTAGTTTAACTGCACAATAATCTGGTTCAAAAGTAGATTTTTTTTTCTTCCAAAGAGTTGCTGTTTTAATATCTTCGATTTTATCTTTTATTGGTTTGTACTTTTTTAACCAATCAACACTTTTATTTAGTGTAATACCTGTATCAGACAAATCATCACATAATAATATTTTTCCACCCATATTTTTTGCAATTGAGCTCATTTCTCTTGAAAAAACTATATCACCCTGTTCGTCCTCAACACCTTTGCCACTATAAGACTCTACAGCTAAGTAAGCACATTTTAATTTAAAAACTCTACTTAGAACATCTATCATAGGTGCAGCCCCACGCATGATACCTACTAACAAAGTTGGTCTATAACCACTTTCGTGAACCATTAGTGCTAATTTTTCTACGGTCTTGTTATAATCATCCCAAGAAATAATTAGTTTTTCTGTCATTGTTTAAATCTAATACTGTACAGGTTCATTGTCTACTGAATACCACAATGCCATTACAGCGAGAGTACAATATGGTGAAAACTTTTTTTGTAGTTTATTCACAAAAGATTTGGGAGGTAAGTATTTTTTTTTATAATTATTTGAAATTGCCCTTAATAAACCAATATCCTGAACAGGCCATATGTTTGGCCTATTGTAAAAAAAGATCAGTACCATTTCACTAGACCATCTTCCAATTTGTCTTAAAGTTGAAAGGTAAGTAATTGCCTCTTCATCAGACATTTTTTTTATTAATTTTGGATTAAATGATTTATCTAAAATTTTATCAGCCAAACTTTTAATACCTAGTGCTTTCATCCTACTAAGACCACATCTCCTAAGATCTGTTATGCTCAATTTCGATACAATTTTTGGGTTTATTTTACCCCTACATTTTTTCTCAAATTTTGAGAAAACTGAGTCTGCTGCGGAAACTGAGATCTGTTGCGAAATAATTGATCTGGTTAAAGAATAAAAAAAATTATTTCTTGTAGTTAGGTGCCCCTTATAAACACTTAAAAGTTTTTTCATTACTGTATCGCGCTTACTTAGTTGTTTTTTGGCTTTATTCCACCACTTAGGTTTCATATCTTGGAGGAACCACCTGTTTTTTAAGAGTTTCTTCTCTTCTAAAAATTATGTACGTACCCACGACTATAAATCCAGCACCAACTAAAGTTGTTAATTTCAGAGACTCTCCAAAAATAAAATAACCTGCGGTAGCAGCAAAGACTAATGATAAGTATTTAATTGGGGTAACAAGCCCAGTGTCTGCCATCCTCAGCGACTGTGTTAGTAAAATATTAGCGTAACCACCAGCCAAACCTAATATCACAAATAGAACAGCCTCATATAATGTTGGCCAAATCCAACCATTAACTAGAGTGAAAAGACCAATTATCATTGATAATAATGAAAAATAAAAAGCTATTAAATAATTTGGTTCAGTTTTAGATAAAGATTTAATTGACAGAGCTACCTGAGCAAAACCAAAAGCAAAAATTAAAGGCATAAAATAAAATAAATTAAATTGGTGAAATGTTGGCTTTATAATAATTAATCCACCAATTATTCCTAGAATAATTGCAGAAATTCTTGTCATTTTAATTTTTTCGCCTAGAAAAAGTGCAGATAATATAGTTACGAAAACAGGACCTAAAAAAGTTAAAGATATACAATCAGCCAGCGGCACATTTCTAATGCCAATAAATAAAGCAACGATTGCTATTGCTCCCCATATTGCTCTCCAAGCATGAAGTCCTGGTCTTTTAGTTTTATAAAAAGTGGAAAGTTTTTCGCGAGGGATTAAAAGAACTATTGGAATCATACCAAACGCAAATCGCATAAAAAGGACTTGGCCAAAAGGTGCGTCTTTCAAATATTTTACAATAATATCCATAATACTGAAGCATGCTACGCTAGCTATCATGTAAATAATTGCTAATTGGGATTTTGAGAGCATTTTACCACCTTTAATTAATTGAAATAACATATTAGAATTTTAAAACAATGAAAACTGCTTATTTTTCTCTTGGATGTTTCTGGAGCCCACAATTAAAATTTGAAAAAATTAAAGGTGTAAAAAAGGCTGAGGTTGGTTATTGCGGTGGTAATGACCCAAATACAACCTATGAAAAAGTTTGTTCAGGTTCAACAAACCATGCAGAAACTATAAAAGTTGAGTTTGATGAAAACGAAATTTCATATGAGGAATTAGTAAGATTTTTTTTTAAAATTCATGACCCGACACAATTAAATAGGCAGGGACCAGATATAGGGACACAGTATAGATCAGAAATATTTTATAAAGATGAAAATCAAAAAAAAATTGCAAAAAAAATAAAAGAGGAATTCAATAAAAAATTCAATGGAAAAGTAGTAACTAATATTTCAGAAGAAAAACTTTATCAGCCTGCTGAAGAATATCATCAGTATTACTTAAAAAGAAAAGGTATATTATGAATTTAGTTTCAACAGAATGGCTCGAAAAAAATTTAAATGCTGTGAAAATATTTGATGCTTCCTGGCACATGCCATCAACAAATAGAAATGCAAAAAATGAGTACAAAGAAAAGCATATCAAAGGAGCGATTTTTTGGGATGTAAATGAACACTCTGACAGAAACTCACCATTCCCACACATGATGACAAATGCAGAGTATTGGAAAAATATGCTCTGGTCTTTTGGAATTCTAAATGATGATCATATAATTATCTACGATAATAGTGATCTTTACAGTTCGTGTAGACTTTGGTTTGCTCTTAAATACTTTGGTCATGAAAAGGTTTCAGTATTAGATGGGGGTCTTAAAAAGTGGCTAAGAGAGAAACGTTCGATTAGTAGTGATATAGTAAAACATGAAACTATAAAAAAATATAAAGTTTATGAAAAATCAGAATGGATTAAAGATAAAAAGCAAATTGATGAGAATATTAAAAATTCATTATTTCAAACGGTTGATGCTAGAAGCCGAGAAAGATTTTCCGGGAAAATTGAAGAACCAAGACCTGGCCTTAAAAAAGGGTGTATAGTTGGGTCAAAAAATATTCCTTTTCAAGAATGCATTGATAGAGAAACTAATACATTTAAACCTAAGTCAGAATTAATTAATATTTTTAACAAAAATGACATTGATATTTCTAAACCTATTGTCTTTACGTGCGGATCTGGAATGACAGCTTGTGTTTTAGGTATGGCATATTCTTTAATAAGTGGTAAAAATGCTGTGATTTATGATGGCTCTTGGTCAGAATATGGAAAAAAATGAGAAGATCTAAAAAAGTAACAATTGGAATAATAATATTTTTCATCATAGTCGCTACTGTGATTGGCGGTAGAACTGCAATGGGAGTTTATTTTAAAAAGAAATTTAGCAAACGTCCTCCACCAGGAGTAGTAGTAGAAATAGTTTCGGAGAAGGGTTTTAGTAAAACAATAGAAAGTTACTGTACTGCTTTAAGTAGCAAAACAACTTCATTTAAAATTAACAAGAGTGAGCTTCTAGAGGATATAAAATTTAGAGCTGTCAAAAAAGGTGGGGTTATAGCAAAACTTCAAGACAAAACCATTACTGCCCCTTTTGCTGGTAATATTGGAACAAGAGGTATAAGTTCGTCGATACTTGGGACAGATTCGATAATAGTAACTCTTGATGACTCTAAGAGAATACTTTGTGATTTACAAATACCTGAAGTTTATGCCGCTATTTTAAAAAAAGGTCTTAAAGTAAACGCAAAATTCTTAGCATATAAAGATAAATTGTATAATGGAGTAATTATTTCTCATGCTTCAAGGGTCGACGCGCAAACACGAAGTATTTTAGCCAGAGCACAAATTAAAAATTCTGACCTTGAAATACTTCCTGGATCGCTTTTAGACATTGAACTTCTTTATGATCAAAAAGAAGCACTTTCTGTGGCAGATACTAGTATTATATTTGAGGATGAAAAAAAATTCGTTTATAAAATTTTAGATAACAACAAAATTAAAAAAACCGAAGTAGTAACCGGAATAAGAAAAGACGGTAATCTTGAAGTTTTAGAGGGTCTTAATGCTAATGAAAAAGTTGTTAAAGAAGGTTTAGCAAGACTAGCCGACGGAATGACTGTTAGGCCCCTTACAAAATAGATAAAATGCATAATTTTTGTTTGCTTAATATTAGGAGACCAGTTTTAAGTGCGGTGTTTTCTTTGCTGCTTGTTGTTTTTGGTCTTTATACATTTTTTGAACTAAGTACGAGAGAACTTCCAAAAAATCTTCAACCACCTGAGGTTGTTATTTCCACAAAATATACAGGTGCAAGTCCTTCAATTATTGCATCGGAAATTTCTGAGCCAATTGAATTAGCTGTTGGAGGTGCCGAAGGAATTAAATCAATAGACACACTTTCTGAAATTGGGAGAAGCACAATAAAAATAGAATTTTTTACTAGTATTGATATTGATGATGCCGCTAATGACATAAGAGAGAGAATAGCAAGAGTAATTGATAATTTACCTGAAGATAGTAAAGCTCCCGAAGTAAGAAAAGCTTCCGCGGGCTTTTCAACAAGTATGTGGTTATCGGTGAGTAGTACAACTTGGGACTCTTTAGACATAGGTGATTATGTTAAAAGAAACTTAGTAGATGCTTTTAGTTCTGTTCCTGGAACTGGACGAGTTATTGTTGGTGGAATAAATGAAAAAGCTGTGCGAGTATATCTTAATCCAGTCAAACTTAGTGCTAATGATTTAGATATAAGGGAAGTTGAAAACTCTATAAGAAAAAATAATATTGCTGTACCTGCAGGAACTATAGAAGCAAATAATGTTGATCTTACCCTTGATTTAGGAAAAACTTATACAGATATTAATTCTATTAAAAAACTTCCTATTAAGAAGATTAAAGGTAAAACTATAACTTTAAGTGACCTAGGAAATGTTCGTTATGGTCCTGTATCTGAAAAAACATTGTTTAAAGCTCAAAGTCCCGATACTTTAAATGAAAATACTGTGGGCATAGGTATATACGCTCGAACAAATGAAAGTACAGTCACACTTTCAAATAATATAAGAGAAAAAATACAAGAGGTAAGCAGGACACTACCAGATGGTCTTAAGTTATCTGTAAGTTTTGATAGAGCCACCTATATAAAAGAAGCTATTCAAATGTGTTACCAATCCATAATTTTAGCTTTAGCTTTAGTTGTGGGAATTATTTATCTTTTTTTAGGAAACATAAGAGCAACTATTGTGCCAGCCGTAACTTTGCCAGTAAGTTTAATAGGAGCATGTTTAGGTTTATGGATATTCGGTCTTACGATCAATGTTTTTACTCTTCTTGCAATTATATTAAGTGTAGCAATCGTTACAGATGATAGCGTTGTAATGACAGAGTCTATTTACCATCGTATAGAACAAGGTGACACTCCTCTTAATGCTGCTGCAACTGGTTCGAAAAACGTAATTTTTGCAATTATCTCCACAAGTATAATTCTATTAGCAACATTTGCTCCATTATTATTTATCGGTGGGATTAGTGGAACATTATTCAGAGAAATGGCGATTACACTTTCTATTGCAATTGTCATAAGTACTTTCACAGCTCTTTCGATAGCACCGATGCTTGGTTCAAAATTACTTAATAAGAAAAAATCAAAATCTAAAATCGTTTTAAAATTTGAAAGAATATTCAACTCATTTGAAGAATTTTACTCTGATACTTTAAGTTATTGGATCAAAAAACCAAAAACTATAGTTTGGTTTATGATTTTTGTTGTTGGTCTGGCTGTTTTTCTTTTTAGCTTTACGCCAAAAACTTTATTAGAGCAAAATCCAGACAGAGGTGTTTATTTAGTATTTGGAAAAACTGATGAGTCATCATCCTTTGAGTACACTGTAGATAAAGCAGAAAAAGTTGAGAAAAGATTAATACCATTACTTCAAGATGAAAATGAGCCCTATCAAAAATTAATAATGAGGGTTCCAGGGTTTGGTAGATCGTCACAATCTTATAACAGTTTTATTATCATAGCATTGCTTGATAACTGGAATGACAGAAAAGATAGTGCTCAAAAAATTGTTAGAAAGGCTATTGGAAAAATAGTTACTGTTCCAGGAACTATGGCTTTTCCTCTTACTCCTAATTCAGTGAGGGTTAGCAATTATCAAAAGCCAGTTGTGGTTACAATGACAGGTCCATCATATGAAACTTTATATAAATGGCAGAACAAAGTAATGGGTGAACTAAGAAACAATAGAGGTCTTGCCGATATAACTTCTGATTACACAAAAAATAAACCTGAGGTAAAACTTGTTATTGATGAAAATAAAGCTAAGGACTTAGGTCTATCCAATCAATCAATTGGAAAATCAATTGAAACATTATATTCAGGTAAAAGTGTTACTACTCTGAATGAATCTGGAAAAGAATATCCAATAATTTTACAGGCTGACATTAAAGATAGAAGAAATACTGAGACACTTAGCAAAATATTTGTAAGATCTGAAACAACAGGAAAATTAATTTCTTTGGCTAACGTAGTAAGTTTTGAAGAAAAAGGTTCACCTAAATTATTAACCCGTTATCAAAGATCCAAATCTGTAACTATTACAGCTAGATTAGTAGGTGGGTATACTCTTAATGAAGCTCTAAAGTTCATTGAGCAAACAATAGATGATAAAGCACCGACTGCTGGTATTTTTTACAAAGGTAAATCTTTAGATCTTAAAGAGGCTTCCGGTGAACTATTAATAATTTTTGCTCTAGCGTTAGTGAGTGCTTATCTCGTTATGGCAGGTACTTTTAATGCTTGGAGGCAGCCTTTTGTTGTAATGTTAACAGTTCCATTAGCAGCTCTAGGTGGTTTAATATTTATATTATTGTTTGGGAGTACAATTAATATTTTTTCACAAATTGCTTTGATTGTTCTTATCGGTATTGCAACCAAAAATAGTATCTTAATTGTAGACTGGGCAAATCAACTTCGCGTTTCAGGTAAAACAGTCGAAAGTGCAATTGTAGAGTCTTGCAAAAGAAGGTTTAGGCCCATAATGATGACCAGTTTATCTACTCTGATTGCAATGGTGCCTTTAATAGTTGGAAACATAGGACCAGGTGCAGGTGAGGGTATAAGATTGGCTGTGGGCTGTACTATATTTGGAGGAATGTTAATCAGTACTTTTTTAACTTTATTTACAACACCAGTATTTTATTTACTGCTTTGTAAAAATTCTAAGAGAATGGATGAAATAGATATTCAATTAAGCAAAGAGTTTAGTAAATAATATATTTTTTCCTATTTAATTTATCTTTACACATTGTTAGCTGTTTTCTGTAATTTGAGGCTGTATCCTTAGCTGATTTCGCGTAAATAATTGCCTTTTTATCTTTAGCGTAATTTTTGTAATCGCCCCAGCCTTTGTAATAAGCAAGATATTGTCTATAAGCATCATTCTTAGGTATTTTTAAAATTTTGTGTGTCTTACTTACATACCATCCAATAAAATCAACCGAGTCTTTAAATCTGGCTCTTGTAGCTAATTTATTTCCAGTTTCTTTTTTATACTGCTCCCAAGTACCTTTGACTGCCTGAGAATAGCCAAATGAGCTGGATTTACGTTTATAGGGAATAACTTTAAAAAGTTTAATTCGCTCAGGTTTTGCAAGCCAATTAAAATCACTCTCTTTTTTAACAAATGCTAATTGTATGTAAACAGGCACACCCCATTTTTTTTCTACAGCTTTAGTATGTTTGTACCATAGGTAACGCTCTTCGAAAATTGCACAACTATTTTTAGTATTTTTTGGAACAGAAGAACAAGCAGCAACAAAGAATAATAAAATAAATAAATATAAATTTTTTTTCCGAATCACTCACTCATTATAAATCAATTATATTTTCTTCTCCAATCCTCTGGTCTATCAAATTCTCCTGCCCACATTCCTTTTTTTAAATTCTTTGCTTTTTTTTCTGACTGTAAATATTTTTTTGAGTATCTTAAGTATGCAACTGCGAAACCACTTGCAACCATAACATCATTAAGAATTCCACTTGCTATATAAGTGTCATTATCGTTCCAAGCTTCTAACAAATCACATTCGGCTAATATCCTGCCATATCTATCTTTATTTTTATATGAACAAACCAATTTTCGATTATTAATCAAAAATTTTAAAGAATTAGTTGATCTTACTCCGCATTTATATGAAGAACCATTTTTTTTACATATCTGGTTCTTCTCAGGTGCATCAATTCCAAAAAGTCTGATTTTTTGATTTTTTATAACTATAGAGTCTCCATCAATTACTTTTGCATAACCCTGGATTTTTTTATATTCAGAAGAAGAAAGGCTAAGAAAATTTAAAACAAATACTGAACTAAACAAAATCAGACTTAGCTTTTTCATGAAATTCTCTCATTTTATTTCTAATTTCGTCATCAGAAATATTATGACCTTTTAAATCTGCCTGAATTTTTCTAAATACATCCTCATCTCCAGCCTCTTGGAAGTCAGCTTTGATTACAGATTGAATATACTCTTTTTCTTTATTCTCATCATAACTAAGTTTCTTAGATGCCCATTGGCCAAGGTATTTATTTCTTCTTGAAGCAACTTTAAATTTTAATTCCTCATCATGAGCAAATTTTTTTTCAAAGGATTTTTTTCTTTCGTCAAATTTTTCCATATTTAAACTTTTTATATAAAAATATTATAACAATAGCTAAAAATGTTCCAAGTAAATTTGCAAAAAGATCTAGGGACTCAAAAGACCTATTGGGTATAAATAGATGAAATAATTCTAAAATTAATGACAATGTAATAAGAAAAATTAAGATTTTATTGAAACTAGTTTTATTTATATGACCTATTAATCCAATAGTTGTTAAATAAAAAAAGGCAAGCGCATGATTAATTGATGTTCCGATTGGATTTGGAATTATATCAGGTTGCTTTCCTAAATCCCCATAAAGAAAATAACCAATTAAGCTTCCAGGAAAAAGGTATAAAATTAATAAGCCTGTCAGGGAAAAATTATATAAATAACGAGCTATACGGATTTTATAATCCATTTTAAAAAGTCTGTATTTCCATTTTTTATATCAAAAAATATAACGCAGGGAACTTCATAGCTGTGTAATTTTTTAACATTTTTAATAATCTTTTGAACATTTTTGTTCATAGTCTTTCCTACTATCAAGATTTCTTTTGTCTTTGTTACTTTTCCTTTCCAAGTAAAGACTGAGTCGACATTATTAATTATATTTGCACAAGCAACTAATTCATTTTTTACAAGAAATGAAGCTATTCTATGCGCCTCTTTTTTCTTAGGACAAGTTATGTAAAAGAATTTAATACCCTTCATTTAAATAATTTAATATATTAAATATATTATATTCAATGGGAAAACTCATAGCAATCAGACATGGACAAAGTACCTGGAATGCAGAAAATCGTTTTACAGGATGGGTAGATGTCGATCTTTCAGAAAAAGGTGTTACTGAAGCTGAACAATCAGGAAACTTAATTAAAGAATTAAATATAGATTTTGATATGTGTTTTACCTCTTATCTTAAAAGAGCAATAAATACTCTTGAGATAATTTTAGAGGTCCTTGGAAAAAAATATAAATACACAAAAAATTGGGAATTAAATGAAAGACATTATGGTTCTCTAACAGGTCTAAATAAAGCTGAAACTAAAAAGAAATTGGGTGAAGAACAATTTAAAAAGTACAGAAGATCGTGGGATATCCCTCCGCCATCACTAGAAAAGGATTCTGAGTATAGTTCTCACAATGATAAATTGTATAAAGAATTAAAAAAAATACCTGATACCGAGTCTTTAAAAGATACTTATAATCGTGTTGTCCCCTTTTATGAAAAAAATATAGAAAAATACATTAAAAGTGAAAAAAATATTATTATATCAGCTCATGGGAACACAATAAGAGCTTTAGGTAAAAAAATTTTTAATATTTCTGATAAAAGTATAAATTTACTTGAAATACCAACCGGCAATCCTCTTTTAATAGACTTTGATAAATCAGGTAAAGTTTTGGGTAAAAGATATTTAGATCAGTCTAGAAAAAAAGATATAATAACTAATATTTAATTAACTTCCTATAAATCTTATAGTTGTTGATATGTAAAAATTTTTGTTTACTTAAGATACCAAATAATTCTTTTTTTTTAATTAAATTATCCCATACTTTATTCATAGAAAATGGTTTTATTTTTTTCGATTTAAAAACTGATCTTGTAAGGATTTGAGCACCTGTAAAAATAAGTTTATTATTTTTTTGCCTCAAAACTTGTTTTTGAGGATTCAAATTAAAATCTCCTTTAAATGATTTATCGAAACTTTTATTTTTTGGAATTAATAGCATTGCTGGTTTTTTATTTTTTTGATAAATTTTTATTAAATTTTTGAACTCTTTCTTATATTCTTTTCTCCAGAGGGTATCTGGATTTAATACAAAGAAGACTTGTTTTTTAAATTTTTTTGAAGCATTTAAGACTCCTCCACCAGTATTTAATATTTTCTTTTTTTCAAAAACTAAATCTATTTTACAGGAGAATTTTTTGTTTTTTACAAAGCTAGAAATTTGGTTATGAAGATAATGTGTATTTATAATAATATGTTTTACTCCAAGCGAAATTAAAAAACTAATACTATTTTCAAGTATAGTTTTGTTTTTGATTTCCACGAGTGGTTTTGGAATTTTTTTTGTAATTGGGTACATCCTTTTTCCAAAACCAGCTCCAAGAATAATTGCTTTTTTAATTTTCATTTAAAATATCTTTTTTTTCTTAGCCTTTTACTTACAGCGTCTAATAAAATTTTTTCTAAATTTTTAAAAATTTTATTTTTCATTCTTAATTCAATGAGTTTCCAAGTATAAGGTAAATATTTAAGATATTGGGGTTTTTTATCTCTAATATTTAATCTATAAAAGATTCCAAGTATCTTTAGATTTCTTTGAATTGATAAAATATCAAAATCATTTTTTAAAAAGTAGATATTTTTTCTCAAAGAGCTCTTTTTTAAATAATATTGAAAAATTTTATTTTTTATATTTAATGGTATTTGTATTCTAACATCATCAATTAGGGAGGCCACGTCATACATAGGGTTTCCTAAAATGACATCTTGTGTATCAATAATTCCCAATCTACTTTTCACAGGCATAATATTTGAAACATGAAAGTCCCTATGGACTATAAACTTATTTTTAAAATAAATTTGTTTATACAATTTATTTAATTCTATTTTTATTTTTTTTTTAAATTTTTTAGATTTTCTTTTTCCTAAGACTCCCGGAAGGTACCAATTCAAAAATAAATCAGAATCCTTATGTAAATATTTAATATTATAATTGTTTAATTTTAAATTTCGATCCAATTTAATTTTAATTTTATTAATTGGTTTTATTTTTTGTAATTTTAAAATTACATTTATGCTTTTTTTATAATGAGGGAAAATATTTTTCGATTTTCTAATAGAATGGAAAAGTGTATTATCACCGAAATCTTCAATTTCCATTATACCTTCATTAAAATGTTGACTGATTGTTTTGGGAGTATGAATGCCTTTGCCTCTTAGAAATTTATTTATTGCAGAATATGCAACTAAATTTCGAAATCTTTCTTTTCTTGCTGTAACTATTATTGATGTTTTGTTCCCTTTTTTGAGCCTAAAAAATTCTCTAAAAGATGCATCACTTCTGATTTTTTTTAATTTATATTGCATTTAATTTAAATTTTTTCCATTTTCCGTAACCTTTTATTTTCAATTTTCTACTTTCTTGTTCTTTTTGATGATAAAAAGTAATTTCAAGTCTATTAGTAATTGTTTTCTTAATTATCTCTGGCCACTCAATTATTGTTATCACTCTATCATTTTCTTGAAATATACCGAGTTTCTCTAATTCTTTGCTTTTTTTTAATCGATATAAATCATAATGCATTACTTTTAAATTTTTTATCTCGTATTCATGAAGCAGACTAAAAGTTGGACTTACAACTTCTGTTTTTTTAATTCTATTTTTTTTCTGTAATTGATGAACCAAACTTCTTACAAAAGTAGTTTTTCCAGATCCTAATTCACCGTATAAAAATATACAGTCAGTTTTTGATAAAGATAAAGAAATTTTTTTAGATATAGTATCTATTTGAGATAAATAATATTTCAACATTGGCTACTATTTTAGTAGCGATAAGTATCCGGTTTAAATGGTCCTGATGGTTTAACGCTAATATAGTCTGCTTGTTCCTTAGACATTTTTGTTAATTTAGCACCGACTTTACCTAAGTGTAATGTTGCAACTTTTTCGTCTAAGTGCTTTGGTAATACATAAACTTTCTTTTCGTAATTTTTTGAGTTATTCCACAATTCAATTTGAGCAATAACCTGATTTGTAAATGAAGCGCTCATAACAAAGCTCGGGTGCCCGGTTGCACAGCCAAGATTTACTAATCTTCCTTCGGCCAATAAAATAATTCTTTTTTTACTTGGTAATTCTATTTCATGTACTTGTGGTTTTATCTCAGTCCATTTGTAATTCTTTAAAGCATCAACTTGAATTTCATTATCGAAATGACCAATATTGCATAATATTGCTCTGTCTTTCATTTCTCTCATGTGATCAGCAGTTACAATGTCTTTATTACCTGTAGCAGTTACAACTATGTCTGCATCTTTAATAGCCTCGTCCATCAATACAACTTCATAACCTTCCATTGCCGCTTGGAGTGCACAAATAGGATCTGTTTCTGTAACCATAACTCTTGCGCCTGATTGTCTAAGAGATGCCGCACTTCCTTTACCAACATCACCAAAACCAGCGACTATAGCAACTTTACCAGACATCATTACATCTGTTGCTCTTTTAATTCCATCTACTAAACTTTCCCGGCAACCATACAAATTATCAAATTTAGATTTTGTAACAGAGTCGTTCACGTTTATAGCAGGGATTAGTAATGTTTTATTAGACTCCATTTTTTTTAGTGCTAAAACTCCAGTTGTAGTTTCTTCTGATACCCCTTTAATATTTTTAAGTAGATCTTTATAATCCTTATGCATTAGTCCGGTGAGATCACCACCATCATCTAAAATCATATTTGGTTTCCAACTTTTATCACCTTCGATAGTTTGTTTAATGCACCACCAATACTCTTTTTCCGTTTCACCTTTCCATGCATAAACTGGTATTCCCGCTTTTGCAATTGCAGCAGCAGCGTGATCTTGCGTTGAGAAAATATTACAGGAAGACCATCTCACACTCGCCCCAAGTTCAACAAGTGTCTCTATCAAAACAGCTGTTTGAATTGTCATATGAAGACAGCCAAGAATGTTTGCTCCATTCAATGGTTTCTTACCTTTATATTCTTTTCTTAATGCCATTAAGCCTGGCATTTCAGACTCTGCTATGGAAATTTCTTTTCTACCAAAGTCAGCTAAATTTATATCTTTTACTTTAAAATCTTGGCTCATTTATAAAAATCTTGTAACAATTTAATTTATAGTAATCAAGTAGTCACTATTGATTATATTTTTTGGGAAGTACTACTTCAATTTGAGCCCCTCTTTGATTATCGGTCCTATTTGAAGCCTTAACGTTTCCTCCATGCATTTCAACTATACTCTTTACAATATTTAATCCCAAACCTGAGTGTTCACCAAATTTCTCAGGTCTATTGCTATAAAATCTTTTAAATATCTTATCAGTATTTGTCTCGCTAAAACCAGGGCCTTGATCTTTTACATTAAAAGAAACAGTGTCCTTTTTTCCTTGTATATAAATTGAAACTTGGCCTTTGTTTGGACTAAAAGACAAAGCATTATCTAAAAGATTTGCTAATATTTGCTCTAATCTATTATCTATACCTAAAAGTTGAAAGTCGTAACCATTAGGTTTTTCTTTAATAATTTTAAATTTAATATTTTTTTCTATTACCTTTGAATTGCTCTCAAATTCATCAACCACATTTTTAACTAAAACTTGTAAATCAATTTTTTTCATTTTTTCTCTCGATAAAGAAGCTTCATCTTTAAGCATTTGTGAATAATCTGTAATCAATCTATCAATTCTTTCTACATCATGACTTAAGATCTTGATTAATTTTTCTCTTTCGTTTCTATCTGAAGAATTTTCTAAAAGCTCTGATGCGCCTTTTAATGATGCCAATGGGTTCCTAATCTCGTGAGCTAAATCAGCTGAGGAGTTTTCTGCTCTTCTAGTCCTTTGCTGTAAGTCGTTTGTCATATTATTTAAAGATCTAGAAAGCAAACCAAGTTCATCGGTTCTCTCTAAAAATTTCTCTATTTTTCCTGATGAATCGTCTTTAGACTTTATAGCTTCTGTATAGCCAACTAAGGCAGCAATTGGAGTAAGAATATATTTATTTAAGAATATAGAGAATACAAATATTGCTATAGCTATAGCTATTACTGTTCTAAGAATAAAATTTCGTCTTTCTTCAACGGCTGTTAAAATTTCATTAGCTTGTTCTGTAACCTGTATATAACCCAAAACTTTACTATCAATTTTGAGACCATTTAAAGTCTTTATAAAAAAATTATTATTTTCTTTTATTTCAATAACAACTGGTTCTTCGTTTTTTTTATTTGAAATCAAATTACTGATATTCTCTTTCTTTTGAGGCGATTTTTCTGAAGACAAATCTTTTTCAAAAATATTAGAATTGGTATCAATATTTTCCTGAATAACTGCGTCTGATCTAACAAAAACATTCTGATCTAAATCAATGATGTTTGTATCTCCAATTAATTCTCCTTCAATACTAAAAAATTGAACTCTTTCTAGATTTTGATATAAAAACCTTGTTGATATTAAAAAATTTTTTAAGTCCTTTTCTTCAAAATTTATTTTTAATCTTTCGATGTGGTTAGAAGTGTTATTTATTATAACTGTATGTTTTTCTACTCTTTGTTTTACTAAGTTCGGTTGAATAGCATTAAGATAAAAAAAGGTGAATAAGCCTAATACTAAGAAAACAACAGAGTTAAATATCAAGAACTTTCTTAAAATAGATGATGAACTTTTAACTAAATTCATTAATTAATATTCCATCTATATCCGCTTCCATAACGGGTTTCAATTGATGAGAATTTTTCATCTACCTTTTTGAATTTCTTTCTAATTCTTTTTATATGACTATCTATTGTTCTATCTTCTATATCAGTATTTTCTTTATAAGCTATATCCATAAGGTGTGCTCTCTCCTTAATAACACCAGGTCTTTGGGCTAACTCTTTTACTATTAAAAATTCTGTAGTTGTTAATTTTTCAGGAAGATTTTTTCCATTCCACTGGCACTCAAGTTGACTAGGGTCTAATTTTAATTTTCCATGTGCTATTAAGTTTTTACTTTCATCTTGTGAAGTGCTTTTTTTTCTTAGTTGAACTCTAATTCTTTCAACTAAAACCTTGATTGAAAAACCTCCCGATTTTTTTATAAAATCATCTGCACCAAGTTTTAAACCAAGTAATTCGTCAACCTCTTCGTCTTTTGATGTGAGAAATATAATTGGAATAGACATCTTTTTTTTTATCCTTTTAAGTAGTTCTTCTCCATCCATTCTAGGCATTTTTATATCAACTACCGCTAAGTCAGGAGGATTTCTAGATAAGCCAACTAGAGCGCTTTCTCCATCAATATATGTTTGAACTTTAAATCCTTCTCTCTCTAGAGCTATGCTTAGACTGGTTAATATATTTCTGTCATCATCAACAAGTGCAATAGTTTTAGACATAATAATATCCTAATAGTTTAAATTAAATTGTCAAAATTTAGGCAATTTAAATTTTAGTGAGCTTCATCCCAATTATCACCAGAATTTACGTTTACGTCTAGTGGGATTTTAAACATATGGTAATCAGAACTCGAGACTGACTCCATAGTTTTTTTTACAATTTTTTCAACAAGCGTTTGATTCGATTTTTGACATTCAAAGACTAGTTCGTCATGTATTTGAAGAAGCATTTTTGCTTTGTGCATTTTGTTTGAATTAATTAAGTCATCAATTTTAATCATTGCAAGTCTTATTATATCAGCTGCTGAACTTTGAATTGGTGCATTAATCGCAGCTCTCTCTTGAAAACTTCTTACGCTAAAATTTTTGTCATTTATACCCCTTAGATGTATTCGTCTACCAAAAATATTATTCACATATCCATTTTTTCTACAAAACTTAATTGTTTTTTCCATATAATCTTTGATTTCGGGAAATTTTTTAAAATATGAATTGATAAAATCTAAAGCTTCCTGGTTTGACACAGAAATTTGTTTTGCAAGACCGTATTGGGTAATTCCATAGATAATACCAAAATTTATGGTTTTTGCTTTTCTTCTCAAATTTTCATCTACCTTTTTTATGGGCACGTTAAATACTTGGCTTGCAGTAAGCGCGTGAATATCTTCATTGTTTAAAAAAGCTTTTTGAAGTTCTTTTACCTCAGCTAAATCTGCTAAAATTCTCATTTCAATTTGATTATAATCAGCTGAAATTAAAGTATTATTTTTTTCAGCTATAAAGGCTTTTCTAATCTCTCTCCCATCATCTGTTTTAATTGGTATATTTTGTAAATTTGGATCACTAGAGGCTAATCTTCCCGTATTAGTCGCCGCTAATAAGAATGAAGTATGAACTCTTTTAGTTTTTGAATTAACATGATCTTGAAGTGCATCAGTATATGTATTTTTTAACTTCGATAATTGACGCCAATCTAAAACCAATCTTGGAAATTTATGTCCTTTAAAAGCTAAATCTTCGAGAATATTTGCATTTGTAGCTAAACTGCCTTTCTTTGTTTTTTTTAAATTTGCGATTTTAAGTTCATTGTAAATTATTTCTCCTAGTTGTTTTGGAGACCCTATATTGAATTCTTTTTTTGCTATTAAAAAGATTTCTTTTTCAATTTTTTTTATTTTATTTGCAAAATTTGTTGATAATTTTTTGAGATAATCAATATTAACTTTGATACCGTTCATTTCTATCTGTGAAAGAATCTGAACCAATGGTTTTTCGAAGGACTCATAGATTATGTTTAATTTTTCTTCATCTAATCGACTTTTTAAAATATCAAATAATCTAAAAGTCACATCTGCATCTTCGCCAGCATATTCAGTTGATTTTTTTAAATCTACTTCTTCAAAAATCAATTTATTTTTCCCTGAACCAACTAGATCTTTGTAAGAGATAGTTTTGTGATCTAGATGAATTTCAGATAAAGTATCCAAATTATGACGGTTTAGACCTGCATCCAATGTGTAGGATAACAACATAGTATCCTCTATCGGATTAATATTAATACCCTCTTTTTTTAAAATTAAATTATCAAATTTAATATTTTGACCAATTTTTTTTATACTTTTATCTTCAAGAATTTTTTTTATTTTTTCTATGACAACTCTTTTATTTAAACAGCTTTCTGTTTTATGTTTGACAGGAATATAATAAGCCTCGTTTGGAGAATAACATACCGATATACCTACGAGATCAGCATCTAGAGGGTTTAATGATGATGTCTCGGTATCTACAGATATTAATGATTTGTCCTCTAGGTTTTTTATTAGTTTATCTAAATCATTTATTTTGTTTATTGTTTTATACTTTGTAACATCAATTTTTTTTGAGATCGATTCGGTATTTTTTTGAACTACTTTTCCTTTAGGTTCTCCATAAAAATTTATTGCTTGACTTAAAAGTCTATTGAATTCCATTTCCCTTAAAAACTCATAAAGTTTATTTTTATCAACTTTTTTAATATTAAAAGTATCGATTTTAGTTTTTATTGGAACATCATCTTTTAAGGTTACTAATTTTTTACTTATTAAAGCTAAATCTTTATTATTTATTAAAGTTTCTTTTCTTTTTTTTTGAGGTATCTCTCCCGCTTTCTTAAGAAGATTTTCCAATGTTTTAAATTTATTTATTAATTCAGATGCTGTTTTAATACCAATTCCTGGAACACCAGGAATATTGTCTGAGGAATCCCCCGCTAATGATTGGACATCAATTACCTGGTTAGGTTTTACACCAAATTTTTCCATAACTTCTTTTTCTCCAATAACTTTACTTTTCATTGGATCAAACAATCTGATTTTATTTGATACAAGCTGCATTAAGTCTTTATCAGAAGAAATAATTGTAACCTTAGCTCCAAGACTAATTATTTGTTTAGCATATGTTGCTATCAAATCATCAGCCTCATAATTAATTTGCTCAATTGAAGGTAGATTAAAGGCTTTAACTGCTTTTCTTATATATTCAAATTGTGGTGCTAAATCATCGGGTGCTTCTGACCTATTTGCTTTATAATCTTTGTATATTTCATTTCTAAAATTTTTTCTTGCAGAGTCAAATATTACTGCAAAATGTGTAGGTTTATTTTTTGAGTCGTCTGACCTAACCTCTTCTAAAAGTTTGAAGAGCATACTGCTAAAACCGCTAACAGCTCCTGTAGGTAAACCGTCACTTTTCCTAGATAAAGGAGGAAGAGCATAATAAGCTCTAAAAATATAACCAGATCCATCTACTAAATAAAAATGATCTGTTTTTTTTATTGCGCTCATCTTTGTAATGATATCTTAACTTTTTTAATGTTATAATAACATTATATTATGAACAAAATCGCATTATCTTCTGAAAATTTAACTAAAGTTTATTCAAAAAGTAATAAGCTAAAAGAAGAAGTTTTGGCACTAAAAAATTTAAGTTTGGAAGTAAAGCAGGGAGAGATTTTTGGCCTTTTAGGTCCAAACGGAGCAGGAAAAACTACATTTATAAATATTTTAGCTGGAACAGTAATGAAATCATCAGGCAAAGTAACTGTATGGGGATATGATCTTGACAAAAATCCCAGACAAGTGAGAGCTTGTATAGGAGTTGTGCCGCAAGAAGTTAATTTTGATCCTTTTTTTAGTCCAAAAAAACTACTTGAACTTCAAGCTGGATTCTATGGCGTTAAGAAAGAGGACAGAATTACAGATTCAATTTTAGAAACCGTATCACTGGATAAACAAGCCAATGCATACACAAGAAGTTTGTCTGGAGGTATGAAAAGAAGATTGCTAATAGCAAAAGCAATGGTACACCAACCTCCCATTTTATTTTTAGATGAACCAACTGCGGGTGTTGATGTTGAGCTTAGACAAAACTTATGGGGAAATGTAAAAGAACTTAATAAGCTTGGTATTACAATTGTATTAACAACACATAATTTGAACGAAGCCCAAGAAATGTGCGATAGGATTGCAATAATAAACAGAGGTAATTTGGTAGCATTTGATACTACTCAAAAAATGCTTGAAAGAATTGAAAGTAAAATCATTAAATTTAAAGTTAAGGATTCAAAAAACTTTGAAAAAATTAAATTAGATGGTGTCAAATTTACGAAAAGTAATGGACAAATTACTGCAAGCTATGACAAAAATAAAATTAAATTTGATCAAATTATTGAGGAAGTAAAAAATAATGTAGAAATACTTGATATTTCTACCGATGAGGGCGACTTAGAAGATATATTCTTAAAGGTAACAAATAAGTAGATTTTTTCAAAAATAAAAGTAATAATGTGGAATGGAGTTAATTAAAAATTTAAAAGAAACTTCAATAATAAAAAATTTATTTATTGCAACATGTGGTACAATAATACTAGCAGTGTCTGCAAAAGTAAAAATTCCTTTTTACCCAGTTCCTATGACAATGCAAACTTTCGTTGTTTTACTTTTGGGAATTTCTCTTGGTTGGAAATTAGGTCTTTTTACAGTTTCAATTTATTTAATTCAAGGTATAGCTGGTTTACCTGTTTTTGCTGGAACGCCTGAAAAAGGGATGGGTATAATTTATTTTACTGGACCAACTATGGGTTATTTAATTGGTTTCCTAGTGGCAGTTTATTTAGCCGGTATCTTTAAATATACGGATAATTTTTTTAAAAATCTTATTAAACTTATTTTTTCTGTAAGTTTTATTTATTTATTAGGAATGATTTGGTTAGGATCTTTAATTGGATGGGATAAACCAATATTTAAACTTGGTGCTCAACCTTTCTTATTAGCTGAATTATTTAAAGTTGCACTTTTAGCTTTAATAATTCCTGCTCTATTCAAATTTAAAAAATCTTAATATTTTAGTTTGGTGATCTTTTAGAAAGTATTCTTTGAAGAGTTCTTCTATGCATTTTTAGTCTTCTTGCAGTCTCAGAGACATTTCTGTTGCATAATTCGAATACCCTGTGGATATGCTCCCACTTGACCCTATCAGCTGACATAGGATTTTCAGGGGGTTTTGCTTTCGAATCTGGAGCCGCTAATAGAGCCGCCTCCACGTCATCAGCATCAACTGGCTTAGCCATGTAATCTATAGCCCCTGCCTTCACTGCAGCTACTGCTGTGGGTAAATTTCCATAGCCTGTGAGCATGACTATACGACTATCTTTCTTTGCCTTATTTATCTCTTGAACAACGTCTAGACCGTTACCATCCTCTAATCTAAGGTCCACTAGAGCAAATTTTGGTGCCTGAGACTTAACCATTTTAATAGCATTTTCAACGGTTTTTGAGTTTCTAACCACAAATCCTTTCTTCTCCATGGCTCTGGAAAGCCTGTCTCTTAATGGATCATCGTCATCCACAATAAGGAGAGATTTGTCCTCAAAGTCGGTTAATTTAAAACCTGGAGGTGTTTCAAGTGAACGTTTCATAGCTCACATATAGTCACTAAGGCCAAGATTACAATGCGACAATCTTGAATTATTTTCTTTACATAGATTGAAAAAACGTTAAATACCAAATTTAGAAAGCTTTTTTATTAATTTTTTAAAAGCTTATTGTGTAATAAAACGAGGGAACACATTTAATAATGCAAAAATTTAGTGACGTTAACGAACTAGTTAACACATTAAAACCTGAAGACCCGGTCTATTGTATAAGACCTAGCTCAATAAAAAAATCAGTTGAATTTTTTAAGAATAAATTCCCTGGAAAAGTTCTTTACGCTGTAAAAACTAATCCTGACGAAAAAGTAATCAAAATTATTAGTGATAGTGGGATTGAAAATTTTGATGTTGCCTCACTCAATGAAGTAAAATTAGTTAGAAAAATTAACAATAAAGCAAAAGTATACTTCATGCACACTGTAAAAAACAGAGAAAGTATAAAAGAAGCTTATTCAAAATATAATGTAAAGGATTTTGCATTAGATACGAAAGATGAGTTACTTAAAATTCTTGAGGCAACAAACAACGCTAAAGATTTAAACTTATATGTCAGAGTGAGTATTTCAAATGAACATGCAGAAATCGATCTTTCTAGAAAATTTGGAGCAACTTCAAGTGAGGCTTTAGGTTTACTAAGACTTTGTAAAGCGCATGGAAAAAAAGTTGGATTAAGTTTCCACGTAGGATCTCAGTGTATGCATAAAATTTCTTTTGCAAAAGGAATTAATGAAATTGGTAAAATTATTAAAAAAACAAAAATTGTTCCTGATGTGATTAATGTAGGTGGTGGTTTTCCAGCTATCTATCCTGACTTAATTCCTGAATCACTAGATAATTATTTAGACGTGATTAAAGATTCCCTAAAAAGCTTAAAACTGGAGAAAACACCAGAAATATTTTGTGAACCAGGACGCGCAATAGTAGCAGAAGCTGGTTCAACTATAGTAAAAGTTCTTTTAAAGAAAAAAAATAAACTTTATATAAACGATGGAACCTACGGATCTTTATTTGACGCAGGTGTGCCAAATTTTGTGTTACCAGCAAAAATGATTACAAATGGCAGAGTAGTTTCAAAGAAAAAGACAGCATTTAATTTTTATGGACCAACATGTGATAGTCTTGATTATATGAAGGGACCATTCTTATTACCAAATAATATTAAAGAAGGTGATTATATTGAGCTTGGACAATTAGGCGCCTATGGTACAACTTTTAGAACAAAATTTAACGGTTTTTTCTCTGACGCAAATTATCAATTGAATGATAAGCCAATTCTTTCGATGTATGATCGAGAAGAAAATATTGACTTCTTAGTTGCGTAATGAATAAAAAAAATGGTCCGTCTCTTGGACATAACAAAAAATCACTATTAAAATCTGAAGTCGAACATATAGATATAACTTCATTTGACACTAGAAAAATTATTGATTCTATGAAAAAGATGTCCTTTACCTCAAGGGATACTGCTAAAGCTGCAGAAATTTATAATGAAATGATAAATGATAAAGATTGTGCAATATTTTTAACAATCGCAGGATCAACCTCTGCGGCAGGTTGTATGAACCTTTACTCAGATTTAGTTAAATACAATATGGTTGACGCAATAGTAGCCACAGGAGCTTCAATAATAGACATGGATTTCTTTGAGTCACTTGGATTTAAACACTATCAAGGTAACCAATTCCAAGACGATAAGGTTTTAAGAGAAAATTACATAGATAGAATTTACGACACGTATATCGACGAAGAACAACTGCAAGCGTGTGATAAAACAATATGTGATATAGCAAATAGTTTGCCTACAAAGTCATATACTTCTAGAGAGTTTATTAGAGAAATTGGAAAATATTTAAAGAAAAATGCTAAAAAGAAAAATTCTTTGATAGAATTAGCTTACGATCATAATGTTCCTATTTTTTGTCCAGCTTTTACCGATAGTTCAGCAGGATTTGGTCTTGTTATGCACCAGGAGCAAAACCCAAAAAAACATATTACAATTGACTCTGTAAGAGAATTTAGAGAACTTACCGAAATTAAATTGAAATCTAAAACATCAGGATTATTCATGATTGGTGGGGGTGTTCCAAAAAACTTTGTTCAAGATACTGTTGTTTGTGCTGAACTTTTAGGAAAAAAAGTTGATATGCACAAATACGCAATACAGATTACTGTAGCAGACACAAGAGATGGAGCGTGTAGTAGTTCCACATTAAAGGAAGCGAGTTCTTGGGGAAAAGTAGATACCACCAAAGAACAAATGGTATTTGCTGAAGCAACAAGTGTACTTCCATTAATTGCCAGTGATGCTTATCATCGTAAAAATTGGAAAAATAGAGAAAGAAGAAATTTCCAAAAATTATTCTAAAAAATGACAAAAACAAGAATAGCTCTAATACAGATGAAAATGTCATCTGACCAAAAAAAGAACATGAGTTCTGCCATAAAAAGAATTAGAGAAGCATGTAAAAAAAAAGCAAAGGTTATATGTTTACCAGAATTATTTTTATCAAATTATTTTTGTCAGCAAGAAAAACACTCTAATTTTGACCTAGCTGAAAAAATTCCTGGAAAAACAACTAATATTTTTTGTTCATTAGCTAAAGAACTTAAAATAATAATAATCGCACCAATTTTTGAAAAAAAAACATCAGGCATTTATCACAATAGCCTTGTGCTTATAAATGAGAAGGGGAGACTGGCTGGTAAATATAGAAAAATGCATATACCAGATGATCCGCAATATTATGAAAAATTTTATTTTACACCTGGTGATCTTGGATTTAAATCTTTTAAAACTAATCAAGGTAATCTTGGCACTTTAATTTGTTGGGATCAATGGTTTCCTGAAGCAGCTAGACTTACATCCTTACAAGGTGCAGAAATACTTTTTTATCCTACAGCTATAGGTTGGCATCCCAAAGAAAAAAAAAGGTATGGAAAATCTCAACTCAATTCATGGATATCAGTACAAAGATCGCACGCAATTGCAAATGGTGTTTATGTTGCTGCAGTCAACAGAGTTGGTATTGAAAAACAAGGTTCTAAAAAATTAGAATTCTGGGGAAATACAATTGTTTTTGATCCGAGTGGAAATATAATTGCTGAAGCTAAACTTGGGGAAAAAAATGTAATTTGTGATATAGACTTTAAACAAGTTGAGAATGTACGACGTCATTGGCCTTTTTTTAGAGATAGAAGAATCGACTATTACAAAGGTATACTAAATAATCCTAAGGATGCCTGAGATCGCGTATAAAGGCACACTAAGGATGCCAGCTGAGTGGGAACCTCAAAAATCTACATGGATTGCCTGGCCACACAATAAGGACGATTGGCCGGGTAAATTTGACCACATACCATTTGTATTTGGGAAAATAATAAGTGAATTATCAAAAGTACAGTTAGTTAATATCTTAGTTAAAGATAGATCTGAAAAGAGTAAAGCAACTTTCTTTTTAAGAATTCTTGAAACCAAATTAACTAATATTAATTTTATTATATGCAAAACAGATAGGGCTTGGACTAGGGACTTTTTACCAATATTCATTAAAGATGATAAAGGCAGGAAGTTTCTCACAAACTGGAAATTTAATGCTTGGGCAAAATATAAGAATTTCAAAAAGGATAATAAAGCATATATTGAAGTCAAAAAATTCACTAAAACATATTTAATAAATCCAAAATATAAAAATAAAGAAATTATTTTAGAGGGTGGGTCAATTGATGTTAATGGTAGCGGTTATCTTTTAACTACAAAACAATGTTTACTCAGTAAAGTTCAACAAAGAAATAAAGGTCTTACTGAGTCTGACTATTATCATATATTTAATAAATATTTCGGGATTAAAAAAATAATTTGGTTAAATAAAGGAATTTGTGGTGATGATACGCATGGGCATATTGATGATATTGCCAGATTTGTTGGAAAAAATAAAATATTCATTGCTAAGGAAAATAATAAAAAAGACAAAAACTTCAAGGATTTAGACGAAAATATAAAAATAATAAAGAAATTTAAATATCAGGAAAATAGAAAAATTAAGATTATTTATTTGCCTATGCCAAAACCAAAATTTATTAAAGGTATAAGAGTACCTGCAAGTTATCTAAATTTTTATATTGCAAATAAAATTGTTTTAGTTCCAATTTTTAATGACACGAATGATAAAGCAGTTTTAAGGATATTCAAAAAACATTTTAAAAATAGAAGAATTATTCCAATTGATTGTTCGGTACTTGTTTGGGGATTTGGAACAATTCATTGTTTAACACAACAGCAACCTAGATAGCTAATTTCAAATAAAATCTTTGTTATTCCATGAAATTTCAACTAGTGCACCACCATTACTAGATTTTAAGAATTCTATGTTGGCTTTTTTTCTTTCCAATAAAGTTTTTCCTATAAATGTTCCTAATCCTAAGCCTGCTTTTGATTTAAGTTTTTTAGATTTAGTTGAAATGTAAGGTTCCCCTATAATTTTATAAATATCATCTGGAAACCCTGGGCCATCGTCAGAAATCTGTAAAGTTGTTGTTTGATTATTACCTACCAAATTAATGTTTATATTTTTTTTTGAAAATTTTACAGCATTTCCAACAAAATTACGTATTCCGTATGTTAATTCTGCAGATCTTTTTATCGGAATTCTTTTTTTTGCGTTTTCTAAATTTAAATTTAAATTCTTCTCAGTTATGCTTTCAAAAGATTTGGTTATTTCAAAAAGTAAATCCTGAAGTGTAATATTTTTTACGTATTCATCATCAATTATTTGATTCTGAGATATTTTTTTAAGTATTTCGCCGCATTTTTTAGCTTGTTCTAAAATGGTATCCACATCTTCTTTGAATTCTTTATTGTCAACTATTTCTTTTTTAAGTTCCTTTGCAATTACAGTTATAGTTGATAATGGTGTTCCCAAAGAGTGCGCTGCTGCGGCTGCTTGATGACCAATTGACTCTAATTCTTGTTCTTTTGCAAGTACAAGTTCCAATTTATTCAAAGCATTGCCTCTTCTTCTTGCTTCATAACCAAAACGAAAACCAAAATAATTAAGAAAAGTTAATGCTATGACTAGAGCTGAGGGTATTGAATAAATATAATAATCAGGAACATGAAAATGTATATTTCCTTCGCTTGGTAAAGGTAAATAGTTAAATGTTAAAAGTGCTAAAGATATAATAGTTATAATTGACAAGAAAAAAGTACTCGCTAGATTTAATAAAGTAGAGCTTATTAATGCTGGTACAATTAGAAAAATTATAAATGGATTAGTAACACCACCAGTTAAATATATTAAAACTGACAATTGAATAACATCGTAAAATAGGAGAATTGTAGACTCTATATTGCTTAATTGATTTTTTCTAAAATTAAATTGTATAAATATATTTGTAAGACCTCCACAAAATATTGTTAAAGAACAAAAAATTAGTGGTAAATCAAAACCAACATAGAAGTGAACAAAATAAATTGTTAAAAGTTGGCCAATAAGGGCTATCCATCTAAGAATGACTACTGTCTTTTTTTCTAAACGTAAATCCTCCTCAAATTTAAGAAGATCAGATAGTTTCATATTGCTTATATATCTAGGTTTTCTACCTCTAAGGCTTTTTCAGTGATAAAATCTTTTCTAGGAGCCACTTCATCTCCCATAAGTATTTTAATTATATTTTGGTCTTCCTTAGATTTTTCTTTGCTACCTTTAGAATACTCAATTTTTAAAAGTGTTCTATTTTCAGGATTCAAAGTTGTTTGCCAAAGTTCTTCTGGGTTCATCTCTCCCAAACCTTTAAATCTTTGAATATTTAATTTTTGTTTTTCATCGTTTAAAAATTTTTCTAAGTCAGATTTTTTCAATTTTTTTGCCCCGTTTTCTGTAGACTTTAAAATATATTTTTCTAAGTCTTTTTCGTTTTTTATGTAGGTGCTTTTTGTTCCTCTTGTCACCTTAAACAAAGGTGGCTGAGCTAAATATAAATGACCTTTTTCTATTAATTCATTAAAGGGCTTGTTATTAAAAAAAGTTAATAATAAAGTTCTTATATGTGAACCATCAACATCGGCGTCTGTCATAATAATAATTTTTTCATACCTTAAATTCTCGATATCAAAGTCTTTTGAACCAGTTCCTAAAGCATTTATAAGTGTAACAATTTCGTTTGAGGACATCATCTTGGATAATGCTCTTGTTTCATTGGCACCATTAACTTTTTTATTTTCATTTACATATGTATTTAAAATTTTTCCTCTTAATGGTAAAACTGCTTGAAATTCCCTTTTTCTTCCTTGTTTTGCGGATCCTCCTGCCGAGTCTCCCTCTACTATAAACAATTCAGTTCCCTCCATAGATGAAATTTGGCAGTCTGCTAATTTACCGGGCAAACCGGATAATTCTAATGTTCCTTTTCTTCTAACACTATCCCTGGCCTTTCTAGCTAGATCTCTTGCTAAAGCTGCTTGTAACACCTTATCTAAAACAGATTTAATAATTGATGGATTTTGGTCGAACCATACTGCAATTTTTTCACCAACAATTGTTTCTACAATATTTCTAATTTCTGACGAAACTAATTTATCTTTTGTTTGAGATGAGAATTTAGGATCAGGCATTTTGATTGACAAAATTGCTGTGAGACCCTCTTTAATATCTTCACCTCCAATAGTTACTTTGTTTTTTTTGGTAAGATTTTTTTCAGATGCATATTTATTGATAATTCTGGTTAATGAACTTCTAAACCCTAAAAGATGTGTGCCACCATCTTTTTGATGAATATTGTTTGTGAACGGCAAAACTTCTTCGGAATAGCCTGCGTTCCATTGCAAAGAACATTCAACTGTTACATTATTTTTTTGACCTTGCAAATAAAGAGGTTTTTTGAACACAGCCTTTTCATTTTTGTTAATTAAAATAGATTTCTTTTGATCTAAAAATGTAACAAATTCGCTTATACCCCCATCGTATTTGTTTTCATAAACTTTGGGTTTTGAGGAAGTCTCATCAATTAAATCTATCTTTAAACCCTTGTTTAAAAAAGCTAATTCTCTTATTTTTTTTTGTAATGTAGCAGCACTAAATTTAATTGATGAAAATGTTTCTTTAGAGGGTAAAAAATTTATTTTAGTTCCAGATTTTTTTGTCTTTTTTAAAAATTTTATTGGTTTTATTGTCTTTCCATTCTCAAAAGGGATAAAGTACTCTTTTTGATCTCTATAAATAGTTAGATCCAATTTTTCAGATAAAGCATTTACAACTGAAACACCCACTCCATGCAATCCTCCTGAGACTTTATAAGAGTTTTGATCAAATTTTCCACCTGCATGAAGTTGTGTCATTATTACTTCTGCGGCTGACTTTTTCTCACCTTTATGAGTATCTACAGGAATGCCTCTACCGTCATCTTCTACGGTGACTGAATTATTTTTATGCATCGTAACTTTAATGTTCTTACAAAAACCAACTATTGCTTCATCTATAGAGTTATCCAAAACCTCAAAAACCATGTGGTGTAAACCAGACCCATCATCTGTATCACCAATATACATACCAGGCCTTTTTCTTACAGCGTCTAATCCTTTAAGAACTTTAATTGAATCGGCTTTGTATTCTTTGTTGGAGTTAGTGTTTGCGTTATTTTTCATTTTAAATGGAAATTAAATATATCATCTTTCTATTGTTAGATAAAACCAAGCTAAAAGCAGAGATTAAATTACCATTGATTGATAAGGATAATTTAGGACAAATTATTTTTTTTTGCTGAAAGTTTAAATATCATATTTTCATGGGCATTATAACGAAATAGCTATTTGTATCGGAATTATCTTGTATTAAAACAGGTGAAACTGAGTCATTTAAATTCATTGTTAATTTTTGGTCTTTAATTTCAGAGGCAATATCCAATAGATATCTAGAATTAAATCCAACGGTTAAATCTTCGGAGTTATAGCTAGCTTTTAAATTCTCTTTTCCTTCACCAGAGGAAGAACTATTCACAAATAATTCAATTTGATCTTTTTTGAGTGCAATTTTAACACCCTCTTTTCTGTCAATAGATACTGTTATTACTCTTTCTACTGAATTAATGAAATCCTTTGTATCAACTTTCAATATTTTTTGATTATTTTGTGGGACTACTTTTTTATAATCTGGAAATTTTCCATCAATCACTTTTGAAATAATTTTAGACTTACCTATTTGAAACTGAATTTTAGTTTCACTAGATTTGAGAACCACATCATCATTATTATCTTGGATCAAATTACAAAGTTGAAAAACTGTCTTTTTTGGTAAAATGAATGGTTTAAAATTATCAGCTTGGTTTAATGAAATACTGCTGGATGAAAGTCTATGACTATCGGTTGAGACGCCTGTGAGATAAGATTTTTTCTCAGATTCTGTTAGATGTATATAAATGCCATTCAAATAGTGTCTTGTTTCATCATTAGACATTGATATTTTGGTTTTATTTAAAAGACTTAAGAATTTCGTGCCGTTTATATTTAAACCATTTGTAGAAAAACTCTCATTTAAATTTGGAAAGTTATCAACCGGGAGACAAAGAAGGTTGAATTTTGATTTGTCTGCAGAAATATTTAATTTATTTTCATTATGTAACGCAAAAGAAACTTCTGTGTTTGCGGGTAATTTTTTAAGTATATCATATAATACGGTTGCTGAAGTTGTTGTGCTTCCCTCCACTTCTATTTTAAAGTCTGATATTTCATCAATAAATAAAAGATCTAAATCCGTTGCAATTACATTTAGTTTACTATTTTTGATTTCAAGAAGAACATTTGAGAGAATTGGTAAGGTATTTTTTCTTTCGATTATGTTGTGTGCTATAGCGAGTGACTTGAGTAAAACGTCACGATTTATTTGAAATTGCATTTTAATCACTCAAAATTATCGATGTTATTTCATCAATATTTTTTTTCATTAAACTATTGTCTTGAGATAATTTTTCTATCGTTTTGACAGCATGAATTACAGTTGTATGATCCCTGTTTGCAAATTTTCTACCTATTTCGGGTAAGGATCTTGTGGTTAATTTTTTTGCTAAATACATAGCTATTTGCCTTGGTCTAGCCAAGGGTCTTGACCTTCTTTGTGAGAGCATCTCTTGAAGATTTATACTAAAGAAGTTTGAGGTAACGTTTTGAATTTTGTCAATACTAATGACTTTATTATTATTATGGACGTCTTTGAGAATTATTTTACAATCATTCACACTGAGAGGTTTTTTGCTCATTTTGCTAAATGCAACTACTCTATTAAATATTCCAATTAATTCTCTTATATTCAAATTTTCCTCTTTAGCTATATAATCAATTATTTCTTCGTTTAAATTTGGATATTCGTGAAAAGAATTTTGGAACTCGGTAATTTTCTTTTTTAAAATTTTCTGTTTTAAATCATAATCTGGTACACCAATATCTACGACTAGTCCTCCAGACAATCTAGATTTTATTCTATCTTGAACTCTGTCCAATCTATTTGGTGGACGATCTGAGGAAATTATTATCTGAGCACTTTTGTCAAATAAACTATTAAAAGTATGAAAAAATTCCTCCTGCAATCCCTCTTTGCCTCTTATAAATTGTATATCATCGATAATAAAAACATTAGCCTTTCTAAAAAAATCTTTGAAAGTATCCATTTCATTTTTCTTTATTGATTTAATAAATTGGTACATAAATCTCTCAGCAGAAATAAACATTACGTTAGAACTATCTTTTAATTTGAGACCTATAGCATTGATCAGGTGTGTTTTTCCTAATCCAACACCACCGTAAATAAATAGTGGATTATATCTCGAAAGCTCTGAGGTTATTTTTTTGGCAGACAGAAAGGCAAGATTATTACTTTTCCCAACTATGAAATTTTCAAAACTGAGGTTAGGATTAAGTCGATTGTAATTTAAAACTCCATCTTTAATATCTGATATTTTATTAATGTCTGGTTTTTGAGATATAGTTTTACTATTAGACCTTTCACCCTCTATTTTAAATTCAATTCGATTTATACTTAGTTTGTGTTTTTGTAACTCATTTAAAATTTTGTCTGCATATCTGGATGTAATCCAATCCCTAAAAAACCTAGTTTGCACTCCTAAAATAACGTAATGATTAAACTCCTTTAATAAAGATATATTTTTGAGCCAACTTGAATAAATCTCACTACCAAATGCTTTTTGAAAACTATCTTGAACAGAATTCCAATTTAAAATATTTTCCTCTGAAACCAAGTTTTTTTCAATTTTAGGTGATTTTTCCATAATAAAAGATTTTCTTTTTTAATTAATATTATTTTTTAATTCAACTTTTTTTTATGAAAATAAAAAAAAAAACGGATTGAAGTTGTAGAATAATCGTTGAGGATGAAATCCAAAAAAAGCTAAAAAAAATTATCGCTGTGGTCGAAAAATAAAAAAAATAAAATTCAACTTTAAATAATAAATTTCTATATATAGTCTCACATTAAAAATTTGATCAAACTTTTTTTTGAAAAGTTAGACAACTAGAAATTGATTACAACTATTTATTGATTTTTTTTATTTTTTTTGAAACTCTTGCTATTTTCCTAGATGCATTCTCTTTTTTTACAACCCCAGTTTTAGCAATTTTCATTAATTCAGATTGAAATTTTGGGAAAAACTTATTTATTTCTTTTATATCTTTCTTTTCGATTAACTTATTGATTTTTTTAATTGCTAATTTATATCTACTTCGTCTTAATTTATTGACTAATGATTGTCTTTTAACCCTTTTTACTCTTCTTATTGCTGATTTGGTGTTAGGCATTTATGGCAGATATATATCTTAAGAATAATGAGGTCAACATTTAACTATTTTTGACATTTTAAGCAATAAAATGTTGAACGATTGGAAATGTATATTTTTTTAATTAATCCTCTACAACCTGGCTTTTTACACATCTGATCACTCCTGTTATAAACCATAAAATTCTGTTGGAAATTACCATTATTTCCATAAACGCCCTTAAAATCTCTTATGCTTGAACCTCCTAGTGAAATTGCCTTTTTTAAAGTTATCTTTGTATTTCGGATAATCTTTTTTGTTTCTAGAGGGCTTAAATTTTTAGATATTTTTTTTGGATTAACTGAACTTAAATTTAGTATTTCATTAACATAAATGTTTCCTAAACCTGATACTATTTTTTGATCCATTAAAAGGCTTTTAGTGTTCTTTTTTATATTTCGAATTTTTTTATTTAAGTAAATATAGTTAAATTCTGAATTTAAAGGTTCTGGTCCTAAATTTTGAAGATGGTTATTTAAATGTCGATGATTAGGTGAAATTAGTTTTATAAATCCAAATTTTCTTACATCATTATAAATTAGCTTAACTTTGTTATTAAATTGAATAATAAAATGGTTGTGCTTTTTATTGATTTCATTATCAAAATAAAAACTTGTTTTTAAAATTTTTTTTAAATTTTCTTTTGAAATAAATATTTTTCCTGTCATACCAAGATGTATTAAAATAGTAAAATTATTCTCTAGACCAAGTAGCAAGAACTTAGATCTTCTTTTGATAAATATTATTTTTTGATGCTCAATAATTCTTTCGAAATTTCTTTTTATTTTATACCTTAAATTTCTATTAAAAATCGTCACTTTTTTAATTTTAAGGCCATTAATAAATGATTGTAGCGATCTTCTAACAACTTCAACTTCGGGTAATTCTGGCATATAACTTAGTGTAAAAATGAAAAATATTAATCAGTCAAAAGAAGCAACTGTAACAAAAGTCTTCAATGATGTCTCCAATAAATATGACCTTATGAACGACATAATGTCTTTTGGGGCTCATAGAGTTTGGAAAAATAAACTTATAGATTGGATGAATCCCGGTAAGAATGATCACGCAATCGATATTGCTTCAGGAACTGGCGATGTAGCTAAAGCTTTTCTAAAAAGAACCGATTTTACTGGAATTGTAAAATGCGTCGAGCCAAATAAAAATATGCTTGAGGCGGGGAAAAAAAAATTAGAAAAATTTAAAAACATAAAATGGTTTTGTTCTTCGGCAGAAAAACTACCATTTAAAGATGAAACCTTCGATATATATGTTGTAAGTTTTGGTATAAGAAATTTTTCAAATATCAATGTTGCACTTAAAGAAAGTAAAAGAGTTTTAAAAACTGGAGGTAGATTTTTATGTTTAGAATTTTCTAAAGTGAATAATGAAGTTCTATCTACAATTTATGACGGATATTCAAAATTAATTCCATATTTGGGAAAATATATAGTTGGTAAATCTGAGCCATATGATTATTTAGTAAAAAGTATTAATGATTTTTACAGTCAAGATGAGTTATTAAACTTAATCAAATCAGCTGGCTTTGAAAATACAGAATATAGAGACTTGTCAGGTGGAATTGCAGCAATCCATTCGGGCTGGAAAATATAAGAATGTTTAAAAAAATTTATAATTTATTTAAAATCTTAAGAAAACTATCAATATCTGGGGCAATTGAAACCTTGGATCAACTTAGACCTGTACCTTTTGGTCTTAAAATTTTATTTAATATATTTTCATTGGGATCAAATAAAAATGAAAAAAGTTTAGATAAATCACCCGGCGAAAAACTGTGTGGGTCGTTAGAGGATATGGGTACAACATTTATTAAACTTGGTCAATTTTTGGCGACGAGACCCGATATAATTGGAGATAAAATTGCTAGAGATTTAGAGAAACTTCAAGATAAACTTCCCGCATTTGATACTGAAAAAGCTAAAAACATTATAGAGAAAGAAATAGGATCAAAATCCTTTAAAAATATCTTATCTTTGAGCAAACCAATTGCAGCAGCATCAATCGCTCAGGTGCATTTTGCAAAGATAAGGATTGATGATCAAGAGAAGGATCTTGCTATAAAAATCTTAAGACCAAATATACATTCTCTTGTAAATGAAGAACTTGATGCTTTAATGTTTTTAGCATTTTTAATCGAAAGTATTTTTAAAAAGACTAAAAGATTAAAGTTAGTTGAGGTTATTAGTCTTTTAAAAGAAATAACGAATGTTGAAATGGATTTAAGATTTGAAGCCGCTGCCGCTGGTGAGTTAAGAGATAATACTATTAATGACGAAGGTATAATTGTTCCTAAAATTTATTGGAATTATACATCTAAGAGAATTTTAACTTTAGATAGAATAGATGGTGTTTCAATTCGAGAGGTTGAGCAACTTAAAGCATTGGGTATAGACCGTAAAAAAGTTTCTAGAAATCTAATCCAGTTATTTCTTAAACAAGCAGTAAGAGATGGTTTTTTTCACGCAGACATGCATCAAGGAAACCTTTTTGTAGATAAAAACGGAAATATTATGCCTGTTGATTTTGGTATTATGGGAAGATTAGATAAAAATAACAAAAAATACTTAGCTGAAATTCTTTTTGGTTTTATCGAGAGAGATTATGTCAAAGTAGCTGAGATACATTTTTTAGCAGGACTTGTTCCTCCAAATACTTCGAAAGATGATTTAGCCCAAGCGCTTAGATCGATTGGTGAGCCAATATTTGGACAATCAATAAAAGATATCTCGGGTGGTAATTTATTAGGACAATTATTTGAAATTACTGAAAAATTTAATATGCATACACAAACGCAACTATTATTGCTTCAAAAAACAATGGTAGTAGTTGAAGGTGTTGCTAGAAAATTAGATCCGGATACAAATATTTGGGAAGTTTCAAGACCTGTTTTAGAAAATTGGATCAAAAGTGTTAAAGGACCAGAGTCCACAATTAAAAAAACACTAGAGATATCAAAAGATATATTAGACCGAATACCTGATTTACCAAAAGTTATGGACAATGCAAATACTACATTGCAAATGATTGCCGAAGGGAAGTTAAACCTTAGTGCCTTAAATGGGAGAAATTTTGAACTAGAGGAATTAAAACTTAAAAATTTAAGAAATAATATGGTTATAATTTTTTTAAGTATTGTAATAATTGTTTATATAGTATTTTAATTAAAAATGGATTTAAAAAATAAAAAAATATTGTTAGTCATTGGAGGAGGAATTTCTGCCTACAAATCTTTAGATTTAATTAGGCTCTTACAAAGAAAAAGTTGTTCAGTTAAAGTGATTTTAACAAAAACAGGAAAAAAATTTGTAACATCTCTGTCAATTTCATCTTTATCAAAAAGTAGAGTTTTTGAGGATACATTTGATGAAAAGAATAATGGTAAAATCGATCATATAAATCTCTCGAGGTGGGCTGATATAATTATTGCTCTACCCTCAACTGCAAACTTTATGTCAAAACTCTCAAGAGGCTCAGCCGATGATTTAGCTACAACAGTTATTCTTGCGTCTGATAAGCAAACATTTCTTGTTCCAGCCATGAATGTAAGAATGTGGGAACATAAGGCAACTCAAAGAAATTTAAATAAGTTATTTAGTTATGGATATAAGTTCATTGGGCCTATAGATGGCGAGATGGCTTGTGGTGAATATGGAAAAGGAAAGATGTCTAGTCCTAGACAAATAGTTTCATATCTAGAAAAATATTTTAAACAAAAAGATTACTTAAAAAAGAAAAATATAAAGGCAACAGTAACTACTGGTCCTACTCGAGAGTATATTGATCCAGTAAGATATATTTCTAATGAGTCTAGTGGAAAACAAGGATATGAGATTGCTCTAGAACTATCTAGATTAGGAATTCAAACAACTTTAATATCTGGACCTACAAATATAAATTATTCAAAAGAAATTAAAGTAAAAAAAGTAATTTCTGGTAAGCAAATGCTTAGTGAAGTAAAAAAAAATCTTCCTACAGATATTGTGGTGTGTACAGCAGCTGTATCAGATTTTGTACCACTTTTAAAAAATAAACAAAAACTTAAAAAAAAATTGAATTTCAGTGAAATCAAACTAGAAAAAAACCCTGATATACTTGAATTCTTAGGAAAAAATAATAGATTTAAACCAAAACTTTTAGTTGGTTTTTCTGCAGAGACAGAAAATCTTTTAAAAAATTCAATTGAAAAAATGCGAGAAAAATACTGCGATATAATAATTGCGAACGATGTATCAAATAAAGAAATTGGTTTTAACTCAGAATTTAATGAGGTAATTGTAATTGATAAAAGTGGCGAAACAGAAAAAATTAAAAAAAATTCCAAAAAATTTATAGCTTCTATCATAGCAAAAAAAATCGTTAATTCTTTCTTAGATATTAAAAAAAGACTTAATTAATGATGGAATTAAATACTTCTGAACTTAAAAAATATTCCCGCCAATTAATTTTAAAAAATATTGGAATTTCAGGGCAAAAAAAAATTTTTAATTCCAAAATTCTAATAATAGGAGCTGGTGGATTAGGTTGCCCATTGTTACTTTATTTGACTTACTCAGGGGCTGGAAACCTAGGAATTGTCGATAATGATAAAATTGAAATTTCAAATTTAAGCAGACAAGTACTTTTTACAAAAAACGATTTAGGTAAATTTAAAGCTACAATATCAAAAAAATTTATTAGGAAAATTAATAGAAAGATTGTAGTTAAAACCTATCTTAAAAAAATTAATAAAGAAAATATCCACTCTATTGCAAAAAACTATGATTATATTTGTGATGGTACAGATAATTTCAAATCAAGATTATTAATAAATGATTATTGCATTAAATATAAAAAAATTCTAATTTCTTCGGCTATTAGTAAGTATGATGGACATATTTTTAGCTTTAATTTTAAAAAAGATGGACCTTGTCTGAGATGCTTTATGCCAAATATACCTTCATTAGAACAGAATTGTGAGACTGACGGAATTATGTCTACACTTGCGGGAATAGCTGGATCTATTCAGGCGAATGAGGTTATCAAATCGATTTTAAATATTGGAAAGCCTTTAAGAAATGAAATAATGATATTTAATTCGTTGAATCTCAGTTTTAGAAAAGTAAAATTAAATAAAAATTCAAATTGTAAAAACCATTTACATGTTTTACGTAAATAAAATACTCTTTTTTTATTTTATAATATTAATAGGATCAACAAGTTTTGCAGACGAAGGGTATTACCTTACGTTAAGAAATGACCAAGTAAATTTAAGGCAGGGACCATCGCTAAATTATCCAATTAAATTAGTCTATAATAAGAAATTTTTACCAATTTTAATTAAAGATAAATCGGGAAATTTTAGAAAAGTTTTAGATCATGAAAATAATTCTGGTTGGATACATATATCCCAGCTTTCTAAAAAAAAAGCAGCACTAAGTATTTTAGATGAGTTAATAGTTTTTCAAAAGCCGTCTATTTATTCTAAGCCATTAGTAAAATTAGAAATTGGAAGATTATGTTTGGTAAAAAAATGTAAAAATGATTGGTGCAAAATTAAAACTGGTAGTTACTCAGGCTGGGTTGAAAAACAAAATTTGAGAGGAAGACTTTAATTTTTAGATTTTTTCATTACTTTAGAGGTCCAAAACTTATCTAAAAGAAAATACCATACAGAATTCGCAAGTGGCTCAACAATTGCATCTGTTAATGCTATGTAGAAAGATACATCTGCAACCAACATTAATACAGTAATTGCAATTGCAAAGTGACCAATTGTGTAGACAATTGTTCTCAATATAGATCCTCTATTTGAAGCGTAGACTTTCTTTGAAGCGTTAAAAATACCTGATGTTAACTCTGTCATTTTAATTTAATTTTTTTGGATCTTGCCTATCTGCATTCATAATTTTTGTCCAGATTTTAACAAAATCTTCTATGAATTTTTCCTTGTTATCGTCTTGAGCATAGACCTCAGCGTAAGATCTTAAAATTGAATTTGAACCAAAAACTAAGTCTGCTCTTGAAGCTGTGTATTTGACTTTATTTGTTTTACGATCTACTAAATCATATGAGTTTTTGCCAGTAGGCTTCCAAATATATTTCATTTCTAGCAAATTAATAAAGAAATCATTTGTTAAAGCACCTACTTTACTTGTAAGCATTCCCTTATCTTTTGCTGACTCATGATTTGTTCCTAGTACTCTCATACCTCCCACCAGACAAGTCATTTCTTGTGCGGTTAGTCCCATCAAAGAAGCACGCTCTAATAAAAGTTCCTCTGGCATTACGGAGTAATCAGCTTTCACATAGTTTCTGAAACCATCATGTAGTGGTTCTAACCACTTGAAACTTTTTAATTCTGTTTGTTCTTGAGATGAGTCTCCTCTACCAGCACTAAATGGAACTTTGACTTTAAAACCAGCTTTTTTTATGGCTTTTTCAAGCCCAACATTTCCCGCAAGAATAATTGTATCAGCAATAGTAGCTCCTGTTTTATTAGCAATATTCTCAAGCACTTTTAAAATCTTCGAGAGTTTTTTTGGCTCGTTTGCTTCCCAGTCCTTCATAGGTGCTAATCGAATTCTTGCACCATTAGCTCCTCCTCTTTTGTCAGTTCTTCTATATGTTCTAGCACTATCCCAGGCAACTGTAATTAAATCACCAACTGATAAATTGGTAGCTGAAATCAATTTTTTTACTTTATTCAAATTATATTTCTTTTTTGGAGGTGGGACATTTCCTTGCCAGAGCAGATCTTCTTTAGGTGCCCAAGGACCAATATAATTACCTTTATTTCCCATTGTTCTATGCGTTAGCTTAAACCAAGCACGCGCGAATGAATCTTCAAAAAACTTTGGATCCTTGTAAAATCTTTCTGAAATTTTTCTATACTCAGGATCCATTGCCATTGCCATATCAGCGTCGGTGAACATTAGTCTTGCTTTTTTATTCGGATCCCCTAAATCTTTTGGTTTTTTATCTTCTTCAAGATTAACAGGTTCCCATTGCCAAGCTCCTGCTGGGCTTTTTTTACTTTCCCACTTGTAATTTAGTAAAAGATCTAAATATTGATGGTCCCATTTATCAGGGTTAGTGGTCCAAGCACCCTCGAGGCCTGATGTTATTTGGTTAGCACCTGTTCCATTTTTCTGATTCCATCCAAAACCTTGTTCGTGAATATCAGCTCCAGCGGGTTCTGGACCTAAATTATCTGGATTCCCATTTCCGTGAGCTCTTCCAATAGAGTGGCCTCCGACGGTAAGAGCGGCAGTTTCAACGTCATTCATTCCCATTCGACCAAAAGTTTCACGAACATCCATTGCAGTTCTTACTGGATCAGGTTTTCCTTCTACTCCTTGAGGATTAACATACACAAGTTGAAAATGAGATGCCGCGAGCGGAGCTTCTAAAGAGGAGCGATCTTTTGGATCACCATATCTATTGACTGCTAATGGTTCTGTCTCTTTACCCCAGTAAACATCTTTTTCAGGTTCCCAAATATCTTCTCTACCAAATGAAAAACCAAAAGTTTTAAATCCAGCGTGCTCGTAAGCCATAGTTCCAGCTAGAACCATAAGGTCTGACCAACTTAATCTATTTCCATATTTTTTTTTAATTGGCCAAAGTAGACGTCTTGCTTTATCTAAGTTTGTGTTATCTGGCCAAGAGTCCTGAGGTGAAAATCTATGTGATCCTACGTTTGGTCTTCCATCAAATTCCCTGTAAGTTCCAACTTGGTGCCAAGTTAGTCTTACCATAAGGCCACTATAGGTTCCTAAATCTGCCGGCCACCATTCTTGGCTATCAGTCATTAATTTTAATAAATCTTTTTTAAGTGCTTTAAAATTTAATTTTTTTACCTCTTTTTTATAGTTAAATTTAGGTAGAGGATTAGTTTTTGTGTCATGTTGATGTAAAATATCAAGATTGATACTATTAGGCCACTGTCGCGAAGTGTTTGACTCGCCTGCTTTAGTAACTCCCCCGTGCATTACAGGGCATTTACCGTTTCCATTTCCATTTTTTTTAAGACCTTCGCTCATACTGTTCTAAATTATAATTATAACTACTTTATAATTATTCTAAAGTATGTGTCAATACAACAAGATCTTTTTTTTGGATTAATTATTATTTTCTAATCTTATTACAACTTCAACGTTTTTGATTTTCTTACCTTTTGGCGCATCTGGAAGTTTTTGAAAGGTAATTTTGTCGCTCCTAATATCAATCACTTTCCCATTGTCAAAAAAGTGATGATGAGATTTAATATTAGTGTCATAATACGAAGTATTATTTTCCAAAGAGAATTCCTTTAGATGCCCTGCACTTTTTAGTGCGTGCACAGTGTTGTAAAAAGTAGCAGTAGAAATTTTTTTTGACCTTTTTAAATTCATAGAGTTTTTTAATTCTTCAACTGTGAAATGAAATGTTTTTTTTCTATTGAAGAGAAATTTGCTTATTTCTACTCTTTGATTTGTGGGTCTGAGACCTGAAGATCTGAGTTTATCTATAAAAGTCTTATTTTTGCTATTCATTTTATGCATTAACTTACTGTATAATTTTTCAATTTTATATATGATATTGATAAAAACTCAAGCAATTGTTAACTTTCAAAATGAAACAAAAAAACAATTACAACTATAACGAATTAATTGACTGTGCAAATGGCACACTTTTTGGTGAAGGCAATGCACGTTTACCATCACCTCCAATGTTGATGTTTGACAGAATTACTCAAATTCAATCGAATGAGGGAAAATTTAAAAAGGGTATAATAAAAGCTGAATTAGATATTAAGGATAATATGTGGTTCTTTGATTGTCATTTCAAAAGTGATCCTGTGATGCCTGGATGTCTTGGATTAGACGCAATGTGGCAATTAGTTGGGTTTTACTTAGGATGGATAGGTGAACCAGGTAAAGGACGTGCTTTAGGCGTAAATTCTGTTAGATTTACAGGAGAAGTTATAAAAAAAGTTAAAATGGCAACTTATGAAGTTAATATGAAAAAAGTTTTAAAAACAGAAGGTGGGACTGTTGGTTTTGCAGATGGTATTTTAAAAGCTGACGATAAGCAGATATATACTGCGGAAAATTTAAAAGTTGGAGTTTATAAGCAATGAAAAGAGTCGTTGTAACAGGTATTGGAATTGTTTCTTGTTTAGGTAACAATCAAAAAGAGGTTTACGAATCTCTTATAAACAACAAATCAGGAATTTCTTTTGCTGAAGAATATAAAGAACATAATTTAAAAAGCCACGTTCATGGGAAACCAAATATTAAACTTGCCGATTACGTTGATAGAAAAGCTTTAAGGTTTATGGGAAATGGATCAGCATATAATTATGTAGCGATGAAAGAGGCTATCAATGACTCGGGTTTGGAGGACAAAGACGTAAGTAACGTTAATTCTGGTATGGTAATGGGATCAGGAGGTCCCTCTATAGAAAATGTAATTTTAGCCGCGGACAAAACAAGAGAAAAAAATCCAAAAAAAATGGGCCCATTTATTGTACCAAGAACAATGGCGAGTACCGCATCTGCAACCCTGGCTGTTCCTTTTAAAATAAAGGGTGTTAACTATACAATTAGCTCTGCTTGCGCAACTAGTGGGCATTGTATTGGAAATGCAATGGAACTTATCCAGTTTGGAAAACAAAAAGTTATATTTGCTGGTGGTAGTGATGAAATACATTTTGCGATGACTGCAATGTTCGATGCGATGACTGCGTTATCTTCTAAATATAATGACTCTCCGCAAAAAGCATCTAGACCTTATGATAAAACTAGGGACGGTTTTGTAATAGCTGGTGGAGCAGGAGTTTTGGTTTTAGAAGAATTAGAACATGCAAAAGCTAGAGGAGCAAAAATTTATGCTGAACTCACTGGTTATGGAGCTACTTCTGATGGTTATGACATGGTTGCGCCATCGGGTGAGGGAGCGACTCGATGTATGAATTTAGCATTAAAGACAACTCGTAATAAAATCGATTATATAAATGCTCATGGAACCTCAACACCTGTGGGAGATATAACAGAGTTAAAAGCTATAAAAGGCGCTTTCAAAGATAATGTACCAAAAATAAGCTCAACCAAGTCTCTCTCTGGACACCCGCTGGGCGCAGCTTCAGTTCATGAAGCAATTTATTCATTAATAATGATGAAAAATAATTTTATTGCTGCTTCAGCAAATGTGAATGAGATGGATGATGAAGCTAAGGGTTTTCCAATTGTTACAAAAGTTGAGAAAGATGTGAAATTAAATTCAGTTATGTCGAATAGCTTTGGTTTTGGTGGAACAAACGCAACTTTGATTTTTGAAAAGGTTTAAGAATGAGTCTAGTTAAGGGTAAAAAAGGTTTAATAATGGGTGTTGCTAATGAACGATCCATAGCTTGGGGTATAGCAAAAAAACTTTCAGAAAATGGAGCCGAGCTTGCTTTTACATATCTTGGAGACGCATTAAAAAAAAGAGTTACACCTCTAGCTGAGTCCGTTAACTCAAAATTCCTTTTAGATTGTAATGTAGAAAACAAAGATGATATTAAAAAAACATTTGAGCAGATAAAAAAAACATGGGAACAAATTGATTTTGTTGTTCATGCAATCGCATTTTCAGATAGAGCAGAACTATCAGGTCAGTATATTGACACCTCAAGAGAAAATTTTACAAAAAGTATGTTGGTATCATGTTTTTCTTTTACTGAAATAGCTAAAGAGGCATCAAAAATAATGAAAAGCGGATCAAGTATGCTAACTTTAACTTACGAGTCCACTAAAGTAATACCCAACTACAATGTAATGGGTGTTTGTAAAGCTGCTCTAGAATCAAGTGTGAAATATATTTCAAGAGACTTAGGTATAAAAGGAATTAGAGTAAATGCGATTAGTGCTGGGCCAATAAAAACTTTAGCGGCATCAGCAATTGGTGATGCAAAGTTTTTATACAAATGGAGTTCTGATCACTCATTTTTAAAAAGAAATGTTGATATTGATGATGTTGGAAAGTCTGCACTTTACTTATTAAGTGATCTTGCTGCTGGTGTAACTGGCGAAATACATTATGTTGATGCCGGTTACAATAAAGCAGGGATGCCTGACCCCAAAAACATTACATAATAATACTAATCAAAAATGTCAAAATTTAATAGAAAAATTAAAGAAAAATTTGAAAACTTTTTTGATTGGATTAAAGGAGCTGAGCTTGTTGAACTAAAAACCTGTAACACTAAGGAGGATCCGATCAGACCTGAATTAGATGTAAAATTTAGAACCAGTCATGGTAGGAAAATATTTGGCGTAAAGTACAAAAAAGAAATATGTGCAATAATGTGTTTTGGTTTCACAAACGAAATTCCAAAAACAATCGAAGAATTTGACTTGATGACTCAGGATGCCCATTTACAAAGTGCATCTTGGAGAAATGATAATGTTGGAAAAATAGCAATTGCATATACAGTATGGTCAAAGAAAAAAGGTGGGGGAAAATTAATTGTTAAAGAAGTTTTTAAAAAAATAAAAAAATCAAATCATTTAAATAGATTGGTTACTTTGTCTCCTCTTACAGAAATGGCGCGTAGTTTTCATTTAAGAAATGGAGCTCGGGAGTTAAGTGTTAATGAAAAAACTCAAAATTTTGAATATAAAGTTTAAGAAGCTTCTTTTATTGAGAGTTTAACTTTTCCTCTATCAAATCCTATTACTTTTACAGAAACCTCATCACCTTCTTTGACAACATCAGTTACTTTTTGAACTCTTTTAGCTGCTAACTGAGAAATATGAACAAGACCATCTTGTTTACCTAAAAAGTTTACGAAGGCCCCAAATTCCATGATTTTTACTACTTTACCTTTATATGTTTTTCCCATCTCTGGTTTTGCAATAAGGTCGTTAATCATTTTTACTGCTATCTTTCTAGTCTCTTCATTAGCAGCTGCCACTGTAACTTCGCCGGTATCTTTAACATCTACTTTTGCTCCAGATTTTTCGACAATTTCTCTAATAGTCGCTCCACCTTTACCAATAACAGTTGCGATATCTTTTTTATCAACTTTGATAGTTTCCATTTTTGGTGTGTGTTTTCCAACTTCTTTTCTTGAAGACTTTATGGTTTTGTTCATTTCATTTAAAATATGAACTCTTCCATCTTTTGCTTGATCAAGTGCTTTTTCCATAATTTCAAATGTAATACCTGTTATCTTAATATCCATTTGTAGCGATGTAATTCCATCTTTTGTGCCTGCAACTTTAAAATCCATATCACCTAGATGATCTTCGTCACCTAATATGTCTGATAGAATTGAAAAGTCATCTTTTTCTTTTATTAATCCCATTGCTATTCCAGCTACTGGCTCTGCTATTGGAACTGCTGCATCCATTAATGCAAGTGAAGATCCACAAACTGTAGCCATTGAAGAAGATCCATTTGATTCGGTAATTTCTGAAACAATTCTAAGTGTGTACGGAAAATTTTCTTTTTTGGGAAGAGAGGAATTTAGTGCTCTCCAGGCTAATTTTCCATGTCCAACTTCTCTTCTTCCAGTTCCAATTCTTCCAGTTTCACCGACTGAGAATGGAGGAAAATTATAATGAAGCATAAATCTTTGTCTTTTTAAACCTTCCAAACTTTCTATTCTTTGTTCGTCATCTGTAGTTCCTAAAGTTGTAGTAACCAGAGCTTGAGTTTCTCCTCTTGTAAATAACGCTGATCCATGTGTTCTTGGTAAAACTCCAACTTCACATTTAATAGATCTTACATCGGTCAAACCTCTACCATCGATTCTTTTTTTATTTTTTAAAATCCTTGTTCTAACAATATTTTTTTCGAGTTTTTTAAGTTGTAACATTATTTCATGTTCTAAAAGAGTTTCATCTCCTTCAAACAAACTTTTACATTTCTCTCCAGCCTGGCTTATTAATTCTGATCTAGTTTTTTTATCTTTTTCTGAAAACGCTTTTTCTAAATCTTTTGTAAGCTCTTTTTCAATTTTTTTTGATACTTGGCTAAAGTCTTTTTCCTCTAACTTCCACTTTTCTTTTGAAGACTTTTTGGATAATTTTTCTATACCTTTTATGACTGAAATAAAACCTTCATGACCAAATTTGACTGCGTCTAACATTTCCTTTTCTGTCAGCCCAGATGCTTCTGACTCGACCATTAAAACTGCATCTTTTGTACCTGCTACAACTAAATCAAGTTTTGAGTTTTCTAATTCTTTTTTTGTTGGATTGAGAACATATTTACCATCAATGAAGCCCACTCTTGATGCACCAACGGGTCCTTTAAATGGTAATCCTGAAATTGACAATGCCGCGGATGATGCAATTATTGATAAAATATCTGCTTCATTTTCATTATCATAAGATAGAACGGTTGGTAAAACTTGAACTTCATTTCTAAAACTTTCAGGGAATAACGGTCTAATTGGTCTATCAATTAATCTTGAAATCAAAGTTTCTGACTCTGTCGGCCTTGCTTCCCTTTTAAAATATCCTCCTGGTATTTTACCTGCTGCGTAATATTTTTCTTGGTAGTTTACAGATAATGGAAAATAATCTGTTTCAGGATTAACTTTTTTTGCTCCAACAACAGTAGCTATAACCACTGTTTCTCCCATGGTAGCAATAATTGCACCGTCCGCTTGTCGGGCAATCTTTCCAGTTTCCAAGGTTATTTTTTTTTCACCAAAATCTATTTCTTCTTTAAATACTTTAAACATCTATTTTCTTAAATTTAATTTTTTCAAAATTTCGTTATATTTTTTCGGGTCATTCTTACTCAAATAGCTTAAAAGTCTTTTCCTTTGATTTACTGACTTGGTAAGTCCTCTTGCAGAGTGTTTGTCTTTTTTAAAATTTTTAAAGTGTTCTGAGAGTCTATTTATCTTTTCACTAAGTAAACCTATTTGAACTGCGGTTGATCCTACATCATTACTGCTTGTTGCTAGTGATTTGATTATGTCTTTTTTCAATTTCATTTATTCATTATTTTTTTTTATCAATTTTTCAATACGTTCAGCATAATCAAATGACTCATCTCCAACAAAATGTAATTTGGGAAGAAACTTTATGTCCAGTTTTTTTGACAATGCTTTTCTAACAAGATGAGAAAACTCAGTCAAGATATTTACTGTTTTTTTTGTCTCTTTTCCGCCTAAAGGAATAATATAGGCTCTTGCTGATTTCAAATCTGAACTCATTCTTACCTCTGTGACTGTAACCAGCTTAGTATTGAGTGATGGTATTTTTGCCTCATTTCTTAAAAAAATCTGACCTAAATTTTGCTTCACGAGTTCACCAACCCTTAGATGTCTATGGTTTAAACTGGAACTACCAAGTCTTCTATTCATTATTTTAATTCTCTCTGTATTATATTTATTTTATAAGCTTCAATTTTATCATTTACTTTAAAGTCCCCATAATTTTTAAACGATATTCCACATTCTAAACCGTTTTTAACCTCTTTCACGGCATTCTTTTCGCGAAATATACTTGAAATATTTCCATCGTGGATGACCGCACCGTCACGAATTATCCTAGCTTTTGATGTACTTGTAATTTCACCCTCTATAACTTTTGAACCAGCAACTTTTCCTGATTTTGAAAGTTTGAAAATTTGTAATACTTCTGCTGTACCTTGAATTATTTCTTTTTTTTCTGGCTCTAATAAACCTGAAAGAGACTTTTCAACAAACTCGATGGCTTTGTATATAATATTAAAAAATTCGATTCTAATTTTTTGCTGTTCAGCTGAATTCTTAGCTTCTCTGTTGGGCTTAATATTAAATCCGATAATAATTGCTTTTGATGCTTTAGCTAAAGATACATCTGTCTCATTAATCATTCCGATATCAGATAAGATTATCTTTGGTTTAACTTCAGAGTGTTCGATCTTGGTAATGGCATTTTTAAGCGCTTCGCTAGACCCTCTTACATCAGATTTTAAAATTATATTGAGTTCTTTTTTTGTATTTTGATTTTCAAAAATATTTGTTTTATCTTGCGAAGCTAAAACACTTTTTTCTTTAGTACCTGTTTTTCTAAAGGAGTTTATTTGTTTTGCCTCTTCCTCAGTATCAACCACTGTAAATTCATCTCCTGCGTTTGCTGACTCATTCATTCCTAATATTTCAACAGGAGTCGACGGTGAAGCTTCATTTATTATTTTTCCATTGAAATCAATCATCGCTCGAATTTTCCCCCATGTGTTACCACATACAAAAAAGTCTCCCTTTTTTAAATTCCCACTGGTTATTAAAATTGTTGAAACTGGTCCTTTCCCTTTGTCAATTTTTGCTTCTAAAACTATCCCTTTTGAATTCCCAGTGTTTTCAGCTTTTAGATCTAAAATTTCTGACTGAAGAAGAATGGTTTCTTTAAGTTTATCTAAATTTGTTTTATTTTTTGCAGAAACTTCAACAAAGAGGGTTTCGCCTCCTAAACTTTCAGCTATTAACTCATATCTCATTAATTCATCTTTTATTTTTCCAATCTGAGAATTTGGTAAATCAGATTTATTAATTGCAACTATTATTGGAACATTTGCTGCTTTTGCATGTTGGATAGCTTCGACTGTTTGTGGTTTTACACCGTCATCAGCCGCTATTACTAAAATCACAATATCTGTAACTTTTGATCCTCTTGCTCTCATTTCTGTAAAGGCAGCGTGTCCAGGAGTGTCAATAAAAGTTATTAATTTTTTATCTTCATTGTAGACTTGGTAAGCTCCAATATGTTGAGTTATTCCTCCATGTTCTCCTGAAACAACATTAGTGCTTCTTAAAGCGTCTAAAAGGGAGGTTTTTCCATGATCAACGTGGCCCATAATAGTAACTATTGGAGGACGAGGGTATAATTTGGAATCGTCAACAATATCTTTTTTTCCAAAACTTTCCGTTGGCGTTTGCTCTATAACAGCTGTGTGTCCGAATTCCTTAACAATATACTCGGCAGTATCTTTATCTATAGAATGGTTAATCGTTGCTTTAACACCCATATTTAAAAGGAATTTTATAATACTTGAAGATTGCTCTGCCATTCTATTAGAGAGCTCTTGAATAGTAATTTGTTTAGGTATTTTTACATCTCTTATTACTTTTTTAAACTCTTTTTTTGAATCATCACTATTATTGAGATTTTTCTTTTCCTTAAGTCTTGCTCTTTTAACTGATGCTAAACTTCTCTGTTTAATCTCAAATTCCTCTACATCCATCGCTCTCGAAATAGTTAGTTTGTGTTCCCTTCTTTGTTGAAATTTTTTATCAAATGTTTTTTCTTTATTTTTTTCAGATTTTTTGTGGTCTGGTTGAATAAATCTTTTAGTAGCCTGTTGTTCTGCAAACTTTCTCGCAAAATTTTTTTTGTTTATAACTATTTTTTGATTACCTGGGTTTGTATGATTTATATTTTTTTGAAAATTTCTAGCGTTTTTTTTTTCTGGGATGTAAACCTTTTTTTCTCCTGGTCTAGATCTTGGCTCTCCTAATTTTTTCTTATCAAAAGAAGTGGAGATTGTTAGCGTTCTTTTCTTTTTGTTTTCTACCATTTTAATCCTTGAATACTATGTTTCTAGCAGCCATTATCAAATTATCAGCCTCTTCTCTAGTAAGTGCAAAGTCTTCTAGATAACCATCTATTTTAATACGTTTTCCTTTTATTTCATCCATTCCACCTATAAGCTCATCTGAAGAAAGCTCAGCAAAATCTTTCAGTTTTTTAATATTTTGTTCTCCTAAAACTACTAACATGCCTTGTGTCATACCTTTTAAATTTATTAGAGCATCTTCTACACCAAGTTCTTTTAATTTGTTTGATATCTCCAACTTTTCTTTTTCTAAATATTCTTTAGCTCTAGTGATCAATTCATCCGCTGTAGAGTCTTCAATACCTTCGATCTTTGAAATATCCTCTGTCTTTGATTGCGCAATTTCCTCAATAGTTTGAAAATTCTCTGAAACAAGAAGTTGACCAAGAGTTTCGTCGACTTCTAAATTTTTTATAAAATTTTGACTTCTGTCTTTAAACTCTGCCTGCCTTCTTTCAGAGTCTTCTTTATCGGTCAATATATCTATCTCATAATTAATTAATTTAGACGCAAGTCTCACATTTTGTCCTCTTCTCCCGATAGCTTTGCTTAAGTTTTCTTCAGTTAAAATAACGTCAATTCTTTTATTTTGTTCATCAATTAAAACTTTTTGAATTTCAGCTGGAGATAAAGACTCTGCAACAAGTGTTGGCAAATCTTGTGTCCACTTTATAATATCAATTTTTTCACCCTGTAACTCGTTAACTACAGTTTGAACTCTGCTTCCCCTCATACCCACGCAGGCTCCAACAGGATCTAAAGATGAGTCTTTTGAATGAACACAGATTTTAGCTCTACTACCCGGATCTCTTGAGACAGTTTTTATTTCAATTACTCCTTCATAAATCTCAGGAACTTCCTGAAAAAATAATCTAGCCAAAAACTGAGGGTGAGCTCTTGATAAAAAAATTTGATGCCCTTTATTATCTCTTTTTACCTCGTAACAATAAGCTTTAACTCTATCTCCATTTTTTAAAATTTCTCTTTGAATTAATTCTTCTTTTCTTATAATCCCTTCTGCTCTACCCAAATCAACAATTACATTCCCGTATTCTAATCTTTTAATTATACCACTTAAAATTTGTCCTTGTTTTTCTATAAAATCATTGAACTGCCTTGTCTTTTCTGCTTCTTTTACTCTTTGTGAAATTACTTGTTTAGCACTTTGTGCGGCTATCCGACCAAAATCAACCTGGGGTAATTCTTCGTAAATCTTATCGCCAACTTTTAAATTTTCGTTTTTTTTATTTATAGATATTGCATCTTTTAATAATATTTCTTTTGATGTGTCTTCTACTTTTTCAACAATACATAGTACTTTTTGAATTTTAATACTTCCTTTTTCTCTGTCTATAGTGGCTTCAATTTCATTATCAAATCCAAATTTGCTATATGCAGCTTTTTGAATAGCAGACTCCATAGAACTTAGGATAAGTTCTTTATCTATCGATTTCTCGTTTGCAACAGAATCAACGATTCTGAGTAACTCTTGTTTATCTAATCCTCTATTTAACATATTTTTTGCCTGAACTAAAAAAAAATGGGCAAAAGCCCATTTTGTCCTTCCAGGTAACTTAAAGGTTTTTTAATAGAATTTTGCGATATTTTCAATAATTAATTTTTAAAAACTTCAATTTTATCTGTTTTTTCCCAAGAAAATGAACCGTCAGACCCGGGTTTTCTACCAAAATGACCGTACGCGGAAGTGCACTCATAAATAGGTTTGTTCAAAGATAGCATTTCTCTTATTCCTCGTGGACTTAAATCAAAATTATTTTTTATAAGTTTTTCAACTTTTTTTGATTTTTCTTCATCTCCATCAAAAAGATTAACGTAAATTGATAGTGGTTTTGAAACCCCAATTGCATAAGCTAACTGAATTAAACACTTGTCAGCAATTTTTGAGGCTACTACATTTTTAGCAACATATCTTGCAGCATAAGCTGCAGATCTGTCAACTTTACTAGGGTCTTTACCTGAGAATGCTCCACCTCCATGAGGTGCGGCTCCACCATAAGTATCAACTATAATTTTTCTTCCGGTAAGACCACTATCTCCGTCAGGTCCCCCAATTATAAATTGACCCGTTGGATTTACATAAAATTCTTCTTCTTTTAATTCAGATAATAATTTTTTTGGTATTGATTTTTCCAAGTATGGTCTAACTATCTCTTTTACTTTTTTTTGGTCTACTTTTGATGAGTGCTGCGTTGAAATCACAATCGACTTTACTTTTGTTGGTTTTCCATTTTCATAGAGCATTGTGACTTGGCTTTTTGAGTCAGGTTCTAAATCCCTAGCAATACCTTTTTTTCTGTCTAAAGCCATTAATTCTAAAATTTTATGTGAGTAATATATTGGTGCTGGCATCAACACCTCGGTCTCGTTACATGCATATCCAAACATTATTCCCTGGTCACCAGCTCCTTCGTCCTTATTTCCTTTTGAGTCAACTCCCATAGCTATATCTGATGATTGTGAATGAAGATGAACATCTATATCACAATTCTTCCAGTGAAAACCTTTCTGTTCATAGCCAATATCTTTGATGCATTCTCTTACTTTACTTATCAAATCCTCTTTTGAAGTTTCTGGCCCTCTTACCTCACCTGCAAGAATTACTTTGTTAGTCGTAGTTAATGTTTCACATGCTACACGAGCAAATGGATCTTTGGAAATATATGTGTCCACAACCATATCAGAAATACGATCACAAACTTTGTCTGGATGACCTTCTGAAACTGACTCGCTTGTAAACAAATAATTTTTTGAATTCATTAAAGTTTAAATTTTTTTAATATAAAGAAAGTAATAGCATATACTATTAAAAGTAAAGCAAATATTAAATCCCTATTCATATTGATATTTTTTGATTTTAAAATAGGTAAATCTATCTCAATATTTCCAGACTCAGTAGATTTTAATGTTTTTAAAATTTTACCTTCAGGACTTATAAATGCACTTATACCTTTATTTGCAGATCTTATTGTCAAACTTCTACTCTCAATAGATCTGAAAATTGCTTTTGCGAAATGCTGATGTGGTCCTATACTTTCTCCGAACCATGCATCCTCAGAAATATTTATTATAAAATTGAAATGGTTATTTTTTTTTTGAATTAAATTTGGGAAAATAATTTCATAGCAAATAAGAGGAAGTAAATTTATTTCGTTTTTACCGAAACTTGTTGTAATAATGGATTTATTATTTCCTTTTGAAAAAGAGTTGTAACCAGCAGTCACTTTTTTTAATCCAACTTTTTTTAAAGCTTTTTCAAATGGAAGAAATTCACCAAACGGAACTAACTTCTGTTTATTGTATTTACCTATCACATTGACGTCATTGTCTATAATGATTAAACTATTGAAGTACTTTGTATCAAAGCCATTAGTTTTTTGAGTATTTGCACCAATTATAATGAGATGATTTTTTGAAAAATTACTTTTTATTAATTCTTTGAATTTGTTTTTTTTTAGGAGATTACTGTCTAAAATTACACCTTCTGGCCAAACAAAAATTGTTTTTTGATTCTCCTTTGGCTCACTTATTTTTATTAATTTTGATATTACTAAATTCTGATCCTTAAACTCATTTAAATTCATCCCAGCAGTTACAATTTTAAAATTAATTTTATTTTGCCCTTTATAGGGAATTTTACTATTTATTTTGTATGAGCCATAAAAATAATTGGAAAAAAATAAAATTATAAAGAAACTAATGAAAAAATATTTTAATTTGTCTCTTAAAAAAATAGTAGCTGGTAAAAAAAATAAGGTAATTAAAATTAAGTTAAAGGAAAAAAATCCAATATGCGATAGTATTTGTAAACTTTCCTGTGACCAAGAGAAACTATAAGCCCAAATATTCCATGGAAAACCACCAAGAATAAAACTTCTTAAAAAATCTACTGTAGAAAACAAAATACTTATTAGAATAATTGAAGATATTTTTAATTCAATAAAATATCCTATTAGCACAATTGGTAATGAAAAAAATAAAGAGAGAAACAATGGAATTAAAATAAGAGCAAAAGGTATTAAAAATTGAAATGATTCATCAAAAGTTAGTGAGAAAGTTATCCAGTAAACACCAAAAAGAAAAAAACCAAATCCATAAGATGATCCAAGAAAAAACAAATTTTTTAAAAATGGTTTTTTTCTGTATGAACTAAGAGTTTTCTTTTTAACATAGAAAATTATATAAAATAAAACAGAAAGAGATATGGCATTTAAAAAAAACAAATTAAATGGCATAAATCCTAAGACATTTATTCCACCTAAAATAAAAGGAAAAACAAAAAGAATGAAAATCCTTTTATTAAAAAAATTTAACATTTTAATTGTTTAATTATTTTGTCTTCAATTTTTTTCATTTTGAAAAAATCTTTATTTTTATAATGTTTATAACCCATTAAATGTACAAGACCATGAACCCAAAGTTTATCAAATTCACTTTTAAATTTGTTTTTTCCTCTATCAATTTTGTATAAATTAAGCGCAATATCCCCGAGGTATAAATTTTTTTGAGATTTTAATTCTGTTCTGATTGTATTTTGATCATAACTTGGAAATGATAAAACATCGGTTGTTTTATTTTTTTTTCTAAATTTTTTATTCAAGAGCCTTAAATCATTATTTCCTGTAAGCAAAATAGATATATTTATAAGTTTTGATCTAAAATATTTTTTTAAATTTATTTTCTTAGCCTGAGAATTTAAATATCTATTTGGATTTGATAAGTATTTTTTCCAATTCTCATCCTTAATCAATACCTCAATTTTGATCATCAAAATTTTTTTGATAGGCTTGTATAATTTTAGATACAAGAGGATGTCTCACAACATCTTTGTGATCGAACTCAACTACTTTAATCTCTTTAATATCCTTAAGAATCTTCTTTGATTTAATTAAACCAGAATGACTTTTATTAATTAAGTCGATTTGAGAAGGATCTCCATTCACAACTAATTTTGAATTTTCTCCGATTCTTGTCAAAAACATTTTTATTTGTGTAAGTGTTGCATTTTGAGCTTCATCAAGAATGGCAAAAGAATTCTTTAAAGTTCTTCCTCTCATGAATGCTAATGGAGCTATTTCAATTGATCCATTGTCAATTTTTCTTTGAATTTGTTCAAATCCAAATAAATCGTAAAGAGCGTCATACAAAGGTCTTAGGTAAGGGTCTACTTTTTCTTTCATGTCACCAGGTAAAAAACCTAACCTTTCACCAGCCTCTACTGCTGGTCTTGATAAAATTACTCGATCAATTTTTTTTTCCATTAGCATTGTAACTGCTACTGATACTGCTAGATAACTTTTTCCTGTACCAGCTGGACCAAGTGACATAACAATGTTTTCACTTTGTAATGCCTTTAAGTAGTCAGATTGTTTTTTAGACCTAGCTATAATTGATTTTCTGGGTGTTTTTATCACTTGATCAATAGATCTAATGTTATTCCTATTTTTTTTATCCAATTCTTTTACCCCGTGTTTTAATGAATAAATTATATCATTATTTTCGATAGAATTGGTAACAAGAAATTTATTTACCAAAAACATTAGAGAGTTAGATGCATTTGAAACTGAGTCTCTACTTCCTTTGACAGTGATTGAATTTCCCCTAAAATATAGCTTTGTTTTAGTAAGTTTTTCTATTTGAATTAGATTTTTATTAAATTCACCAACAACAGACATTAAAATATCATTATTTAAAATTTTAACATTTGCAGTCTCATTATCGATTTTTTTGACTGAAATTTCTTTATCAAGATTCTTTGCTTCTAACATTATGCAGCAACTACACTTTCTACATGTTCTTTTACACCAAATAAATTATTTTTGTTAAAATTATTTATTCTCACATTAATAATTTTTCCTATATCAGAATTAGTTACTTTTTCTATTATAACTGGGGTAAAATTTTCAAGTCTCCCAAAATAACTAGTTTGATTTTTCATTTTGTTTTCGACCAAAACCTTTTTTAATTTACCGACTTGATCACTATTTTCCTTGATTTGAATATCACTTAATAAATTTTGTAAAACAATAAGTCTTTTCTTTTGAATATACTCATTTATTGAATTTTGTTTTGATGTTGGTGTTCCAGGTCTTTTGTTATAAATAAATGAAAAAGAATTTAAAAATTTTATTTGTTTAACTAATGAAATTGTATCATTGAAATCTTTTTCAGTTTCACCAGGATATCCAACAATAAAATCACTTGAAAATCTTATTTCTGGTCTCACAGATATTAAATTATTTATTTTAGCCAAATATTCCTCTCTAGTATGTTTCCTGTTCATAATCTTTAAAACTTTATTTGATCCACTTTGAACTGGTAAGTGGATAAAAGGTACTAGTTTTTTGGATTTTTTATGACACTGAATTAAATCACTAGTCATGTCATTTGGATGAGAAGTTGTATATCTTATTCTTAACAAATCTTTAATATTTTCTAACTCAAATATTAAATCTGAGAGTTTAAAGACTTTACTATTATCAGTGAAAGAATATGCATTCACGTTTTGGCCCAAAAGGGTAATTTCTGAAACACCATTTGATACTAATTCATTTGCCTCTTTGATAATTTCTTTCATTGATCTTGAATATTCCGGTCCTCTTGTGTAAGGAACAACACAAAAATTACAAAATTTGTCACAACCTTCTTGTATAGTAATAAAAGATGATGTTTTAGAACTAGAATTTTTGATATCGTTTAATCTATCAAATTTTTCAATTACATCAAAACTTGTCAAATTTAATTTATTTTTTCTTTTTTTGATCTTTTGTATAATTTTAGGAATGTTTTGATAAGATTGTGGACCTATTACAGCATCTATGTAAGGTTCTCTATCGAGCATTTCGTTGTTTTCTGCCTGTGCAACACATCCTGTTATAAAAACTGTGGGTTTTTTTTTATTTTTGTATTTTTTTTTAAGGCGCCCTATGTCGTGATATACTTTTTCAGTAGCTTTTTCTCTTATATGGCAAGTGTTAAGAATATAACAATCAACATCCTCTAGGTCTTTAGTTCTCTCATACCCAGTTTTTTTTAATAAATCGGCCAAACGATTACTATCGTATTCGTTCATTTGACAGCCAAAAGTTTTAATATAAATTTTTTTAGACAAGTTATTAATTTTTTTTAATTTTTTGAGCGTACAATTCTAGTTTATGATCGATAAGTTTATAGCCTAATTTTTGGGCAACTTTTTTTTGAAGTTCTTCAATTTCTTTATCAACAAATTCTATTATTTCCCCTGTCTTAACATCAATTAAATGATCATGGTGTTCTTCGGTCAGAGGTTCATATCTAGATTTACCCTCTTTAAAGTCATGTCTCTCAATTATTCCTGCCTCTTCAAAAAGTTTTACAGTTCTGTATACAGTGGCAATACTAATATTTTTATCTAATTCATTTACTCTTTTATGTAATTCATCTACATCAGGGTGATCCTTTGAACCATATGTTTGTTTTGAGTCAGACATAACTTTTGCGATTAGTCTTCTTTGGTCTGTTAATCTCACACCTTTGTCTTTACATTTATCTTCAATTTTACTCATTAATTGATAATTTAACTTAAGTAGACAGGTTTAATCAAATTATTTTGTATTAATTTATTTTTAATTAATAATTTGATATTTTTTGCATTAAAATCAGCCAAATCTTGGTCTTTATAACCATATAATTTTGATCCTTTGGATATTTTGATGCCTTTGGCCACAGCAATAGAAATCCTTATTCCTGAAAAACTACCTGGCCCAACATTGACTATAATTGAGAAATCTTTGTCAATAATAGCTTTTTTTTGTTTAAGAAATTCAAATATATTGTTCACAAGTGTCTCGTTACTTCTTATATTGGTTTGAAGTTTTTTAAGAAAAAAATTATTATTAATATTTAAAGCAATAACATTTTTTTTACCTGTGCAATTTATTATTAAAAAATCCTTTATCATTTTATTTATAATAGTTTTAATATCTATTTTAAATAATTCAAACTCTTATGCAAAAAATATTGATGATTATGGAGTAATTTCATTAATGTACCATCGTTTTGAGGAAAATAAGTATCCATCTACAAACATTAAAATAAAAGATTTTAAAAGGCATTTAGATTTAATTGAGGAAAACGACTTTAATTTCATTTCTCACAAAGAGTTTGTGGACGCAATAAATTCAAAAAATCTTGACAGGAAAATTTTGCTTACCATTGATGATGGTTTTAAATCTTTCTACGAAAATGCTTGGCCAATTTTAAAACAAAGAAAAATACCTTTTATTATTTTTATAAATACTGAGACCATTGGTTCAAATGGTTATATGGATTGGCCTGAAATAAAAGAAATATCGTCATTCGAATTTGTACATATAGGAAATCACAGTCATACACATGATTATTTGGTAGATAAATCTGATAAAGAAATAGAAGATGACCTAAAAACATCTATTAACATATTTAAAGAAAAACTTAATCATGAAACTAAGTTTTTTGCATATCCATTTGGTGAATATAAAAACTCCTATATCGAAATAGTTAAAAATTTAGGATTTGAGTATGGTTTTGGACAACATTCGGGAGTAATGGATAAAACAAAAAGTATGTATGAATTGCCAAGATTTCCGATTAATGAGAAATATGGAGAAGAAAAAAGATTCAAAACTTTATTAAATACAATTCCATTTCCATATTTAAAAATTTTACCTGAGGAGAAATATTTAAAACCAAAAAATAATCCCCCTAATGTAAAAATTATTTTTTATGAAAATGGGCCTAATTTGAAAAATGTAAATTGTTTCTCAAATGAGGAGGATAAATGGAGGAATTCAAAGATAAATTTCATTTCCAAAAATGAAATGGAAATACTTTTAGACGGAAAATTTGTGACAGAACGTGGCAGAATAAATTGTTCTTTGCGAGAAAATACGGGTGAATGGAGATGGCTTGGTATCCAGTTTGTTGTCTCAAATCTTTAACTAAAGTGTCAGAGTAGACGATTGATTTGAATTCATCAAAACAGCATTATCAAAATCTGTAAGTTGGTTTTGATCAATTATTTTTTTTAAAACTTTTGTGTATTCTGAGCCAGTGGCTGCATAATTATAAAGATATTGAACTAGCTCTAGACCAGATATTTTTTTATTTTGTTTACGTAACTCAGCTCTTTTTTTTCTAAATTCTGAATATCCTTTATGAGTATTTAAATTATTTTTGTAAGCTTGAACCGATGATCTTAAAATTGGAAATTTTAAAATTTTATGTGCTTGGTTCTTGTCTCTATCCAATGGGGCAATACCTTTTTTTCCCCAGGTCCATTGACCAAACATTGCATTACCTTCTAATGCAAATCTTGATGTTCCCCAGCCACTTTCTTTGGCTGCTTGCGCGATGGCGATTGAAACAGGCACGATATCCATTCTAATCTTTAATTCTGTTATATCCTCGTTTTTAATTCCATAATCCTCAAATCTTCTCTTTAACCAAACTTTCTCTCCCCTGGAATTATTTGGTTTCGCTAAAATTTTAAAAAGTTTTTTTCTATTTTCTAAAATTTTATTATTTTCATCAATTATAAGTGGCATAACAATTTTAATGAAAGTATTTTTTTTGGTAGTCGTGCTTTTGATTTTTTTAAGGTCTTTTGGTAATTTAGAGAGGTAAATGGGCTTAACCATTGCCCCAGTCCTAATACTTTTTAAATCATATTTTAAATCCTCAAATAGATTTAATGTAACCTTAGTATCTAAACTTATATCTTGTTCATCAGAATTTTTTTTCTTTCTGTTATCAAGATTTTTTGAAATTTTATTGCTAGTTCCAAAGCTAGATTTATACTCTTTGGCAACATGTGTGAATTTAATTTCATCTGTGACAACTTTTATATAAGGCCTTATTCCAATTAGACTAGTTATGAAACCTAAAAGTACTAAAGTTAAAACTATATTTGTTATAACTAGTTCTTTAAATTTTATCTCAGCAACTTGTTTTCTATTGAAACTATGAGCTGGCAA
>CACFTH010000003.1 GCA_902569185.1 uncultured Pelagibacteraceae bacterium
ATAATCTACAAAGAGCTTATATTTCAATTAAAAGTGATCCCAGTCTGAAAGAAAATAAGGATCTAGATAAGTTTTTGAGTAATATTCAAATTATTGAAAAAGATTTAATTTCGATTTTTAAAAAGAACAAAATCGAAAAAATTGACACAAAAAACAAAAAATTTGATCCTAATTTTCACCAAGCAATGACTGAAATGGAAGATGACAAAGTCGAACCTGGGACTATTGTACAAGAAATGTTGCCAGGTTACATGTTTGGCAATAGGCTATTAAGGGCATCTTTAGTGGCTGTTTCCAAAAAAAAAGCTCAAAATGAGGAAAAAAAACCTGAAAATAGTGAAAAAAAATAACAATTTTCATCTTGTAGACTAGAAAAAAACACCCATATAACATTTATTATGAGTAGAGTAATAGGAATAGATTTAGGAACGACAAATTCTTGCGTTTCAATAATGGACGGCAAACAAGCTAAAGTAATTGAAAACGCCGAGGGGCAAAGAACAACCCCATCTGTTGTAGCTTTTCTTGAAAAAGATGAAAAACTTGTTGGACAACCTGCTAAGAGACAGGCAGTAACAAATCCAAACGATACAATCTTTGCAGCTAAGAGGTTAATTGGAAGAACCTTTGATGACAATTCTGTCAAAAAAGATATTGAAAAAGTCCCTTTTAAAATTGTTAAATCAGAAAAAAATGATGCATGGATTGAAGCAAAGGGAAAAAAATATTCACCTTCACAAATATCTGCTTTTATTCTTCAAAAAATGAAGGAGACTGCTGAAAAACATTTGGGGCAACCAGTAACAAAAGCAGTTATCACCGTTCCTGCATATTTTAATGATGCACAAAGACAAGCAACGAAAGATGCGGGTAAGATAGCTGGCTTAGAAGTTTTGAGAATTATAAATGAACCGACTGCTGCATCTTTAGCTTACGGTTTAGATAAAAAAGGTGGAAAAAAAATTGCTGTGTATGATCTAGGAGGCGGTACCTTTGATGTGTCTATCTTAGAAATTGGTGATGGTGTATTTGAAGTAAAATCAACTAATGGTGATACATTTTTAGGTGGTGAAGATTTTGATGATACTATCGTAGATTATCTAGTTTCTGAATTTAAAAAAGATAATGGAATTGATTTAAAGGGAGACAAATTAGCATTACAGAGATTAAAAGAAGCAGCTGAGAAAGCTAAAATAGAACTATCTTCTGCTACACAAACTGAAATTAATCTTCCTTTCATCACAGCTGATAAGACAGGTCCTAAACACATAAATTTAAAATTTACTAGAGCTAAACTTGAGGCCCTTGTTGAGAACTTGGTAGAAAGAACTTTGGAACCTTGCAAGACTGCATTAAAGGACTCAGGTTTTTCTGCAGCTGAAATAGATGAGGTGGTTTTAGTCGGCGGTATGACTAGAATGCCTAAAATTGTTGAAACAGTTAAAAACTTTTTTGGAAAAGATCCAAATAAAAGTGTAAACCCGGACGAAGTAGTTGCAATGGGTGCTGCAATCCAAGCAGGAGTATTACAAGGTGATGTTAAAGATGTTCTACTTTTAGACGTAACTCCATTATCTTTAGGTATAGAAACTTTGGGTGGTGTTTCGACAAAATTAATCGATAAAAATACAACAATACCAACCAAAAAAAGCCAGGTTTTCTCAACAGCAGAGGATAACCAACCTGCGGTATCTATAAGAGTCCTTCAAGGAGAAAGGGAGATGGCAGCAGATAATAAAATTCTTGGAAATTTTGAATTAGTAGGTATCGCACCAGCTCCAAGGGGAATTCCGCAAATTGAGGTAACTTTTGACATAGATGCAAATGGTATTGTAAGCGTATCTGCAAAAGATAAAGGTACTGGAAAAGAACAAAAAATTCAAATTCAAGCTTCAGGTGGTTTATCTGATGAAGAAATTAAAAATATGGTTAAAGATGCAGAAGCGAATAAAGAGTCAGACAAAAAGAAGAGGGATTCGGTCGACTCAAGAAATCAGGCTGATACTATAATCCATTCGACTGAAAAAAATCTTAAAGAACATGGTAGTAAAATTTCAGATACTGAAAAAAAAGCTATCGAAACAGCCATATCAGATTTAAGAAATGCGTTAAAAGGCACAGATACTGAAGAAGTTAAAAAGAAAACGCAGTCATTGATCCAGGCTTCAATGAAATTAGGTGAAGCGGTATATAAAAGCCAACAAAAACCTGCTGACAAAACTGGTAGAAACAATGATAATGATAAAAAAGACAGTAAAGAAAAAGATAACGTCGTTGATGCAGAAGTTGTAGACTCAAAAGAAGATAAAGAAAAAAGAGCCTAAGACTAATAAACAGGAGAAATTTTCTCATGGCAAAAAGAGATTATTATGAAGTCTTAGGAATCACAAAATCCGCGAGCAAAGAAGAAATTAAAAAAGCATACAGAAAATTAGCACTTAAATATCATCCAGATAAAAATAAAGGTGATAAAGGAGCAGAAGAAAAATTTAAAGAAGGAAGTGAAGCATACCACGTTCTTTCAGATGATAAGAGAAAAGCAAATTATGACCAATTCGGTCATGCCGCTTTTCAAGGCGGGGGAACAGGTCAGAGTGGTTTTGGTAACTTTGATTTTTCCTCATCTTTTTCTGATATTTTTGAAGATGTTTTTAGTGATTTTGGATTCGGAAGTTCAGGACAGTCAAGAAGAGGCAGAAGAAATTATAGGGGGAATGATTTAAGATATGATGTTTCTATAGATTTAAATGATGCTTTCACAGGAAAAGAAGAAAAAATAAATTATACGACTTACAAAAAATGTAAAACTTGTTCAGGTAGCGGTGCTAAGTCAGGCTCCAAACCTTCTGCATGTAATTATTGTGGTGGCCAAGGAAAAGTAAGATCTAACCAAGGTTTCTTTACTATTCAACAAACTTGTCCTGAATGTAGCGGGGAAGGAGAAAAAATAGACAATCCATGCAATAATTGTGGAGGAGCTGGAAAAACACAATCTAATGAAAATGTATCTGTTAAAATTCCCAAGGGTGTTGATGATGGAACAAGAATTAGAATTGCTGGAAAAGGCGAAGCGGGGACAAAAGGTGGTTCAAATGGTGATTTGTATTTATTTGTTTCAGTTGAGCCTCATGATATTTTTAAAAGATCTGAGGAAAATCTGTTTTATGAGCTGCCAGTCTCTTTTGCAGATGCAGCATTAGGTGCAACTGTAGAGGTACCATCTATTGATGGGGGTAAGACTAAAATTAAAATTCCTTCTGGAACCCAAAGTGGAAAACAGTTAAGACTTAGAGGTAAAGGTATGCCTATACTTAAAAGAAATCTATTTGGAGATTTATATATTAGAGTTGTTACTGAGGTCCCAACATCTTTAACAAAAAGACAAAAGGAGATCCTTTCAGAATTTAAAAATTTGGAGGACAACAAGTCTAATCCTTTAATTAAAAATTTCTTCGATAAAGCAAAAAAATTTTGGAAACGGTAAATGAAAAAAATTAATTTATCAATAACGGGATGTTTAGGTAGAATGGGAAAACAACTTATTAAATCTTCAAAAAGATCCCGAGATTTTAAAATTGTTTCTATTACTGAAAATAGAAAAATAAATAAAAGAATATCTGGTCTAAGACCTTCGCTTAACTCGAAGGATGCTTTTAAAAAAACAAAGGTAATTATAGATTTTACGGTTCCTAAGTGTACTTTAGAGGTTCTTAAAATTGCATCAGAATTAAAAACAAGAGTCGTGATTGGTACAACCGGTTTTTCTAAAAAAGAGGAAATTTTAATAAAAAAATATTCTAAAAGAATACCTATTTTAAAAGCAGGAAATATGAGCTTAGGTATAAATTTATTAGTTTATTTGACCGAAATTGCTTCGAGATCTCTTGGTAATAAATTTTTAAGTAAGATCCATGAGATACATCATAAACACAAAAAGGATCACCCTTCAGGAACTGCCTTAATGCTAGGAAGAGGAATAGCTGTAGGTAAAAATATTGATCTAAGCAAAAATATGGGAACTAAATACTTTAATAAAAAGACTTTTCCATATTCAAAAAAAATTAATTTTAATTCTCGAAGAAAAGGTAAAGTTGTTGGCGAACATGAAGTAAAATTTTCTAGTGGAAAAGAAGTTATCACTTTAAATCACGAAGCTTTCGATAGGGCTCTGTATTCTGAGGGTGCTCTTACCGCAGCAAAATGGTTAATGAATAAAAAACCAGGTTTATACTCAATGAAAAATGTTTTAAATTTTAACTAAATTTAAGACAATGAGTCAAAAGAATAGAGCAAAAAAAATCTTAAAAATTTTAGATCAAATTTACCCAAAGACACCAATTCCATTAAAACATAAAAATACTTTTACTCTTTTAATATCTGTTGCTCTATCTGCACAAACAACAGATTTGAATGTTAATAATGTTACAAAAAATATTTATAAAAAATATTATAAACCAGAACACTTTGTTAAGTTAGGTAGAAAAAAAATTGAGAGACTAATTAAAAGTATAGGGCTTTTTAGAAATAAAGCTAAAAGTGTTTATTTTTTATCAAAACAGTTGATTGATAAACATAGAGGAAAAGTACCTAAGAATTTTAAAGATTTAGAAAATCTTCATGGTGTTGGGCACAAAACTGCAAGTGTAATTATGTCCCAAAAATTTGGGGTACCAGCTTTTCCAGTTGATACACATATACATAGATTGGCTCAAAGATGGGGACTTACAAATGGAAAGAATGTAATTCAAACTGAAAAAGATCTTAAAAGACTTTTTCCTAAAAAATCATGGAGTAAACTTCATCTTCAAATTATCTATTATGGAAGAGAATATTGTAAAGCTAGAGAGTGCTACGGTGTTACTTGTAAAATCTGTACCACTTGTTATCCTAGAAGAAAAAAACCAATCAAAACAAAAAAGGCATAATATGAGAGTTTTAGGAATAGGAAATGCAATTATTGATGTTATTTGTAAAGTTGATGATGATTTTCTAAAAAAAAATAATCTTACAAAAAGCACTATGAAATTAGTTGATGAAAATGAATTTAAAACTCTTACATCAAAGTTAAAAATTGACCAGACAATATCGGGTGGATCAGTCGCTAATTCAATTGTTGGTCTATCACAATTAAAGAATAATGTTGGGTTTATTGGAAAAATTAACAATGATGATTTTGGAAAGAAATATGAAGATGGTTTAAAAAAAGAAAGAGTAAAATTTTTTTATTCAAGAAAAAATGAAACGATACCTACTGGAACTTGTTTGATTTTAATTACCCCAGACTCTGAAAGGACAATGTGTACTTTTCTCGGTATAGCAGGAAAAATTAATGATAAAGATATAGATTTAGACGCGATTAAAAGAAGTGATATCACTTTTTTTGAGGGCTATCTATGGGATGAAGGTCATCCAAAAAAAGCTTTTGAAAAAGCTATAAAAAATTCAAATAAAACAGCTATGTCACTTTCAGACAAATTTTGCGTTGATAGGCATAAGTTAAGTTTTCTAAATTTAGTAAAAAATTATTTAGATATTACATTTGCTAATGAACAGGAAATTTTATCTTTAATTAATGCTAAAAATTTCGAGGATGTGATTACTTTTGGAAAAAGCATAGGAAAACTAGTGGTGATTACACGTGGTGAGAAAGGAAGTATTGCAATTAGAGGTGATGAGGTTGTTGAGTTTGGTATCTTCAAAAATTTAAATATTGTAGATTTGACAGGAGCTGGTGATCTTTTTGCTGCTGGATTTTTACACGGTCAAATTAATAATTTATCAATCAAAGAAAGTTTGCAAAAAGGAACAGAGATGTCTTCAAAGATAATACAAAAAATTGGCGCTAGACTTTCTTAAGTTTTTTTCTACTATAACTACCTTTTCCTTTTTTAGGCTTAACTACACGCTTAGAATATTTTCTAGAAAATAAATCCTTCGCAAATAAATTTCTTTTTTTCATAATGAATAACCTTTTTTTGAATTTTTTATAAAATTGCTATCTTTAAACTTGTCTTTGATTTTTTGTCTAAGTCTATATATATGCGTTTCTACAGTATGAGTATCCGTATCAGTAGAATAATTCCAAATATTCTTTAATATAAAATCTTTACTTAATGGTTTTGTTGATGAATTCAAAATTTCAATAAAATCAATTTCTTTTTCAGTAATTTTTAAGGAGGTATTATTTTTTTTTAAAATTCTTTCATTTTTATCTAATATATAATTTTTAATACTTATTAGAGAATTATTTTTAAACTCAAATTTTTTACAAACATTTATAACTTCCTGATTAAATTGTAATATGTTTAAAGGAAGCTTTATTATTACTTCAGGTTTTTTTTCAAGATTAATTTTATTTTTTTCCTGAATATATATTTTAGGCTTATTTATATTTAAAGATAAAATTTTTTTACTATTTTCGTTGTCGAATAATATTGCATTAATATTCTCATTTTTAAACTCTTTTAAACTTTCAGACAAGATTAAATTAAAGCCAAAAAAGGTCTTGAGTTCATTAAGTGCATTAGTAAAATTTTCATTGCAAAAACATACTATGTTAATATTGTAATTTTCTTTATGCATTTATATTTAAAAGATAAATTTATCTATTATAAAGACTATAAGATAAAATGCTCTATAGGTAAAATGGGTTTAACTAAGAAAAAAGCTGAGGGCGACCTAAAAACACCAAGGGGCAGTTTCAATTTTAGATACCTGATGTATAGGTCTGACAGAATAAGTAATATTCAGACAAAATTAAAAAAAATTAAAATAGAAAAAAAATTTGGGTGGTGTGATGACACTAGTTCAAATGATTATAATAAGTTAATTCAATTTCCTTTTAAAAAAAAGGCAGAAAGATTGTATTTAAAAGAAAATATTTATGATTTAATTTTGGTTATGAGCTACAACATGAATCCAATTTTAAAAAGTAAAGGAAGTGCAATTTTTTTACATTTAGCAAATAAAAAATTTAGCTCTACAAAAGGATGTATAGCAATTAAAAAAAAAGATTTTTTAAAAATTTTACCCTCAATAAACAAAAAAACGAAAATCATTATTTGAAAGTTCTGGGTCCTAAAATAGCTGATCCTATTCTTAAAAATGTTGATTTATATTTAATCGCAATTTTATAATCTGATGACATTCCCATACTAAGATCTTTTAAACCCAATTCATAATTCAATTGGGAAACATTGCTAAAATATTTTTCTGTATTATCATCATTAGGTGGTAAAACCATTAAGCCTATAACGTTTAGTTTTGTTTCATTTTTACAGTACTTTAGAAAACTTTTAACATCTTTTGGTTGGACTCCAGATTTTTGAATTTCATTCCCTATATTAACTTGAATAAAATATGATAGTTTTCTATTGAAATCGTTTTCACTTTTTTTACATATATCTGCCAACTTATGATTGTCCAAAGAATGAATGTAATCAAAGATCTTTACAGCTTTTCTTGCCTTGTTAGATTGTAATTTTCCAACCATATGGACTTTTAAATTGGGATCTGTTTTTAATTTTTCTGACCATTTATCCTCGGCTTCCTGGACTTTGTTCTCACCATAATGATGATGTCCGGATTTTATTAAAGCCTCGAGAGCTGACAAAGGAAAAGTTTTGGAAACACAAATTATATTAGGTTTACTTTCACTAGTAAAATTTTTTATACTATCCTTTATTACTTTTAATTTATTTATACTTTGATCACTCATGATAAACAAAAATTTTAAGCTTCTTTTCTTTATAGAAAAATTGAATGAACTTAACCTAGATTATGTTAAAAAAATAGGTGCAATTTTAATTTTAAAAAACCCAGAAAAAATCAATCTTGAGGATTTAAAGAGATTTAATAAAAGATGTATTAGTAAAAAAATTAATTTATTTATTCAAAATAGCGTAAAAATTTTATTTTTATTAAAAACAAATAATTTTTATATATCCGCATATAATAAAAGTCGGTTTGAACAGCTAAGAAAAATAAACCGTAAAGTCAAAATAATTGGTAGTGCTCACAATATTCCTGAAATTTATGAAAAACTGAATCAAGGTTGCGAATATATTGTTTTATCTAGAATTTTTAAAACATCTAATAAGTTCAAAAAAGGATTTCTAGGCACAACTAGATTTAATTTATTAACTCGAAATTTTACTCAAAAATTTATTGCTTTGGGTGGGATAAATGAAAAAAATTTTAGATTATTAAGTCTGCTTAATGTCCATGGTTGCGCGATGTATGGAGATAAAAAAAAAGCCGGCAAGTACATGCCGGCTTTTTTAAAAAATAATTTTTAAATTACTTAAAACGCAATAGCTAATGATACAGATGTAGCATCAACTGCTCTACCTGAAGTATAAGAAGCATTTGATACGTCTGAGTCAGCTATGTTTAAAGTCATACCACCCATAGAGTAAGATAATGAAATTGAATCAAAATCTTGATCTATGTCAGTACTGTTATTACTTTTTCTAGACTCGATCTCGTTGTACGAAATTGAAAGATCATCACTGATTTTGTAAGATATACCAATGTAATCATTCACGTACTGAGTTTCTTCAGAACCAGCTGAGTTAACTACTACACCTTTTTGGTAACCAACTGATACTGGACCAGTTGAATACTTGATGTATGCAGTACCTTCATCTGCGTGGTAAGTACCTGCTCCAGAAACTGAATCAGTTTCTTGTTCATAGACACCAACACCAACGTCTAAACCTTCAACCATTGGTACTGAACCTGTAAGAGTTATTTCTGTACCACTGTCAGATGTTCCACCTGTTTCACCAGATGAACTATTGTCAGCTTGTGCATCGCCAGAACCAACATCAGTTGAGTACATAGCGTCAAGTTTGAAACCAGATCCCAATACGTCAGCCATAGTAACTCTGATACCGTAAGTACCATCCATACCGTTAACGTCATCAATTGAACCAAGTAATGCGTTTGCTTCTTCAAAAGCAGTCGGTGTTACATCGTCAATTGCTGAAAGTGGAGAACCAGTTGAAGTTAAAGCAACGTCAGCCATACCCATTACGTTTCCGAATACTAATTCAGAGTCGTTAAATCCAAAAGCATCGCTTACTGTTTGCTTATAACTTACTGTAGTTCCGTTATCTAACTCTGTAGAACCAGTAACAGATAATTCTTTATCCATTCCTAAAGGGTTCCCAGTTGTTTTATAACCACTACCTTTTGTGTAAGATGCCTCCATGCTACCTGACATTGACATTTCACCTGCGTTTGCAGATGTAATAGCCAAAGCGCCAGCTAGTGCAGACAAACCTACTTTAGTTATATTTTTCATGTTTATCTCCTTGTTTTTGTTTATTTAAATAAACGCCAAAAAATAACTTATTTTAATCCCCTCATGCAGAATAATCGCAAAATAACTGTATTTTTTAGATATATGTTGTATAAATATCACACGAAATATGGGCTTTTTTGACGTTTATAGGTGTTTATCGATAAACTATGCGATATTAAATTATTATGTCTAAATTTTTCTCGAAAAAAACAATTCTTGTTTTCATCAGTTTGCTGCTTATTTCTTGTGGAGATCCTCTTGCAAATTTACCTGGGGGAAGCAGAGAAACACCAGACAGTGGTAAAGAAAGAGCTTTAAAAAATTTAAAAGAGGGCAGAGGAATTTCTCTTAATAAAGCCCTAGGCGATCGTAAAACCACTTATGAATTCAGCTCATCAAATCCGATGTGGAGAGCAACTTTTGATGTAATTGATTTTATGCCACTAGTAACTGTAGATTATTCAGGTGGTATGATTATAACGGATTGGTATACAGACGCAAATACCACTGAAGAGTCACTAAAATTCACAATAAGGTTTTTATCAAACGAAGTAAGATCTGATAGTTTAAAAATCATTATTCATAAAAAAACGTGCAAATCAAAAGGGGAAAATTGTATAGTTCAGAAAATTTCATCTCCTAAGCTTGAACAAACTATAAGAGCAGATATTATTAAAAAAGCTGCACTTTTAGTTGAAAATGCTAAAAATAAGAAAAAGAAATAAACAAATTCTACTACTTAATGAATAAGGTTGATGTAAAAGACATAGATAAAAAATGGCAAGACTTTTGGTCAAGAAATAAAAACTCTTTTAAAAACACCGACAAAAAAAAGAAATTCTACTGCCTAGAAATGTTTCCTTATCCTTCGGGAAAAATTCACATGGGCCACGTTAGAAACTATGCTATCGGTGACGTGCTTGCAAGATATAAGACCATGCAAGGTTTTAATGTTCTTCATCCTATGGGGTGGGACTCTTTTGGAATGCCGGCTGAAAATGCTGCTAGAGAAAACAATTTAGATCCTAAAGAATGGACACAAAAAAATATTGCAACTATGAAAAGACAGCTCTGTTCTTTGGGACTTTCGATTGATTGGGATTTAGAAATTTCAACGTGTGATCCAAATTACTATAAACATCAACAATCACTCTTTATAGATTTGTATAACAAAGGATTAGTTGTTAGAAAGGAAACTTACGTAAATTGGGATCCTGTTGAACAAACAGTTCTTGCAAATGAACAAGTAATTAATGGTAAAGGATGGAGATCAAACGCTATTGTAGAAAGAAAAAAACTATCGCAATGGTTTTTTAATATATCTAAGTTTTCAGAAGAATTATTAGAAGATTTGAATTCACTCACAGAATGGCCAGAAAAAGTAAAATTAATGCAAAAAAATTGGATTGGTAAATCTGTTGGATGTGAAATTGATTTCGAAATCGAAGGACAAAAAAAAATAAAAATTTTTACAACTCGTCCAGATACTATATTTGGCGCTACTTTTTTAGCAGTCTCAGTTGATCATCCAATTTGCAAAAATTTTAGTAATAACGATAATTTTCTTAAATTTAAAAATAAAGCTTCTCAAGTAGGGACCACCGAAGAAGCTATAGCAAACGCGGAAAAGATTGGATACAACACAGGATTTAGAGCTAAACATCCTTTTATAAAAAATAAAAGTATACCTGTTTATGTTGCGAACTTTATTTTAATGGATTATGGAACTGGTGCTATTTTTGGTTGTCCTGCTCACGACCAGAGAGACTATGATTTTGCTAAGAAATATCAAATTGAAATTATAAAAGTAGTTAAACCGAAAGAGAAACATGAATTGGTTAAAGATAATAAGGCCTTTGATGGAGATGGAAGTATTATTAATTCTGAATTTTTAAATGGTTTAAATATTTCCGATGCAAAAGATAAGATAATAAGAGAAATAGAGAAGAAGAAAATAGGCAAAAGGCAAATATCTTATAGACTTAAAGATTGGGGAATTTCTAGACAAAGGTATTGGGGTTGCCCAATACCAATGATTTATTTAAAAAATGGTAAAGTTGTTCCTGTAGATAAGAGTGAATTACCAATAACTTTACCTGGTGATGCAGATCTAAATTCAAAAGGTAATCCACTAGAAAACCATCCTAATTGGAAAAAAACCAAATATAAAAAAACAGGTGAAGATGCTGTTAGAGAGACCGATACTCTAGACACATTTGTGGATTCTTCATGGTATTTTATTAGATTTTGCTCTCCTAAATTAAAGGATAAACCTTTTGATGAAAAGTCTCTTAGTTATTGGATGCCGGTTGATCAATACATTGGTGGGATAGAACATGCGATTTTACATTTACTCTATTCAAGATTTTTTATGAGGGCAATTAAATTAAATGATGAGAAAATAAAAATAAAAGAACCTTTTAAGGGTCTTTTTACACAAGGAATGGTTTGTCATGAAACTTACAAAAATCAAAAAGGAAATTGGCTGAGTCCTGAAGAAATAAAAGATTTTAATAAATCTGAAATCAAAATTGGCCCTCCTGAAGCAATGTCTAAATCAAAAAAAAATGTTGTGGATCCTGAAAGCATGATAAAAATTTATGGAGCTGATGCGATCAGATGGTTTATGCTTTCGGATAGCCCGCCAGATAGAGATATTCAATGGTCAAATGATGGGGTAGCCGCAGCACATAAATTTGTTCAAAGAGTTTGGTCTTTAAATGAAAAGGCTATAAAAAGAAAAAACGTAAAATCTTTAGAAGAGGAAAAAAAGAAATTTTTATCAGCTATAAATAAATATTTGTTTAAGATTACAAGTTTTATAGAAAAATTTCAGTTAAATGTGGCTATAGCTTCTTTTTATGAAGCAATAAGATTGATGGAGGAATATGTCAATAAACCTGTTGAAAATCAGGATTTTTTACGATCACAAGCAAATTTGATGAAAGCTATAATGCCATTTATACCTCACATATCCTGTGAGTGCTTGTCAAAACTTGAAGGTAAAGATTTTTATTCAAAAATTGCATGGCCAAAAATTGAGGAAAACTTTTTAACAGATGAAAACGTCGTTATTGTAGTTCAAATAAACGGCAAAAAAAGGGGGCTTATTTCAGCAAAGAAAAATATTTCTGAAGCTAATGCTACAAAAGAAGCACAAAAAATCGATAATGTACAAAAAAATCTTAGAAATAAAAAAATAATTAAAAAAATATTTGTTAGAAATAAGATTATAAACTTTATTGTTACATGAAAAACTTTAAATTAAATAAAATATTCTTCATTGTAATAGGTATTCATTTACTCCTTGGTTGTGGTTATCAGCCTATTTTTAATAAAGATAACCAAAATTTCTCAATTTCTAAATTTAACCTAGAGGGAAATAAAAGGATTGGTGGACTTTTGAAAAATAATTTAATTAGTGTCAAAAAAGCAGCAAATGTAATTGAATTAAATATAAAATCAGAAAAGAAAACAGCGGTCTCTAATAAAAATCAATCAGGTAAAATATTAACTTATTCGATAACATTAACGATTGAAATTAGTGCAAGTAATAATAAAAATGTTTTATTTAATAAAGTTTTCACTAAGTCGCAAAATTATCCAGCATCTGATGTATATTCGGATACGTTAAATAATGAAAAAAAAATTGTAGAGAGTTTAATTGAGGCTATTGCAAGTGAATTACAAATTGAATTAAACTCAATTTTATAAATGATTTTAAAAAGCTATTTGCTAGAACAAAATATTACTTTAATAGACAAATATTTTATTAACCTTATCTATGGTGAAAATATAGGTATGAAAGATGATATTAAAGATCAAATTAGGACTTATTTTAAAAGCTGTGAAAAAATCTTATTTACCCAAGATGAAATATTAAAAAAAAAGGATCTTCTCATCGAACAAGTTGAAAACACCTCTTTGTTTAGTAGTAAAAAAATTATCATCATAAACGAAGTTACAGATAAAATTAAAGATATAATTAGTGAGGTCGGACAAAAACCGAAGGAAGACCTTAAAATATTTTTATTCGCACAAGCTTTAGAAAAAAAATCAATACTTAGAAAAAATTTTGAAAAAGGGAATACACAAGGAATTATTGCATGTTACCAAGATAATGAAAAAACACTTGGGGAGTATATAAGAAAGAAACTTAAAGATTATTCTGGTGTAACTCAACAGATGATCAATTTTTTAATTAAAAATTGTAACCTTGACAGAAAAACTCTTTCTGGTGAAATCGACAAAATTAAATGTCTTTTTATTGATAAGAAAATTAATACAGACAAACTTCCAGAATTGTTGAATAACAACAATAATTTGGACTTTAACAGTGTAAGAGATGCGTGTTTCAGTGCGGATAAGACTAACTTGAATGAAAATCTTGGAAACATTGTTCTTCAAAACGAAAATGCTTATTTTTACCTAAGTATATTAAGCAACAGAATAGAAAAACTTATAAATCTAAATTATGAATTAAGAAAAGAGAAAAATATTGAGAAGGCTATTGATAAAATGAAACCTCCAATATTTTGGAAGGATAAACCAACTTTTTATAAACAAATTAGCAGATGGAATTCAGAAAAATTAGAACAAGCAAGAAAAATTCTTTTTAATGCAGAAATTCAACTCAAAGTAAATGCGAATTTAAATAATAATACTTTAATTAAGAATTTAATAGTTGATCTTTATCAAAAGGCTTCGTCTACTTCCTAAGTTTTTTAGATATTAAATCAAATTGATCTAATGATTTATATTCAATAATAACTTTACCAGAATTATTTTTTTTGTTTAATATCTTAACATTTAATCCAAGTTTGCTTTCAATTTCATTTCTAACAAATTGAATATTTGGATCTTCATCATTAGGTTTTGCAGATCTTTTTTTGCCCTTAATAAAAGTTTCTATCTCTCTTGCAGCCAGTTTTTTTTTAACTACATTTTCAGCTATTTCAGATGCATTTGGCATACCAATTAGTGGTCTTGCCTGACCTGCCGTTAGTTTTTCCTCTTCTAAGAGTCCGATAATATCTTTTGGTAAGGTTAGTAACCTTAGTGTATTACTTACATGACTTCTACTCTTTGACATAAATTTTGCAATCGTTTCATGATCGTAACCGAACTCTTTAATTAATCTTTTGTAGCCTTTGGCTTCTTCTATAATATTTAGATCTTGTCTTTGAATATTTTCGACTATGGCTATTTCTAGACTTTTTTGATCGTCTATATCTAATATTATAACTGGAATTTTATTTAACCCTGCCCTTTGTGCAGCTAGCCATCTTCTCTCACCAGCTACAATCTCATATTTTCCTTTTTCATACTTGTTTGGTCTAACTGCTATTGGCTGTATTACTCCATTTTCCTTAATTGATTTCGATAACTCATTCAATTTCTCCTCATCAAAAATGGTTCTAGGTTGATACTTGTTTCGAGATAAATCAGCGATAGGTATAATATTTGAAACTTTATCACTCGAGATTGATTTATTATCAATATCTCCGAACAGTGCTGAAAGTCCTCTCCCAAGCCCTTTTTTTGCAGGGTTCATGCTGCGCTTCCTAACGATTGATTTTCCTGATTAATAAACTCTTCTGCCAAATTTATATATGATTTACTGCCTGCACATTTTTTATCATAAATTAAACAAGGCATGCCATGTGAAGGAGCTTCGGATAACCTCACGTTTCTTGGCACGACAGTTTTGTAGACCTTATTTTTAAAATGATTTCTTGCTTCAGAATCTACTTGGGCAGATAATTTGTTTCTTTTATCAAACATCGTTAAAAGTACTCCTCTTATCCCTAGGTCAGGATTTAGATTTATTTTTATCCTGTCAATTGTTTTTACTAATTGAGTTATTCCCTCCAAAGCAAAAAATTCTGTTTGAAGAGGTATTAATAATTCATTGGCTGCCACTAAAGACATCACTGTTAGTAAACTTAAAGAGGGAGGGCAATCTATAAAAATGTTTTCGTATCTTTTTAGATAACCATCTACATCATTTTTAAGAATCTCTTTAAGCAAAAAAGCTCTGTTAGCATCATTAGCTGTTTCAACTTCGAGACCTGAAAGATTGACGTTAGATCCTATTAAATCTAAACCTGGAACGCTACTCTGTTGAACCACCTTCTTAATTGAAGTTTTTCCGATTAGTAGATTATAAATGCTTTTATCCTCATCATTATTTGATTTACCCAATCCGGTAGTTGCGTTACCTTGGGGATCGAGATCAATAACTAGAGTCTTTTTTCCTTTTATCGCTAGTGCTGTTGCTAAGTTTATTACAGTTGTAGTTTTTCCAACTCCACCCTTTTGATTTATTACAGATATTATCGATCTAGCCACAATTTATTTTTTAGCATCAACTATTATTATTTTTGAATCACTCGATGTGATGCTAGGTACTAGCTTATACTTATAAATTAGGCCCTTTGAAGCTTTTTTTAGTTCTTCCTGTGCACTCTTTCCAAGCATTACAATAAGTTTGTGTGATTTCTTGGAGGTTTCACGTGAAATTCTTAATATTTCAGGCAATTTTTTAAAAGCTCTACATACAATATAGTCTGTTTCTATTGTATGAGATTGACAATCATTATCATATACATATGTTCTTTCAAGATTAAGTTTTTGTATTATGGATTTTATAAAACCAACTTTTACTTTAGATTTTTCATAAAGTTTCACGTGAAACGTGATAATATCACTATAAAAGATAGATAGAATAATTCCTGGGAAACCCGCTCCAGTTCCTAAATCAGCTAAACTATTAAAATTCTTATGATCAATATGATTAACAAGCTGAGCAGAATCAAGAACATGTCGGTTCCAAATCTCTTTTTCGGAGTGTTTAGAGATTAAATTATACTTTTGATTATAATTTAAAACCTCCTGAACAAATAATTCAATAAGTTCTAGTTTTTTTGGGTTAAAATTTAGATCTCTAGTTAAAATCAGCTTAGATTCACTAAGACTCATAAGGATTCTAGGCTGGAACCCTGTTTTTTACCTTTTTAATAGCTCCCAATAAAATAATTGCAGCCGCTGGAGTGACTCCATCAATCCTGAGAGCCTGTCCCAAAGTTTTTGGTCTGATTAATTTTAGTTTAGACTTAACTTCATTAGAGAGTCCACTGAAAGAGTCATAATCAATCTCTTTAGGTATCAGCAGTCCTTCGTCTTTTCTAAAAGTTTTAATATCACTTTCTTGTTTAGGCAAATAGCCTGAATAGTGAGCGTTTATTTCAACCTGCTCATCAACAGAGCGTTCATAATGAGGTATATCAGCCCAAATTGTTCTTATTTGATTTAGGTTAACATTTTTTATACCTAAAATATCTAGTCCAGATCTTTTTACTCCATCCATAGCAATCTTGATTGAATGTTTTGCAGCAGCATTTGGTGTAATAAATTTTTTGGATAAAGAGGTTTCCAAACTTTTTATTTTTTTTTGTTTGTCATTAAATATTTTTTTTCTGTGATTTTTTATTAAATTAATTTTAATACCCATAGGTGTAAGTCTTTTATCTGCATTATCAGCTCTTAGTGACAAACGGTATTCAGCTCGAGAGGTAAACATTCTGTACGGCTCGGAAACACCCTTTGTAATTAAATCGTCAAGCATCACTCCAATGTATGAATTAGATCTGTCTAAAATAAACTCACCTTTTTTTTTAACTTTTAAAGCAGCATTAATTCCAGCTATCAATCCTTGAGCTGCTGCTTCCTCGTAGCCTGTCGTCCCGTTAATTTGACCAGCCAAAAAAAGAGACCCTATTTTCTTGGCTTCTAGACTCGCTTTTAGCTCCCTTGGGTCAACATAATCATACTCAATTGCATACCCTGCTCTTACCATTTTAACCTCTTCTAGGCCCTTAATTTTGGCTAATATTTTGAGTTGAACATCCTCAGGTAATGAGGTCGAAATACCGTTAGGGTAAACTGTATGATCATCTAATCCTTCTGGCTCTAAAAAAATTTGGTGTTTTTGTTTTTCTTTAAACTTAACAACTTTGTCCTCAATGGATGGACAGTATCTTGGGCCCACACCTTTAATGTTACCAGAGTACATCGCGCTTCTTGAAATATTGTCACTTATAATTTTATGAACAGTATCGTTAGTATAAGTCATCCCGCAACTGATTTGTTTATTAATTGCTTTAGTAGTTAAGAATGAAAAAAAGTATGGTTCATTATCTGCTGGTTGCATTTCTAAATTGTCGTAATTAATAGTTCTTCCATCTAAACGTGGAGGCGTACCTGTTTTGAGTCTTCCAATTTTAATATTAAATTTTTCTAATTGTTCGCTTAGCCCTGTAGATGGTTTTTCATCATATCTCCCTGCTGGTATCTGTTTTTCTCCAATATGTATTAAACCATTTAAAAAAGTTCCCGTGGTAAGAATTAGCTGACTACATTCTACTTCTTTTCCACTTTGACAAATAAAGCCTTTTATTTTGTCTTTCTCAAAGATGAATTTCACAACAGGATCAGCTATCACTTCTAAATTTTCATAGTTAAGTAATAACTCCTTCATATATTTCTTATAGAGCTTTCTGTCTGATTGAGTTCGTGGTCCTCTGACAGCTGGACCTCTACTTCTATTTAGTAATCTGAACTGAATTCCTGATTTATCAGCTACATCACCCATGACACCATCCAAGGCATCAACTTCTCGGACCAAGTGACCCTTGCCTAGTCCTCCGATGGCCGGATTACACGACATTTCACCTATCGTATCTATTTTATGTGTAAAAAGACCAGTATTTACGCCCATTCTGGCCGATGCTGCTGCTGCTTCACATCCAGCGTGTCCACCGCCTATTACAGCCACATCAAAGGTCATTTTATTGCTCATTTAGAGAATGTATCGATGAAATATGATTTTACAAGCTCAAAGATACGTTATTTGCCTATACAGAAGTCCTTAAATATAGAACCCAGTATTTCTTCCACATCAACCTTACCTACTATACTCCCAAGATGTCTTGTAGCAAGTCTAAGGTCTTCTGCGGCTGTCTCTATCTCTTTTTTTTGATCTTTCTTTAAAAATTTTTCTATTTCTTTTAACGCTGCATTAAGTTTTGCTCGGTGCCTCTCTCTGGTAACCAGAATATTATTTGCTTTCATAAATTTTTTACTTAGCTTCTCTTTTATTATCTTTATGAGCCTATCGATGTTTTTACTATTTTTTACCGATATTAAAATTTGATCATTTTTCTTAAATTCATTTTTTGGAGTTTTTTTACTTAAATCAGATTTATTAAAAACTAATATACAGTCTTTATTAATTAATTTCTTAACATCTTTGTTAAATGTTTTTTTTGATACATCGATCATGACTAAAGTTAAATCAGCTTCTTTTGCTTTTTTAATAGCTCTTTTAATACCCTCTTTTTCGACCTTATTTTTAGCTTTTCTTATGCCCGCAGTATCAGCCAAAATAACAGGATATCCATCTATGTTCAAATAGGTTTCAACCACATCTCTCGTGGTACCTTCCTCCTCAGAGACAATTGCAGCATCTCTTTTTGCAAGAAGATTTAATAAAGATGACTTACCAGCGTTAACGTCTCCTATGATAGATATTCTAAAACCATCTCTTATTTTTTCTCCAACTTTTTGGTCCTCTAGAATTTGTTTAATATCAGTGTGGACTTGTTTAATTGACTCTTGAACACCCTTTAAAATATTCCCGGGAAGATCATCTTCTGCAAAGTCTATTTTAGCCTCTATATAAGATAATGATTTAACCAATTTTTCTCTTAAATTTTCATAATATTTGGATGCATGTCCTTGAACTAAATTTGCTGCTTGTTCCCTTTGAAGCTCAGTTTCAGCATGTATTAAATCCCCAATACTTTCTGCTTTAATAAGATCTATCTTATTATTCTGAAAGGCAATCTTAGTGAATTCTCCTGGTTCAGCTAACCGACAATTTTTTTGGTCTGATAGAACCTTTAAAAGGTAACTTATTACAGCATTACTCCCATGAATATGAAGTTCAGCTAAATCATCCCCCGTGAAACTATGGGGTTTAGGAAACCACAAAAGTAGTGCTTCGGGATCAATAATTTTTTTATTTTTTGGGTCTATAAATTTACATAAATTTATTTCATTAGATTTAATATTTTTTTCATTAGTTAAAGACTTACAAATATCAAGTGTCTGCGGTCCCGATATTCTTACTATAGCTATACCGCTTGGGCCCTTTCCTGAGGATAATGCAAATATATTCATTTATTAAATTTTGTTTTTTATTAACATAGAATATATGCAAAATACCATTTCTTTTAGTACTAAGTTTGGCTGGATTACAGCAACAGAACAAAAAAACAAAGTAACTTCTATTCGTTTTAAAAAGTCATCAAAACAAGGGAAAACTTCATTTTTATTAAATAAACTTAAAAACAATATTAATTTATTTTTTAAGGGTGAGACGAGACTTATAAATCTTCCATTAAAAATTGAGGGTAACATGATGCAAAAAAGAATTTGGAATGAGCTTAGAAAAATTAAAAAAGGGAAAACCAAAAGTTATGGGGAGATTGCTAAAAAATTCAAATTATCACCAAGATATGTTGGAAAAATTTGTGGTCAAAATCAACATATTTTAGCTATACCATGTCATAGGGTCATAAGATCTGACGGATCATTGGCTGGATTTTCTGCAACAGGAGGTAAAAGTCTTAAAAGAAAACTTTTAGAATTTGAAAAAAATAAATAATTTTTTTATTTTAAGGATTGAAAAATCCCTTTATCAGAAATTTTAATACTCATTTCCTTTAAAAAATTAAACTTATTAATATCACTTAAAATGAAGTCCTTCATCGGAGAAGTAATTTTATTTTGTTTAAAAAAACTATTTGTTAAATTTATTCCCAAACCAAAAAGTAGGTTTTCTGGTTTTCTTGAACTTACAAACTTTTTAATAATCTCAGAGTCCTTAATTGGCAAACCTAAAGACTGGTTATATTCAATGAATTGAAATAATTTCATAATGTCTCTTATTATCAAATTGAAACCTTGGCCTGCTACTGGATGAACATTATAAGAGCCATCACCTAAAACTAGTGAGTTATTTTTCGAAAAAATAGAATTGAATTTAAAAGAAATTGGATAAGTAATAATTTTATTAATATTAATATTTGTTTTATTACCTAATATTTTTTTTAATTTATTATAAACAAAATCATTTATATTTATATTTTTAAGTTTATTTGAAACACTCCAAACAAAGGAAAAGTTTTTTTCATTAATTGGTAAAATCGCAAGTGGGCCCTCTTTTAAAAAGTACTGTCTTGGGTCACTAATGTTAATATTGTGGCTAACCATCGATGTTAAAGCAATTTCTTTATCATCTTTTTGGATAAATCTTTTTCCAACAAGCTCTGAAATTATTTTTGAATTTCTTCCAACACATAATAATATCAAATCATAAAAATAACTTTTTTTTCCAAATAGAATACAGGAATTTTTAGTATCAACTTTTTTTACTTCATTACTTATAATTTTAATATTTTTTTTTCTTTTAATTTTTTTTAATAAAACTTTTTTAAGATCATTATTTTTTATTATATATAAAAGATTTTTTTGATCCTCAGAAAAATTAATAAAATTATAAAGTTGATTTATTTTTTCGTAAAATAAATTAATTTTTTTGCATGGCCAAAATAGTTTAGTATCCTTTTTGTCCAAATATTTATTAAGAAATTTAAAATTAGTTGGGGAAATAGCAGTAATTCTTGGATCATTTATTTTTTTTTCTTGTTTATTTTTAGTAATAAAATCTACATTAATATCTAAATTACTAAGCACCAGGGCTGCTGTTAAACCCGATAATCCATCTCCAATAACGCAAATTTTTTGTTTTTTCATATTTTTATGAATTTTATCAATTTTATTTAAATGATACAAAGTAAACTAGGTGATTCGAGAAATGCAATTAAATATTTTACTAAGTAATGTCGCAAGTTTTATGAAAAGACGTCTAATCGAGTTATTTGGACTAATTTTAATTGCATTATGTTTCTTATTTACATTCACTTTAGCTTTTTATTCTCCAGAAAACACAACATTAATTTATAAAGCAGAAGGTGCTCAGGCTGTAAATATTTTCTATTATTATTCAAATATAACAGCTGATTTTTTTCTTCAAAGTTTTGGATTAATGTCGTTTGTAATTGGTATTTGCATTTTATCTTGGGGAATAAACTTAATTATAAATAAAAGAATTGATAACTTATTAGCTAAATCTTTTTATCTTTGTGCAAGTCTATTCTTTGGTTGTTTGTTTGTTTATTCAAGTTTTAATAATTCATTTTGGTTGATTGATAATGGAAATTCTGGATTTATAGGGGAAAGAAGTTATAGTTTCTTTATTAATTTTTTTCCAATTATTGAGAATGAATATTTTAAAATTAGTTTTCTTATTTTAACATTAGCTTTTTTTATTTTAAGTTCATCAATTAACTTTATAAAAATTTTTAAATTTTTTGCCAAAAAAAGTGATCGAGTTGATGATGGCAAAATTAATATTGGAGATGTATCAGAAAAAAGGATACAGGATGATATAAATTTAGGTCAAGAAAAACAGCAATCCTTTAGTTTTAAAATTAAAGGTACTGAAAATAAAACTAGTAAATATATATTACCATCTCTTTCCCTTTTAGAAAAAAACAAGGGTTTATTAATTACAAAACCGGGCACCAAAAACATTGGGTCAGATTTTTTAGAAAAAATACTTCTAGATTTCGGTGTTCAGGGTAAAATAAAAAAAATTAGTAACGGTCCTGTAGTGACTTTATACGAATTTGAACCAGCACCAGGAGTAAAAGTTTCAAAAATCATTAATTTATCTGATGATATTGCCCGACATACAAGCTCTGTATCCACAAGAGTATCTGTCATACCTGGTAAAAATACTGTTGGGATAGAAATCCCAAACACACGAAGAGATGATGTATATCTTTCGGAGATAATATCTTCAGATAGTTTTGGAAAAAAAGAGAATAGTTTGCCTATTGCTCTTGGAAAAACTATTTCGGGAACTCCTATAACGGTAGACTTAACATCAATGCCACATCTTTTAGTGGCTGGAACCACTGGTTCAGGTAAATCAGTTTGTATTAATAGTATAATTATGTCTCTTTTGTACAAGCATGGTCCCGATAATTGTAAATTTATTCTAATTGATCCAAAAATGTTAGAGCTGTCATCTTACGAAGGAATTCCTCATTTATTAACTTCTGTGATCACAGATGCAAAAAAAGCTACTTCTGCATTAAGTTGGACCGTTAAAGAAATGGAGAGCAGGTATAGGTTAATGAGCTCAGAAGGTGTTAAAAATATTGATGGATATAATCAAAAACACAAACTTAAAATGCCATACATTGTTGTTGTTGTAGATGAAATGTCAGATTTGATGTTAGTGTCTGGTAAAGAAATCGAGGGATATGTTCAGAAGTTATCGGCAATGGCAAGAGCAGCCGGAATTCATATTATAATGGCTACTCAAAGGCCTAGTGTAGATGTGATAACCGGAACAATCAAAGCAAATTTTCCTACTAGAGTATCTTTTCAAGTAAGTTCAAAAATTGATAGTAAAACAATTTTAGGGGAACAAGGAGCTGAGCAACTTTTAGGAAAAGGCGATATGTTATTTATGTCATCAGCCAATAAAATATTTAGAATTCATGGTCCATATGTTTCTGAAAGTGAAATAGAAAAAGTTAATAGTTTTTTAAGATCACAAGGTGAACCAGATTATATTGACGAAATAACTGCAATTAACGTAGGTGAGAAAAATGATAGTTTATCATTAGATGGAAATGATGAATTATACGACTCTGCGATCAAAATTGTACAAACTGAAAAAAAAGCCTCAACAAGTTTTTTACAAAGAAAACTTCAAATAGGCTATAACCGTGCAGCTAGAATAATTGACCAAATGGAAGATAATGGGGTAGTTAGCAAAGCAAATCATGTTGGCAAAAGAGAGGTTTTATAGTTTTTTGCTAAAAAAAAATATAACTATAATTTTTATTACAATCATTTTTATAGGCTACTTTGGTTCATTAAAAGCTATTGAAAAAATAAATGTTATCAATAATTTTAATTCTTCAGAAACTCTTAAATTTGATTTTACTCAAAAATCATTTGATAAAAACGAAAAAGGAGTTTGTTTTTTAAAAAGGCCTTATTTCTTAAGATGTCAATATAAAGATGAAAATCAAAAAGAGCTTATTATAAACAATAGAGTTTTAGTAATTTATCACAGAAGATATAATAAGATTTATAGATATCCAGTATCACAATCTTTTTTTACGGATATTCTTAATAAACAAAAATTTTCTGAATTAATTTCGAGTGGAGAGAACTTGCCAAATAAAAATTTTATTGAAATTAAATATTTTAATAAAGATAAAGGTGAGATAACATTATTCTTCAATAAGAAAAACTATAATTTAAATGGTTGGAGGTTAGTTGATATCAATAACAATATCACATTATTAAAAATTGAAAATTTAATTAAAAATTCTGATATTAAAAAAAATTTTTTTTTGATCCCAGAAGAAAATCAATAAGTTAAGAAACCATTCTACCAATTTTTTCACCTGCAAATATATGAAAATGTAAGTGGGGAACTTCTTGACCCCCATCACTTCCTATATTTGTTAAAGCTCTATAACCCTTTTTATTTGCACCTACCAAACTTGATACGTGAGTTATAGCTTTGTTTAATTCAATTATTTCTTTATCTGAGGCTTTCTTATTGAAATCATCTAAATCAACATACTCACCTTTTGGAATTACAAGAACATGTACTTTTTTTTGTGGATTAATATCATGAAAAGCTAAAACGTGATCATTTTCATAAACTTTCTTACAAGGTATTTCTCCTCTAAGGATTTTTGCAAATATATTGTTTTTATCGTAACTCATTTTTGTCTTTTCTTAAGTTCAATCATTACATCTTCAATTTTTATTTCATTGGCCTCTAAATAGACCATCAAATGATAAAGCACATCAGCAGCTTCATGTATCTTGTTTGAATTTTTCTCTATAGACTCGATTAATTCTCCTATCTCTTCTTTTACTTTAGAAACACTTAAATTCTTATCATTAAGAAGTTTACTTGTATAAGATTTATCAAGAGGAGATTTTTTTCTCTCTCTTATTATTTTTATCAATTGTTCTAGGTTTTCAAACATTTTATAACCTTACTGATACATTTTTTGAATTCAAATATTCTTTAGCATCTTTAATTTTAAATTCACCGTAGTGAAAAATAGAGGCAGCTAGAACTGCGCTTGCACCACCTTTTACAATACCATCATACAAGTGGTCTAATGTTCCTACACCTCCGGAGGCAATTACAGGAATATTTGTATTTTTTGTAATTGCTTTTAATAGATCAACATCGTAACCAGATTTAGTTCCGTCTTTATCCATTGAGGTTAATAAAATTTCACCGGCTCCATTGACTTCTACTTGTTTAGCAAACTCTACAGCATCGATACCAGTTTTATTTCTTCCCCCGTGTGTAAAAACTTCCCACTTGTCATCAGAAACATTTTTAGCATCAATTGCTACTACAATACATTGAGACCCAAATTTTTTAGAAGCTTCTTTAACAAAACCTACATTTTTTACAGCTGCAGTATTAATAGAAACTTTATCTGCTCCAGCTAGTAATAAATCGGTAATGTTTTGAATAGTTCTTACACCACCCCCAACAGTTAGTGGTACAAAGCATTCCTTTGCAGTTTTTTTGACAATATCTGTGATTGTGTCTCTATTTTCATTTGATGCAGTAATATCTAAAAAACAAATCTCATCTGCTCCGCCATCGCTATAAATCTTAGCTTGCTCGACGGGATCACCGGCATCTTTCAATTCAACGAAGTTAATACCTTTAACCACTCTTCCATTTTTTACATCTAAACAAGGAATAATTCTATTTTTTAACATTTTTTCTCTTTTTAGATTTACTCGGTAATAACCCTTTATTAACCGCTCTTGCTCTTTCAGAAAACCCGAGCTTCTCCCCATTTCTAATTTTTCTTCTTATTGTAGATAATTTTGCAACCATACTTTAATCTAACTCTTTGACTAACTCATCAAGTTTAATGTCACCATCATAGATAGCTTTACCAACGATTATACCTTCAATTTTTTTATTATTAAGCTCTTTCGCTTTTTTAATATCATTAATTGATGAAACTCCACCTGATATAACAACCGGACAATTAGAGATTTTAGCTATATTAGTTGTTGCCTCGTAGTTGGGACTAGTTTTCATGCCATCTCTATTTATGTCTGTAAAAATAATTCTACTAACACCAAAATCATTTATTTCTTTAAGGTAATCTGTAGCTTTAAAATTTAAGCTTTCTTTCCAGCCTGATACAAATAGATTTCCATCTTTTGTGTCTAATCCTAAGGCAATTTTATTTTTAAATTTAATACAAGCCTTTTTTAAAAATTCTTTATTTTTAATAGCACTACTTCCTAAAATAACTTTCTCAACACCTGCATCAATATATTTTTTAATACTATCTATGGTTCTAATTCCACCGCCTATTTCAATTTTTAAATCATATTTGTTTGAAATTTCTTTAATTATATCTAGGTTTGCTGTCTTTCCTGTTAAGGCTCCATCTAAATCAACTATGTGTAAATCTTTGAAACCATGATCGTTATATTTACCTGCTTGATCAATTGGTGAAATCTCATATTCAGTTTTATTATCAAAGTCTCCCTTGATCAGCCTCACACATTTTTTATCTTTTATATCTATAGCAGGAAAAATCTTCATTATAATTTTATAAAATTTTCAATTATTTTTAATCCAGTTTTATCACTCTTTTCTGGGTGAAATTGTGTGCCAAATAAATTTTCTTTCTCAATGGCACAAACAATTTTAGATGAATAATCTGTTGTGGCTGAGATAACCGACCTATCTTGCGGAACAAATTCATAACTATGCACAAAATACACATGAGATCTATTTTTTATATCTTTAAATATTTTACTCTCTTTTTGTATTTCAATTTCATTCCAACCAATGTGTGGAAGTTTAAATTTTCTATTTTGATTATCAATTTTGGAAACTTTGCCAGAAATCCATCCTAGTCCTTTTGTTTCTGCCTCTTCATAACCTACATCTGCAAACATTTGTAAACCAACACAAATTCCAAGTAGTGGTTTGCTGTTGGTGATGGCAAATTCTTTTAGTGTATCTGCAAGTCCATTTATACTGTTAAGAGAGTCTACGCAGCTTTTGAAGGATCCTTGACCAGGTAGAACAATCTTATCGCTAAGTTTTATTTTTTTTATATCTGAAGTTACTTCTATATTAACTTTACCTTTAGCGACCTCTGTAAAAGAGTTGATTACTGAGCTTATATTGCCCGATTGATAGTCAACGATAGTGACGTTCATTTACTTTAAATAGTGCCCTTAGTAGATGGTATTGAATTTTTAATTCTTTTATCAATTTCCAGAGCTTCTTTAAGAGATCTTGCTAGGGCTTTAAAACAAGACTCAATTTTATGATGACTATTTTCACCGTAAATATTTTCTACATGTAGCGTTATACCCGCAGACTGTGCAAAAGCTTGAAACCATTCTTTAAAAAGTTCTGTATCCATTTCGCCAAGTTTTTCAACTTTAAGGTCTACGTTCCAAATTAAATATGGTCTATTTGATATATCCAAAGAAACACGGGTTAGTGTTTCATCCATAGGGATGTTTGTAGTAGCGTACCTTTTAATTCCTTTTCGATTTCCAGCTGCTTTTTTTATAGCCTCTCCGATAGCAATTCCTGTGTCCTCAGTAGTGTGATGGAGATCGATATGAGTATCGCCTTTAGCATTTATTTTCATATCAATGAGAGAATGCTTAGCAAGTTGCTCAAGCATGTGATCTAAGAAACCTATTTTGGTCTTTATTTGGTATTTGCCTTTACCATCTAAATTTACTTCAACAGAAATATTTGTTTCCTTCGTTTTTCTTTGAATTTTAGCTTTTCTACTCATAATTAAGAAAATTAACTAAGATATATAGTTAAATTTATCATTTATCAATAAATGACCGCAGGGTCTTGAAGATTCAGAATGAGTGGCTACATATTAGCTATGAGCACAAATCAGAATTGGCATGGAACCACAATAGTCCTTATTAGGAAAGGAAATCAAACTATTGTAGCTGGCGACGGTCAGGTTAGCTTGGGAAATACAGTGCTGAAAAGTAAAGCCAAAAAAGTTAGAAAGATTGAGAAAAGAAATGTGATTGCTGGATTTGCTGGATCAACTGCAGATGCATTAACTCTTTTTGAAAGACTGGAGGCTAAATTAGAAAAGCATGCAGGTAATCTTACAAGAGCAGCTGTTGAACTAGCAAAAGATTGGAGAACTGATAAATATCTTAGAAGATTAGAAGCCCTTATGGCTGTAGCAGATAAAGAAAAAAGTTTTATTATTTCAGGGACTGGAGATGTTTTGGAGCCAGAGGACGGTATAATTGGAATAGGTTCTGGAGGAAATTATGCTTTAGCTGCTGCAAAAGTTTTAATGGATAGTGACATGTCAGCAGAAGAAATCGCAAAAAAATCATTAAAAGTAGCATCAGAAATTTGTGTATTTACAAACGGTAATGTTACTATGGAAAAAGTTTAATTATGACGCAAAAAGCACCAAATTTAAAAATTGTAAAAGAATCTTCAAATAAAGAAAGTTCAAAAGTAAGTGCATTATCTCCTAGAGAAATAGTTTCAGAATTGGACAGATATGTGATCGGACAACATCAGGCTAAAAGGGCAGTAGCAGTAGCATTGAGAAATAGATGGAGAAGACAAGCTCTCTCTGATGATATGAAAGATGAAGTTTTGCCAAAAAATATTTTGATGATTGGGCCAACAGGTGTTGGTAAAACGGAGATCTCAAGAAGATTATCAAAATTAGCTCAAGCACCTTTTATTAAGGTAGAAGCAACTCGTTTTACTGAGGTTGGTTATGTTGGTAAAGACGTAGAACAAATTATCAGAGATTTAATCGAAATAGCTATTGCTATGGAAAAAGAAAAAAGAAGAAAAGAAGTCTATGCAAAAGCTCAATTAGCTGCAGAAGAAAAAGTTCTAGACGCTCTCGTGGGTAAAAAAGCTAGCTTAGCTACAAGAGAAAGCTTTAGAAAAAGATTACGTTCTGGTGATCTAGATAAGAATGAAATTGAGATTGAGGTAAATGACACATCATCTGGGATGCCAAGCTTCGAAATTCCTGGAATGCCTGGTGCTAATATCGGTATGGTTAATATTGGTGAGATATTAGGTAAGTCTGGAGTTTCTAAAGGCAAAAAAAAGAAAATGAGTGTTAAAGAGTCACACGAAATACTAATCGCACAAGAGTCTGATAAGATGATTGAGCAAGATAAAATAATTAAGCAGGCAAAAGACTCAACAGAAAATAATGGTATCGTATTTCTAGACGAAATTGATAAAGTTTCAGCAAGAGGAGATAGAATTGGTGGAGATGTCTCCAGGGAAGGTGTTCAAAGAGATTTGCTGCCTTTAATAGAAGGAACAACTGTAAATACTAAATATGGCCCAGTAAAAACAGATCATATCTTATTTATTGCCTCCGGCGCATTTCAACTAGCAAAACCTTCTGATCTGCTGCCAGAATTACAAGGGCGTTTACCAATAAGAGTTGAATTGAATGCTTTGAGTGAGGATGATTTTAAAAGAATTCTTAAAGAACCCGACAATAGTTTAATAAAACAATATAAAGCTTTATTGAAAACTGAAGATGTTGAACTTGATTTTTCTGATGACGGTATAGATATGCTAGCAAAACTATCTACCGAAATTAATGCAACAGTGGAAAATATTGGAGCTAGAAGATTACACACAATAATAGAAAAAGTTTTGGATGAAGTAAGTTTTACTGCTTCAGATAAAGCTGGACAAACTATCAAGGTTAATAAAGAATTTGTCAGAAAAAATTTAGGAGATCTTGTAAAAAATACAGATCTTTCAAAATTTATACTTTAAATTTTTTAAGTCTTATAATCAAAGCTCCCTTACCACCTTCTTTAAGTGAAGCGTTCTCCATTTTAATAACTTTTGAGTACAAAGCTGAGTTATTTTTAATAAATTCAGGTATTGTTCCTTTTAGGGTGCTGTGATCCTTAGAAACATAAACATTCTTATCTAGATTTGAGTGATGCCCTTGCCCAGTTATTAGTAAAATTTCTTTAAAACCTTTTTCATAGCAGCTTTCAATAATTTCGGTCACTTTTTTATTTGCTTCATCTATAGATAGTCCGTGAAGATCAAATTTGAATCTTGAAAACTTCTTAATTTGTGTTTTGCTTTCTTCCTTATCCTCGATATTTAATGGACTTTTTAAAAAATCTTCCCAGCTTTTTTTATCTTTTTCAGATAATGTTGATTTCTTTTTCAACTATTTTTAATTTCGGAAAGATACCAATTTGGGCTTGAGCTTGAAGTCGGTCGAGTAAATTTCCACTTGTCTATTACAGTTTTGATTTTATCTGGATCACCTTCTACAACATTATTATTTTGGTCTCTTTTTACTGAAATTATTTCACTGACGAATTTGACTGTAAAAAACAGAGCTGTTGCAGTTTTTTCAAAATTTTCAACTACGGAAGATTTTATACCTATAAATGTTAACTCAGATTTTATTTTATTTTTGTCTCTTTCCTCAATTGCTGACTCAAAGTTTTCTCTCATTTCTTTAGTTAATAGATCTTTCAAAGTTTTTTTATCACCTTTAGCAAATGAATTGATAATTGTTTCATAAGCAATCTCAGCACCCTTTAAAAATTCTTTTCTTTGTTCTTTATCAAACTCCGTTTGTGATTTTTTTGTATGCGATTTTATTTTTTCTTTAAACTTATCAAATTCTTTTTCTGAAAATCCACCATAGACTTTATCTTGATGGCCCGTTCTTCTTCCAAGAATGTTTCTTAATCTTAGAATAATAAAACCAGCTATCATTGCTAAAAGTATTATGTCTAAATATCCAAAGTTGTTACTCATTAATTGATAAATATACATTATTAATATAATTTGGAAACGGACAAATGAACACAATTTTATTATTTATAGTAGCCATTCCAGCCATTGAAATATTTTTAATGATCAAAATTGGCCAAAATATTGGTGCATTTAACACTATTTTACTAATTTTGATTACCGCAGTCATTGGTATTTATTTTGCCAAGATACAAGGTCTAAGCACATTAAGATCAGGTGTGTTAAGTATGTACAAAAATGAATTGCCTCTTTTTGAAATGATCTCTGGAGCTTCCATAGCTTTTGCAGCATGTTTGTTAATTTTTCCCGGTTTTGTCACTGATACAATAGGATTTTTTCTTTTAATACCTTGGACTAGAAAGTATTTCATAAGATCTTTTTTGAAAAAGAAGAATGCTAATAGTGAAACAAAAGATTATATTGAGGGTGAGATAATTGATAAAAAAGACAAAGGGAGAGATGACATATAAAATAGTATCTAAATACATTAAAGATTTGTCATTTGAGATTTCTGGTGCCAAAACCTACTTTCTTTTACAAAAAGATATTAAAGATTTTTTAGTAAACTTTGATATTCAAAGTAAGAAAATTAATCAAAATGTTGTAGAAATTGATACTACATTATATCTTGTTTCAAAAAAGGATTCTAAAATGAGTCCTATTTCAATTTGTTTTTCAACTTTGGTAAATTTTGAAAAAAAACTTGAAAAATCTCAAATGGAAGAAATTATTTTAGTAGAGGTTCCTAAAACAGTTTATCCTGAAATAAGAAGTACTTTAATCTTTTTGTTTGAAAAATCAGGATTTAAAGAGGTAAATTTACAAAAAGAAATAGATTTTAAAAAACTTTACTTGAGTAAAAAATCTCAATAAAAATTCTTTTTCAGCTCATCTTTAAGAAATTCGGTATGCCTTTTTGACTCTTCTGGCTTAATTTTAACAATAATTTTTTCGCGATTTTTACTACTTTTTTCAGTTTTAGAATCAAACATCTGATCCTCTCTTTGTTGAAACGATAATGAGGGTTCTTTCTGATCTACTAAATTTATATACACCTCTCTTAAAAGTTCACAATCAAGAAGAGCGTTATGTTTAGTTCTTCTGGAGAGATCTATATTAAATCTTTTGCATAAATTATCTAAAGAATTTGAGGATGCAGGAAATTTCGATCGTGCCAAAATGAGTGAGTCTTCGACATTTTTTAAATCTAAAATTTTTTTATTTACTCTTCTCAGCTCAGAGTTCAAAAAACCAATATCAAAGGGAGCGTTATGAATTATCAGTTTTTTATTTTTTATAAATTCCAAAAAATCTTCGACTACTTCATCAAATTTTTCTTTAGTTTTTAAAAAATCATCTGAAAATCCGTGCACTTTAAGCGCTTCGGAAGAGACTTTTTTTTGAGGATTTATTATTTTGTGAAATACTCTATTTGTTGGAATTAAATCTTTAGTTTCGATACAAGCAATCTCAACAATTCTGTCACCATCTTTAGCTGATAATCCCGTTGTTTCTGTATCCAAAAAAATTTCGTTCATAATTTTATCATTATATTTTTAATATTTCTTTTTAAAAGTTTTAAAGAACCATTATTGTTGATAACATGGTCACAATATTTAATTTTTTTTGATGGTGGAAGTTGCCTTTTATTTAGAAGATTAAAAAACCTCTTATTATTTCCCCTTTTAAGATATCTCTTTAATCTTAAATCTTTCCTCGAATTTACAAATATAATCTTATCGTAACTTTGCATCTGCTTACTTTCAATAAGGAGCGGTATTTCAAAAATTAAAAATTTTTTTCCTCTATTTTTTTTTGTGAACTTAATTATTTGTTTTCTAACTAGAGGGTGAATTATTTTTTCTAAATCTTTAAGATATTTTTTGTCAGAAGATATAATCTTTTTTATTTTATTTTTAATATTTTTTTTATTTTTAAGTTTAAATTTTTTAAAAACTTTCGTTTGAAAAACATTTGTTTGATAGATTTTCTTAACAGCTGTATCAGCGTTATAAAGAGGATACTTCCCAGAAGAAATCATTTTTGCTACGGTAGACTTGCCAGATGCCAATGAACCTGTGATACCTATTTTGATCATTTAATTAAATCACGAACCTCATCATTAATTTCTGGCTTGATACCGTGCCAAGTCTGAAATGCCTTCATAGCTTGGTAAATAAACATATTTTTCCCGTTCTCTGTTTTTTTACCAGAATTTTTTGCATTCTCTAAAAATTTAGTTTTTGGTGGATTATAAATTACATCATAAAATAGTTGACCATCTAATTTAGTATAATCTAATTTGATTTCATCATTTTGTTTAATCCCAATACTTGTAGCATTAATTATTAAATCAGATTTTATTGTTTCTCCCCAATCAATCACCTTTAGGAAGGGGAAGTTTTTTTTGAGATTAATTGCTTTCTCTTTTGTTCGGTTTGATAAAGTTATTTGATCTACTCCCATATTTTTTAACGCCAAAAGAACAGAGGGAACCACGCCACCAGCACCTAAAATTAGTGCGCTTTTGTTTGTTGGATTAAAATTAGTTAATTTGACTGCCTCCGAGAAACCATAAACATCAGTGTTGTCACCAACTAACATGTTCTGTCTCTTGAAAATTGTATTTACTGATTGAGTCTCTTTAGCAGTGTCTGATAATTGATCTAGGAATGGAATTACCAAGTTCTTAAAAGGTACTGTAACGTTTATTCCTTGAATCTTGCTTGCTTTCATATCACTGAGAATTTTTTCTATATCTTTTTTTTCTAACAATTGTTTTTCATAGAAAGCATTTAAGTTGTGCTTTTTAATCCAAAAATTATGTAATAATGGTGATAATGAATGTTCTATGGGATTTCCAATTACTAAATATTTTCTCATTTTTTTTCTTTTCTACTTAATCTGTCAATAAAAAATAGTACCAAAGCTGTTACTAAAGCAAATACCTCTAACGCGTGTCCAGAATTGCCAAGGATTTTATGAACCAAATAAAAGATAATACAAACAACAAACCAAATTAAAATAAGCATTATATATTATTTAAATACTCCTTTATTTTTTTCACAGGAAGACCCATAATTGTATCTTCATCTCCTTCAATTTTTGAGAACAAGTCTCTTCCGCCTTCTTCTATTTGATAGACACCATAAGCATATAGCTTTTTATCATCTACTTTTTTTAAATATGATTTGATTTCGTCCAAATTAAGTTCTTTCATAGTCAAGGAAGAAGCGTCCGTATAATTCCAAATCATTGATCCATTTTTAGATATACAAACAGAACTTATCAACTGATGTCTCTTCCCATTTAACTTTTTAAGTATTTCAAAGGCTTCTTGTCTCGATTTCGGTTTTGATATTAATTCTCCTTCAAGATCAATGACACTGTCCGCACCTAATACTATTTTGTCTGGATTTTTATTGCTTACTTTGTTGGCTTTTAATTCTGCTAAATTTTTTGAAATAAGTGTAGGTGTTGCACTTTCATTTATCATTGATATTTTTACTTCATCCTCGTCAACATTTGATGGTTCAACATCGCAGTCTATTTTGTTTTTTCTTAAAATTTCTCTTCTTACACCACTTTTAGAAGCTAATATTATTTTCATTTATTTTTTTTTATCTCATAGATTTTGATTATAGAGGCAGCTGTTTCTTCAACAGATCTACGTGTAACATCTATCATAGGCCAATTAAATTTTTTAAACATATTTTTAGAGCTGTCTACCTCCTCTTTAATTTTTTCAATATTTGTATATAGCTTCAGATCAATATTATTGTTTGTATTGGCCCTAGTTTTTCTTATTTCTGCTAATCTTTCAGGGTCTGCGGTTAAACCTATTACACAGAGCTTATTATTATTTATCTTTAAAAAGTCTGGGATTTTTTGGTCCAGGACTAGAGGAATATTAAGTGTTTTAAAGCCCCTATTAGCTAAATAAATAGATGTTGGGGTTTTGCTCGTTCTACTCACGCCTAATAAAATTATATCTGCTTTTTCTACGTCTTCATTTTTTTTTCCATCATCATGAGTCATTGTAAATTGTATTGCTTCCATTCTTTTATAATAATCTTCATCCAATACATGTTGTGCGCTAGGTTTATGTGTTGCCTTTTGGTTTAAAAGTTTTGAGAAACTTAAAATTAAATTTCCTAGAACACCAAAACATGGAATGTTGTTTTTTAAACATTGTGCTGCCAAGTATTTTGCGAGCCCAGTATCAACTATAGTATATAATATAATAGAATTTGATTTTACTTTGCACTCATTTAATATGTTAGTAATTTGTTGTTCTGTCCTCGTAAAAACAAATTCCTTTTTTTCATAATTAAAATTTGTGAACTGGGATTGTAAGGCTAGAAATATTCTATCTAACGTTTCTCCAGTTGAATCGGATATTAGAAATATTTGATATTTGTTATTCATATTGTGTTGTGGATAATGTTAGTACAATTAGCTAATATTAACAGTATATCTAAAAAATGAAAAATTTAATAACAGAAGTTAACAAAATTTACACAACTTGAATTATGTTAGTAATTTATAAACTTATAATTAACAATGTTGATAATATAAACAAATCATTGATAAAGCTTATTTATTTATCAATTACCCATGTCAATTAAACAGGAAATATCCCTATTTTACTAACTAACATGACCTATTACATTAAATATAATTTATAACTATATTATTAATTATAATGAATAGACTTATTGATTGTATTACTAAGAACAAATCTGGAAATACTCCAGTATGGTTTATGAGACAAGCAGGAAGATATTTGCCTGAATTCATGAAAATAAGAAAACAAAATTTAGATTTTATTAAATTGTGTTTAGATAGCGAATTAGCCAAAGAAATTACAATACAACCTGTAAAGAGGTTTGATATAGACGCAGCAATAATATTTTCTGATATTTTAATGGTACCGTATGGTCTAGGTCAAAATGTAAAGTTCAAAAAAGGACATGGCCCGTTGCTGGAGAAAATGAATCTAAAGAAAATAATGGAGATTGATGACACAGAATTTACTAAAAAACTCAAACCTGTTTATGTGGCAATACAAAAAGTTAAAAAGGAGATTAAAGGTAAAAGTTTGATTGGATTTGTTGGGGCGCCCTGGACATTACTTTTATATATGCTCAACCTTGAATCACCAAAAAGAAGTTTTAACTTTGATAAAATAACAAACAACAAAGACTTAAATGATGATTTAATTGAAAAATTGATTAATGTAATTTGTTTACATATTAAAAACCAAGTTGAGGCTGGTGCAAATGTAATACAAATTTTTGACTCTTGGGCCGGTCTTCTTCCCCAGGAACAACTCGAAAAGTTTTGTTACAAACCAACAAAAAAAATTGTTAATTTTACAAAATCATTAAATATTCCAGTAATATGTTTTCCTAGAGGCATTAAAAAACAATATGCTGAATTCTCAAACAAAGTTAAGCCTGATTGTTTAAGCATAGATTATGAAGTAGATCCTTTATGGGTAAAAGAAGAGATCAATTCTATTGCAATTCAGGGAGGGTTGGATCCAAAAACTCTTTTGGAAAAAGATGAATTTATTGAAAAAGAAGTTAAAAAATATTTGGATATTTTCCGTGATCGGCCATACGTATTTAATTTAGGTCATGGTGTTTTACCAGAAACAAACCCAGAAAAAATAAAATTTGTTACTAATTTAGTGAGAGATTTTAAATGAATCCAGATCATCCGGCTGTAAAATTTGGAAAAACAGGATTGCTACTAGTTAATCTTGGGACACCAGAATCAACTAATTGGTTTGACATAAGAAAATATCTAAAAGAATTTTTATCTGACCGAAGAGTTATAGAAGTTAATCCAATTTTGTGGCAAATAATACTGAATTTATTTATTTTAAACTTAAGACCGTCTAAAACTGCTAAAGCCTATAAAGAAATCTGGATGCAAAAAGAAAACATGTCACCGCTAAGATATTACACAATCATGCAAACAAAAAAATTATCAGAAAAAATGGGAAACGAAAATCTCATTGTAGACTTTGCTATGAGATACGGTAATCCTAGTATTAAAAGTAAACTGAAAAATTTACAAAAATCCGGATGTGAGAATATTGTAGTTTTACCCTTGTATCCCCAGTATGCTGCAGCTACAACAGCCACAGTATGTGACGAAGTATATAAAACTCTTATGGGAATGAGATGGCAGCCTAGTCTACAAATTATACCTCATTATGAGTCCGAACCTTTATATATTAATTCTTTAAAAAATAGTCTTGAAAAAAAAATATCAGAATTAGCTTGGGAACCTGATCTTGTTGTAGCATCGTATCATGGAATACCAAAAAAATATTTTAGTAAAGGAGACCCTTACCATTGCTACTGTCAAAAAACCTCAAGGTTGTTATCTGAAAAATTTAAGAAAATTCCAATTAAAACTACTTTTCAATCACGATTTGGTCCCCAAGAATGGCTTCAACCATATACCGATAAAACATTAGAAAATTTACCAAAAGAGGGTAAAAAAAATATATTAGTGATTTGTCCTGGGTTCTCATCGGATTGTGTCGAAACTTTAGAAGAAATTTCTATCCAAGGTAAAGAAAGCTTTATAAAAAATGGTGGGAAAAATTTTGATGTCGTGCCTTGTCTAAACGATAATGATGATCATATAGTTTTGCTACAGCATTTGGCAGAAAAATTTATCTAAAATGAATTTTTATTTACTTTTTAAATCTTTGCATTTAATTGCTATTATATCTTGGATGGCAGGTTTATTATATTTACCAAGAATCTTTGTCTATCATTCAGAAAGTAAAAGTGACGAAGTGAAAAATATCTTTAAGATTATGGAAAGAAGATTATTTGTTTACATAATGAATCCAGCTATGATTCTATCTTGGTTATTTGGTTTAATATTAATTCATTCGATAGGCTTGCAATCTTTTGGCGAGCTTTGGTTAATAGCTAAAATGTTGCTCGTATTATCACTTACCTTTTATCACTTTTTTTTATTCAATTGTTTGAAGAATTTTAGCTTCGATAGAAATGAGCATTCACCTAAATTTTTTAGAATTATTAATGAAGTTCCTACGATCTTGCTAATAATTATTATATTTTTAGTGGTTTTTAAGCCTATTTAGACTTGAAAAAATTATTTAATTAACTATATTAAAATTACTTACCTCAAAAAAATAATCACTATGAACTTACAAGAACTAAAAAAGAAAACGCCATCAGAGCTCATTTCTCAAGCCGAAAAACTTGGTATTGAAAATCCAAGTACATTGAGAAAACAAGAGATTTTATTTTCTATTTTAAAAAAGCTTGCTGATAAAAATGAACAAATTACAGGAGGCGGTGTCTTAGAGGTATTACAAGATGGTTTTGGTTTTTTAAGAGCTATAGAGTCGAACTACTTACCTGGCCCAGATGATATTTATGTAAGTCCAAGTCAAATAAGGAGATTTGGTCTTAGAACAGGAGACTCTGTTGAAGGAGAAATTAGAGCACCCAAGGATGCAGAAAGATATTTCGCTTTATTAAAAGTAAATCAGATAAATTTTGAAGACCCAGACAAGGGACGAAATAAAATTGCATTTGATAACCTTACCCCACTTTATCCTAATCAACAGTTAAAAATGGAAGTAGAAAAAAATATAGCAGAAAAAAAACCAGATCAAACCGCAAGACTCATAGATCTTGTAAGCCCTATAGGCAAAGGACAAAGATCATTGATAATTTCACCTCCCAAAGCAGGAAAGACTATAATTTTACAAAATATAGCACATTCTTTAGCAGCCAATCATCCTGAATGTTATTTAATGGTATTGCTAATAGATGAGAGACCTGAAGAGGTGACAGATATGCAAAGAACTGTAAAAGGTGAAGTTATTAGTTCTACATTTGATGAACCAGCTTCGCGGCATGTTGCAGTAGCTGAAATGGTAATAGAAAAAGCAAAAAGATTAGTGGAGCATAAAAAGGACGTTGTTATTCTTTTGGACTCGATCACAAGATTAGGTAGAGCCTATAACGCTGTAGTACCAAGTTCTGGTAAGGTCTTAACCGGAGGTGTTGATGCAAATGCACTTCAAAGACCAAAAAGATTTTTTGGTGCAGCCAGAAATGTAGAGCAAGGTGGTTCGTTAACAATAATATCAACAGCTTTGGTTGACACTGGTAGTAGAATGGACGAAGTTATATTTGAAGAATTTAAAGGTACAGGTAACTCAGAGCTTATACTTGACAGAAAAGTTTCTGATAAAAGAATTTATCCAGCAGTGGACATCACAAGATCAGGAACAAGAAGAGAAGAATTACTATTTAAAAAAGAGGATCTTACAAAAATGAATGTGCTTAGAAGAATAATAAGCCCAATGGGTACAATGGACGGTATAGAATTCCTTATATCTAAGCTTAAAAATACAAAAAATAATGCAGATTTTTTCACCTCAATGAATAAGCCAAATTAGTTAATTGACCGGGGGAAAATTATTGTAATATAATGTTTAAGGTGCGGGAGTAGCTCAGTGGTAGAGCGAAACGTTGCCAACGTTTAGGCCGAGGGTTCAATTCCCTTCTCCCGCTCCATACTGATAATTATGACAGATTTAGCAGACAAAAAATGTATTCCTTGTGAGGGAGGTATCCCAAGTTTTGATACTAATGAAATTCACAAATATTTAAAAAAAGTAGATGGATGGGACGTTAAGGCTGATGATGATAAAACTTATTACTTAATCAAAGAGTTTAAATTTAAAAATTTTCTGGAGAGTCAAAACTTTGTAAATAAAGTAGGACAGATTGCCGAAACAGAAGGACATCACCCAGATATCTGGTTTGGCTGGGGTTATGCTAAAATTAAGATTTTCACTCATGCCATTAAAGGTTTGCATGAAAGCGACTTCGTGTTAGCGGCTAAAGTAGATAGAATTTCTTAATGATTGAAGTGTCTTGTTCCAGTAAAAACCATCTTTACTTTTGCTTTATCGGCAACAAGAATTGACTCTTTATCTCTAATTGATCCTCCAGGCTGAATTATTAACTTTACACCAGATTTAACTAAATTCTTTATACCATCGGGAAAAGGGAAAAAAGCATCTGAGGCTGCTATAGAATTTCTCATTTTTTTTGGCTGAAAAGTTCTAGCTTTTTCCACTGCAATTTTGCAACTGTCTACTCTACTTGGTTGCCCAGCCCCAATACCTATTGTAGAAAAATCTTTTGTAACAACAATTGAATTTGACTTAACAAATTTACACACATTCATGGCAAATTCAGCGCATTTTAATTCTCTTTTAGAGGGTTTTAATTTTGTAACAAATTTTAGTTTATTATAATTGAAAATTTCATGATTTTTATCTTGAATTAAGAAAGAATTATCAAAACTTTTTATTTGATTATCAGACTTTAATTTGAATTTTGATATATCTATCAATATTAATTTCTTTCTTGATAGCAAAATTTTTAAAGCTTCTTTATCAAACTTTTTAGCCAAAATGACCTCAAAAAATGTTTTAGAAATCTCTTCTGCAATTTTTTTGTTTATATTAAAATTGCATGCTACTATTCCTCCAAATGCACTCACAGGGTCGCATAACAGGGCATTTTTAAATGACTTAAGTGGCGAAGCATCCATCGATACCCCGGAAGGATTAGCATGTTTAATAATAACTGTACCTTTTTTATTTAGTGAGCCTAAAATTTCTAGGCCTGAAAATATATCATTATAATTATTATAACTTAAATTCTTGCCTGATATTTTCCTCAAACCAATTTCTTTATCATTTGCCGTGTTTAAATAAATACTGCTTTTTTGATGTGGATTTTCACCATATCTCAATTGAGTTAATTTTTTTCCTGGGATTGTCATCGTATTTGGAAAACTTATATTAAGTTCTTTATTGAACCAATTTGAAATAATAGAGTCGTAATAAGCAGTCAGGCCAAAAGCTTTACTAGCCATGTATTCTCTAAAATTTAAACTAGTAGAGCCTTTGTTTTTGTTCAATTGATTTATTAAGGACTCATAATCATTTTTGTCAGTAATTATTGTTACATCCCTAAAATTTTTAGCTGCAGCTCTAACCATTGTGGGTCCACCAATATCAATATTTTCAATTATGCTACTTTTATTTTTATTTTTAATAACAGTTTCTTGAAATGGATAAAAATTTACAATAATTAAATCAATATTTTTGAATTTATTTTTATTCATTTGATTTTGGTGTTTTTTGTTTGACCTATTGCTTAAAATTCCGGCGTGAATCTTAGGGTGAAGAGTTTTTACCCTTCCATCAAGCATCTCCTTAAATTTTGTAAATCTTGAAACCTCTGTACATTCAAATCCAAGACTAACAATCTTTTTGTAGGTACCTCCAGAGCTTATAATATTAACTCCATTTTTTTTTAAAATTAATAATATTTTCTCTAAATCAGTTTTGTCAGATACTGAAATTAAGGCATTTCTAATTTTTCTTTTCATAATTTTTTAAACTGATCTTTTAAGCTCCCATTTTATACATGTATCTTGTTGATTTGTATTACCATAAATCACTGCACAGTTGTTACTCACTACTTTATTTCTCCCCATAAATAATCCTCTTTCAATTTCCAGATTATGGCTATCAGAAACAAGTATCCAAGATTTTTTTTGATTTATTTGTAAAAGAACACTTTGCCCACTTAAAGTTTTGATAGCAGATATACCTGGGTATATATGAAATCTTACACTAAACCCTAATCCTTGGGGCACATTCCTTTTTTTTATAAGAGTGTCTACACCACTAACAATGCCACTTTTTTTTAAAATCTTAATTTCCCGTTTATGTAAATATCCATACTTACTTAAATAAGCATTATGAGTTGCTGCAATATATATATCATTTTTATTTTCTTCACGTATGGAATCAGAAATTTTAAAGCCATCATTTATGGTTGATCCAAAAGTTTTATTTATTAAATTATTTCTTTGAAATTTAACAACAGAAGTATCATTTAAACATAAAGTAGACTGCGCAGATGTAAATTTGCTAATAAGTTGAGTCTTTTTGGATATTTTCCTTCCGTATCCGCAATTAGTTATTATTTTATTGTCTTCGTAAAAAAATTCGAAAGACAATGGTCCTGACTGGTAGTCTTTTGAATATTCATAAATTGGAGGTTCGCCAGAGTCAAAATACAGTGTATTTTTTTTATTGTTTACAATTTGTATCTGACCAACAATTTTTAATTTTTTATCAAAAATGTAATTTAATTTTGATAAATATAAAAAAAAACTATCCAAATTTTTTTCCGTAGTCCCATTAAAAAGAGGCAAATTTTTATTCTCATTTTTAAGAGAATTTAAACAAATCATATTTCTGTCGATTATGTCATTTAAATAATCAGGAACTGACTCTTGTCCATTTTTTATCCATTCTTTTATGATTATGAAATATTGTAAAAATAGTATCAGATGTTCGGGATTCCTATTTTTTGGAAAACCATCTTTATCAAAAAAATTAATAATAATTTTTTTTAATTCCCGCATACCAAAATTATAATTTTGATAATATTCTTTAAAAACCAAGCCAGATAATATAATTGATGCTAAACAGGATATTTTAGTAGTATCGTAAGAAACAATATTCAGATTTTTCTTTATAAAATTAACTTGTTTTATTAGAAATGTTGTAAAGAATTTAAGAAATTTATCCTCCTTTTTATCTAAAAATAAATCTGCATTAGAAATCCAAGCAATAATTCTTTTACTCAAAATATTTTCATCCCAAATCTCTTTTTTGTAATTTCCATATATCTTTATCCAGTCGCTAACAATTTTTTTCATAGACTCTTTGTCATTTTTTCTATCAATAAGATTAAGCCATAAAAAACTATGTAAATTTTTTATGTCACTTTTACTTTTCGAATTATTCCAAAAATAATTTGCTTCAAATTTTGAGATTTTTAAAAGAGTCTCTTTGTGATTTAAAAATGGAGACAAAAGATATGGATTGGGGTAGAAAAAAAATCTCGAAGGAATTTCTGTTACTAATCTTTTATTATAGAACGGAGTAGAAAAAAAAAATCTTCTTATTGTTTTTATTGTTATCTTTTTTAAAGATAGGAAGTAAAGGTAGATACTTTCAAGATCTAACATTTATTAAGCAGAGCGTAGAAGCTCAATATTTTTTTTTAAGTCTCCATTATTTTCATTAAAAATAGTAGAACCAGAAACCAATATATTAACGCCTGCGTTTTTTACTTGTTTTGAATTTTTAAAATTGATACCGCCGTCAATTTCAATATCAATGTTTAGGTTTTTTTCTGATATAATCTTTCTCAACCTTTTTACTTTATCAAGCACCTCTGGCATAAACTTTTGTCCTCCAAAACCTGGTTCGACACTCATTATCAAAATTAAATCGATTTGATTTAAGTATTTTTCTATTAAGTCAATATTTGATTTAGGTTTCAAAGAAATTCCAACCTTCTTTTTATATTTTTTAATTAAGCCAATTGTGCGAGCTGTATTATCTGTTGCTTCTGGGTGAAAAGTAATAATGTCCGACCCAGCCTCTGAGAATTGTTTTATATAGTTATCAACTGGGGATATCATGAGATGAACATCAAAAGTTTTTTTTGTAAATGGTCTTAACTTTTTTACAACTTCTGGACCAATGGTTAGATTAGGCACAAAATGTCCGTCCATAACATCAACATGAATATAGTCAGCTCCGGCTTTATCCAATGAAATTATTTCTTCACCTAATTTACTAAAATCAGCAGACAAAATAGACGGGGAAATTTTGATTGCACCACTCATTATGGTTTAGTTATAGTTTTAATTTTTTTTATGTCAAAAAAATTTTCAACTTTTTAACTTCTACCACCAACATCCTCAGATTGAGAAATAATTGTTTTGTCTGATGGAGTGGACATCCCCATTTTAAAAGCTAAAAACCATACTAAAACCACACCAAGCAACCAGAAAATAATTTGCCATACCCATATAGAGGGCATTCCAAACGACCAACTTTCGACATTGTTTGGGTTTCCAAACATTTGATTGCCTATCAATAAACCAGGGCCTATTGAAAAAAATATCCAAGCAACAGTAACTATCCATGCACTTGGTTTTAGACTTCTTCTACTCATTGATAAATTTCTATGATCACTAAAGAATTCATGAATTTTACTTTTATGATTATTTTCTTTTGTATCTTGAGTGATAAATGAAATTACAACTGCTGAAATAAAGTTAAATAAGACTCCCCAAAAAGCTGAGTGTATAGTTAGGGGCCATTTTTCCCAATTAATTAAATTTCCAAACATTACTTGACCAATTTGTTCAGTAAAGAAAACTGTAATTATTCCTACAACAATTCCTAAGGCTACCCCATTTTTTGTAAACCAAGGGAAGTAGCATATTGCAAGTAAAGGAACAAACATTTGACATGCAATACCTAAGGCAAAACTACCTAAATCAAAAACTGAATTCGGACTTTGAATTGATAAAATTAATGAAAAAATAAATAATACCATCAATATTATTCTAAAAGAAAAAATTTGTTCATTACCGTTCATATTTTGAATAAAGAATTTCTTCAACACATCTCTTGTCAGGAGAGCACTTGTGCTTATATAAATTATACTCGCAGATTGTACGGAAGCTATTCCACAAATTAATAGTAATCCAAAAAATAACGGTGAATATTCTCCTATAACATTAATTATATGCGGAACAAGACCACCAAGATTATCTGGTGATATATTACCTGGAAGAACATTAGAAATATTGTTACCGGTTTGGTTAACAACCTCATTCGAACCTAAGAAAATTGAACCAATCCCAATGGCTGATGTAAAAAAAATTAAAATAAATCCTATTAAAAAAGATGAAAACCAAACATGCTGAGTTCCAATAGATTTTACTTCTCTACTTGAAAAGACCAACATTGAAAAACTAGGTGAAATAATTATGCCTGAAATAGCTAACACAAAAGTTAAAATCATTGAACTTGTCCAAATTCCTCCATAATTTAAGTCACTATCTAAGATCTCTACCATCTTAATTGTTCCTGGTACTGTAAGGTAGGAGTTGTAGCTTTCTTTTATGTTGAATAAACTTTCTTTAATATTGGATATCCTCGATAAACTTTCATTTAATAAGTTCCATCCACCAACAAGATCATAAACAACGAAACCTAAAGCAATTATTCCAAATATTGTTAGAAGAAAATTTAAAGTATCGATAAAAATTAAAGACCTGATACCACTTAAACATAAATAAACTACGATAATACAACCTAGTAGTAAGGATGCTGAACCCGAACCTATCATATTATCAGTGACTATACTTAACATTATTCCAGCCAGAGAGAGCTGCATTGCAATAAATGGAATGGCAAACCCAACACCTATAACAACGATTAGAATTCTAATCAAATCACTTTTAAAATAAGTTGAAAACATTTCAGCAGGTGTTACAAAGCCGAATTTTTTTGATAGCATCCATTGTTTTTTCAAAAAAAGTAAGCCAACTAATGAGATACCTACCACAGAAAGAGATGTTGACGCATAAGGAAAACCATTCAATAACATTAAACTAGGCTGTACGAAAAATATCCAACAAGAAAAAATAGTGCCTGTAGCTACAGTTACATAAACCCATGAAGGTATATTCCTTCCATAAATAAAGAAGTCTACCGGAGTAAATGTTTTTTTATGATTTTTAAATCCTACATAAAGACAGTAAATCCAAAAAAGAGTTAAAAAAATTATAAGTGAATAAATTTTTCCAGGCATATTTTATTATTTTTAAAGTAAGTTTTTAGACAATTTTATTTAAATTATCTATTAAATAAACGATAAATTTCTTTTGCTATATCGCTTTCTAATGGAAAAGATAGCATGCCCATAACGTCATACCCCAGGATATAGGGCATTGCGTAAAACCTAAACATGTAAAAAAACCATGCAACGTATAATGGAACAAAAAGTGGTATTATAAAACTTGGAGTTATGAACCTAAATATCTTAATTATAGGGTTTGTAAATTTAACGAAAGCTTTCATAAAAAAGAAATTGGAGTCCTCTCTTTGAAAAATATTCATCGCCGACCTTCCGATTAAAGTCCACATGATTATTCCAAGAATATAATCTATTATTAATATCCAAAGCGGCATTAGTTAAAGTAGCATGTGAAAATATTACCTTAAAGCAAAAAAAAAGGGGCGAACAAGTCGCCCCTTTTATAATAAATAATTTTATTTAGTGTTGTTTTCCAAGAATAGCTCTTCCGCTAGGTATTCTAACGTCATCAACCATCTTCTGAACGGCAGCACTAGGTTCTTTTGTCATTAAGCTTACTACAACCATTGCAACTAAGCTTACTGAAGCCCCTATTATACCGAATCTTAAGTGGTCAATTCCAAGCCATGGAGTATTTGCCATAAACTTAGGTCCAACATAAATTAAGTATGCCGTACCAGAGATTAGACCTCCAAGTATTCCTGCAACTGCACCTTCTTTAGTAGCTCTCTTCCACCATACACCAAGTACAAGTGGGAAGAATAAGCCTGACATTGCAAAGTCGAATGCCCAAGCTACTGCTCCCAGAATGCTTGTTAATCTCATTGAAGAGATATAAGCAGCGGCAGCACCAATTACTACTAGAAGTACACGAGCTACGATTAGTCGTTTTTTAACGTCAGCTTTCGGATCGATTATTTTGTAGTAGATATCATGTGATAAACAGTTTGATATCGCTAAAACTAATCCATCGGCAGTTGACATGGCAGCAGCCATACCACCTGCAGCAACTAATCCAGAAATAACGTAAGGTAAACCAGCAACTTCAGGAGTCGCTAATACTACTACGTCACCTCTCATAAACCATTCGTTCAACTGTAATATTCCATCACCGTTGAAGTCAGCAATAAATACTTGTTTTACTGCAGACCAGTTTTGAACCCATGGTATACTTTGAACCTCTGAGATCGATTTACCGATGATCGCAGTAGGCAAGTTTGGATCCATTAACTGAAGTTTAGATAGTGTTGCTAGCATAGGCGCAGAGAAATACAGCAAGAAGATAAAGAATAGTGACCAAGCCACTGATTTTCTCGCTGATTTAACAGAAGGAGTTGTAAAGTATCTCATTAAGATATGAGGTAACGATGCAGTTCCAACCATCATACAGATCGCAAGCGATAAGTATTTCCATACAGCCATTCCACCCGCAGGTACAGCAGAGTGTGGATTAGAAATATATTTTAATCCACCAGGAACACCAGCTTCTTTAATAGCAGCCCCTGTGTTCTTAGTTAACCCATACTGACTTTCGAGTTCAGCTAAACGTTGTACTTCATCACCAAGCATAAAGTGTGGGAAAGGATTTCCTAACTTACTTCCCATCCAAAATACTGGTATTAGGTACGCTACAATTAACACGATATATTGTGCTACCTGTGTCCATGTTACAGCTCTCATTCCACCTAACATTGAGCACATTAAAATACTTGCTAAACCAACCCAAACTCCAAGTTCAAATGGAATTTGTAAAGCTCTTGAAGCGATTGTTCCAGTAGCATTAATTTGTGCAGTCACGTAAGTGAACGAAGCTAATACTAGAACTAAAGTTGCGCAAAATCTTGGAAGATTTCCGCCGTATCTAGTTCCAATAAAGTCTGGCACAGTATAACAACCAAATTTTCTTAAATATGGTGCTAGAAGAGTCGATACTAATACGTATCCACCAGTCCATCCAACTAAGAATGCCATGTAAGTATAGCCACCAAAATAAATACCACCAGCCATTGCAACGAACGATGCACCTGACATCCAGTCAGCTGCTGTCGCCATTCCATTAAATACCGTTGGTACTTGTCTTCCCGCTACGTAGTAAGCGTCAACTTGAATAGTTCTAGATAAGTAACCGATCAATGCGTAGATAAGCACTGTAAAGGCTACAAACATAATACCTATGTTCGCTGCGCTAACACCAGCTGATTCTAGTACTGCCATCAATAAGATGAATACTAGGAAACCTCCGGTGTATAATCCGTAGATCTTGGGAAGGTTTTGTATAAAACCACCTTTAAACATTAGTCATCCTCCCTTTCACCACCATATCCGTGTTCGTCGTCGATTTTCTCCTGTTTGTTAGCAAACCAAAAGATTAAAATTACGAAAGCAGCAAGTGATCCTTGTGCTGACATATAGTAAGCTAGTGGGTAACCAAGAAACGATCCTTGATTCACCGACTCACCGAACATAAATATTACTATTGAGAAAAAGAACCAAATAGCCAATGTTACAAACATATGGTTTTTGGTCTTTTGCCAATGTGATTCTTTGTTTGACATGTCTTTCCTCCCTTTTTTTGTTAAGAGTATCTGGCGAAGCATACTTAAATCGACGTTAATTAAAAGACAAAAAATGGCAAAAAAGACCCATAAAGATACCCTTTTACATAAGAAAATAGTCTGCTATTTTAATAATACAACGTGAAATTGAATCTTAAAGACCTTGAAAAATACCTATTTCCTATAAAAAGGATTTTCTCAAAATACAGGCAAATAAAGACTGTCGATCAACTTAAAGTTTTCATTCAAGAGCAATCAGCTCAGGTAAGCCAAATGACTTTGTATGGTTATTTAAAAACCAGAATGGGAGCTAAGCATATAATTATGTTTGAAGATAAAGATTTTCTAAAATCAATAAATATTGCAAAATGGCAAATTTATGTAGTGTCTCTAATTGACTGTACATTCTTTTGCTTTTCTTTTTTGTATAAAGAAAAAAAATTTACAAAAACTGATTTAGCTAATCAAATCTTTTTCGAAATTTTAAATAATGAGAAAGCTAATGGCATGGACTCAGATGCTTACGAAAATGCAACTAAAGAATTTAATTTTAGATTTCCAAACATTAATTGGGAAACATATTGCAATAGTAAGCCTTTTGAAAATAGTGCATTTGCTTTGTACAAATGGGCACCGATAGCTGATGAACTCAAAAAATTTGATAAACAAATTGTTTTAAATTCTGTATTTCTCAAATGGAATAATGTTCAAAAAGATTTTAAAAAGTTAGTAAATAACTTTACCGGAAATTAGATCTATTTTTCTTTTCTATTTTCAATTAAAGAGTCTACTACAGATGGATCAGCAAGAGTAGTCGTATCGCCAAGATCATGATGTTCATTCGCAGCAATTTTTCTAAGAATACGTCTCATAATTTTTCCTGATCTTGTTTTTGGTAATCCAGGAGCAAATTGAATATAGTCTGGAGTTGCGATTGGACCTATTTGCTTTCTAACCCAAAGCTTTAGCTCTCTTTCTAAATCACCATTTGGGCTTTCACCTGCATTTAATGTTATATAACAATAAAGACCATTGCCTTTTATTTCGTGAGGAAAACCAACTACGGCAGCTTCAGCAACTTTATTATGGGCTACGAATGCGCTTTCTATCTCGGCAGTACCTAGATTGTGACCCGAAACAATTATTACATCGTCCACTCTTCCTGTAATCCAATAATATCCATCTTTGTCTCTTCTACATCCATCGCCAGTAAAATATTTACCATCGAATTGAGAGAAATATGTATCAATAAATCTTTTGTGGTCACCATAAACTGTTCTCATTTGTCCAGGCCAAGATTGAGTCATGCAAAGCCTTCCTTTACATGCTCCTTTTAAAACTTTTCCTGACTCATCTACTATTGCAGGCTTGATACCGTAAAAAGGTTTAGTCGCCGAACCAGGTTTTAAACTTATAGCACCAGGCTGGGGAGCAATTAAAATTCCACCAGTTTCAGTTTGCCACCAAGTATCTACAATTGGACATTTTTTTTCACCAACTGTTTTGTAATACCACATCCATGCTTCAGGATTTATTGGTTCTCCTACTGTACCAAGAAGTTTAAGTGATTTTCGACTTGTTTTTTTGACTGGACCATCTCCCTCACGCATCAGTGCACGAATTGCTGTTGGAGCTGTATAAAAAATATTGACTTTGTATTTATCAACTATTTGCCACCATCTTGAATTATCAGGGTAATTAGGAACACCCTCAAACATAATAGTGGTAGCACCGTTAGCCAAAGGTCCATAAATAATATAGCTGTGCCCAGTGACCCAACCGATGTCCGCAGTACACCAATATATATCTTTATTTTTGTAATCAAAAATATACTGATGTGTCATTGAAGCATAAACCATATACCCGCCTGTAGTATGTAAAACACCTTTTGGTTTACCAGTAGATCCAGAAGTATAAAGAATAAATAGTGGGTCTTCTGCGTTCATCTCTTCTGCTGCACATTTATCAGGAACGTCTTTTGTAATATCATCGTAAGAAATATCTCGATCGTCATTCCAATCAACTGTATTACCAGTCCTTTTAACAACTACACATTTTTTTACATTTGGGCATTGCATCATGGCTTCATCAGCAATTTTCTTTAGTGGAATTATTTTTCCACCTCTTACTCCTTCATCTGCTGTAATTACATAATCTGACTCACAATCATTAATTCTTGTAGCAATCGAGTCTGGAGAAAATCCACCAAATATAATTGAGTGAACAGCACCAATCCTAGCACATGCTAACATAGTGTAAGCAAGTTCTGGTATCATAGTAAGATAAATGGTTACCCTGTCTCCTTTTTGAATCCCTATACTTTTTAATCCATTAGCTGCTTTACAAACATTTTTATGAAGTTCTTTATAAGATATTTTTTTGGAGTCACTTGGGTCATCACCAACCCATATAATTGCAGTTTTATTTCCTTTTTTATCTAAATGTCTATCAATACAATTGGCTGATGCGTTTAATGTACCATCATAATACCATTTAATACTAACATCCTCTTTGCTGTACTTTACATCCTTTATTTTTGTATATGGTTTTATCCAGGTAATTCTTTTCCCTTCTTTTTTCCAAAACCCATCGTTATCTTTTATTGATAATTTATATTTTTTTGCGTATTGAGATTGATTTACATAGGCTTGCTTTTCCCAACTTGGTGGAACTTTAAACACTATATTTCCATCAGAGTCTTCTATTTGCTTTGAGCTCTTCTTTTTTGATGAAATTTTCTTTTTCTTTTTTCTAAGAATTTTTTTCTTTTTTCTTTTAAAACTTTTCTTTTTCCTAGATTTTGATTTTCTTTTTTTCTTTTTACTTCTTTTTGCCATATATCCTCAAAACGTAATATTTAAATTATTTTACCCATCTTGCAAATTATTTTCCAGCTTTTATAGTCTATAGGCATCACCGATAATCGGCTTTGTTTAATTAGCGGTAAATGAGAAATAGCCTTGTTTTTTTTAATTTTTACCAAAGAAACAGGAGATTTCAATTTTTGAATAAACCTGACTTGAACAGCAACAAACTTTTTTTTCTTATCAGTTTTATCTGGAAAAGCTTCTTTAATAACTTCTACTATTCCGACAATTTCTTTGTCAATATTAGAATGATAGAAAAAGCAAAGATCTCCTAGCTTCATTGATCTTAAATTATTTGCAGCTTGATAATTTCTTACACCATCCCAAGCTACACCTTCACTACCAGCATCTTTTTGTTGTTCAATTGACCAAACATCAGGTTCTGATTTTAATAACCAATAATTCATTAAAATTTTAAGCCTGGCCCTTTTAAAAAAGGTGCTTTGACATCTAGAGGCCATCTAGACTTTACCGTCTCATTTTTCTTATTGAATAACTTCTTTTTAAATCTTTGAATTCCAGCCCATGCAATCATAGCAGCATTATCACCGCAAAACTCTTTAGAGGGAAAAATTGGTTTAAAATTCATTTTTAATGAAACTTCTTTTAAACCTTTTCTAATTGTTTCGTTAGAAGCTACTCCACCTGCAACTACAAAATATTTTAAAGATTTATTGGTAATTTCATTTCTAAACTGCTTCATTGCTACTTCTGTTTTTTTCTTCAAAATTTTATTTACAGTTTCTTGAAATGATGCAGCTAGATTATATCTTTCTTTGTTTGAATTTAAGTTTTTTGACTTCCTTAACACATCGGTTTTCAGACCAGCCAGGGATAAATTACATCCTGCTCTATTTATAATTGGCTGGGGTAAAATAAAACTATCTTTTATCCCTAATTTTGAAAATTTTTCAACGTTAGGTCCACCAGGATATCCTAGATTCAAAATTTTTGCAGTTTTATCAAAAGCTTCACCTACAGCGTCATCAATTGTGGTACCAATTTGTTTATAATTATTTACGCCTTTTACAATTAAATACTGAGAGTGACCACCTGAAACCAAAAGCAATAAATATGGAAAAGATATTTTATTTTCAATACTAGGACTAAGTGCGTGTCCCTCCAAATGATTTATGGGAAAAAATAATTTATTTCCAAAAGCAGCAATACTTTTTCCAATGTTAAAACCTACATGCAAACATACTACTAAACCTGGTCCAGCTGTTGCTGCAATACCATCTAAGTCTTTAATTTTTTTTTTACTTTTTTGAAGAGCTTTCTCAATAATAAAATCAATATTTTCAATATGTGATCTCGCTGCTATTTCAGGGACAACCCCACCAAATTTTTTATGCTCTTTAATTTGACTAGAGACTATATTTGATAATACATTTGCAGTGCTATCGCCATTTTCCTGAACTATTGCTGCAGCAGTTTCGTCACAGCTCGTTTCAATTCCTAAAAAAGTAAGTTTTTTTTTCATTAAATTAGATATTATAAAATATAAATCTTTATTTATAAATGGACAACAAAATTACTATAGGTGCCAGGGGCAGCAAACTATCTTTGGCTTATGCCAATAAAGTTAAGAGCAATATCTTAAGTCAAGTACAAGGAATTGATAAAGAAATTTTAATTAAAAAAATTAAAACATCAGGTGATTTATTTCAGAATAAAAAAATTTCTGAAATTGGTGGAAAAGATTTATTTTGTAAAGAAATAGAAGATAAATTGATTAAAAAAGAAATTGATATAGCAGTTCACTCTCTTAAAGATATGGACTCAGAAGAAACTAAAGGTCTAACTATTCATGCCTACTTAGAAAGAAATGATGCGAGAGAAACATTTGTTTCAAAAAGTTTTAATAAAATATCAGACATAAAAGAAGGTAAAATTGGTTCAAGTTCTAAGAGACGAGAACTTCAAATTAAACTTTTAAATAAAAACATCAAAGTTGAAAGCATTAGAGGTAACGTAGATACAAGAATTGAAAAAATAGAAAGAGGAGAATATGATGGTGCGATTTTAGCTTTAGCAGGCTTAGAAATATTAAATTTAGAAAATCATATTAAACAAATATTTTCTCTAAAAGAACTAATTCCAACCGCAGGACAAGGGATTATTGCTGTACAATGTAGAGAAAACGACGAGTATGTTAAAAAAATTTTAAAAAAGATTAACCACACTAGTACAGAAATATGTGCGTTAGCTGAAAGAAGTTTTTTAAAAACATTAGGAGGAGACTGTGATACAGCGGTTGGTTGCTCAGCTGTTCTTAAAGGAAATAATATTGATTTAGAAGCTCAACTTTTTTCAGATGACGGTAAAGAAGTATACAATGTAATTAAATCTGGAAAATCAACTGATCCTCAAAGTCTAGGCAAAATAGCAGGTGAAGAAATTCTAAAAAAAGCTGGAAAAAATTTTATTAAAAAAAGATGAATATTATTTTTACAAGACCTTTAATAGATGCTGAGGATTTGATGACAAATTTTTTTTCATCAAACTATAAAATTATACACTTGCCAACTTTGAGTATTAACTCTGCAAACATGGAACCAATTAATACAAAAGAATTTGACGGTTTAATTTTTACTAGTGCTAATGCAGTCAGATTTTTACAATTAAAAAATGATGAAAAAAATATAAAATGTTTCTGTGTTGGAAATATAACTGAGAGATCTTTAAGATTAAAAGGATTTACTAATACAGTGGCTGCTTCAGGTACGGTCAATGCTCTTAAAAATATAATTTTAAACTCTGAAAAAAAAATAAAAAATTTAGCATATTTATGTGGAGATGTTGTTTCTTATGATCTGGATAGAGATCTCAAACTTTCTGGATTTAAAGTTAAAAAAATAATAAATTACACCTCAAGCAAAATAACAGACCTGAACAGTGAAAGTTTAGATTTAATCAAAAAATACCCCCCCAGATGTAACACTTATTTATTCTAAAAGAAGTGCAGAAAGTTTTGATCAGATAGTAAGTAAATACTCCCTTTCAGAATTGATGACACAATGCACAGTTATGTGTATAAGTAAAAAAATTAAAGAATTTTTAGAATCTAAAGGCTGGAAAAAAACAGAAACTTTTAATCCTGGAGAAGAGCTATTAAAAATAGAAAAAATTAAAAATGGATAAAACAGAAGAATTTATAGAATTGTTTATTGACGTTTGGAAAAATGGAATTTCTGGGATAAATATTTCAGAAATTATCATCGCTTTAATTATTTTTTTCTTATTCCTTTTTCTAAGAGGTTTATTTGCAAAATTTATTATTAAACGTCTTGAAAAGTATGTTTCCAAAACATCAAACAAATTTGACAACACCCTAGTAGAGTCTTTAAAAGGCCCAACAAAATTTTTTCCTATTGTAGTAGGGTTTTTTGTTGCAACAAGCTACGTATCTTTAGGTGATAGCACTGAAAACTTTATAGATAACGCAAACAGAACACTAATAACAATTTTAATTTTTTGGTCACTTCATCAAATTATTGGTCCGATATCGGTTTTAATAAAAACTGTAGAAGATCTTTTATCAAAAGATCTTTTAAACTGGATAATAAAAGCATTTAAAATTTTAATTTTAATTCTTGGAGCAGCTGCAGTTTTAGAACTTTGGGGTATTAAGATAGGTCCTATCATAGCTGGATTAGGTTTATTCGGTGTAGCAGTAGCTTTAGGTGCTCAAGATTTATTTAAAAATTTAATTTCTGGTATTTTGGTTTTAGTTGAAAAAAGATTTAAAGTTGGAGATTGGATTTTAGTTGAAAATATTATTGAGGGAATTGTAGAAAAGATTGGATTTAGATCGACGGTAGTAAGAAAATTTGATAAATCAGTTGCTGTAATTCCTAATTTTCAATTTGCTGAGAACGCAGTAATAAACATTAGTCAGACAACAAACTGGCGAATTAATTGGATCATTACTCTACAATACGATACTACAGTTGATCAGCTAAAAAAAATCCGAGATGAAATTGATAAATACATTACAACCTCAAAAGATTATAAGATAAGCGAAAACACTACTCATGCAGTAAGGATTGATAAGTTTTCAGATAGTTCAATAGATATGTATGTTAGATGTTTTACGAATACAAATAGATGGTCTGAATGGTTAAAAGTTAAAGAAAGATTAGCAATAGCAATAAAAGAAATTGTTGAGAGAAATAAGGCTTCTTTTGCATTCCCAAGTCAATCAATTTACGTAGAAAAAAAATAAAAAATGAAATCAGTTTTAATTTTAATTGATAGTTTGGTTAGTATTTATATATGGGTTTTAATTATTAATGCATTACTAAGTTGGTTAATTGCTTTCAATGTTTTAAATACTTCAAATAGATTAGTCTACTCTCTGCTTGATATAAGTTATAAAATGACAGATCCACTTTTAAGGCCAATAAGAAATTTTTTACCAAATCTTGGTGGTATAGATATATCACCAGTTATTCTTATTTTACTCTTGATGTTTTTAAGAAACTTGGTTTTTGAATTTTTTGCACCAGCTCTGTTTTAAATATGATTATAGATGGAAAAAAAATAGCTGAGGGATTAAGAGAAAAATTAAAGAAAAAGATTATAGAATTTAAATCAAACTTAAAAATAGCTCCAGGCTTATCCGTTATTCTTGTGGGAGAAGATCCTGCAAGCCAGATTTATGTCAAAAATAAAATAAAATATTCAAAAGAAATAGGCATAGACTCTGAAGTAATAAGATATCCTGAAAATATAAAGGAAAAAATTGTTTTAGACAAAATTATTGAACTGAACAAAAATAAAAAAGTATCGGGTATTCTTGTGCAATTACCTTTACCTCAACATATAAACAAACAGAAAGTTATAGAGACCATTCTACCAGAAAAGGACGTTGACGGATTTCATCCCATCAATGTTGGTAATCTATCTTCAGGAAATGAAAGTAAAATACCATGCACACCTTTAGGATGTCTTATTTTACTTAAAGAGGTCGAAAAAAATTTAAGTGGTAAACATGTTGTAATAATTGGAAGGTCTAATTTGAATGGAAAACCTATGGCTCAATTATTATTAAGGGAGAATTGTACAGTAACAATTACCCATTCAAAAACTAAAGATTTAAAAAGTGAGTGTAATAAAGCTGATATAATTATTACAGCTGTTGGTAAACCCAAGCTTGTAAAAGGGGATTGGGTTAAAAAAAATGCCATAGTAATAGATGTAGGTATTAATAAAACAAACAATGGTATTGTAGGTGACGTTGATTTTGACGAAGTCGCAAAAATTGCTAAGGCAGTAACCCCCGTTCCGGGAGGTGTTGGACCGATGACTATCGCATGTTTATTAAGCAATACTGTTGAGTGCTTCAAAAGAGCTAATTCTTAAAAATAAACAAATTATATATTTTACAAAAATGAAATTATTTTTAATTCTAGGTAATCAACTTTTTAACCCAAAATATCTTAAAGAGTTTTCAGGACATACATTTTACATGGCCGAAGATTTTGGATTATGTACGTTCCAAAAACATCATAAATTAAAAATATTATTATTTTTATCGTCAATGAGGTCTTATAGAGACGAACTAAAATCTAAAAAATTAAAAGTTATCTATAGTGACTGTAACAACAATTTTAAACTCTCCTATGAAAAAAAACTAGAAAAAATAATTAAAGAAAAAAAGGTTAGCGAAATAAGTTTTTTTGAAATAGAAGATATTTTTTTTGAAAATAAAATAAAAACTTTATTCAAAAAGAGAGGTGTTAAATTTAATGAAATAAAATCGCCAATGTTTTTAACAACTAGGGATGAGTTTAAAAAATATTTAAGCGGTACGAAAAAACCATTCATGGCTAACTTCTATAAAATAAATAGATCAAAATTTAACATATTAATGAATAAAGATGGGACACCTAAAGGTGGAAAGTGGAGTTTTGATGAAGATAATAGAAAAAAGTTACCAGATAAAGTTGATGTACCAAAACAACTTAAATTTCAAAACACCTCCCATACTGAAATATTAAAAAAATTTATTGAATTAAATTTTAAAAACCATCCAGGTACAACAAATAATTTTTGGTTTCCAACTACCAGAGAGCAGACGCAAAAACTTTTTGACCAATTTATTAAATCAAAAATCGATTTATTCGGTGATTATGAAGATGCGGTTAGTAAAAAATCGAATATTCTATTTCATAGTGCCTTAAGCCCTTTAATAAACATAGGCTTGATAACACCAAGTGAAATTTTAGAAAAAATTAAAAAAATTGAAAATAAAACAAGAATAAATTCTTTAGAGGGTTATGTCAGACAAATTATTGGTTGGAGAGAGTTTATGCGAGGCATTTACCAAAATTATGATGAAAGATTAGAAAATACAAATTTTTTTAATCACAAAAATAAAATGAAATCATCTTGGTACAACGGAACCACTGGTCTTGATCCTTTAGATTTTTCAATTAAAAATGCCTTAAATTTTGGGTGGTCACATCACATTGAGAGGTTAATGATCTTAGCAAATATCATGAACCTTTGTCAGATACATCCAAAGCAAGTTTATAAATGGTTTATGGAAATGTTTGTTGACTCATCCGATTGGGTAATGGCACCAAATGTTTACGGTATGGGACTTTTTAGTGATGGTGGAATATTTGCTACAAAGCCATACATATGTGGTTCTAGCTACTTTTTAAAAATGATGGATTTTAAAAAAGGTGAATGGTGTAACATTATGGATGGTCTCTACTGGAACTTTATAAATAAAAATAGAAAATTTTTTTCTAGAAATCCAAGACTGTCAATGATGGTCAGAGTCCTTGATAAAATGAAGTCAGAAAGAAAAAAATTAATTTTAAACGCTGCACAAAAATTTATAAAACAAAATACTATTTAAGTGATTAAAAAAGAAAATTTACCTTCTAAAATATGTATGGTTTGTAAAAGACCATTCACCTGGAGAAAGAAGTGGAGACTTAACTGGGACAAGGTTAAATATTGCTCGAAAAAATGCTCAAAACTAGGATAATTTAAATTTTGTTATTATTTTTGGAATATTAGACTTAAAATTAAAATAACCTTTATTAGAAAAATTCCAACAAAACAAGTCTTTTTCATTTTTTAAAAATCTACATTTAATATCTTTTGTTTTATTTAAGCGTTTTATAAAAGATAAATTCTCTCCTATTGAGGGATAAATAACATCAAGTTCTTTTACTCCATCTAATATATTTAAA
>CACFTH010000004.1 GCA_902569185.1 uncultured Pelagibacteraceae bacterium
AATACTTTCCAAGTGATTTGTTCATCCATAACTAGATACCCAAATATTATTCCAAAAATAGGTATTAGATAAGCAACTTGAGTTTGAAAAACCATCCCTGCTTTGGTCAAAATATGAAATCTTAATAACCATGCTACTCCAGTTGCAAAGACACCAAGATAAATTAATGCAACCGTAGACTCTATAGACGGATTTAAATTTTTCCATGGTTCTTGATATATACAGAAAGGTGCTAAAAAGATTAATGACCACAAAATTGTTGATGTTGATACATTTTCATTTCCATTATTTTTCAAATATTTTAATGTTAAAATCCCACCTACTACATAAAATGTTGAGCCGCAAAGTATTACCATGACATAAAAAATATTGCTTTCAGATATAACTAGTTTATCAAAAAATAAAAAAACTATACCTAAGAAACCGATTGAAACACCGACAGATTTTAAAACATTTAATTTTTCATTTCTTGTAAAAAAGTGAGCTAATAAAGTCCCACTTAAAGGGGTGGTGCTCATTAATATTGCTGACAAATAGCTGTCAACAACGTTAGTGCCATATGCAATTAATATAAAAGGTATAGTTATATTAGTAAGTCCGACTAATGCATACATTTTCCAATCTTTTGAAAAAGCCAGAATTTTAATTTTTTTGTAATTACAATAAATTACTAAAGCAAGAAGAGCAAAAAATACTCTAACAAAAACTAAAGTAATTGGATCGTAAGTGTATGTAGCAATTTTGATATTAAAAAAAGCTGAGCCCCAAATTGCACCTAGCAAAATCAACAATAACACATCAATAGTTTTTGGTTCTCTCATTTTTTTGCTAGTCTTTCTAAACCTGATTGAATTCCTTTAATTAAATCCTCTGATATTAAACCTCTACCATATTTTCTAGCAATGTCTCCATGTAACCAAGCTGCGGCTGCGGCTGCCTCAATTATTGACATTTTGTTGTCTCCAACTAAACTTGCTATGATTCCAGCCAAAACGTCTCCTGAACCAATTACAGCTAATTCACTAGATGAGTGAGTATTTTTAATAATCTTTTTGTTTGATCCTATAAGAGTTGTATTTCCTTTTAATAATATATTTGATTTGCATAATTTTATAAATTTTAAAACCTTTTCCTTATCTTCTGAACTCTTTTTAATAAATGGGAAAAGTCTATGAAATTCTTTTTTGTGAGGAGTAATAAGCTTAAATTTATCAAGATACTTTAAAAGTTTTTTTGTTTTATGTTGAAATGAATTTAAAGCATCTGCATCTAAAATTACATATTTTATTTGTTTTAAAATTTCTTCAGTAAATTTCATTGTTTTAGAGTTGCTTCCTGCGCCTGGACCAACTAATGCAACCGATGTTGTTTTTCTCTCTTTTTTGAGAAAACTCTTTAAATAAGATATATTATTAATTTCTACTTTGAGAACAGATGGAAACTTCAAAGATAGAGTTTTAATAGTATCTTTAGTGCAAATAATTTTAACTGATCCTGCACCAACTCTTAAACAGGCCTCTGCGGCAAGAATAGTAGCACCGATCATGTGCTTTTGACCGCCAAGAATAAGTACTCTCCCCCTCGAATATTTGTTACTAGATTTTTTTTTCCATGGAAATTTTTTAATCCAGATTTTTGGTGTATTTTTAATCAAATTCATTCAATTAGGAATTGTATAATGTAAAAAATGCATAGCAGCCATATATATTTTTAGCATACTTGAAATGTAAAAATTTGGTAATGTAAAACGTTTTTTTTCAAATAATTTAAAGGGAATTTATGAGTGCCAGTTCAGTTAAAAAGATTATAAAAGACAAAGAGATCGAATACGTAGACCTACGATTTACAGACCCAAGAGGAAAACTTCAACATGTAACTATGGATGCAACAGTAGTTGATGAAGACATGTTAAACGAGGGAGTTTTCTTTGACGGTTCATCTATTGCTGGATGGAAAGCAATTAATGAGTCAGACATGATTTTAAAACCTGATTTATCAAGAACGGTAGTAGATCCATTTACATCGCATAATACGCTCAATATATTTTGTGACATTCTTGATGCGATTAAAAAAGATCCTTACGAAAGGGATCCAAGAGGTACAGCAAAAAAAGCAGAAGAATATTTAAAGAAAACAGGTGTGGGAGATAAAGCTTACTTCGGACCAGAACCAGAATTTTTTGTTTTTGATGATGTTAGGTATTCAAATGATATGAATCATACGGGATTTCAAATTGATAGCTCTGAAGGTCCATATAACACTGGAAAAAAATATGAAAATGGAAATATGGGTCACAGACCAGGTATAAAAGGTGGTTATTTCCCAGTTCCGCCTGTTGATAGCGCCCAAGATATGAGAAGTGAATATCTAAAAGCAATGAAGGATATGGGAATAAAAGTTGAAAAACATCACCATGAAGTTGCTCCGAGCCAACATGAGCTTGGAATGTATTTTGGGACATTAGTTGATCAAGCAGATAATCTTCAACTTTATAAGTACGCTGTGCACATGGTTACACACTCTTTCGGTAAGACGGCAACTTTTATGCCTAAACCAGTTAAAGGTGATAATGGTTCTGGTATGCACTGTCACCAGTCAATATGGAAGGGAAGTACTGCAGTATTTTCCGGAAATAAATATGCCGGTTTATCCGATACAGCATTACACTACATCGGAGGAATATTAAAACATGCTAGAGCGATAAATGCTTTCGCTAATGCAACAACGAATAGTTATAAAAGATTAATACCAGGTTTTGAAGCGCCTGTGTTATTGGCATACTCAGCAAGAAACAGATCTGCATCGTGTAGAATTCCAATTACACAAAGTAAAAAAGCTGCTAGATGTGAAGTTCGTTTCCCTGATGCGGCTGGAAATCCTTACTTAACATTTTCTGCGTTATTGATGGCCGGTCTTGATGGAATTAAAAATAAAATCGATCCAGGTAAATCTTTAGATAAAGATTTGTACGCTTTGAGTGAGTCTGAAGTTAAAGAAATTCCGACAGTTTGTGGTTCATTAAGAGAAGCTATGGAAAGTTTAGACAAAGATAGAAAATTTTTAACTCAAGGTAATGTTTTCACTGATGATCAAATAGATGCATATATAGCTCTTAAGTATGAAGAGATTTATAATTTTGAGCACACTCCACATCCAATGGAGTTTCAAATGTATTATAGTTGTTAGAAATGAAAAAAATTTTTCTATCAATCCTTTTAGCGAGCTTTATAACAATCTCATCTTTCGCAGCCGGTCATATAACTAAAGTGCAAAAAGAAAATACCATCGAATGTCTTGGTCATTATACCGCAACAGCTGTATTACCAGCAGATACTGTTGAAGTTAAAGATATTGAGATAGCTCTAGCTGCATCTAAAGTAATCCGAGAATACCTTAACAAAGAAGGTATTAAAAATGATGAAATAAACAAAGGAATGAACGTTTACGTAGATAAAGTTTACGGTAAACCTTTTAATAAAGAAAAGAACAGTGAATGTAATAAGTTTATTTACAAACTTATCCCGGGATCAGAGCAACAAATAGAAAAATTATCTAGAACTATTTACCAGGGTTAATTTAGCTTTTATTTTTTAAGATTCTGCTGTCAGCTAACTTACCTTTGTTCACACCTTCTTTAATTGTGTACTCAAAAGTACCATTCGCACCTTTATTTACAGCTTTTATCTTATTTTTAAAAAGAGATTTTTCTTTCTCTTTTACAACTCGTTCCCTTGCAAAGCTTTCTAAATGCTTAGTATCTCTCATGATTCATTATACCTTAAATGACTCTCCGCAACCACAACGTTCGGTCTCGTTAGGGTTTTTAAACACAAATTGTGAGGAAAATTTATCAGTTTTATAGTCCATTTCGGTTCCTAGAAGATACATGATTGCGTTAGAATCTATGAAAACTTTTACTCCTTTATCCTCTATGACTTCTTCATTTTTTTTTGCCTCTTTTGCATATTCCATTATATAAGACATGCCTGCGCAACCACCAGATTTAACACCTACTCTTACCCCAATAGCAGAACTTTCTGCTTTGGACATAATTTCTTTAATTCTATTAGCAGCGTTATCGCTTAATTTGATGACTTGTTCACTCATAAATTTAATTCTAGTTTGGCAGCTTCTGACATTTTAGATTTATCCCAAGGTGGATCCCATACTAAATCAAGTTTAACTTTAGAAACACCTATAACCTTTAATATACATTCTTCTACTTGTTTTGGCAAACTTTCTGCTACGGGACAGTTTGGTGATGTAAGTGTCATATCAACTTTTACATTATTCTTTTCATCAATATCAATTTTATAAATTAAGCCAAGTTCATAAATATTAACGGGTATTTCTGGATCATAAACTTTCTTAATCTCTTTAATAATTTTTTCTTTTAAATCACTCATAAATTTATTTCTCTGTATTTACTACTTTTTTATTATCTTCAGCAGCATGCAAAAACGTATGCCAAGCCAAAGTAGCACATTTTACTCTCATTGGAAATTGCTTAACACCAGATAAAGACATAATTGTTGTGTTTTCGTTGTCGCTCAAACTATTGATGCTTGGTTTAGAACCCTCCTTAAGCATATTAATAAAGTTTTCTAAAATTTTTTTAGCCACGTTATAATCTTTTCCTTTTACAATTTCAGTCATAATTGAAGCCGAAGCAATTGATATTGCACAACCCTCACCTTCAAATGAGATATCTTCTACTTGTTTTTCATCATTAAGTTTTAAGAAAACATGAACTTTATCTCCACAAAGAGGATTGTTTCCTTTTGCATCTTTATTAAAACCATCACATTTTTTTTTATTTCTTGGATTCTTGCCGTGATCCAATATTATTTCTTGATATAATTCTTTCAAATCCATTTAATTATTAAAAATTTTATTACATTTGTTTATAGATTCATTTAAAATATCTATATCTTCTTTTGAATTATAAATTCCTAATGAAGCTCTTGCTGTCGCTGGTATTCCCATTTTTTCATGCAATATTTGACAACAATGATGTCCTGCTCTTATAGCAACGCCATCATCATCTAGAATTGTAGCTATGTCATGTGGGTGAATACCTTTAATTGTAAAAGATAATATTGCACTTCTTTCCTTTGGATCACCAATAATTGAAACAGAATTATTTTTTTTAAGTATTTCTAAACCATATTCTGTAATTTCTTTTTCATGTTGAGTGATATTTTTAATACCAATATTTTCTATAAACCTTATGGACTCTGCAAAACCTACGATTTCGGCTGTCTGTAAAGTACCTGCTTCGAATTTAGTGGGACTTTCAGGAAAGGAAATGTCATCTTTTTTAACTTCGTCAATCATCCCGCCTCCACCTTGATACGGAGGAAGTTCATCTAACCATTTTTTCTTAGCATAAAGAACACCAACGCCCGTTGGTCCATACATTTTGTGGCAAGACATAACGTAAAAATCACAATCTAATTTTTGCACATCTAATTTTAGATGTGATGCCCCTTGACATCCGTCTATTAAAACTGGAATTTTTTTAGTTTTTGCTAAATCAATAATTTTATTTAATGGCAATATAGTTCCAGTAACATTTGAAACATGTGTTACTGCTATTAATTTAGTCTTAGTAGTTATTAATTTCTTTATTGAATCAATATTTACCTCTCCTTGTTTATCGCATTCTGCAAATTTAATTACTGCTCCTTTTTTTTTTCTTAAAAAATGCCAGGGTACATAATTTGCATGATGCTCTAATTCTGTAATTATAATTTCGTCCTTATCTTGTATAAATTTTTCTCCATAAGTTGATGCTATCAAATTAATTCCCTCTGTCGCATTCTTGGTAAATACAATCTCTTCTCTAAATTTAGCGTTAATAAAATTTTTTATAAGATCTCTAGTTTCCTCAAACCTATTAGTTGCTGTAACAGCAAGAGAGTGCATGCTTCTACCTACATTCGAAAATTCTTTTGAGTAGAAATTAGAAATTCTATCTATAACTACTTTTGGTTTCTGTGAAGAATTTGCACTATCTAAATAAACTAATTTTTTACCTTTTACCTTATTTGAAAAAATAGGAAATTTTGATTTTATTTCTTTAATATCCATGAATTTGTATTTCTATTTTATTTTCAATAAATTTTCTGACTGAATTACTTTTAATATCTCCAATTATCTCATTTAAAAAACCGTTAACTAATAATTGAATAGCTTGTTTTTTACTTAGTCCTCTCGTCATCAAATAATGAATAGAATTTTCATCAACGTTTCCTGAGGTTGAACCATGAGAACATTTAACATCATCCGCATATATTTCTAATTCCGGTTTTGAATTAAACTCAGAATTTTCGCTCAAAAGTAAAGCTTTACTCAACTGATATGCATTAGTTTTTTGAGCTATGTCTTTAACATATATTTTTCCCTGATAAACACCTTTGCCTTCAGCATCAACAACACTTTTTATTTTTTGATAACTTTTACAATTTGGTACAAGGTGGTTTATTTTAGTTTTAATTTCCTGGTGTTTATCTCTGTTAATAAATAATGCTGATTTTATATTGCAATCGCAATTTTCTCCTTCAAGATCAAACTCTGCATCAATTTTATTAAACTTTGGACCAGATGAAAAAATAAAACTTGAGAAATTAGAATTAGATTTCATTTTACCTTTAGAGAATTTATAAAAAAAACCCTCATTTTGGTTAGCCTGTAGATTAATAGTTTTTAAAGATGCATTCTCATTTAATATTACATTTTCGGTTGTATTATAAATAAATTTATTTTTTGACTGATTTATATTGTACTCAACAATGTGAAGTTCAGAATTTTTACCAAGTATTATTTTATTCTTATTATTTAACAGATTATCTTTAAGATCGTCAGTAAAAACATTATAAATTATTATAGCTTTTTCAAACTTGTAATTATCTGCAACCTCTAGAAATAATCCGTTGTTTGAAAGTGCATTATTTAAATTAATAAGTGAGTTTTCCACATTGTTTAAAGAAAAATTACTGTCGTTATAACTTTTTATTTTAATTTTGTTTTTGTCTTCAAACTTAAATTCGCTATTTTCAAGTTTTCCATTCACCATTAAAATATGATTATGATCAAATTCTTTTATAAAATTTATAGATTTAGGCTTAATTTCGTTTTTAAATGACTCTAAATTTTTAAAATTTTTTGAAAAGATTTGATTAATATCAGAAAACTTCCAATCCTCGTGATTTCTAGTAGGAAAACCTTGTTGATTAAATAATTTTAAACTTTCTAGACGAAAATTTTTATCTTTCTGATTTAACACCTTGATTTTGTTGATCTCACTTGGACTGATTTTAAAGTTTTCATTCATTTAATTAAGTTTTTTATAGCCCTTCTTTTCTAATTCTAAAGCAAGTTCACTTGTTCCCGATTTTATTATTTTACCATCTGAAAGGACATGCACGTGATCAGGTTTAATATATTCTAAAAGTCTCTGATAATGTGTGATTACTAAGAAAGACTTTTTTTCACTCCTAGAGGAATTTACTCCATCAGAAATAATTTTTAATGCATCGATATCTAGTCCAGAGTCTGTTTCGTCAAGGATAATTAAGTTGGGATCTAAAATTTTCATTTGTAAAATTTCATTTTTCTTTTTTTCACCTCCTGAAAAGCCTACATTTAACTGTCTTGAAAGAATTTTTTCATCAATACCAAGTTCTTTAGCTTTTTCTTTAACCAATTCTAAAAAAGCAATTGTGTCTATTTCTTTTTCTCCTTTAGCTTTCTTAATTGTATTAAGAGAAGTCTTCAAAAAATTATTTGTGTTCACCCCGGGTATTTCTAATGGATATTGAAAAGCTAAAAATATTCCTTTTTGGGCTCTTTCTTCTACTGGTATATCGTTAAGACTCTCGCCTAAATATTTTACTTCGCCTGAAATTTTATACCCGTTTTTTCCTGATAGTACATTTGCCAAAGTACTTTTACCCGATCCATTTGGCCCCATTATTGCATGGACTTCTCCAGGGTTAATTTTAAGATTAAGCCCTTTTAGAATTTCTCTATTGTTAATTGATGCTTTTAAATTTTTAATTACTAACATTTTTTAATTTTCCAATCATAATTTCAATCATTTCGTAAAAACCTGTTTTTCTTGACATGGTCAAAAGTTCATCCATTTTAATTTTTTTAAAATGATCAACTGTTACTTTTTTTGCTTCGGGTAAATCCAGCGAATTAAATATATCAATTAAAATATAGGCATAGCCTGCGGAAACCATAGCTTTGCTCCAACCCTTAAAACGTCCGTCTTCGTAATCAACGAATAAATCAAATTGACAGCTTTTTACTTTATTTTTTTCAGATCTTTTTTCTTTACTTAAAGGGTCATTATTTAATTTTTCGCCCAGCGAAATAAGCCATCTATAAACTTCTAAACTTTCAACTGCTCTAAGCGTATCTATATTATTCTTATACTCTGTTAATTTAGTATCAATGTTCATATTATTTTTTGAATAAAGTGTTTGGATTCTTCATGGTTTTAATTTCCATGCAGTTGCCGTTTGGATCCGCTAAAAACATTGTTTCCTGTTCTATATCTTCACCCTTAAATCTAATGTAAGGAGGGTCAATAAATTTTATATTTTTATCAATGAGACGTTGTTTTAAATTTTTAAAAGTTATTGCATCTAAATGTACTCCAAAATGTGGAACCGTAACGTTTCCCATATCTACATTGTGTCTTTCACTAGTACTTTTATGATTTGGATCAGTTGCATGTAACGTTAATTCGTTTCCCCAAAAGTTTATATCCGCCCAAGCATCAGGGTATTTAAATTCAGCGTTTCCTCTCTCACATCCTAAAACATCACAATAAAATTTTATTGCTTTATCCAAATCACCCGCGGGTATAGCTAAATGAAATCTATTTTCCATTAACCTACACTACCTTCAAGACTAATACCAACCAGCTTTTGAGCCTCAACAGCAAACTCCATTGGCAATTGCTGTAATACTTCTTTGCAGAAACCATTTACTATTAAACTTACTGCTTCTTCTTGATTGAGCCCTCTTTGATTACAATAATAAAGTTGCTCTTCATTTATTTTTGAGGTCGTGGCTTCATGTTCAACTGTTGATGAAAAATTTTTATTTTTAATATATGGAACGGTATGTGCCCCACACTTATTTCCCATTAATAATGAGTCACATTGAGTGTAATTTCTTGAGTTGGAAGCTTTTCTGGAAATATCTACCAATCCCCTATAGGTATTATCTGCTTGACCTGCTGATATTCCTTTAGAAATAATTTTGCTCCTAGTATTTTTACCTAAGTGTATCATCTTTGTCCCTGTATCCGCTTTCTGATGATTATTAGTAATTGCAATTGAGTAAAACTCACCAACTGAGTTATCTCCTTGAAGTATACAACTAGGATATTTCCAAGTTATGGCTGAACCTGTTTCAACCTGTGTCCAAGAAATTTTTGAATTTTTTCCTCTACATGCCCCTCTTTTAGTTACAAAATTATATATGCCACCTTTTCCATCTTTATCTCCTGGATACCAATTTTGAACCGTCGAATATTTGATTTCAGCATCATCTAAAGCTACTAGCTCTACATTAGCAGCGTGCAACTGATTTTCGTCTCTCATTGGTGCAGTACATCCTTCCAAATAACTCACATAACTTCCTTTGTCTGCTATAATTAGTGTTCTCTCAAACTGACCTGTGTCAGATGCGTTTATTCTAAAATACGTAGATAACTCCATTGGACATTTAACATTCGGGGGTATGTAAACAAATGAACCATCTGTGAAGACTGCTGAGTTGAGAGTTGCAAAATAATGATCGGTAATTGGTATTACAGATCCTAAATATTTTTTTACTAAATCTGGATGTTTTTGAATCGCTTCAGAAATTGAACAAAATATAATGCCTTTTTTTGTTAATTCTTCTTTGTAAGTAGTTGCAACTGAAACTGAGTCGAAAACTGCATCAACAGCAACCCCGCTTAATCTTTTTTGCTCTTGTAATGGAATACCTAATTTTTTATAAGTTTCTAATAATTTTGGATCTACTTCATCTAAACTTTTGGGCTTTTCCGAAGCAGACTTAGGTGCTGAGTAATAATACAAATCTTGATAATCAATTTTTGGATATTTTGGTTTTTGCCAATCTGGTTCTTTCAAATTTTTTAATCTTTCAAAGGCTTTTAATCTCCATTTTAGCATCCATTCTGGTTCTTTTTTCATTTTGGAAATAAATTTTATAGATTTTTCGCTTAAGCCTTTTGGAGCTTTTATGCTCTCTATATCTGTTGTGAAACCGTATTTATAATCTTGGTTAGTGTTAATATTTTGATTTTTCATTAATTCACACTTCGGTTATTTTGTTTTAATAAATCACTTAAACTTTTATTTTCAAAAAAAAAGTATTTATATGCTGCTCTAAATCATCCCAAAGATTATGGGTAATACATTTTGTATTCTTTCCATTACATCCTTTTTTAGAGTCTTTTTTACAATTTAAAGTTTTTACTTTTTCATCAACCGCAAAAATTATATTTGATAGTTTTATCTCTTTTGGGTTTTTATCAAGAATATAACCACCTGACGGACCTCTGACACTCTTAACAAGTTTACCGTTTTTAAGTTTTGCGAATAACTGTTCTAAGTAGGAAAGAGAGATGTTTTGTCTTAAAGATATATCATTTAGACTTACAGGCTTGTCGCTTTGGAAAGAAGCCAGATCAGCCATAGCCATTACTGCGTATCTTCCTTTGGTTGTTAATTTCATATAATCCTTTATTTATATGGGTTATTTAATAATCCCTAGTAAATTAGTCAACTTCAATAATAAATAAATTTGCCACATTAAAAAACGTGCTATAAATCTATTTTTTTTTTGAAAGTAATTATCATTATTAAAATGAAACAGAAAAGTGTAGAAATTTTTATTCCAGGACCGAGCGGTAGATTAGAAGGCAAATATTTCAAAAATTCAAAAAATAATTCTCCCGTGGCTATAATTTTACAACCTCATCCACAATATGGAGGCACGATGAATAATAAAATCGTTCAGGAGACATATAACGTTTTTGTAAAAAATAATTTTTCTGTTTTGAGAATTAATTTTAGAGGTGTTGGTAAAAGTGAAGGTACATTTGATAATGGTCAAGGTGAACTTTCTGATGCTGCTGCTGCACTAGATTGGATTGAAAGAGAAAATCAAGATTATAGTCAGTGTTGGGTTTCAGGTTTTTCTTTTGGTTCTTTAATATGTATGCAGTTAATAATGAGAAGACCTGAAGTTAACAAATTTATAGCGATAGCACCTCAGCCAAATGTATATGACTTTACATTTCTAGCTCCCTGCCCAGCCTCTGGACAAGTTGTTTATGGTGAAAAGGATGAATTAGTTTCAAGAGATAGTATTAATGAATTGAACAATAGACTGAAATCTCAAAAGGGTATTGAAGTAAATTTTTCAGAAATAAAAGGGGCAAATCATTTTTTTAAAGAAAAAGAAGAAGAATTAAAAAAAACTATAGACAAATATATTAAAGATAAAACAAAGCTTATTTAAATTTAATTAAGGTTCCCCCAATCGTTGGCGAAGAACATCCTGTTGTGTCGGGAAAAGAAATTGGTTCATTAATAATATTTCTTATTGCTAAAAAGGCAAACGCTTGTGACTCTACAAAATCACCATCTACACCATAATCATCTATAGGTTGGAGTATGATTTCTTTAAGAGACCTTTGCTTTATTCTATTTATCAGTGATTTATTTTTTCTACCTCCACCACAAATTAAAACCCTATAAAGTTTTTCCCTTAAATTGGATAATAGTGAAGATAAAGCAGCTCCAATAATTCTTCCGGTAAAGTCTGTTAATGTCGCCGTTCCATCTTCAAGAGATAATCCTCTAGCAAAAGAAACATCAAAATCATTTACATCTAGTGATAAAGTTTTTTTATTTGATCTGTTTGAATAAAGCTCCTGAGCTTGTTCAAGAATAATTTCATTAGTCTTTCCAACAGAAGCTAGATGTCCATCCTCATCAAATTTTTTATTAGAATTTTTTCTTACCCATGCATCGATCAAGCAGTTACCAGGTCCTATATCTCTGCTAGTAAAATCATAAGGTAGATAATTACCTACAATTGTTATATTAGAAATGCCTCCAATATTTAGTACACATGATGGGACTTGAATTCGATTTTGTTTTAAAATCAATTGATGAAAAATTGGCGTTAGGGGAGCTCCTTCACCTCCGTTTTTTATATCATTTTCTCTAAAATTATAAACAATATTTTTTTTTGTGAGTTTTGATAATAAATTTCCGTCACCAAGCTGGACAGAAATTTTTTCATCTGCATTATGATAAATAGTTTGACCATGAAATCCTACAATATCTAATTTATTTTTTTTTAAAATTTCACTTACAACCTCAACATGATACATTGTTATTTTTCTCTCTAAATTTTTAAGATCTTTTGTAAAATTTTTTAAGTCTTTTGTGTTGTTAATTTTTTCTTTAATAGAGTGAATGGTTTCATAAATATTGTCTTGATACTTGTAGTACTTATTAAATAATACTTCATATTTGGATATCCCATCTGATCTGATTATTGATGCATCAATCCCATCACCAGATGTACCACTCATTAAACCCAAAGATGTATATTCTTTGTTCATATTTATATTTATTTATAGTTATTTTAGTATAATAGTAGGTTTAGCATATAAAATTCTATGAAAAATAGCTTTTTATCTGAAATGAGATCTCGTGGTTATCTAAATCAATGTACCGATTTAGAAAATCTTGAGAAAATTTCAAAAGATAAGTCAATTAAAGCTTACATTGGCTTTGATTGCACAGCACCTAGTTTGCATGTTGGAAGCTTATTGCAAATTATGCTTTTACGGCTTTTGCAGAGACACGGTCATCAACCTATAGTGCTTTTAGGTGGAGGAACCACGCTAATCGGCGACCCATCTGGTAAAGACTCTACTAGAAAAATTTTAAAACAAAAAGATATTAAAAAAAATATCTCAAGTATCAAAAAACTTTTTGAAAAATTATTACCAGTAAAAAATAAGAAAATAAAACCCATTTTTGTAGATAATTATCAGTGGCTTTCTAAACTAAAATACATTGATTTCTTAAGAGAAATAGGAAAGCACTTTACAATTAATAAAATGCTTTCTTTTGATAGTGTTAAACTTAGGTTAGACCGAGAACAATCACTTAGTTATATGGAATTTAATTATATGATTTTACAGTCTTATGACTTTTATCAATTGTATAAGAAACATGATTGTATTTTACAAATGGGAGGCTCGGATCAGTGGGGAAATATAGTAAGTGGTGTAGAGTTAATAAGAAGAATTTTGCAAAAAAACTCTTATGGATTAACAACTCCACTCATTACTTTATCGTCAGGTGCTAAAATGGGAAAAACTGAAAAAGGTGCAGTGTGGTTAGATCAGAAAATGTTCACACCATATGACTATTGGCAGTTTTGGCGAAATACTTCAGATGATGATGTAAAAAAGTTCCTGAATTATTTTACTGAAATCGAGATTAATGAATTATCTGAAAAAATTGAAAATGAAAAAGATATTAATAATCTAAAAATACTTTTAGCAAATGAAGCAACAACTATTGTACACGGTATAAAGGCTGCTAAAGATTGTGCTGCCACAGCAAAGGAAACTTTTGTCAAGGGAGGTTTGGGCAAAAATATTCCTGTGAAAACAATTAGTAAGAAGAAATTATCAGAAGGAATTAATATTATAGAATTAATTTTTCAAAATGGTTTGGCCAGTTCAAAAAGTGAGGTTAGAAGAATATTAAAAAACAATGGAATTAGAGTAAATGATAACGTAATAAATGATGAAAAAAAAATAATAAATATGGAAAACGTATCAAAAGATAACTCTATTAAACTATCAATAGGTAAGAAAAATCATATAAAAGTTAAAATTATCTAGCCTCCTTTTTTTTATATTCTTCAAGCGTACGAGTTATAAATCTTGGAGTTAAAGTTTTTACAGGATTTACAGTAGTTTTTAAATTATTTGTTGGACCTTTTATTTTAAAACTGATACCAAAAAGACCATCACCAGTTTTTTTTCCAATTAGAATATCTCCAAATATAGGAATTTTTGATACTAAAGAATTTAAAGTTTTTGCAGGTATCAGTGTCCCACGCAAACTCAAAATATTCTTTCTCTTATCAAAATAACCTTCGACTAAAATTGAAATTGAAGGGCCAATTAAAAAGATCTCTTTTATATCCATCCACCCATTTTCTATTTGATAAACTATAGATAACTTATCAAAAGATATGCCTTCTCCCTTTAATGCATCTGTTAAACCCCTTAAATCTGCAAGACTTAACAATTTTGCAAAACCAGGTGCTTGGTTAAGTTTGAAATTTTCAATTTCCAGGTTCGATGAGTTTTTATTTTTATTAGTTTTTGATGTAAAAAATAAATTTCCTCCTTCTAAACCTTCAAAAAATTCATAACTATTAACTAATGGTTTTGCTTCATCAGAATAAATCTCTAATACACTGCTATTTGTTTTTTTTTCTTTTTTAAGAGATATATCTAAAAATCTATCTTTACTAAATTCACTTTTAGCACTAATTTTTTCCAGACTTCCTTTTTTAATTAAGCCCACGAGTCTAAAATCATTTAAGGGTATGTCTGTACTGGTCATTACCTCATTAAAATCTATTTCTAGATTTTTTGTAATTGTTTTTAAAAAATTATTTTTATTTTCATTACTATCTATTTCTTCTAATAAAATAGACGCATCAAAGATTCTTCCTTTAATTTTAATACTCTTTTTATTTTCAATTATAAAATCATTATTTACCTTATTGTTATCTTTAGTTTTGACTTTAATTTTTTTAAAATCGTTTAGTTGAAATTTGTCATTCAAAGATACATTTTCTATTTGAAAAAAATTTTCAGAGTCTTTTAAAATTAAATTTTTTATTTTAATATTATTATTTTTATTTATTTCCAAATTGGTATCGAGCAAAAAAACCTCCCCTTTTTTGAAATTTTTTTTAATAATTGGTATTTTTTCATGATTATTTTTAATTAAAATCTTTGATTTACCCTTTAAAAATTTTGAATTTTTTTCGTTTGAAATATTAAATACCCCTTTTTGCAAACGGATATTTTTGTAATCTAAATTCAAACTATCAATTACTATTTCATTATCTTTAAATAAAAAATTTAAATTTAAAGAAGATATTCTATTATTTAAATTTATTCTTAAAATTGTGTCTTTTATGTTTCCAGAAATAATTAAATTTTCAATTTTATATTTATCATCAAAATTAAATGAGGATTTTAATTTTACTTTTGCCTTTTCTAACTTTTTTAAATTGCTTTTAATTAATTTATTTTCTAATAAATTTAACATTTGAGGTTTTAATAAATCAATATCAATATAATTTGTTTCTAACTCTACATTTTTAATTCCAACCTCGTTTTTAATTAAAAGAACTAAATCTAGATTTGCTTTTAATGATTTTATAGGAATATCAATAGATTTATACTCAATTTTGGGATCAATAAATTTTACTAGTAAATTAATTTTTTTAATATCTAAAAGAAAAGATATTTTTTTAAAATCAAGATTTATTATTTTTTGATTTTTTTCGATCTCTGTTTTTATAATCTTATTAAATCTATCGGTTTGATATCCATAAAAAGATAGGTAAAGGATAAAAATTGAAACTGTCAATAAAATTAATAAAGTTAAAGATATAAAAAACTTTTTCATATTTATTTTTGACCAAAAATTCCTGCTTCAATAAATTTATCAATATTTCCATTTAACACTCCATCTGGATTTGTATCCTCTATTTTGTATCTGAGGTCTTTTACCAACCTGTAAGGTTGTAAAACATATGATCTAATTTGGTGTCCCCAGCCAATTTCTGTTTTTGAGTCTATTTGACTTTGACTTTTTTCTTCTCTTTTTTGCAATTCGTGCTCGTAAAGTCTTGCCTTAAGCATTTTGAAACATGTTTCCTTATTTTTGTGTTGGGATCTTTCGTTTTGACATTGAACAACAATTTTAGTTGGTAAGTGAGTAATTCTTACAGCACTGTCTGTTGTATTTACGTGTTGACCGCCTGCTCCACTTGATCGATAAGTATCAACTCGTAAATCTTTTTCGTCAATTACAATATCGATTGAATCATCGACTGATGGGTAAACCCATATACTTGCAAAACTTGTGTGCCTTCTAGCACCTGAGTCAAATGGAGATATTCTTACTAAACGATGTACGCCTGACTCTTTTTTCATCATGCCGTATAAATTTTCTCCGTTAACTTTAAGCGTAGATGATTTGATGCCAGCTTCTTCTCCCTTGTGCTCACTAATCAGTTGATAGTCAAAACCCTTTTTATCAAACCATTTTAGATACATTCTTCTTAACATATCAGCCCAATCTTGGCTTTCTGTTCCACCAGCACCGGCATGAATCTCAATGTAAATATCTAAATTGTCATTTTCTCCAGATAGAAAACATTTTGTCTCAAACGTTTTAATTTCTTTAAAAGTATTTGAAATTTTTTTTTCGCAATCGTTTAGTATTTCTAAATTTTCTTCCTCTAATGCAAGCTTATTCAAATCCTTTAAATTATTTAATTCGTTTACTGTATTTTTATAAAAATTTAAAATTCCTTCGAGAAAATTTTTTTCTTTTGTTATTTTTTTTGATTTGTTTGCGTCTTTCCAAAAATCTTTTTTTGCTATCTCTTGATCTAGAATACCAATCCTGTCTTCGACACTTTTTTTATCAAAGATACCCCCTAATATTTTTTAGAGACTTTTCAGACAAATTAGCTTTTTTTTCAAAATCACTCATTAATAGAATCTCCTAAATTTAGTAAATTTACCATAGTTTTGCCCAATACTTAAATTTTTTGAATTAATTTCTTCGATTGTTTTTTCTTTGAAAGCTTCGATGATTGCTTTTTTATCACCAAAATTGGTGTTTTTACCATTTTTATAATTGACCGGAAAAAAATAAATATCTTTAGGAGTTTTAAAAGGTTTCATGTCTTCTTTATAAACTGCCCTCTCAATGAAATCTTTAAAAATTGGTAAAGCTGCTTTTGATCCAGTTTCAAATTTTCCCAAACTTTTTGGCTCATCGTAACCAATGTATACCCCTATCGCTAAGTCTGATGTAAAACCAATGAACCATGCATCAAAGTTATTATTTGTAGTTCCAGTTTTACCAGCAATAGGAACGTTTAAGGGTTTTAATTTTTTTCCTGTTCCTCTTTTAACTACACCTTCAAGAATTGAGGTCATTTGGTAAGCTGTTTCTGCAGAAATAACTTGTTTATTTTCTTCTAAAATATTTGGTACAAACTCTTCATCAAATTTTAATATTTCACAACCAACACACTTTCTTTTATCAAAATTATAAATAGTTTTACCTCTTCTGTCTTGAATACGTGTAATTAAATGGGGAATTATTTTTTTTCCGCCATTCGCAAAAGTACAATAAGCGTTTGTTATTTTTAAAAGAGTAGTCTCATTAGAACCTAAGGATACAGACAAAAGTTCTGGTACATTATCGTAAACACCCAAGTCTTGAGAAATTTTAGAAATTTTCTTAAAACCTAGTTTTTGAGCAATCCTTACTGTCATTAAATTTCTTGATTTTTCTACACCCATTCTAAGTGTAGAAGGACCATAAAATTTTTTTCCGTAGTTTTGTGGTTTCCATTTTTTTAAACCTTCACCCTGTTTGCTTATAAAAGGTGCGTCTAATATTAATGAATTAGGTAAAAACCCATTCTCTAAAGCCGAAGCATATACAATTGGTTTGAAAGCAGATCCTGGTTGTCTTTTAGCCTGTGTTGCTCTGTTAAACTCACTTGATATATAGCTATAACCTCCAACTAAAGCTTTAACTTTTCCGTTAAAAGGATCCATCACAACTATTGCTCCATTTACTTTTGGAAGCTGTTTTAATGACCAGATATTATTTGATTTTAATTGTACAAAAATTAAATCTCCTTGTTCCAATAATTCATTGAAATTTTTTTTTCCAGTCCATTTTAAACCATCAAAAAGAATTTTTCCGCTTTGGTTTTCATCTACAATCTTTATTTCGCAAAACTCATTTTCTACTTTTGTCACTTCAGCAATTTTCCAATTTAAGGTCTTATCGATCTTTACGCTTTTAATTTTCTTTTGCCAATTTTTATTAATATTTTTATTTGTGATAGGACCTCTCCATCCTCTTCGCCTATCATAGGACTCAATTCCAGATCTTAATGCTTCTAGAGCAGCTACCTGATATTTTCCGTTTAAGGGTGTACTAATTGATAATCCCTCAGAGTATACTTTTTCGAAACCGTATTCTGTGCTTATTATTCTTCTTATCTCTTCTGTATATGATTGCGCTTCTTTTACCAGAACAACTTTCTTTTTTTTAAGATTAATATCACTATTTTTAAAAACTTTTAATTCCTTATTTGATATGTAACCATTTTCATTAAGATTTTTTAAAACTAAATCTCTTCTTATTTTTGCTAATTTTTTATTTTTATAAGGGTTGTACTTACTTGGAGCTTTTGGAAGTGCTGCTAAAAGTGCAGCTTCTTTGTAATTTAATTCTTTTACTGATTTATCAAAATATTCAAGACTTGCAGATGCTACTCCGTAAGTGCCCTGTCCTAAATAAATTTCATTTAAGTAAAGTTCCAGTATTCTTTTTTTTGAATATGACTTCTCAATTCTAAAGGCCAAGATTGCTTCTTTTATTTTCCTTCTTAATGAAACTTCGCTAGTTAGTAGAAAATTCTTAGCGACTTGCTGAGTGATAGTTGAAGCGCCCTCTAGTCTTTTGCCTTGTATAATATTTTCAATATTTTTAATTAATGCTCGCGTAATACCTTTAGCATCTACACCTGGATGTGCGAAAAAATTTTTATCCTCTGCAGACAAAAATGAATTTATTACTACGTCAGGAATAGATTCTATTGGTATAAAAAGCCTTTTTTGGATTGCATATTCTGCTATTAGCTCACCTGAATCTCCATAAACCCGACTTGAAACAGGAGGTTCGTAATTTGCCAATTTTTTGTAGTCTGGTAATCCTGATGAAAAATACCAAAATGCTGAAAAAATCATGAAAATAGTAAATAGAAAAAACGCTGTAATAATTTTTGCTAAATGGTTAAAGGTTTTTTTCATAAATTAAAGATTTATAATATCTCCTTAATTTAGGCTATCTTAAGGCATATTTAATTATAGAAAAACTGTATTTTTCCTTAAAAAAATGTATATTAACAATTATTGTATAACAAAAAAATGAATAAAAAAATTTCAAATAATTTTATGAACGGATTTAATTTACTATGGAAAAGAATTTATATATTGATGCTTCGCATCCAGATGAAACTAGAGTTGTGCTTAAATCAAAATCTCATATCGAAGAATATGAGTATGAAAACAAAAATAGTTTAAATCAAAAGAGTAATATCTATTTAGGAAAAATTAGTAGGGTTGAGCCTTCGCTTCAGGCTGCATTTGTAAACTATGGTAGAGAAAGACATGGTTTTTTAGCCTTTAATGATATTCAGTCAGATTACTATCAAATACCAACTGAAGATAAAGAAGTTTTAAAAAAAGCTGAAGAAAAAATTAGAGAAGACCTTAAAGAAGAAAGCCAAGATACAGATGCAAAAATTAAAAACACATCAGAGGAAGAAATAAATATAAATTCCTCAAGTAATATTAATCAAGAGAATAAAATAACAAGTACTGAGAATATTGAAAAAAAAAGAGAAAAACTTAAAAATAGGTACGGAGTAAGAAAGTATAGAATACAAGAAGTAATAAAGCCTGGGCAAGTAATTCTGATCCAAGTAAATAAAGAAGAGAGAGGTCAAAAAGGTGCTGCGTTAACTACATTTATTTCTTTAGCAGGGAAATATATTGTTTTGATGCCAAATACTGCAAAAGGTGGTGGAATTTCAAGAAAAATTATAAATCATGATGATAGAAATCAAATAAGAAAAATGCTTAAGGAGATTGAAATTCCAAGAAGCATGGGTCTAATTGTCAGGACTGCTGGATCAAGAAAAAGCAAAAAAGAAATTCAAAACGACTTACAAAATACAATAGGAATATGGGAGTCAATTAAGGAAAAAGCTGTTGAGTCTACAGCCCCTATTTTAATTCATGAAGAGGGGGATGTAATTAAAAGAGCACTCAGGGATATTTACGATAACGATACAAAATTTGTTCATGTAGAAGGTAATGAGGGCTACCAAAAAGCAAAACTATTTATGAAACAACTCATGCCTAGAAATTCAAAAATGGTAAAAAAATATAAAGGAAAAATTCCTCTTTTCCATAGTGAAAATATTGAAAAGGACTTAAATAAAATATTTGAACCAGTTGTAAGATTAAAATCAGGAGGTTACCTTGTCATAAATCCGACCGAAGCTTTAGTTGCAATTGACGTGAACTCAGGTCAATCAACAAAGGAGTTAAATATTGAAAAAACTGCATTAAATACTAATTTAGAAGCTGCGGAAGAAGTGGCGAGACAAATTAAAATTAGAGATTTATCAGGTCTAATCGTAATAGACTTTATTGATATGCTAAATTACCATAATAGAAGAATTGTAGAGAGAAAAATAAGAGAAAAATTAAAAACTGATAGAGCAAGAATCCAAACTGGACGAATTAGTAATTTCGGCTTGATGGAAATGACTCGTCAAAGATTAAGAGAAAGTTTTATTAAATGGGAAACAAATCTTTCATTGGAATCTTTTGGTCTTAAAATTATTAAAAAAATTGAAATGTTAGCTTTTTCAAAGAAGACAAAGATTGCTATGGCTTACGTACCAGATAAAGTGGCAATATATTTAAACTCTGAGTTAAAAAAAGAATTATCATTCTTTGAGAAAAAATATAAATTTAAAATTAATATAATGGCCGATAACAACTTAATTATCCCAGAATACAGGATACATCTTTTAAACAAAAATAAAAAAATAATTGAAAAAATCGAAAGTGTCAAAAATTTAAAAGATTTTAATGGAAAAAAAGATAATAAAATTAAAGCCTTACCATCAGCAAATGAAAAGAAAAAGAAACAGGTTGTTGGAAGAATTTTGTGGGTAAGAAAAAAAAGAAGGAAATCAAATTAATCCTTTCTTTGGACTGCTAGCAGATCCGTATTTTTGTAATGCCATTCTACCAGCCAAATAGGATTGTCTTCCTGCTAAAACCGCATGTTTCATTGACTTGGCCATTAAAATTGGATTTTTGGCTTTAGCAATTGCTGTATTAATTAATACTCCATCACATCCTAACTCCATCGCGATTGATGCGTCGGATGCAATTCCTATTCCTGCATCAACTATAACCGGAACTTTAGAATTATTTTTTATTATCGAAATATTTAATTTATTTCTAATACCTCTTCCAGATCCTATAGGTGATGCTAGAGGCATAATTGCTGTCGCGCCAACATCTTCTAATTTTTTTGCCATTATAGGATCATCTGAACAATAAACCATAACTTCAAAGCCTTCTTTGACAAGTACATTAGTTGATTTCACAGTTTCAATCATATCCGGGTAAAGAGTTTTTTTGTCACCAAGAACCTCAAGTTTTACAAGTTTCCATCCACCCATTTCTCTAGCTAATCTTAAAGTCCTTAACGCATCCTCAGATGTAAAACATCCAGCTGTGTTAGGTAAATATATAATTTTTTTTGGATCTAAAAAATCCATTAAGACTGGTTTTTTTTTATCCAAAATATTTACTCTTCTCACAGCAACAGTTACCATTTCAGCTCCTGAAGCTTTAATAGCATCTGCGGTTTCTTTAAAACTTTTATACTTTCCGGTACCCACAATTAAGCGAGAATTAAGTTTATATTTTCCTATTTTTAAATAGTCTTTATTCACTAACCTCCTCCAATAAAATGAACAATTTCAATTTTATCTCTATTCTTTATTTTCTTTTTATAATTTTGCTTAGGTAAAATCGTGCCATTTAATTCAATTGCGATCTGTTTTTCTTTTAATTTATACTTTTTCAAAAGATCTTTGATGCTTAAATTCTCGTTAATTTTTAATTCTTTTCCATTTAATTGTATTTTTGCCATAATTGAGATATTTTATTTTTTTATTATATCAAAATGAGTCATAAAATTCTTGTTATTAATGGTCCTAATCTTAACTTACTTGGAACAAGAGAAAAAGAAAAGTACGGTCAATCTACACTCGATGACATTAGGAATAAATGTGAGTCTCATGCCAAAAAGACAGGAACAATGATCAAATTTGAACAGTCTAACGTTGAAGGTGAAATAGTAAATATCATACAAGATGCTAAAAAAAAGTATGATGGAATTGTTATAAATGCGGGCGGATATACTCATACATCAGTTGCAATTCTTGATGCTCTGCTAGCTGTTAGAATACCAACAATAGAATTACACATAACTAATATTTACAAAAGAGAGGAATTCAGGCATAAATCATTGATAAGTAAAGCTGCTGATGGAATTATTTGTGGATTAGGAGTTAGCGGATACTTAATGGCAATTGATGGAATTAAAAAAATTTTAAACAATGAAAATTGATAAAAAGTTAATAAAAGAACTTAAAGATTATCTAGATGAATTTAATTTATCAGAAATCGAATACCAAGATGGGACTAAGAAAGTTAAGGTAGCGAAAAATATCTCAGGAATTACAAATATTACGGCACATAAACCAAATATTCCTCCAAAAAAAGAAGAGTCGGGTACAAAAATAACTTCTCCTATTATTGGAACTGCCTATTTAGCACCTGAACCAGGAGGTAAAAAATTTGTTGAAGTTGGAAGTCAGATTAAAAAAGGTCAAACTGTTATGATTGTTGAAGCAATGAAAACAATGAATCATGTCCCCTCTACATCGGATGGCATAGTTAAAAAAGTATTGGTACAAGATGGTGAAGCAGTTGAGTTTGGTCAAACTTTAATTCTTTTAAAATAACAAATGTTCAAAAAAGTTTTAATAGCAAACAGGGGTGAGATTGCTGTAAGAGTAATTAGAGCTTGTAAAGAATGGGGCATTGGAACTGTTGCTGTTCATTCAGATGTAGATGCTGACTCTATGCATGTAAGACTGGCTGATGAGAGCGTTTGTATTGGTTCACATCAACCCCAGAATAGTTATTTAAATATTGCTGCTATTATGTCAGCAGTTGATGTAACTGGTGCTGAAGCAATTCACCCAGGGTACGGATTTTTATCAGAAAATTATAAATTTGCAGAAATTGTTGAAAAACACAAAATTAAATTTATTGGACCAAAAGCCGAAATAATAAAAAAAATGGGTGATAAAATTCAAGCAAAAATAATTGCTAAAGAAAAAGGATTGCCAGTTATTGAAGGTTCTGACGGAGGTGTTAAAGATTTTGAACAAGCTAAAGAAATTTGTAAAAAAATTGGGTATCCGGTTTTAATTAAAGCATCTGGTGGTGGTGGTGGAAAGGGAATGAAAATAGTTGAAGAGGAAAGTAAATTAAGTGAAATGTATTCTTTAGCCCGTTTAGAGGCAAAAAAATATTTCGGAAATGATGAGGTTTACATAGAGAAATATTTTAAAAATCCTAGACATATTGAAGTTCAAGTATTGTCAGGAAGAAATAGGACTGTTCACCTTAATGAAAGAGATTGTAGTGTTCAAAGAAAACATCAAAAATTGATCGAGGAAACGCCAAGCCCAGTTTTAGATGATAAAGTAAGATCTGATCTGTTAGATAAAACAATAAAAATGGTTGAAGCGATAGGTTATGAAGGCGCTGGTACTGTAGAATATGTTTATGAAAATGGAAAATTTTATTTTTTAGAAATGAATACTAGAATTCAAGTCGAACACCCCGTTACGGAAGTACAAACTGGAATTGATATAGTTAAAGAACAAATTTGGATAGCACACTCAGGTCAGACTGCATTAAAACAAGATGATATAAGCGCAAGAGGACATACAATAGAATGTAGAATAAATGCAGAAGACCCATCCAAAAATTTTCAGCCTAGCCCAGGTATAATTTCAGTGTGCCACCAACCATCAGGATTTAGAACTAGAGTGGATGGTTCTATTTTCCAGGGTTGTAAGATTACACCGTACTATGACAGCCTCATATGCAAACTAATATGTAAAGGTAGAAATAGAACAGAAGCGATACAAAGGACAATGAGATCTTTAAATGAATTTGTTATTGAAGGTGTTACGACTACTATTGATTTACATAAAAGAATTTTATCTCATGAAAAATTTGTATCTTCTGATTTTGATACTAATTGGTTGGCTAAAGAGAAGTTTTATTAATTCATTATTGAATTGAAAAATAATATTTTAAATGATACTTAATTGATTATGGGATACCCAAAAAAACACAGAGGAAGACGTAAAATTGGCTCAAAAAAAAGAAGAGCTCGAAGAAGAAATAAAAAAAGATAAATCGTCTTAAAATGGAATTTATAACTCAAATCAGAAAATTGAGTTTATGGATATTTATTATTCCTTTTGTGGCAATAAATCTTTGTTTGTTTATTTCTACTAATCACCATATATTCGAAAATACTTTTTTAGTTGTTGATCAAATTGGTAGATCAAACCCGACTTTTCCATATTTTGATGGAAGTGTCTCTATAAGTAGAACCGCAAGAACATATCCGACATATTTGATATTTAAACCTTCAATGATATTTGCATCTATTTTATTAATTTTATATTGGGTTCAAACAAATAAATTAATTAATAATTTACAACAATTTGAAAGCAAAAATCTTTTTAAAACTTTCGGAATACTGTCTGCCATATTTTTGATTATCCATTCAATTTTTTTAGGTATCAAATTTGATTACGATTTATATAAATTTTTTAGAAGATTTGTTTTATTAGCCTTTATAATTTTTGAAATTGTGGCTCAGTCACTCCTTGTTATTAAACTTTTTAAATTGAAATCCTTAATAAAAGATTATTTTAATAATTATGCATTAATCTTAAAAATAATCTTAGTATCAATTCTAGTAGCTGTTGCAATTTTAAGCTTACCAATAGTTGTTACTAGTGGGAACGTACATTTTAAACATGCTTTGGAATGGAATTATTTCGTCGGAGTAATATTATTTTATTTTTTTACTTATTTGTTCTGGAAAAAAAAATAAAGCGTAGTATTCTAAAACTGCCGTCTACACACCTTTCGGTGCGCAGACTTTAGTTTTGGCTCGTCGTTAATGCGCTACCGCCAAGCCTCCCGTTCCACTATTTTAGCGCTACTCAGCGGAACTTTCTGCCCTTTAAGCTTGAACCTCTCGGTTTTTCCTTAACTGGCCAGTTGAGAGTTGCCTCCCAATTCATAAAAATAATATTACATATTGAAAATCATATGTATCACTTTTTAGTTGTTTTAATTTGCTATCTGTTAATTATGTGGATAATTTTTATTTTCAGTTTTTTCAATCCAACCACCACCTAAAACTCTTTCACCAATACTATCTTTTGAATATATAACGCAAGCTTGTCCAGGTGAGATTCCTTTTTCATCTTGTAAAATATCTACTTCTGCAGACTTATTTTTAATCAGCACCTTAGCATTGAGTAGTTTTCCTGTTGATCTAACTTTAATTAAAACATTTTTTTTAAAATTATTGGTGTCTGCTAAAAGATTTATATCTCTTAAAAATAGTTTTTTAATATTTAAAAAATCCTGTGTTCCAACAACTATTGAGTTATCTCGAGCTCTAATATCTACAACATAAAGCGGATCAGGGTTTGAGATTTTTATTCCTTTCCTTTGACCAATTGTATAATTGATAATTCCATCGTGTGTTCCCAATTTTTCACCTTTAACACTAAATATGTTGCCTTTTTTAAATGACTGTGGCCTATATTTTTCTATTACAGAAGCATAATTACCGTTAGGAACAAAGCAGATATCTTGGCTATCAGGCTTTGTCGCAACATTAAGATTTAATTTATTAGCAATATTTCTTGTTTCGGACTTATTAATTAAACCAAGCGGAAATCGTAAGTAGTCCAATTGACTTTGAGTAGTGTTAAAAAGAAAATAACTTTGATCTCTTTCTTTGTCCTCAGCTCTATACATTGCACCTGTCCCGTTATTCTCATGTCTTAAAACATAATGTCCAGTAATTAATGCGTCTGCTCTAAGCTCTTTGGAAAACTTAAATAAATCTCTAAATTTTACTGTTTGGTTACATTGAACACATGGAATAGGTGTTTCTCCAGCAACATAACTGTTTATAAAGGAGTCAATTACTTCGGTTTTAAATTTTTTTTGATAATATAAAATTTTATGATCAATATTTAAAGTTTCAGATACTCTTTTTGCATCAATTATATCTCTACCTGCACAACATTGTCTTCCAGAAATAGATGTTTTAGAGTCATCGTATAATTTAAGTGTTATTCCAGTAACATTATAACCTTGTTCTTTCATTAATCCTGCTACTACTGAAGAGTCAACACCACCAGACATTGCCACAACAACTTTTGTGTCTTTGGGTGACTTTTTTATCCCTATAGAGTTAATCATAAAATGTTATATAGTATAAAAACTTGTAATTTTCCATTATGCAATATGAACTAGAGCCAGGTAATTTTGTAGTAAACCCCTCTCAAAAAGACTGGGGAACAGGCCAGATACAGTCTATTATTAAAAATAAGGCAACTATTAATTTTGAAAATGTTGGAAAAAAAGTAATTAATTTGAATAACATAAACCTAAAAAAAATAAATTATGAAAAATGAACAGTTAAAATTAATAGCGGAATCTTTGATAGATATTACTGAAAAGGCAGGTAAAAAAACAATTGAATTATATAGCTCAGGTTTAAAAATTATAAAAAAACCAGATGACTCTCCAGTGACAAACGGAGACCTTGAGGTTGATAAAATGCTTAAAGAAAAAATTAAAGAATTGACCCCTAACATACCGATTATATCTGAGGAGTCTGTAAATCTAAAAATTCGAAATACTCTAAAAACTTACTGGCTTCTTGACCCAATAGATGGAACAAAAGAATACATATCAGGAAAAGATGTTTATACACTTAATGCTGGATTAATAATCGATTGTTTACCATCACTTGGTATAATTGGTGTACCAAAAAAAAATAGAATATTTTACTCATACGGAAAAGGAAATTCATATTTGATTGAAAAAAATAACAAAATAAAATTAGATTGTGAAAAGAAAACTAAAAAAAATAAAATCTTTGCCCTAACAAATAGAACAAAACCCTCGGGGGATATTTTAAAAAAGTTAAATGAATTTGGAGCAAATTCATTTTTAAAAATAAGTAGCTCATACAAGTATTGCTTAATTGCAAATGGTGAATATGATTTGTATGTTGATAAAGTAAGGGCTAATGAATGGGATGACGCGGCTGGACATGCAATTGCAGAACACGCAGGAGCTATTGTAACTGATATGGATGGTCAATCTTTTGAATATGGAAAAGAAGATTATAAAAATCCAACAATTCTGATTAGAAGAAGTAAAAACTTAAATGTTTAAAACGATATCAATTATAGTTATTTCGGTCTCAATATTTGGATTGATTTTATTTGTATTTGTCAAAAACTTAATGAAGAGAAGAATCGAATACTATTTAAAATTAAATGAAAAAAAGAAAAAGACTAAATAAATTTTAGTAATTTTTTAAATTCACTTTCTTCCATAGAAAGTAGTTTTTTTGATATATCATAACTAAATCCTGATCTTGCTAGAATACCCATGTCTTTTTTATAAAAAAGTTCACGATTCGCTTCAGGCCGCATTGGACCAATTCTTTTCTTTTTACAAATTTTAATTGCTGAAACAAAATCGGGATCAGATTTTTCATTTTTTATTTTTTCTATACTATTTTTTATGAATTTTTCTTCTAGTCCCTTGCTTTTTAATGAATATGTAATTTTATTTAATGAATACCCTCTTCTGTGGAGATTTCTAGCCTTAGAATCTGAGTACAAAGCATCGTTTAGATAATTATTTTTTTCTAAGCTAAGTACGATTTTATCAATTATTTCTGAAACTTCCTTTCTACTTTTTGATCCTTGAAATTTAGTTAAATATTTCTTCAAAAGAAAAGTTTTTGTTTGTTGTCTAGATGGATTATATTTTTCTATGTACGAATAAGCTAAATCCCTTAGTTTGATAGTTAAATCTTCAAAAACTTTTTTGTTTGATATTGGATCCATAGCTTTTATATTGTACAAGATCCTATGATTAATGATCTTCTACAATTTTTAAATTACGAAAATATTTATCTTATTGCAAATATTGGTGTAATTCCTTGTTGGCTTTTATTAATTTTTTTGCCTAGAGCATTAATTACAAAAATTTTAGTTAAATCAGTAGTAATTCCACTTTTATTATCCACAGCTTATATTTTCATTGCCTATCAAATTTATATAACAGAGAATATTTTTGAAATTTTTAATCTTTATCTTGGTTTAGACGAACTTTATTCTTTGTATTCTAATGAAGGATTTTTATTAATATTTTGGCTTCATTTTTTAACAATTAACCTTTTTGCAGGAAACTGGATTGCAAATGATGCTCAAAACTTTTTAGTATCGAGACCTTTAGTAATAATTTCATTAATTTCAACTTATTTTACAGGTCCTTTAGGTCTTGTATTGTATTGGTTAATAAGAATTTTTTATTCAAAAAAAATTAATTATTATGACTAAATCTATTGAGTTTTATTTCGACTTTAGTAGTCCGTACGCGTATCTTGGTTTTAAGGAAATTAAAAAGTATGAAAAGAAATATCCTTTTCATATTAAATATATGCCAATATTTTTAGGTGGACTTCATAATTCTGCGGGTATAACACCAGCGGCATTTAACAAAATAAAATCTAAGTATATGTTTCAGGATACAAAATTAGTCGCAAACAAAAAAAATATCAAATTTAGTTTCAATTCTTATTTTCCAATAAAAACTGTAAATTTTATGAGAGGAGCAATAATTGCAAAGGATGATAATTATGAAAAAATTTATGTTGAGAAGATTTTCGATTCTATTTGGAGAGATGGATTAAATATGAACGATAATATTATAATAAATAAAGTGTTAAAAAATTTAGATTTAAATCCTAGTATCTTTTTTGAAAAAGTTTCGGATATAAAAATTAAGGATAAGTTAAAAAAATTAACAAATGATGCGTTAAAAAAAGGAATATTTGGTGCTCCCACTTATCACGTGAATAGAAAAATCTTTTTTGGTCAAGATAGATTAAGTTATGCAATTGATGAAATTAAAAAATAATGAGAGAAATTAAATCAAAAAAAAATAATATTTTTAAAAAGTTTTTTATAAAGATTTGTAGATTTTTTGGTGTAGAATTAATTGACCAAAGCAATTTTTCAATACCAACCTCTAACAAGTCTATGGATGATACTTTGAGTGTGCCTGGAAAAAAATCGATAACTCTTCCGATGGGCAAAATAGATATCACAAGACCTGTAAAATCACTAAATATTATTTTACGAACTTGTATGTCGGTTAATATGCTTACTCAATCAAAAAAAAGAATTTTTGAAAGAGATAAGGAGGAGTATACAAAGAGAACACTTGTTTCATTAATTAGTAGCATTCATTATGCTAAAGATTTTTTTAAAGATGTTAAATTTAAAGTGCATATAATTGATCACAACTCCTCAAAAAATCAAATAAATTATATTAAAAAAATTTTAGAGCAATCAAACTTAAATTTTGAAATTTTAAATTTAAAATTTGAGGAGTTTTCAAATCTTATAGAAAACATAAACGAAGAAAAAAAGGAGGTAACAAATAATCAAAAATCAAATATGTCGAATATTCATCAATCTTTAGTCCTTTCAAAAGAGGTATGTAAAGATCTTACTTATTTTGTTGAAGACGACTATATTCATGAGAAAAATAGTCTAGCAGAAATGCTTTTTGCTTACGAGAAGATAGCTTCACTTACAAAAAAAGAATTAATTATTTGCCCTACAGATTATCCATTTCTTTATAATCAAAATGAAAGTACTAGAATTTTTTTAGGTGATAAAAAGCACTGGCGTCAAATAGACCAGACATTGTGCACATTTTTAACTAGTAAAAAAATCATCGATAGATATTGGGATCAAATTATAAGCATGTGTAAATTTGAGCACTACCCTTTTGAAAAACCATTGCATAATATTTATAAAAAAGAATTATGTATATCCCCAATACCTTCACTAGCAATTCATTTTACAAACATAAACTCGATTTATGGTTTGTCTCCAAATGTAGATTGGAAAAGGTTGTGGGATGAAAATTCAAGTTAACAAAAAAGCGATAAATTTTAAGTTACAGTCTACATCAGGTAAAATTTTTAATTTATCAGATGTAAAAAATGGGTTAGTTATATACTTTTATCCAAAAGATAATACTCCGGGGTGTACCCTTGAAACTAAAGATTTTTCAGTGCTTTATAAGAAATTTAAAGCACTAAAATATGAGGTTGTAGGTATATCTAAAGATAATATGGAAAGTCATTTAAAGTTTAAAAAAAAATTTAAAGTTCCTTTTCAACTACTGTCTGACGAAAAGGTTCAAGTACAAAAAAAATACGGTATCTGGGGACCTAAGTCTTTTATGGGCAAAAAGTTTATGGGAACAATTAGATCAACAATTGTTATTAATAAAGGCAAAATTACTAAAGTATGGTCCAACGTAAGAGTAAAAGATCACGCAAAAGAAGTTCTTAATTTTATAAAATCATCAAAATAAAAAGGCCCGATTTCTCGGGCCCTTATATTACCTAAACTTTAGGGAAGGTAATCTACTAAAAAGTAAGGCCCGGACTAAAAACCGGGCCTTAAATTATCTCCTAAACGAAGGGAGGGAGAGTTATTTAATCTCTTATACCGTAAGCGATTACACCAACCTCAGACTTATCAGTTCCGAGCCTTTCAGCTTCTTTACTGATTCTTATTCCAATAGTCATTTTCATAATTGACCATACGATGTATGACACTACGAAAACGAAAACTACTACTGAAATCGTTCCTAAGAATTGTGAACCAAAACCTACTTCTGTATTTGTAAATGGAACTGCTAATGTACCCCATACTCCAGCAACTAAATGCGCAGGAATAGCACCAACGACATCATCTATTTTCATTTTATATAATAGTTTTGTTGAGTAGTACATTAATACACCAGCTATTGCTCCAATCACGATTGCAGCAAGTGGGCTTGGTGCTAAAGGTTCCGCTGTTATACCAACTAAACCAGCTATCGCACCGTTAAGCATCATGACTACGTCAGTTTTACCACCGGCAAGTCTTGATACTGTAGCAGCGGCTAATACACCACCACCTGCAGCTAAGTTTGTATTAATATATATTGTTGCAACAGAGCTTACGTCTTCTAATGTTCCAGCAGCTAATTGTGAACCACCGTTAAATCCAAACCAACCTAACCAAAGTATAAATACTCCAAGTGTTGCTAATGGAATTGAAGAAGCCGCAAAAGGTGCCATAGCTTTTACGCCACCTCCTGAGGTAAATCTTCCAGATCTCGCACCAAGTACTATTGCACCGGCAAGAGCAGCAGCTCCTCCAGCAGCATGTACTAATGTTGAACCTGCAAAATCAGAAAAACCAGCAGCTGATAACCAACCACCGCCCCACTGCCATCCCATTTCAATTGGATAAATAAATCCAGTTAAAATAGCTGCAAATAAGAAGAATGGCCAAATTTTAATTCTTTCAGCCAATGTTCCTGATACGATTGACATTGTTGTTGCACAGAATACCATTTGGAAAAACCAATCTGATCCATCAGAATAACCTGTTTCTAATGATGATGCGTCACTCCAAGAAGAGAATGAACCTATATATCCACCTTCTGGTATACCGTATGCTAAATTGTATCCAACTAACCAGAACATTACTCCGGCAATTGAATATAAACCTATATTTTTTGCACAGATTGCTGATACACTTTTAGATGTAACCAACCCTGATTCAAGCATGGCGAAACCTGCTGCCATCCACATGACCAGAAAACCTGACATTAAAAATAATATTGTATTAAATATGTATTGTACTTCCGCCGATACAGTCGTATTTGCGTACCCTAGACCAGCAAAGCTGAAATAAAGTGCTGTACCTGCAAAAAAGTAACCAAGTATTTTTTTCATACTTCCTCCTTTGTTCATAGTAAATTTTTAAATGATTGGATAAAAAAGAGTTACGTTAAGTGACGTGATGAGTTATGCAGTTTTTGCAAGGGGTGCGGCGTTTTCAACAATCCCCAAAATCCAAGATTTTAGGGATTGTTTAAATAGGTTACTTATTGAACATATCTTTCAAACTTTTCGCTGGAAGGAATTTAACCTTCTGGGAAGCGCTAATTTGAATTTGTTCTCCAGTTCTTGGGTTTCTACCAATTCTGGCTTTTCTTTTAGCCACTTTATATGTACCAAAACCTGCGATTTTGACAGGTTCATCACTTTTTAGACAATCCAGTATTATCTGAGTAATTGTATCAAAAGTCCGCTCAGCATCTGCTTTGCTTTGGCTTAAAGTGGTAGCAATCTTATTCACTAATTGTTTTTTGTTCATTTATGCCCCTTTTTATTGATATTTTGAATGTGTCTAAAAACTCAGTAAAATCAACAATTATTTGGTGCTTTTTAAACATATTAACACTATATATTGTATATATAAAAAATCGTTGATTTTATTGGCTTTTTTAAGGTTATTGTTAAATTATTAGTTAAATTACCAAGTATTAATATCGTTAAAAGTAGTGAATAGCATCAAGGAAACGAGCAAAAATAACCCGATTCGGAAAAAACCCTCTTGGGTCTTTTGAGATAAAGGTCGCCCTAGTATTTTTTCAAATAAAAAAAACATTAGATGTCCGCCGTCAAGCAAAGGAATAGGAAATAAATTAATTAAACCTAAACTTATAGATATATACGCAATTGTAGTAACAAAGGCTAAAAAACCAAATTCAGCGACTTGACCAGATATTTTTGCAATTTTAATAGGTCCTCCAAGTTGTGATGTATCGGCTTTACCACTAAGCATCGAACCCACATAGCTCAACGTAGTTTTACATACAAACCAAACCTCCTGAATTGAGTAATAAATTGCAGAAACAGGTCCAAGTTTTTTTTGATTTATTTCATCTGTTGCAGGTTTTATTGAAATCCCAATTATCTTTTTTTTAATTGAATTACCAAATGCATCCTCTGTTTCTACTAATTTAGTTTCTGTCTTGAAGGTTATTTCCCTGTTATTTCTTAGTACAGTTATGTCAATTGATTCGGAAGAGTTAGTATTAATAAATGTTGATACCTCTCTTATACTTAAAACTTTGTTATCATCTATAGCTATAATAATATCGTTCTTCTTTAAACCTGCTTTCTCAGCGGGACTGTTAACGGTAATTTCATCGATTTTTGGCTGAGTAAAGTCTTTGCCTACAAACATGTAAATACTAGAAAAAATAAGTATAGCCAACAGAAAATTTGCCAATGGGCCTCCAAAAACAATTAAGGCTCTTTGATATAATGGCTTTGTAATAAATAATTTTTCTTGATCTTCTTTATTATACTTTTTTAAAATTTTAGCTTGTTCTGCTTGGCTAAAAACATTTCTATCTCCAAAAAACTTTACGTATCCACCAAGAGGTACTAAACAAAATTTCCATCTTGTCCCATTTTTATCATTAAAACCAAATATTTCTTTTCCAAAACCAATAGAAAAATCTGTAACACCGACTTTGTATTTTCTGGCAAAATAATAGTGTCCATATTCATGAATAAATACAACTACGGTTATTAAAATTATAAAAGGTATTATAAAGTTCATTGTTCCCAGGGTCCCTTTTTTTTAATATTTTTTGACGATTTTTTTAAATTATTTCTTATGTTTCTTTTATTAAAAAATAATATCAAAATTAAACCAGAAATAAAACCTCCTATGTGCGCGGCATAAGCTACACCGCCGCCACTAGAAAACGTCGACAAAAATGAATTTATAAACTGTAATACAAACCAAAATCCAAGTACATACAAAGCTCTTATTTTTAATAATTGACTGAAGAAACCAAATGGTATCAAAACTAAAACTCTTGCGTTTGGATAATTTATTAAGTACGCACCAAGCACACCTCCTATTGCTCCGCTAGCTCCAATCATGGGTATTTGAGAATTTATATCTACTAAAACTTGTGACATCGCTGCCCCAATTCCACATACAAAATAAAAAATTACAAAGTTGAGTGTACCCAAATCATCTTCGATGTTGTCCGCAAAAATCCATAAATATAACATGTTGCCAATTAGATGCATCCATCCGCCATGCATAAACATAGAAGTGAATATTGTTCCTATAGGTGAAATCCTATTGAGATCGCTTGGTAATTGGTCTATTCCCATTAAAACAGAAGGTATTAACCCATATGAGTATGTAAAATCTCTCAACTCATTTTCACTTAGACCAAGTTGAGCTATGAAAATTAAAATACAAAATCCAATAATACCATAACTGACTATTGGTTTTGATTTTGTTGGGTTATCATCTTTTAGAGGAATCATGGTTTCAATTTACTTGTTTTATTGATTTTTTAGGTATTTTAAACATTTGATTTTATCAACCTATAATTGTAGAATTAACGTTATGAGCGAAAAAACTTCAGTACTTTTATCAGATGTTACAATAAAAGGTAACGTTATTGAAAAAGAAAAACTTATGACTGACGCTAAAATTGAAGGCGATGTATCAGCAGAAGTACTTCAAACTTTTGAAGGTTCAAGTATTAAAGGCGATATAAACTCTTCTAATACAAGTATTGGTGGTGCGCTCAAAGGTAACGTTAAGTCTGACAAAATAAGAATAAAGTCTACAGCCGATGTTGAGGGAAACTTAAATCAAAAGAATTTATCAATCGAAGACGGTGCTAAATTAAAAATAAAAGCTGAAACTTATTAAATTAAAATTTCCACTCATTTACCTTACTAAATAAAAAATTTCTAAAAGCAATTAATCTTGCATTATCTTTAAGAGATGCCGGATAAACAAAGTGTGTTTCGGTTGGTTTACCAGTTTCGTCAGGTAAAACTTTGGTTATACCACTGACATTATGAGTAATATAATCTGGTAAAGCAGCTAAACCTACTCCGCTTTGGACAGCAAGAAGAAGTCCGTAAACACTATTAACTTTCATTAAGGATTTCCTTTTTTTTCCTTCTTTTGATCCCACTTTTAAAACCCAGTCAGGGTTATAAACTGGTGAAGGAGCGCCTTTACCGTAAGTTATAAATTTATGCTTATCTAAATCTTTTAAATTTTTTGGATAACCATTTTTTTGTAAATATTCATTTGAACCATAAATATGATAATTAAAGTTTACAAATTTTTTTTGAATTAAATTTAATTGTTTAGGTCTTCTCATTCTAATCGCAACATCTGCTTGGCGTGTAGCTAAATCTAGTTCTTTATCATTAAAAATTAGTTCAATTTCTATCTCAGGGTGAAGATCCATAAATTCTTTTATTCGTGGTGTAAGCCAAGTAGTTCCAAAACTCACAACGGTTGTCACTATTAACTTTCCCTTTATTTGATTTTTTTCTTCACTTAAATTTGATTCAACTTCTTTAAGTTTTGATATTACATCGTTCGCCGTTTTAAATAAGTATTCGCCATTTGACGTTAAAACTAATCCCCTTGCATGTCTTTCAAACAAATTAATTTTTAAATCTTTTTCTAGAGATTGAATTTGTCTACTTATTGCCGATTGGCTCAAATTTAATATTGTTGATGCATTTGTAAAACTACCAGCCTCAGCAACGGTATGAAAAATTTTTAACTTATCCCAATCCATAGATTATTTTTTGTTATTTGTTTGTGTTTAATATTGCGCGACCAGAAAACTCACCTTTAATTAATTTTGGGTAGGTTTCCAAAAGCTCATTAAAAGATAATTCTTTTGTAAATCCTTGAACCTTTGTAAAATCAATCAATTTTGCTGCCTGCCCCCACACAAATTCTCTTCTCTTTAAGGATGACCCAGACGAGTCAATACCCCAAAGTTTAACTCCTCTTATAATAAATGGCATTACAGTAGTATTTATTTTATTACCACCTGCATTTCCGCATGCTGCAACTATTCCGCCAGGTTTTGTTTGAGCAAAAATTTTTGTTAATGCTGGGCCACCAACAGTGTCAACAACACCGTCCCAAATACCTTTCTCTAGTAATTTGCTTTCACCCTCAAACTCTTTTCTTTCTATAATATTTTTTGCACCTAAATCTTTTAAATAATCTGTTTTGTCTTTTTTTCCTGTAACAGCATGTACGTCATAACCCATCTTTGATAGTACCATTGTAGCAATACTGCCAACACCACCTGTTGCTCCTGTTACTAAAACATCTTTAACTTTTGTTCCAAGCAATAATTCTTCTTTGGCTTTTACTGCAAAAGAACATAGCAATGCTGTAAAACCTGCAGTACCTAACATCATAGATTTTTTGTTATCTAAATCTTTTGGCATTTTAACTAAAAAATTAGAGTCAACTTTTGCGTATTGTGAAAACCCACCAAAATAACTTTCGCCTACTCTAAATCCAGTTAAAATTACGTTGTCATCTTTTTTAAAATTATCGTCAGCACTCTCCACGACAATTCCCGAAAAATCTATGCCAGGAACAAAGGGGAATTTCCTTACTATTCTTCCCCCATCCTTTAAGATCATAGCGTCTTTGTAGTTAAGGCTTGAATAGTCTACCTTCACTAAAACATTTCCGTCTTTAAGAGCTTCTTTGTCCAACTCCTTTACTTCGCGAGTAAATTTCTCATTTTGATTATCAATAACAATTGCTTTGAATTTCATAGAAAATCATGTGATCTTACATGTGACAAATTAATATGACAATTATTTTCTTTAAAGCGTATTATTTTTAATGAAGAAATTACCGTATTATATAAGACTAAGTATAATTATTATCATATTAATATCTCCAATACCTGCTTTTCAGATCGGATGGTACTTTTTAGGAAAAAAGGACGGCTTGTTATTTGCATTCTGTTATGGAATTTTTGCAGTATCTTTTGCCTGTTATAAATTTTATTTAGATAATTGGAGAGATGAGGATGAAGATTAGCGCTTTTGTGAAATATAATTCAAAAATCTATTTTGAAAGCTTAAATCATTTTTGAACTTACCTAAAAAATAATTTGTAATTGTTGTTGCCTTTTCTTTTTTAATTCCTCTCATTGTCATACACTGATGTGTAGAGTCTATTGTGACTGCAACACCGTGTGCATCTAAACCTTTCATTAAAGTTTCTGCGATTTGCATTGTTAATCTCTCTTGTGTTTGTAATCTTTTTGAAAAAACCTCTACAACTCTAGCAAGCTTACTTAAACCAACAACTCTTTTATTGGGTAGATATGCTACATGAGCTACACCTATAATCGGAGCCATGTGATGCTCACAATGACTTTGCACTGATATGTTTTTTTGCAGAACCATATCATCATAACCATTTACGTCACCAAAAGTTTTTAACAGTTCTGAGGTAATTTCTTGTTTGTACCCTTTAAAATATTCTTTAAAAGCCTTTGTTACCCTTCTAGGAGTTTCACGTAATCCTTCTCTGTCAGGATTTTCGCCAATCCATCTTAAAATAGTTCTGAAAGCTTCTTGAGCTTCTTTGTCAGAAACTTCTGTTTTTTCTTTTAAAATTGTTGTGTTTAGATTTTTAACTATTTTCATAATTTTTAAAATTAATATATAATAATTATTATTAATGCAAATTTCAAATTTTGATTTAATTAAACTGGACCTTTAAATGTTTAAAAAAAGAGAAAATGTCGCGGATATAGAGGAGGGAAATCTATTGTCACCAAAATTTGATGATAACGGTCTTATACCAGTAACAACAACTGATCACCAAACAAATGAGGTGTTGATGCAGGGATTTATGAATGAAGAAGCTTTAAAAAAAACAATTGAAACAAAAGAAGCTCACTATTGGAGTAGATCTAGAAAAGAAGTTTGGCACAAAGGAGAGACTAGCGGTTATGTTCAAAAAGTTATTGAGCTAAGAATTGATGACGATCAAGACTCAATATGGATGACTGTAAATATTGGTGATGGAGCTAGTTGCCACGTTGGATATAAGTCTTGCTTTTACAGATCAGTACCCCTTGGAAAAATTCAAGACAGTGAAAAGATAAAAATGGAATTTAAAGAAAAAAAGAAAAAATTTGATCCTAATAAAGTTTATAAGGACAAACCAAATCCAACTAAAATTTAAATAATATTATTTAAATAACACAACTAATAAGAATAATAATATCGCTTGTAAGAACCAACAGACAACTACAACACCCAGGGCTTTCCACAAGCTTTTATAATCAAGTGCTTGTCTCACACCAACTACCATACAAGCAAGCATCCATAGAGATGATCCAATAAATGTTACCGTCATTAACTCTGGTGTAAAACCAAAAACTCTAATTATTCCCGGTGCACTTGAAAAACCAATTGTTCTCAATAATTCACCATGATTACTTTTTGTTTGTTTGTCAGGAAATAATTTTGTTCCAACAATATAAATCAAAAAAGCCCAAAAATACCAACTGGCTAGAGAGAGCAAAGGACCTAAAAGAAAATTTGAAGCACCTAAATGTATAGCTCCAATCCCTGCGGCTAAACTTGAAAGTACAACAACTGATGCGGCTTGAAAAGTTGCTGATTTATCGTGTTCAACTTCTTCATATAAATCTGGATCAATTTTAATTGCCCGATATATTCTATTTATAAAACTTTTTTTCATTCAAAATACTTTTAAATTAATTTAGATATAAAATACTTGTATTAAGTATCAATGCAAAAGAAGACCATAACAAATATGGGACCATTAGTAAAAAACTTAATTTAGTTGTTTTATAGTATATCTTCATCAGCCAAATTATAAAAAATAGTATTATCAATAAATTTATTAAAGCTAGAAAGATTTGATGAAAACCAAAAAAAATAATGCTCCAAATTGAATTAAAGAAAATATGAAAGAAATAGATTTTGATTGTTTTCTTATCTCTAAAATTAATCCAATTTATCCATATAGCTAGCGACATTAAAATATATAGGCTTGTCCAAACTGGACCAAAAACAGACGCCGGTGGACTAAATGATGGTCGTATTATTTGGGAATACCACGGTTCTTTATAAATTGATGTAACAACTCCACCTATTGCAGATGCTGAAAATGTAATTAAAACAATAATTAACAAAGATAGATATTTATTATTGAACATAAGTATGAGATATAATTTATTATGAGTGAAAACCAGAGAAAAGTTTGGATTACAGGAGCCAGTAGTGGGATAGGTAAAGCCACTGCTGAAAAATTTGCCAAAGAAAATTGGAAAGTTGCAATTTCTGCTAGAAGAGAAGAGCTTTTAAATGAAATGGCAAAAGATCAAAACATTTTTGCTTTCCCAATGGATGTAACTGATCAGAATAAAACTGAGGAAACTTTTAATAAAATATTAAAAGAGTTTGGTGATTTAGACCTTTGTATTTTTAGCTCAGGTACTTATGAGAGAAAGTCAGAAAAAGGATTGAGTGTAGATAATGTAAAAACAGTAATGGAGATAAATTTTCTAGGTGTGGTTGGTTGTGTAAAAGCGGTTCAAGAATACTTTATAAATAAAAAAAGTGGTCATATTTCAATTGTTTCATCACCTGTTGGTTACAGAGGTTTACCAAAATCATCTGGTTATACTGCATCGAAAGCTTCGTTGAACAATTTTACACAGGGAATATATTTCGATTTTAAAAAGTTTAATGTGAGAGTCACTTTGATTTCTCCAGGATTTATCAAGACTGCTTTAACAGACAAAAACGAATTTAAGATGCCATTTTTAAAAGACACTAAATATGCTGCTGATAAGATATATAATGGTTTAATTAATAAAAAATCCTTTGAAGTTATATTCCCACCACAAATAGCTTTTATTTATAAAATCTTTCAGATTTTACCAAATAAAGTTTATAATTTTTTAATAAATAAATTTGTTAACCGTTAATTTAATTCTTAACAAAAACTACTGTTAAATCGGCTACTCTAAAACCAAACTTTGTCATTTTAGCTCTGTTGATTGCAATGGTATCACTTTGTTTAAATATCCAATCATCAAATGTTATTTTGATTTCTTTTCCTTTTACAGGGACAAGTAAAACATACTCTAATTTAAAAGCTGATCCATAAGAGAAACCTTTTGCTGTTCCAACAACATCTGCAGCTGTACCCTCGTAATTATGTTCATCTTTTTTTATAATTTTCCATTGTCTAGTTTGAACTTCTCCATCTGACCAATTAAATTTTTCGTCAAGAATTAATTGTTTGCCATCCCACTTTCCATCTAGATCCGCTGAAAATTGTCTGGTGACTTTACCACCTCTATTTTGAAGCACACCATAAGCTTTGACATTTCCACTAAGAAATTCTTCAATAATTAATCTTGGTTTTTGATCTTTAAAGTCTTCTGGTTTCATTCCTGCTACGCAATTCGTTAAAAATAATGTTAAAAATAAAGTTAAAATATATCTCATTTTTTATTCATTCCTAAATGAAAATTGTATTAAATCAATATTTTTAGCCCTAAAACCAGCTTCACAATAAGAAAAATAAAAATCCCAGATTTTTTTAAATGAATTATCAAAACCTTGTTGTGAAATATTATTCCAAGAACCTATAAAGTTCTCTCTCCATTTACTCAATGTATGTGAGTAGTGTATTCCGTATGAATTATATCCTCTCAAAGTTAGTCCGGTTTTCTTTGTATAATCCTTTATTGATTGTAAAGAGGGCAAAAAACCTCCTGGAAAAATATATTTTTGTATAAAATCCTGATTTTTTTTGTATCTATCAAAAAGTTCATCTTTAATAATAATTGCTTGAATAGCCCCAACCCCATTCGGTTTAAGATTGTTTTTAATTGTTTTAAAATATTTATTTAAATTCTTCTCTCCAACTGCTTCGATCATTTCTATAGACGCTATTGCATCATATTTATCTTTTAAATCTCTATAATCTAAAAATTTTACTTTAACTTTATTTTGTAAACCTAAAAGTTTTATTCTTTTTTTTGTAAACTCAAATTGTTTTTGTGAAATCGTAATACAATCAAGTTGAACATCATAGTTTTTTGCAAGATGTTCAGCGAAACCGCCCCATCCACATCCTATTTCTAAAATTTTATCTCCTGGTTTTGGCTGTATTAAATTTATAAGTTTATTATATTTATTAATTTGAGCTTTTTCCAATTCTTCATCGGGTTTATCAAAAATACCACACGAATAAGTTAATGTTTTATCTAGCCAGGTAGAGAAAAATTCATTGCCTAAGTCATAATGTTTTGAAATATCTTCAACACTTTTTTTCTTTGTGTTTGATACAAATAGTTTTTTGAAAATACTGTTTATTCCAGAAATATTTAATATTCCTGAAAATTCGTGCGTTATATTTATATTTTTCGCAGTTAGCTCAATTAAAGAAGGTAAATTTGAAGTTTCAAATTCGTTTTTAATATAACTCTCTCCTAAAGCACTACTACCTCCCCTAATAATATTAAAATAAAACTTTGGATCGTGGATTTTAATTTCTGCTGATAAAAAACTTTCTTGATTTCCAAATTGATGTATTTTTCCATCGTAGTTTTCTAGTGAAAGCTTTCCATTCTCAATATAGTTCAATTTCTTTAGAACGAAATTTTCAGAGATTTTATAAGGACTAAAATTCATTTTTCTACAGATAAATTATTTTTAATTTTCGAATTTTTCCTAACAAGTTTAACGCCTTTCTTCCACAACCTTAATGCTTCAAAATGTATCGCCATTATAATTTTTATTGTCATCATTGGGTGTTTAAAAAAATTTTGAACTAATTTTTTTGTGGATATTTGTTCTTTTTTTCCGATCTGACATGCTGAAAGTAGCATTCCTTTATCGTCAGTTTGTTTAATAAATATACTTAAAGTTTCCTTTGGTTCGGCTAATCTAAAATTATAAGCAGTTTCCATCTCCATGAATGGTGATACATAAAATTTTTTATTACAAGTTTGTGTAATTATTTTTTCATTTTTTTGAACTGGAAAAATATAGGTATGTTGCTCATTAAAGGTATTCTTTACTTCATAAAGTATTGCTCTTAATTCATTATTTTCGTTATAACAATAAAAAATACTCAAAGGATTAAAAACATAACCAAAAATTCTTGGAAAACATAATAGTTTAATCTTAGTAACTTTAAAATTTATATTATTTTTTTTTAAATTTTTTGTAACCCAGTCCCTAAGGTTTCCGCCATCTCTGTCACCATGATCTTTGTTATAAAAACTAAATATATTAAATTTATTGAATGAAAAAATTGATATTTTATTTTGTAGATCTTTAAGTTCATCTAAATCGAAGAAAATAGAAAAGGTTTTATATGAAAAAAAATGTCTTTTCGGTTTAAATCTTCGATGCGTTACTATACCTTTGTATATACAAGTCTCCATCGTTCCCCTCGAATTGTTTAAGCATTTCCAGAGAGGATTTTAATCCATCCTCATGAAAACCGTAACCAAAATAACTTCCTGAAAACCAAACCCTTTTTTTTCCTTGCAGATCTTTTAATCGGTTTTGCATCTCAAAACTTTTATTGTTTAAATATGGATGAGTGAAATTTATTTTTTTAATGACTTTATCGTCTTTAATTTTAGTAATTGGATTTAAAGTAAGAAAATAATTATTTTTTGTATCAAGATTTTGAAGTTTATTGAGCCAATATGTGACACATGTTTTTGTTAAATCTTTATTTGATATAGAATTCCAACTCGACCAGGCATTTTTTTTATTGGGCATCAAATCTACATCTGTATGTAAATATGCTTCATTAAATATGTATGAAAAACCATTTAGAATTTCTTTTTCATCATTTGAAGGATGATCAATAAGTTTTAAACTTTGATCAGCATGACATGACAATACTACATGATCGTAATCTCTATATTCACCTAATGTATTAATGAAAATTCTAACATTATCATCGCTTCTTATAATTTTTTTTATTTCATAATTTTTTAAATATTCTCCATTAATTTTTTCTAAAACTTTAGAAACATAATTTCTACTTCTGTTTGTAACCGTGTACCACTGAGGTCTATTTTTTAATTTAAAAAGACCGTGGTTATTAAAAAAATTTAAAAATAATACAAATGGTATATCTCTAGCCTTAGAGAATGGCATAGACCAAATTGCAGCTACCATTGGTATTATATGATAATTAATGAAGTATTTTGAAATTTTTGAATTATCTAAATAATTTCCTAATGTAATATTTTTTAAATCTTTTTTTAATAAAACTGGTGCTGTTTTATAAAATGATATGATTTCATAAATCATTTTTATAAAATTAAAGTTAAAAAGATTATTTTTTCTTGCAAATAATGAATTAAATCCGGTTCCTCCGTATTCTATGCTCGAGTCCTTTACAGAAACTGAAAAAGACATATCGCTTTTCTCATAGGGTACTTTTAACTCTTCAAAAAAATTTATTAAATTTGGATAAGTAATTTTGTTAAAAACAATAAAACCAAGGTCCACTGGTATTTTTCTATTTGTCTCCTTTATATCGAAAGTATAAGAATGTCCGCCGAAATGATTATCTTTTTCAAAAAGATCAACTTCATACTTTTTTGACAAATAGTAGGCAGATGATAATCCTGAAATTCCAGATCCAATAACTGCAATTTTCATTATTTATAATTATGCAGCTTCATCTTTATATTCATCCATAGTAGGACATGAGCATACAAGATTACGATCCCCAAATACATTGTCCACTCTTGCTACTGGGGCCCAATATTTATTATTTTTTATGTATTCAGTTGGAAAAGCTGCTTCTTCTCTTGAATAAGCATGTTTCCACTCAGTTGAAGCTAATTCAACATAAGTATGAGGAGCATTTTTAAGTGGATTATCTATTTTATCAAATTTAGCCGACTCTACTAAATTTATTTCTTTTTTAATTTTAATAAATGCATTACAAAATTTATCTATTTCTTCTAAATTTTCACTCTCCGTCGGCTCAATCATAATTGTACCGGCAACTGGCCATGACATAGTTGGTGCGTGGTAACCAAAATCAATTAATCTCTTTGCTAGATCCTCTTCAGATATTCCTGAGCTTGCTTTAATTGGTCTAATATCAATTATGCATTCGTGCGCAACATTACCATTTTTGCCAGTATAAAGAACTTTATAATCTTTAGATAATTTTTTTGAAATGTAATTTGCATTTAATATTGAAACTTGTGAAGCTTTTTTCAACCCTTCTGCACCCATCATCTTTATGTACATCCAAGATATTGGAAGTATACTTGAACTACCCCAAGGCGCGGCTGAAACAGCTCCCATTCCATTCTTAGGACCAGCTTCTTTAATAATTTCATGTGTCGGTAAAAAATCAGCTAAATGTTTAGAGCAAGCTATTGGTCCCATTCCAGGTCCGCCACCACCGTGAGGTATGCAGAATGTTTTATGTAAATTAATATGACAAACATCAGGTCCGAATTTCCCTGGTTTTGCTATACCCACAAGTGCATTTAGATTAGCTCCATCCATATAAACTTGTCCACCGTGCTTATGAATAACATCACAAATTTCCATGATTTTTTCCTCAAATACTCCGTGAGTAGAAGGATATGTAACCATTAATGCAGCTAAATCTTTTGAGTGTTTTTCAGCTTTATTTTTAAGATCGTTTATATCGACGTTTCCATCATCGTCACAATTGACTACAACCACTTTCATTCCGCACATTTGAGCACTAGCTGGATTAGTTCCATGAGCTGAGTCTGGGATTAGACAAACGTTACGATTTTCTTGTTTATTATTCTTATGGAATTTTCTTATAGTCATTAGACCTGCATACTCTCCTTGTGCGCCAGAATTAGGTTGTAAAGAGACTGCGTCATATCCAGTAATTTCTTTTAAATCATTTATTAAATCCTTAAAAAGGATCTTATAACCTTCCATCTGATTTGTAGGAACAAAAGGATGCGGAAGTGAAAACTCCTTCCATGTAATAGGAATTAATTCAGCTGTTGCATTGAGCTTCATTGTACAAGATCCTAAAGCAATCATTGACCTGTTTAGTGCAATATCACAGTCTTCAAGTTTCTTTAAATATCTAAGCATTTCAGTCTCAGAATGATATTTGTTAAAAACTGGATGAGTTAAGTATTTTGAAGTTCTTAAAAGATTTTTTGGAAGATTGTCTAATTCAACCTTTACATCTTGCTTAATTGTCTTAGAAATTCCAAATAATTTTAATAATATATTTACATCATCAAGTTTTTTTGCTTCATCAAAAGCAACTGATAAATGCTCTTTATCAACTTTTCTTAAGTTAATATTTTCTTTTAATGCAGCCTCATAAATAGAATTTGTTTTTTCATCGGTTTTAATAGTAACGGTATCAAAAAAATAATCTGATATAATTTTGTAACCACCAGATTTAATATTATCAGCGAAAATTTTAGCTAATTTAGAAGTTCTGTTTGCTATTTTAAGTATTCCTTCTGGTCCGTGATAAATTGCAAAAGCAGCGGAAATGATAGCTAATAAAGCTTGAGCGGTACAAATGTTACTTGTGGCTTTATCTCTTCTAATGTGCTGCTCCCTAGTTTGTAAAGAAAGTCTGTAAGCTTTTTTTCCGTGTCTATCTTTTGATACACCTATAATTCTACCTGGCATTGATCTTTTAAATTCTTCCTTGGTAGCAAAAAATGCTGCATGTGGTCCGCCATATCCCATTGGGATACCAAATCTTTGAGCGCTACCGACAGCAATGTCAGCACCGAGTTCTGCTGGGGTTTTTAATCTAGCTAGCGCTAATAAATCACAAACCAATATAGCTTTTCCATTTTTTTTGTGTATTAGGCTAATGCTTTCACTAGGATCATTTATTTCACCTAAAGTTCCCGGATAAGACAACACTCCACAAATAATATCGTCATTAATTTTTGTTAGTTCTTTTTTTTCGTCACCTATTATCAATTCTAAACCGAAAGGGTTTGTTCTTGTCTTTATAAGATCAATTGTCTGAGGATTACAATTATTTGAAATAAATATTTTTTTCGAGTTAGTCTTATCTAATCTTTGACTTAAACCTACTGCTTCTGCTGTTGCTGTTGCTTCATCTAATAAAGAGGCATTAGCAATATCCATACCTGTTAAGTCAATTATTGATTGTTGAAAATTTAAAAGCATTTCTAGTCGTCCTTGGGCTACTTCAGGCTGATAAGGTGTATAAGAAGTGTACCATCCAGGATTTTCTAAAATGTTTCTTAAAATTACGTTAGGTGTAATTGAGTTATAATATCCCATTCCTATAAAATTTCTAAAAATTTTATTTTTTTTGGATATAGATTTTAATTTTTTTAAAGCATCATTTTCCGACATCGGCTGGTCAATTTTTAGTTCATCTTTCAATAAGATCTTTTCCGGCACAGTATTTTCCATCAGATCTTCAAGCGACTTATATCCGATGTATTGCAGCATTCTAGATTGGTCTTCTTCTGAAGGACCAATATGTCTTTTAATAAATTCTTTTGAATTATCGTCAATCATTAGCTAGGGTTCTCCGCGCAAAATTTGTCATAATCTGCTTTGTTCATTAATGTGTCAAATTCAGATTTATCTTTAACTTTTATTTTAAAAAACCAACTTGCTCCTTCAGGATCAGAGTTTACATTCCCTGGGTCATCTACTATTGATTTATTTCCCTCTAAAATTTCTCCTGAAATTGGAGAATAAACATCACTAGCTGCTTTAGTGGACTCAACAACAGCAGCTTGACTATCTTTCTCAACTGATTTACCTGGTTCAGGTACTTCAACAAAAACAATGTCCCCTAACATTTCAGTAGCATGTTTTGTAATACCCACGGTTGCAGTATCACCGTCAAGTGAAACCCACTCATGTTTTTTTGAAAATTTTTTTTCACTCATTTTTTCCTCCTATTTAACATAGCTTTTTTTATAAAATGGTAATTTAGAAACAACTGCATCATGTTTTTTTCCTCTTACCTCTAACAAAATTTTATTATCAATCTCAGAAAATTTACTTTGAATATATCCCATAGCAACAGGTGTATTAACACTTGGGCCAAATGTTCCACTAGTTACAACACCAATCTCATCACCAGAAGATGAGAATATTTTAGTACCTTCTCTTGCTATAATTCTTCCAGATGGTTTAATACCAACTCTTATTTTTGAAACACCATTTTTTAAATCATTTTGTATATTTTCCCAACCTTTAAAACCACCTTCTTCTCTTCTTCTTTTTGAAATCGCCCATTTTAAATTTGCCTGAATAGGACTAATATCTTGGTTCAGTTCATGGCCATATAAACACAAACCTGCTTCTAATCTAAGTGTATCTCTCGCTCCAAGACCTATTGGTTTAGCTCCTTTATTAGACAGGAGTTTTGTAAAATTTTCTGCATTTGTATTTGATAAAGAAATTTCAAAACCATCTTCACCTGTATAACCTGATCTTGTGACATAAATTTTTTTTCCTTGAAATTTAAAGTAATCTCCATTCATGAACTTAAGTTGTTTTACACCTGGGATTATAGCTTCTAAAATAGTTTCTGACTTTGGACCTTGTAAAGCTACAAGAGAGAGATCTTTTTTTAGTTCATATTTGCTATCTGAGTCTAAGCATTTTGCTATTTCTTTTGTGTCATTATCCTTACATGCTGCATTCAGTATAATATTAAAACCTCCGTCAACTCTAGTGATAATTAAGTCATCAATCACTCCGCCTTTATCATTTATCAAAAAAGAATATTTAGATTGATTTATTTTAATTTCTTTGAAATCTAAGGGAATGATTTTTTCTAAATTTTGTTCTAATGATTTGCTTCCTGAAATAAAAAGCTGCCCCATATGTGAAACGTCAAAAAAACCTGCAGTCTGTCGTGTAGTTATATGTTCTTTAACAATACCGTCTTTGTATTGAATGGGCATTTGATATCCAGCAAAAGCAACAAACTTTGCTCCTAAGTTTTTATGAAAATTATATAAAGCTGTTTTTTCCATATTTGTAATAACCCTTTATTTTCCCCATCTGTCTAAGAACCTGAGAGATTTGCTCCTTCGGTGAGGCTTAAGCCTGCTTTCCAGAGTTATTACAATAACGGTCCTTTTGCCTGAGAGTTTCCAGGGAGGTTGCTCCTTCGGCGCTATATCTAAATAGTCTCTCCCGTTATACTTTTTTATAGCACAATATTTGAATTAATTATACTTTTTTATAATCTAAACTTTTCATGACTACTGCGGAAAGAATAATAATTCCGCCAATAAGTACACTTATTGGTGGTATTTCATTATAAAATAGCCAAACCCATATTGGGGCGAATATAGACTCCATTAGCATTAATAAACCAACCATTACTGCTGGTGTTGTCCTTGAACCTATTGTTATAAAAATAAAACCGAAAGCTAATTGAGGAACACCAAGTAAAAATGCTAACCAAATATCTTTTGTGGATATAGCAAAATTTTCGAGTAAAAATAAACCATACAAGCAACTTAATATACCCGCGTAAAATACTGCGGGTATCATATCCACTTTTGGATATTTTCTTATTATTAAAACTAAAACCGAAAAGTTAATTGGAATAGTCAAAGCGGCTAGGTTTCCCTTTAAAGATCCGGTCCCAAGTGAATCACCAATCATCAAAGTTACGCCGATCATTGCTAACATAATTGCAACATATCCTCGCGGTGAAATTTTTTCTTTTAAAAAAATGTAGGCCACTATTGGTAAAAAAACTGTTTGGGTACTAATAATAAAAACTACATTTGCAACAGTCGTTTCCATCATTGAATACATATAAGCAACAAAGTTTGTTGAAAGAAATACTCCGCCAATAAGTCCGGGCACTCCTGCTTCTTTAATTTTTTTAAATGTCTTTTTTCTATAAGTTAACAAAATAAAAGCTATTAACACCCAGAGAAAAAATATTGATCTATAAAAAAGAATTTGCCAGATACTAGCGCTTTCAAAAGTTCTTAAAATGAGGCCACCCCAGCTTAGACAAAATCCACCTGTAAGAATAAGTAGTGGCCCAGGTATTTTATAAACAAAATTCATTTAGAATTTTCTTACATAGTCTTGAAAAGCATTTTCTGCAACAGCCAAATTGACCAATTTAAATTTAATAATTGTACCAGGAGTTTTTTGAACTAATTTATCATAGTCAGCGGTTATCACATTAGCTATTTTTGGATATCCACCAATGGTTGGGTGATCTGAAAGAAGAATTATAGGTTGGCCATCACCGGGGACTTGGATTGATCCTTTTGTTATCCCTTCAGATTTTATATTTTTATTAACTGTGTTTTCAAGTTTAATACCTTCTAATCTCATTCCCATTCGATCAGTTAGTTTTGTAACTTTATACTCTTTTGAAAAAAAATCATCTTGGCTATTTTTTGAGAAATAATGAACTTGTAAGCCCTTCATTACTCTAATGACATTATCTCTATCAAAATCAAATTCAATTTTCTTTAATTTATTTGTTTGATGGGATTTTCTAAAAAAAATTTTATCATTAATTTTTAATTTATTTCCATTATTTGGACCAATTTTTGCTTTAACTAACGTAGACACACTTCCTTTGACCTCTTCAATTTTAAAGCCACCAAATATTGAAAAATAACCATAGACAGAATTAATTGTTGATAAAATATCAATCTTATCTCCATTAGAAATTTGAAAACTTTCATTAGATTTTCCTTTTATTATTTCACCATTTTTTTTGATTAAATTAAAATTAACTTTTCCTGAAATAGCTACCAATGCATTTTCTCCGTTCATCTCAAGTAATGGTCCCTGATATGCAAATTCTAAAGCACCTTCTGATATTTTGTTATCAACTAATTTATTTGAATTACAAAATGATAATTGATCCATACAGCCACTTGCAACAATGCCAAGATGCTGTAATCCAAATCTACCTAAATCTTGAAAAGTTGAATTAATACCTGGTCTTAATACTTTAAAATAATTATTCATTTTTAAATAAAGTAAATTCTTTTTTTGATATAGACTTAAATTTTACGGTATCTCCAGGTGATAAAATACTTGTGTTTGTTTTGTTTATATTAAAAAGCTCGAATGGGGTTCGTCCAATTATATTCCATCCACCTGGGCTTTCAAACGTGTATATTGTGCAGAATTTTTCGACTATACCCACAGAACCTTTGTTAATTCTTATACGTGGTGTATCTAACCTATCATGATAAAGACTTTCACTGAGGTCACCAAGAAAAGGTTGCCCTGGTACAAAACCTATCATATAAACGAAAAAATTTGTTTCAAGATGTTTGGATACTATTTCTTTAAAATTCAATTTAGTTTTTTGTTCTAACCTTTTTATATCTAAAGCATACTCCTCATCATAACATATTGGGATTTCAACAATTTTATTATTTTCAGGTAAATTTATTTTTGAATAATCACTACTTTTAATAAATTCTATTATGTCTTTTGATTTGATTTGTCCTAATTCAAAATTAATGATTACTTTATTATACGATGGGGTATAATTTAATATTCCTTTAATTTTACTTTTATTTACTGAGTCTTGAATAAAATTAAAAAGTTTTATTACTTCTTTATTTGTGTTTTTATTGACTTCATCACCGAAATCACAAGTGATGCCACAGTCTCCAATATTACTTATTTTTTTCAACATAAATTGATATAATGGATAATATATAAAGGTTTAAAATATGGAAATTAATATTAATTGCGATCTTGGAGAAACTTCAAAATTCTGTTCCACAGAAAACGACCCTTTATTATTGGGTATAGTTAATTCAGCTAATGTTGCTTGTGGGTACCACGCTGGAGACGAACCTACCATGAAAAAAACAGTAGAAATTTCAAAAAAAAATGGTGTTAGCATAGGCGCCCATCCTTCATTTAATGACCCAGAAAATTTTGGAAGAAAAAGGTTAAATTTAACTGCAAAGGAAATTAACAAATTAATAGTAGATCAAATTAATATTTTATCTGAGATTGCTGAAAAAAATTCAATGAAAGTTACACATGTTAAACCTCATGGTGCATTAAATAACATGGCTTGTGAAGATTTTGAGTTAGCAAGTATAATTTCAAAATCTATCATAAATGTAAATAAAGATTTAATTTTTTTAGTTCCCACAGGATCACAAATGGAAAAAGCGGGAAAAAAACTTAATCTAAAAGTTGCTGCAGAAATTTTTGCAGATAGAAATTATGAAGACGATGGTAATCTAGTGTCAAGGTTAAAGAAAAATGCTCTTATTACAGATCCAGAAATAGCAAAGAAACATGTTATTAAAATGGTTCAAAACCAGGCTTTAAATTGTTTTTCAGGTAAACAAATCCCATGCGAAATTGATTCTGTTTGTGTACATGGTGATGGGAGTAGTGCTGTTAAAACTGCTCAAGAGATTAAGGATGGATTAATAAACTCTAAAGTTTCGTTAAAATCTTTAGATCAATTAAAGAAATTTATATAATTTTATTCCAATTCAATAGTGCTAGGAGGTTTAGAAGTCACGTCGTAAAGAACTCTATTTATTCCATTTACAGAGTTGATAATTCTATTAGATACCTTCTGAATAAAAGTTTTATCAAAATTATAAAAGTCTGCGGTCATGCCATCATGTGAAGTAACTGCTCTTAACATGCATGTATATTCATAAGTTCTGCTGTCTCCCATGACACCAACAGTTTTTAAAGGAAGTAATGCTGCATAGGCCTGCCAAATCTTATGATAAAGATTTGATTTTTTTAATTCATCAATAAATATAAAATCTGCTTCCTGTAAAACTTTAATTTTATATTTTGAAATTTTACCTGGTATCCTTATGGCTAGACCAGGCCCAGGGAAAGGATGTCTTTGAAGTATAGATTTTGGAACTGATAATTCTTTTCCCAATTTTCTTACTTCATCTTTAAATAGTGTTTGCAAAGGTTCTACTAATGAAAATTTCAAATTTTTTGGTAATCCTCCTACATTATGATGTGACTTAATTTTTGAAGTTGGACTTCCAGTGACAGACCTGCTTTCTATTAAATCTGGATATAAAGTACCTTGAGCTAAAAACTTAATTTTTTTTGCCTTTCTTTCAAAAAGCTTTATAAAAAGTTTACCAATGATTTTTCTTTTCAATTCAGGATCAGTAATATTTTTTAATTTACTTAAAAAAAGTTTTGAAGCAT
>CACFTH010000005.1 GCA_902569185.1 uncultured Pelagibacteraceae bacterium
TTTAAAGCATAAGAGTCGGATCCTAGATAATTCTCATCATTTGAATATCCAACAGCTAAAGGACTGCCTCTTCTTGCGCCAATAACAAAATCTTTATAATTTTTAAATATTATTCCTAGTGCGAAACTGCCTTTTAAAAGACCTAGGGTTTTAAAAACTGCTTCCAAAGGTTCTGTGTTTTTTAATTTTTCTGTCAGCAACACTGTTATTACTTCAGTATCTGTTTGCGATTTAAAAGTTTTTCCCTCTTTCTCCAAAATCTTTTTTAATTCACTTGAGTTTTCGATAATACCATTGTGTACTACCGAAACTATTTCAGTTGAGTGTGGATGAGCATTTGCTTCGTTGGGTACTCCATGAGTAGCCCATCTAACATGGCCTATGCCAAGATTTCCCTCACTAGGGTTTTGAAACAAAATTTTTTCTAATTTTTCAACCCTTCCTGGACATTTTTTTTCATCTATTCTTCCCTTGTTAATTGTCGCTAATCCAGCTGAGTCATATCCTCTATACTCTAATTTTTTAAGAGCATTTATGATATTTACTGAAACAGATTTATTGCTAGCAATACCTATAATTCCACACATTATTTTTTTCTTTTATAGTTTTCAATTTCTTCTTGTTCTGATCTTTCAATAGATAAGGAATTTTCTTTTACATCTTCTGTAATTACTGATCCCGCTCCAACTACAGCATTTTTATTTATTTTTATTGGTGCTACAAGCGAACTATTTGATCCTATAAAAACATTATCAGAAATAGTTGTTTTATTTTTTTTAACGCCGTCGTAGTTACAAGTAATTGTGCCAGCACCGATATTAGAATTTTTACCAATTAACGTGTCTCCAATATAAGAAAGATGATTAACTTTAGAATTTTTTTTAATTTTTGATTTTTTTGTCTCAACAAAATTACCAATTTTGACCCCGGACATTAGATGTGTTCCTTCTCTTAATCGTGCGTAAGGTCCAACCTTTACTTTATTTTCTATTTTTGCTCCTTCAATATGACTAAACGATAAAATTTCAACATTGTTTCCAATTTTCACTTTTTTTCCAATAACTACATAAGGATTTATAGTTACATTTTTTCCAAATTTAGTGTCTTTTGATAAAAATATAGTTTCTGGTGCAATTAAATTTACACCAGATTTTATTGCTTTTTTTCTCAGCAACTCTTGATTTGATCTAAAGTTATCAATTTTTTTTAGATTTGATTTTGTTTTCATAAAAATTTGTATTTACATTAGATTTAATATGGTAATAAGTCACAAAATATTTCTTTATAATACTTAATAAAAATGACTCAAAAATTAACGATTTTATTTGATTTAGACGGAACCCTTGTTGATACGGCGCCAGACTTGATGGGTGCACATAATCACGTCATGAAAAAATTTGGTTATCCTCAAAAGAGTCTAGATGACATAAAGCATATTGCAGGTCGAGGAGCCTGGATAATGATGCAAAGAACATTTAGAGATGAAATAAAAGATGAAAATTTAAAAAAAGAAATGGTTAAAGAGTTCATAAATTATTATGCAAAAAATATTGATAGAGGAAGCAAACCAATTAAAGGTGTAGTTAAATTTCTTGAATGGGCAAAATCAAAACAAATTTTAATGGCTGTTTGTACAAACAAGCAAGAAAGGCTTGCGGTTGATTTACTCAAAAAAATCAATCTATCACAATATTTCGAATATATAGCCGGGTGTGATACTTTTGATTTTAATAAACCCGACCCAAGACATTTAACAAATGTTATCGAGATAATTGGTGGAGACATCAATAAAAGTATTTTGATTGGAGATAGCGAAGTGGATTCGCAATCAGCATATAACGCCAAAATTCCATTTATTTTGGTTGAAGAAGGATATACAGAAAAAAATATAAATGAAATTCCACACAAAACTCTTATAAAAGATTTTTCTAATTTTGAAAAAATTGTTGAAAAATATTTATGATTGATCTTCAGCTGTTTGGTGCCCTAGTTACTTATTATTTTATAATGTTTGCTACACCTGGTCCAAATAATGCAATGTTGACAGCATCAGGATTAAAATTTGGGTTTCTTAGAACGCTCCCTCACTTAGTTGGCATTCCATTAGGTCACATTTTTCAAATAGGACTAGTATGCTTCGGTATTGGGAACTTATTTTTAATTTTTCCTGATTTGCAATTTTATATGAAAATATTGTGTTTTATTTATTTACTTTATCTGGGATGGAAAATAATAGGTTCTTTTAGTCTTGCTGAAAAAGATACAAAAGGAAGACCTTTAAAATTTTACGAAGCTTCTTTATTTCAATTTATTAATCCGAAAGCCTGGACTATTGCAATCACAGTTGCCTCAGGTTTTTTTCCAACAGAAGAAAATTTTTTAATAGCTGTGATGTTCATAACAATTACTGCTGCTGTAGTTTGTTTTCCGTCAATATGTATTTGGGCTATATTTGGAAATAGCTTAAGAGTTTTTATTAAAAATGAAAAAACTAAAAAAATTACTGAATATATCTTGGCTATATTGTTGGTTTTAACTGCTATTACAATACTTTTAAAATAATCTTTGATTTTATATTTTTGTTTTAATATAAAAACTTAATGCATTTTACAAAAAAAAATGCTGGGGAGAAAAGAAAAGATTTTGTAAACAATCTTAAAGAAAAAAAATTACTTAGATTTCCTGGCGCATACAATCCTTTGTGTGCAAAATTAATTGCTGAGATTGGTTTTGATGGCGTTTATATTTCAGGTGGAGTTATGTCCAATGATCTTGGAATTCCAGATATAGGACTTACAACACTAAAACATGTTAATTATAGAGCCAACCAAATAGCCAAAGTAAGTGATTTACCCTCAATAGTCGATGCGGACACTGGTTTTTTAGATTGCAAAAATACTATTGAAACTTTTGAAAATTCTGGTCTCGCTGGATGTCATATTGAGGATCAGATAGCTGAAAAAAGATGTGGGCATTTAGAAAATAAAGAACTTATTTCTACAAACGAAATGGTGAAGAAAATAAAAGACTCTGTAAAAGCGAGAAAAGATGGAAATTTTTCAATAATTATCCGAACTGATGCAAATCTTGTGGAAGGTCTAGAAAAAACTATAGAGAGGATAAAAGCTTATGAGGCAGCTGGTGCAGATATTATATTTCCAGAGTCAATGAAAGATGAAAAGGAGTTTGAAAAAGTTAGAAGAAATTCAAAAGTTTATTTACTTGCAAATATGACTGAATTTGGAAAATCTAAGTTATTAACAACAAAAGAATTAGAAAATTTAGGATATAATATTGTGATTTATCCTGTAACCACGCAAAGATTAGCAATGAGGAGTGTTGAGGATGGATTAAGGTCTATTTTTAAGGATGGACATCAAAATAATATTATAGATAAAATGCAAACTCGTAAAAGATTATACGAACTTGTAGAGTATGAAAAATATAATACTCCAGACAAGAAAATTACAGATTTTAAAACTGAGGGACATGAATAAATTATGAGTGATGAAGTTAAAAAAGGTCTAATGGGTATAGTTGTTGATGAAACTACTATCTCGCAAGTTATGCCAGAAATTAACTCTCTTACATACAGAGGATATAAAGTTCAGGATCTTTGTGAGAAATGTATTTTCGAAGAAGTTGCTTATCTCGTTTTAAATGGTGAGCTTCCAAGATCAAAAGAATTAAAAAAATTTATTAATGAGGAAAGAAATAATCGTAAATTATCAAAACAAATTTTGAATGATATAAAAAATATGCCAAAGAAGGCACATCCAATGGATGCGATAAGATCAGCTGTTAGTTTAATGGGTCTTGAAGATAAAGATGCAGGTGACAATTCACCAAAAGCAAATATGAGAAAAGCTATGAGAATTTTTGCTCAAACCCCTACGGCTGTCGCAGCTTATTTTAGAGCAAGAAAAGGTAAAAAATTTATACCACCGAACAAAAAATTATCATATTCAGAAAATTTCTTTCATATGATGTTTGGTAAAGTTCCAAAGAAAGAAATAGTAGAAGCTTTTGACGTTTCTATGATTCTTTATGCTGAACATAGTTTTAATGTTTCTACTTTCACCGCAAGAACAATAACAAGTAGTTTGTCTGACATGCATGGTGCAATAACCGGGGCGATCGCTAGTCTTAAAGGACCATTACATGGTGGTGCTAATGAGGCTGTAATGCATATGTTTAAAGAAATTAAATCTCCTCAGAAAGCTAAGTCTTGGATAAATGATGCATTAGATAAGAAAAGAGTGATTATGGGTTTTGGTCATCGAGTTTACAGAAGTGGGGACTCCAGGGTGCCCACCATGAAGAAATATTTTTTAAAGGTAGCAGAGTTAATGAAAAATACTAAATATCCTGAGATGTATGATACTTTAGAAAAAATTATGCTTGAAAGAAAAAATATTCATCCTAATGTTGATTATCCTTGTGGGCCGACTTACCATTTGATGGGAATAGATACAGACTTTTTTACACCAGTTTTTGTAATGGCTAGAATAACTGGATGGTCTGCTCATATAATGGAGCAGCATACTGCAAATAAATTAATTAGGCCTTTATCTAAGTATAAAGGAAATGAGCACAGAGAGGTGCTAGCTTTGAATATAAGATAATTATATTGTTATTTTTGCAAATCTTTTTTCAATAATCTCAAATTTTAATTTTTTTTCTTTTACAAATTGGTCAACAGCCCTCTTAACGCCTGTGATATAGTCTGCGTCTTCATAATCATCACATAAAATTATTGCGCTTTTTTTTAACGAAATTTTATCAAAAAGTAAATTTAGATCATTAAGAACAGTTTCAAAACTATGTCCACCATCTAAGAATGCGAAATCGATGTTTTCAATTTCCAAATGTTGTAAAATTTTATTAGAATTTCCCTTAATTAAAGTAATATTTTTTGAAAATTTTTTTAAAAATTTTTGAACACTTTCATAAGAATTTAAATTTTCTCTTAAAATTATATTATAAAATAAGTTTTTAATTGGATTAGAAAAAATTTGTTTTTTTAAATAGTTGGGTACTTTTTCATCTTCATTTGCTTTATCTCCAAACAGATCTATGCCAACATATTTGAAATTTCCTGAATGAATAATATTTAAAAGTTCGCAAACATTCCTCGCCGTAACACCACAAAAAACACCCACTTCCAGAAAAACTTTAGGCTTATGTTGGTTAACAATATTTAAAAAAATATTACCCCAATCTTTTTTTAAGCCTGATTTTCTCCAGTAAGTTTTATAGTCAATGCTCAATGATTAAGAAAATGCTTCTGCCCAAGAACCTTTTGTCGATGCCTTAGAATATTCAGTTGCTCTGCCTTCAAAAAAGTTCATGTGCTCAACAGCATTAAGCATTGTGTCTAACCAAGTTAGTGGGTTTTCTTTAACTTTGTAAATTGGTTGTAAACCGAGCTGGATAAGTCTTCTGTCCCCTATCCATCTAATATATTTTTTAACTTGATCAGCTGTTAAACCTTGTATTGGGCCCATCTTGAAAGCTAGATCTATGAAAGCATCCTCGTGAGCAATAATAGTTTTGCAAGCATCGTAAAGCTCGTTTTGTAATTTTTCAGTCCATATCTCTGGGTTTTCCTTAATGAAAGCTCTAAATAATCTAATCATAGAGTTACAGTGAAGAGTTTCGTCTCTAACTGACCAGGTAACGATTTGACCCATTCCTTTCATTTTATTATGCCTTGGAAAGTTTAATAGGATTGCAAAACTTGCAAAAAGTTGAAGACCTTCTGTGAAAGCACTGAATACAGCAACGGTCTTAGCAATGTCAGCTTTTGAATTTACGTTAAAACCTTGCATGTAATCGTATTTATCTTTCATCTCTTTATATTTCATAAATGCTGAATATTCAGACTCTGGCATACCAATTGTATCTAATAAATGAGAGTAAGCTGCAATGTGTACTGTTTCCATTGCTGCAAATGCAGTCATCATCATCAAAACTTCTGTTGGTTTAAAGACGGTTGTGTAATGTCTCAAATAACAATTATTTACCTCCACATCAGCTTGAGTAAAAAATCTGAAAATTTGAGTTAATAAATTTTTTTCTTCTTGAGATAAATTCTTTTGCCAATCTCTTACATCGTCACCTAGTGGAACTTCTTCTGGTAACCAATGTATTCTTTGTTGTGTAAGCCATGCATCATAACACCATGGGTATCTAAACGGTTTATAAACTGGATTTTCTACTAATAATCCACCCTTAAAAACTTCTTGGTTTTTTTTTAGTTTAATTACTGACATGATAAACACTCCTCATATTTGTTCTCCTCATTATCTGATTCTTTTTTATTTGAATAAACATTCTTTGTCACATCTGTTGATGACCCTGAATTAATATTTTCTGCTCTTTGTATAGATTTAGATCTGCAATAATACAGGCTTTTAAGTCCCTTTTTCCATGCTTGAAAATGAAGTTGGTGTAGATCTTTTTTGTGTACATCAGCTGGTACAAAAACGTTAACTGATTGTGCCTGTGAAATGTGCGGTGTTCTATCTGCACCGAGTTCTACTATCCATCTTTGGTCAATTTCAAAAGCAGTCATGAAAGTTTCTTTTTCCTCTTTGGTTAAAAAGTCTAAATGAGACACAGAACCTTGATTAGTAGTAATACTTGACCAAATTTCATCGGTATTTTTATTATATTTTTCTAAAACCTCAGTTAAGTATTTATTCCTAACGTTGTATGAACCAGACAATGTCTTGTGAGTGTAACTATTTGCTGCGATAGGTTCTATTCCTGGTGAAGCGCCACCACAAATTATAGATATAGACGCTGTTGGTGCAATTGCAGTCTTATTTGAAAATCTTTCTTTAATTCCAAACTCTTCAGCATCAGGACATGCGCCTCTTTCCTCTGCTAAATCTTTTGATGCTTTATTAACTTTATCATCTATATTTTTGAATATTTTTTTGTTCCAAACTTTGCTCATCACAGATCCAAAAGGAATACCTTTTTTTTGAAAGAATGAGTGTAGACCCATCACACCTAAACCCACGCTTCTTTCCCTGGCAGCTGCATATTTCGCGTTTGCAAAACTATCTGGAGCTTTGTTAATAAAATCCTCGAGAACATTATCTAAAAATCTCATAACATCTTCTACAAAGTTTTTGTCATCTTTCCACTCATCGTATTTCTCTACATTCAAAGATGATAAACAACATACAGCAGTTCTCTCTTTTCCGTCTCTATCTATTCCAGTCGGAAGCGTAATTTCGCTACAAAGATTGGATGTCTTAACTGTTAAGCCAGCTAATTTATGATGTTGGGGTATTTGGCGGTTTACAGTATCAATATAAACAATATACGGTTCTCCAGTTTCTACTCTGGCAGTTAACAACCTTATCCATAAATTTCTTGCAGAAAGAGTTGATTGAATAGAACCGTCTTTAGGACTACGCAATGCCCACTGACTGTCAGTTTCTACTGCCCTCATAAAAGCATCGGACACTAAAACACCATGGTGTAAGTTTAAAGATCTCCTATTTGTATCACCGCCTGTTGGTCTTCTCATCTCGATAAATTCCTCAATCTCGGGATGGTCAATTGGTAAATAGCAAGCAGCGGAACCTCTTCTCAAAGATCCTTGACTGATAGCTAATGTTAAAGAGTCCATAACTTTAATAAAAGGAATTATCCCAGAAGTTTTTCCAACCTTTCCGATTTTTTCACCTATTGATCTTAAATTGCCCCAGTAACTTCCAATTCCACCGCCTCTTGCAGCTAACCAAACATTTTCACTCCACAGACCCAGTATGCCTTCGAGACTATCACCAGCCTCATTTAAAAAACAAGATATTGGTAAGCCTCTCTCGGTTCCGCCGTTGGACAATACTGGAGTGGCTGGCATAAACCACAAATTACTTATATAATTATAAAGTCTTTGAGCGTGAAGGTTATTATCAGCATAAGTACTTGCAACTCTCGCAAATAGATCTTGGTATGACTCGTCCTGTCCCAAGTATCTGTCGCTAAGAGTGGCTCTGCCAAAATCTGTTAAATTTTTATCTCTAGATCTATCTATTTTTATTGTTATACCCTTATCATTTTGGAATAATTCTGTTTGATCGTTTAAAGAAAATAAATCTGGTTTTTTATCATTTAGCTCTTTAAGACTACTTTTTTCAATCCTATCTAGGTTTGAGACAGCTTTTTCTATTGCCAAAGACACGTTTTTATTCATAATATCCCTATTAATCGACTTTTAGAGCAAAACAACTACATGTTGTGTTACTCATATGTTAATACACCATATAGGAGTAAAATCAATAGAACATTATAAGAACATTCAATTTATTTTGCAAGCGCAAAATTTGTTGATAAAAATTTAATAAAAAAAAGCCCCAATTCAATAGTATTTATAGTTAATGAAAATTAATCCTAACGGTTTCAGAGAATACGATGCTAGGTGGTTATTTCAAAAAGATATCGATATTGAAGGAATCAACCATTTAGGAAAGGGTTTGGGATCTCAGGTTATTAAACATACAAAAAAAACAAATCCAAGAATAATAGTTGGCCACGATTATAGATCATACAGTGAAAAAATTAAACAAGCTCTTATTAAAGGGTTAATTTCAACAGGATGTTATGTTGAGGATGTGGGACTCTCTTTATCTCCAATGGTTTACTATGCACAATTTAATTTAAAATCAGATGCAATAGCTATGGTTACAGCTAGTCATAATGAAAATGGATGGACTGGTGTAAAAATGGGAATAAAAAAAGGATTAACTCATGCTCCAGATGAAATGTTGGAATTAAAGAACTTAACTTTGAATAAACAGTTCGTTGTGGGTGATGGTGGAGTAAAGAAAATAGAAAATTTTAAACAAATTTATATAAATGATTTAATAAAAAAAAATAAGATTTCAAAAAAAATTAAAGCTGTTGTTGCATGTGGTAATGGGACCGCAGGTATTTTTGCTCCTCAAATTTTAAGAGGTATTGGATGTGATGTAATTGAACTAGATTGTGATTTAGATTGGACCTTTCCAAAATATAATCCAAATCCAGAAGACTTAAATATGCTTCAAGCTATAGCAAAAGAAGTAAAAAAAAATAATGCAGATATTGGGTTTGGTTTTGATGGTGATGGGGATAGATGTGGAGTAATTGATAATGAGGGTAACGAAATTTTTTCAGATAAAATAGGTTTATTAATAGCGAGGTATTTATCAGATAAATATAAAAATTCAAAATTTATTGTAGATGTCAAATCAACAGGTCTTTATTCTAAAGATAAAGTGCTATTAAAAAATAAATGTAAAACGATTTATTGGAAAACTGGCCATTCTCATATTAAGAGGAAGGTGCATTTAGAAAACGCATTAGCTGGTTTTGAGAAAAGTGGTCATTTCTTTTTCAATAAACCTCTAGGCTATGGTTACGATGATGGAATTAATTCAGCAATTCAAATCTGTCATTTAATTGATATTAAAAATAAAAAAATTAGTGAAATTATCGGAGAATTACCAAAAACTTTTCAGTCCCCAACCATGGCTCCTTTTTGTAAAGATGAAAATAAATATCAAGTTGTTAATGATATAGTAAAAAAGATCGAAGAAATAAAAAGTAAAAATATTAAGATAGACGAACTGAATATATCTGAAATCCTAAAAATTAATGGTGTGAGATTTACTTTAGAAGATGGATCATGGGGTTTAGTGCGTGCATCCTCTAATAAACCATCATTAGTTGTTGTGGTCGAAAGCACTTCATCAGTGAAAAGAAAAAAAAATATTTTTAATTTTATTGATAGTCTTCTCAAAAAAACAAATAGGGTCGGTAAGTACGATCAAAAAATTTAAAAATTAAAATACTCATACATAAACCTGCTGGCTATAACTATTAAGAAAAAACCAAAGAGTTTTGCTATTATTTCTCTTTTCATTTTATGAACTGTGGTAGCACCAATTTTTGCCATTATAATTGTAATTGGAATAAATATTAAAAAAGCAGGAATATTTATAAAACCAGTGCTTAAAGGAATATTTTTTTGCATAATTAACCCCGTGCTTAAAAATCCTATTGTGCCAAATATTGATATTAAAAAGCCAATTGAAGCAGCAGTTCCTATTGCTTTATTAATAGTGTATCCAACGAATTTTAAGATAGGTACGTTCATAATGGCTCCTCCGATACCCATTAAAGAAGATATAAAACCCACAACAAAACCAAATATAGTTCTTTGAATTAGATTAAACTTTATTTTTAATTTTGTCTTATCTTTTAAGAAAATTAAATTTAATGCTAGAAGATAAATGATTAAGCTAAAAAATAGCACTAATGATTTTGTATCCATTAAAGCAGCTGAAAAAGCACCAATTACAACACCAATTATAACAAATATTCCATAAGTTTTTAAAATATTTAAATCGACTGCTTTATGTTTGTAATGTGTGTAAACAGACATCATTGCTGTCGGAACAATTATTGCAAAGGAAGTTCCAACAGATAAATGCATGATTAGGGATTTATCAATGCCTATAGAACTAAAAATATAAAAAAGACATGGTACAGTTATAATGCCTCCACCGATCCCAAAAAAACCTGCAAAGAAACCAGCCACGATAGCAGTTATTGCCATTACAATTAATAAAAATAGTATTTGATCAGATCCAAATGTTTCGATCATTGAGATGCTTGATTAGCTTTTTCATTATTCTGAGCAATTGTCATTATATGATGTACTTTTTGAAAATCTGAGTCCCTTGCCATCATATTATCACTTAAGTATCTCTTCCATTTATTTGCTCCACTCTGACCATGGTATAATCCAACTGTATGTCGCATAATTTGATTTACTCTGGTTCCTTTTTTCACTTCATCTCTAACATATCCAACTAACTTTTCTGCTATTTCAGGCCGTGTTGGAATATTGCTATTATTAAATATTTTTTTTTCAATTTCGGCTAAAAAATATGGATTTTGATAAATAGCTCTTCCAATCATTACACCATCGCATTTATTTAGATGATCAATAATTTGATCTGAATTAGTAATTCCTCCATTTAAAATTATTTCTAAATCTTTATTACTTTTTTTAATTTCATAAACCATAGAATAATTTAATTTAGGTATTTTCAAATTTTCTTTTGGCGTTAGGCCTTTTAAAATTGCTCTTCTAGCATGTAATATAATTGTTTTACATCCAGCTTCAGAAATTTTATTAACAAATGAATTTAAATATTCAAATGTTTCTGTATTGTCGAAGCCTATTCTTGTTTTTGCTGTTACTGGTATTGTGCAGCTATTAACCATATTGTTTATACAATCTGCAACTAATTCGGGTTCTTTAATTAAACACGCCCCAAACTTGTTTTTTTGAACTTTTTTACTAGGACAACCCAAATTTATATTAATTTCATCATAACCCATATCTTCTGCTATTTTACATACCTCAATTAATTCTTTTTGATTAGAACCCCCTACTTGAAGTGCCAAAGGTTTTTCAATCTTGTTAAATCCTAAAATTTTTTTTCTATCCCCGTGAATTGCTGATTTTGTTGCAACCATCTCTGTATAAAGCATTACATTTTTGCTCATTAAACGTAAAAAAAATCTTTCGTGGCGATCAGTACAATCCATCATAGGAGCCACACTTACAGTTCTGTTTATTTTCATAATAATTATTGTTTTTTATCTTAGTTTAAAAAATATATTTATCTCCAAGTTGCTTGAATAACTTATATCCTAAATTTAAAATATATTTAATTATTTTTTTTCTTCTACGGGTGGTAAAGGTTTTTCTTCTGTTTCAGATTTTACTTCTTCCGTTAATTGGAGAGTTGTTTCTAGGCTTTTTTTTTCATCCAGAGAAGAAGTATTTTGGATTGGAGCTTTTCTCATTCTTTTGGAAGGTAATATTGCTACACCACTTTTTGAAACTTCTCCTTTATATTCTTTTTCAAAATCATCATTTGAAACTTCTTCTTCTATTATCTCTTCATCACTTTCGTTAGGTTCTTTTCTCAATCTTAAAACTGCATTCCTTTTGAGTTCATCAATAGCAAGTTTTCCTTCTCCTATCTCCCTTAAAGCTACTACAGTATTTTTGTCGTTATCTTTTTCTACAAGCATTTCAGCTCCAGAATTTAATTGAGACGTTCGCTCTTTTGCTAACAGAACTAAGTCGTACTGATTGTCAATTTGTTTTAAACAGTCTTCTACAGTGATACGTGCCATAAATCTGTGCAATAAATATTAAAAACAACCTATAAAATCAAGTTTTTTGTTGAATATTTTTAGGTTCAATTGAACTTTTTATAAAAACTAACATTATTAGTGTTATACCAACATATATAGCGCTAATCATGGCAATATTTTCAATCGAATATCCGTTGTCAATTAAAAAGCCAAAAAGTGCGGTTCCAAAAGCAGTTGAAAAAACCATTAACGCAGTCGTAAGTGCTTTAATTCCTCCGAGAAATCTTACCCCGTAAATTTCAGCCCATAATGAAGAGCCCAAAACATTTGCTAAACCATTTGAAATGCCCATTAATCCAAAAAATATATAAGCATAAAAAGGATTATCAAATAAATATAAAATAATAAGCCCAATTAGAAGAGGCATGTTTACAAAAGGTATAAGTTTTCTGCTTGTAAATTTATCAACCAAAAAACCAGAAAATATTAAAGTCAAAATTGAAATTATAGAATATATCATAAATGATTTTGGTATTACATAAATATTCCATAATTTTGACTCAGCTATAAAAGATTGATAAATGAATACGCCTGTAGCAATCCAAGGTAATGCTAACATGTTTAAAGCTATGATATAAAACCTAAAATCTTTTAATACCTCAGATCTTTTCCAACTTTTTATATCGATGAAATTTTTATTTTTTATATTTGTGCCTTCTCTTGAATCAATTGTAATATTTTTAATTGTATAAGAAACTACTAGCGGCAAAACCGTTATTATGATTATTGAAATAAAATGCCATATAGTTCTCCATGAGTAAAAGGTTAACAAAAAAACAATTAGTACTGGTAAAATAAACTCGGCTAATGAAAGTCCGAACCAGATTCCACTTAGCGCCCTTCCCCGTCTTTTATTAAAATATCTTGAAATTGTTGTAGATGAAGTATGTGACATCAGTCCTTGACCAGAAAATCTCATTAAAAAAATTGCCACAACTAATACGTAAATATTATTTATGAAAGAAAAAAATACCGATGAAAAAAATAAAATGCTTATAACAATTATTGAATAATTTATTAATTTATACTCATCAATTTTTTTTCCAAACCAAATTAAAACGATACTTGAACAAATAGTAGCAATTGCATAGATTGTGCCAAATTGTCCATGTGAAATGTCAAGCTCATTTCTAATACTGGGATTAAATAAGCCAAGAAAAAAACTCTGTCCAAAACTTGAAAAAAATGTAAATATAAATCCAAATAACAAAATTTTTTTATTTAAACTAAGGTTAATCATTTATGAGTAAAGTTTCTTTCATAGGTTTAGGTGTAATGGGTTACCCCATGGCTGGTTATATATCAAAAGCAGGCCATGATGTAACTGTTTATAACAGAACAAATTCAAAAGCAGAAAAATGGATCAAAGAGTACAAAGGTAAATCAGCTGATACTCCAATGGATGCAGCTAAAGATAGCGACTTTATCTTTACATGTGTAGGAAACGATAATGACTTAAGAGAGGTGACTCTCGGGGATAAAGGATTGTTTAAAACTGCAAAAAAGAGTTCGATTTACATTGATAATACAACTGCATCTGCAAATATTGCTAGAGAACTTTATAAAGAAGCTAAAACAAAAGGGTTTGATTTTTTAGATGCTCCAATATCTGGGGGACAAGCAGGAGCGGAAGGTGGCACTTTAACTGTGATGGTTGGTGGAGATGAAATTACATATAAAAAGGCTGAACCCATTATTGATTGTTACAGTAAAAAAATAAAATTATTAGGCCCTTCAGGAAGCGGTCAGTTAACTAAAATGGTTAATCAAATATGTATAGCTGGTGTTGTTCAAGGTTTATCTGAAGCTATTAATTTTGGGATGAACGCAGGTTTAAATATGATTGACGTTATTGAAGTAATATCAAAAGGAGCAGCCCAATCATGGCAAATGGAAAATAGACACAAGACTATGATTGAAAATAAATTTGACTATGGATTTGCAGTCGATTGGATGAGAAAAGATTTAAAAATAGCCATGGATGAAGCAAAAAAAAATAATTCTCCTCTACCAATAACTAAAATTATTGATGAATATTATGCCGAAGTTCAGAAAATGGGTGGACAAAGATGGGATACTTCAAGCTTAATAAAAAGATTTAGAAAATAGATTGTGTCTGAAGAAGTAAGCTACTACGAGAATTCGAATGAAATCGAAAAAAAGATATGGAAGCTTCTAACAAATGCAGTTAAAGATAGATCTTCTGAATTCAGAACCCCTACTTTTATATGTGGTAATGGTGAAGATCTTGATGGACGAGTGGTTGTTTTAAGAAAAGCAGATCAACAGAATAATTTTATTCAATACCATAGTGATATAAGATCGTCAAAAATAGACAAGATTAAAAACAATCCAAATTGCTCAATATTATTTTATGGAAAAGAAGAAAAAATACAATTGAGAATTAAAGCTACTTGCAAAATAAATTATAATAATGAAGTTACAAAAGAGTCTTGGGAAAAGACAGGGCATATTAGTAGAAAATGTTACTTAGTTACCAATAGTCCAGGAACTAAATCAGATAAACCAACTTCAGGTTTAGATAATAAATTTGATAACTTTGCCTTTACAAAAAAAGAAAGTGAAGAAGGATATAAGAATTTTTGTGTTATTAGATGTAAAATTAAAAGTATAGAGTGGCTTTACTTAGCAGCAAAAGGACATCGAAGAGCTTTAATTAATTTAAACGGTCCTAAAAGTTTTACTTGGTTGGTTCCTTAATTATTTTTTATATTTTTTTGATCCATCAACATAGTGTTTTGCATTTTCGTGAATAGCTTTTATTTCCTCTTCTGTAACTTTTCTTAAAACTCTTCCTGGACTCCCAACAACTAAAGAATTATCTGGAATAATTTTATTTTCAGTAATTAAACTGTTAGCGCCAATAATACAATTTTTTCCAATCTTGGCATTGTTTAATATAATACTTCCTATTCCAATCAAAGTATCATCGCCTATTTGGCAACCATGAAGCATAACCATGTGTCCAACGGTTACACCTTTGCCAATATTTAATTTAAATCCTGGGTCTGTGTGAAGTACACTTCCATCCTGTATATTAGAGTTCTCACCAATTGTTATTAGTTCGATATCTCCTCGAAGTACCGCATTAAACCAAATACTTGAATTTTTTTCTAATTTAATCTTTCCGATAAGTGTAGCATTTGCTGCAACCCATGCTTCAGGGTGAACCTCAGGGACATTTTTTTCGAAGTCATAAATCATATTTTTATGTATAATACATTATGGTTTTAACTAAAACACCTATATGTAATTTTGGTGAAAAAACTAAATTTTTTGAGCTCAAAGGAACTGATGGTCAATTACACAAATTAGAAGACCACATTGGCAAGAATGGTTTATTAATTATGTTTATTTGCAATCACTGCCCTTATGTAAAAGCAATAATAAGAGATATTGTTGAGGATTGTAAAAATTTAAAAAAAGAAGGGGTAAATTCAATTGCGATTATGTCTAATGATACAAAGGAGTATCCCGAGGACTCGTTTGAGAACATGAAAATTTTTAGTAAAAAGTTTAATTTTACTTTTCCATATTTAATTGACGAAACTCAAAAAATAGCGAAAGAATATGGTGCCGTATGTACGCCAGATTTCTTTGGTTATAATAGTAAACTTGAATTACAGTACAGAGGTAGAATCAGAGAATTAAAAGATTTAAAACCTATCAACTCGGGTGAGAGTGATTTATCAAGAGCAATGCGTTTAATAATTAAAACTGGAAAAGGGCCAAAAGATCAAATTCCTAGCATGGGCTGTAATATTAAGTGGACTAAATAATGTTTATTATTTCAACAAGGAACTTTCCACCTGATGTTGGGGGAATGCAAAATTTAATGGGTGGTTTAGTTAAAGCATTAGTGAATCACGGTCCAGTAACAGTTTTTGCTGATAAAACTGAAAATCAAACTGAATATGATAGTATTTCGAAGGCAACGATTGAAAGATTTGGCGGTTTTAAACTTTTTAGAAAATATAGAAAAGCTAATAGGGTTTCAGAATTTATTCAAGAAAACAAAAGTATAAGATCAATTTTTTTTGATCATTGGAAGAGTGTTGAAAAAATCAAATCAAATAACATTAAAAATATCCCCACATTTTGCCTTGTTCACTCTAAAGAAATAAACCATGAAAAAAATTCTGGTTTAAATAAAAGGATTTTAGTTTCACTTGAAAAAGTTAAATTTATCATTGCGAATTCGAAATTTACAAAAAAATTGGCTATTAATATTGGTTTGCCTGAAAAAAAAATTCATATTATTCATCCTGGACATGATGAACCTTTAAATATTGAAAATAAATTTAAAGGAGAAGCAGAAAAATATTTTAATGATAGTTTTCCCAAAATTTTAACTGTAGCAAGATTGGAAAGAAGAAAAAATCATCAAAATATTTTAATGTGTATTAGAAATTTAAAAGAAAAATTTCCAAAAATTAAATATATAAGTGTTGGTGATGGCGATGAAAAAAAAAGATTATTATCATTAGTAAAAGAACTTGAGTTAGAAAAAGAAGTATTATTTTTAAATAATATAGATCAAAAACTAAAAATATCTCTTTTACAAAGCTCTAATCTATTTTTGATGCCATCTATTAAATACAAAAGATCTGTAGAGGGATTTGGAATATCTTTTATTGAAGCTGCTAGTTATGGAGTTGGGTCAATTGGTGGAAAAGATGGTGGAGCTGAAGATGCCATAAGAAATAATGAAACTGGTTTAATTTGTGATGGCGAAGATATATCTTCAATATATAGCAGTGTTTTAGAATTTTTAAAAAATGAAAATTATAAAAGATTTGGATCAAATGCTATTAAATTTTCAGAAAACTTTTCTTGGAAAAAAATTATCAGACAATATTTAGATTTAATTTAAATCTATTTTCATTTTATTGATAACTGTTTCGACTTTTAAATCTTTTAAATTTTTGACTTCCAAGGCTTTCATATTATTTTCACCAATACTTACTTTATTTGAGGAAACATGGCTTCCAAATAAAACTAAACCTTTTTTATTTAAATGTGATGATATATGTGCAGGGCCTGTATCATTAGAAACGACGTAGCTTGCCTCTTTTATAAGACTAATAAGCTCTACTATATCTAAAGCTTTACCTTTATTTAAAATAATATTTGCGTTTAAATTTTTTGCTTTTTCTATCTCGTTTGGGGCGGGAGCAATAACAATATTATATCTTTCACCAAAAATAGATTTTATTTCTTTAATTAGATCGGAAAAATAAGGCCAAATTTTATTTTTATGTTTTTCTGAACTAAATGGAAATATTGCAATATACTCACCATCTATATGTTGATTTATAATTGGTTTAATATTTTTGAAAGCCCAGGTTAAATCTAAATTTTCAATATATTTTGTTTTTATCATGCTTTTTTGCAATTGTATTTTCATTCTTTTTAAAACCGGATCATTATCGAAGTCTGATTTTTTTTGGTTTTTTTCTAAAGATGTTTCTGAACTTGACCAGTCTATACCTTTAAAAAAGAAATTTCTGTAGAAATTAGTTCTTGAAGAATTTTGTAAATCAAATACTTTTTCAAATTCAAATCTTGCTAACATCTTTTTCAATCGTAATAAATAAAATATATTCCATCTTGGAAGTCTTTTGTCTATTAAAACTCCATTTATGTAAGGGCAGTTTGACATGAAATTTACATACGGAGGGGTTGTAAGTAAAAGAACTTTGTCGTTGGGAAAGGACTCTTTAATATCTTTCATTGCCCCATTTGCTTGGATTAAGTCGCCCAAGGAGCCATGTTTGATAATCAATATATTTGACATTAAAAGTTAAAATAACATAATTTATGAATATTCAATGAAAAAAATTTTAGCTGAAATTTCTCTAGGTGAATTAGCTGATAAAATTACTATTTTAGAGATTAAGATGAAAAAAATAGTTGATAAAGAATCGCTTAATATTCTAAAAAAAGAATACCAAAGTCTTAAAGCTATAGATTTAAAGGGTATGAATTTGGATAAATATCAGAAACTTTTCAATGAGCTTAAATCAATAAACGAGAAGCTTTGGGATATAGAGAATGAAAAAAGACTCTTAGAAAAAAATTCAGATTTTGGAGATAAGTTTATTCAAATCTCAAGGGCTGTACATTTTAATAATGATAAAAGAGCAGAAATAAAACTTAAAATTAACAAAAGTTTTGGATCAAATATTGAAGAGGTTAAAGAATATACTAAATATTAAGAATGATCTTTATTAGATGAAGATGCAAAGTTCCATCTGCAATCGAAACTAGGAATAAAAACTTCATCAAGTACCGCGTTGCCAAAATTACTTTTTAACAACTCTAACCAATTTTTTACTTGTCTCGGTTTTTTTGACATACATCCAACTTGAGCTGTGATTACTCCTCCGGGTTTAAGTATTCTTTTTAATCCTTTCATATTTCTCGCAGCTAAATCAATGCAAAACTGATCATCGTTTAAATCAACAAAAATTTTATCATACTTTGAGTCTTTCACTTTTTTGATACTTTCAAAAGCGTCCCCCCAATAAGTTTTTACTTTATTATTTGCTTTAATATCTCCACAAACTTTTAAAAGATGTTTTTGGCACACTTTGACAACTTCGGGGTCTAACTCGTACCAGTCAATTAGATCAAACCCTTTAGACGAAAGTTCTCTAGCTACTCCACCATCTCCTCCACCAATAATTGCTGCACTTGAATTATTTTTAGATAGATTTAAAGCAGACCCAACAAATTGACCGCTGTATTTTTTTTCGTCTTTTTCTGCAACTTGTAACTCACTATCAATAAACAAAGCTGCTCCAAATTCTTCTAATTTTAGAATTTCAATATGTTGCCCTGCTTTAGATACAAAGTTTTCTAAAACATCGCTGACCACATAGTATTTTTTATGTCCACGTGTACTATATATGTCTTCGTAAATTCCCTTATTACTTCTGTCAAAACTTCTTACCACGGCTCTTTCGTGTTTTATCTCCTCTTTGAGGATGTCCAATGCTGAGGTTGGCGAGATCTTTCCACATGTAAAGAAATCAAAACTAATTATACCTTTTTCGGGAAAAGTATGAAAACTCATATGACTCTCCGCTAGGAGTGCTAAACAAGTATATCCCTGAGGTTTAAATATTTTTTCCGCGATGTTAAGGACTTCAATTTTGGCTTTTTTTGCTATTTTATATATAACTTTATTATAAAAATCTGGAGCGTAATCTCGTTTTACGCCTAAAAAATCTATCGTTACGTGTTCTCCAACTTTTTTCATTGTATCAACCTTTTTTAACGATTCTACTTTTTTTTATACTTGTTTTTTTATACTTGTTATTTAATTTTTTACAACTAAAAATATTGTTGTTAATAAAAAAGGAAATTAATTTTGAAAAATAGTTGGTCAAATAAAATTGCAAACAATTATGTAAAAAAGTACAAAAAACTTGGTTTTTCTGAGGATTTAGCTTTAAGAGTTTATACAACTCGTCTTCTCGGAAGAAACCCTGAACTAGTTCTTCATGGTGGGGGCAATACATCTGTAAAAACTACAATTAACGATATAGACGGAAAAAAATATAATGTTTTATGTGTTAAAGGTAGTGGTTGGGATATGGCAGACATTGAACCACCTGGTCTTCCAGCTGTAAAATTAGATCCTCTTTTAAGTCTTAGAAAGAAAAAATACTTATCAGACGAAGACATGGTTGCTTTTCAAAAAAGAAATTTAATAGATATTAAATCACCAAATCCTTCCGTAGAAACATTTCTACATGCCTTCTTGCCTTATAAATATGTGGACCATACACATGCCGATGCCGTAATGAATGTAACTAATAGACCAGGAGGACTAAATTTAAGTAAAAAAATATTTGGAAAAAAAGCTAGCATAGTTCCTTATGTAATGCCTGGTTTTATGTTAGCAAAAAAAGTTAATGAGATTTATTCTCAAAATCCAGATATCGAATGTCTGATACTTATGAATCACGGAATTTTTACTTTCTCTAATGATTGTAAAAAAGCTTATGACTTAATGATTAAATACGTTTCTAAGGCAGAAAAAGCTGTTAGAAAATTAAAGTCAAAAAAAATAAAACAAATTAAAAAAAATAATATTAAATTTAATCCACATGATATTGCACCGATAATAAGAGGTCTTTTGTCAGAAAATAAAGATCAAAAATTTGTGATTAATTATAGATTAAATAAACATCTTAAATATTTCATAAATGGCAAAAATGTCAGAACTTATACATCAAAAGGCACAGCAACACCTGATCATGTTATAAGGGTAAAACCATTCCCTTTAATTATTACACCTAAAAAAAATTCATCTATAGATGATTTTAAAAAGACCGCAGAAAAAGCTTTTGAAAATTATAGAAAGAAATATGTAAATTATTTCAAAGTAAATAGTAAAAAAGTTAAAGATAAAAAAGTTATGTTAGATACATCGCCAAGAGTAGTTCTTGTACAAAACGTTGGAATGTTTAGCGTTGGAAAAGATCTTGGTTCAGCTAAAATAGCAGGTGACTTGACAGAAACTAATGCAAAAGTAATTTCCTCCGTTGAGGAAACGTCTTCATATAAATTTATACCTGAAAAAGATCTTTTTGATGTTGAATATTGGTCGTTGGAGCAAGCTAAAATTAAAAAAAAGAAAAAACTTTTAGAGGGAAATATTGTTGTTATAACTGGAGCCACAGGAACTATTGGTTTTGAAACCTATAAAATATTTAAAAGTTACGGGGCAGAAGTTGTTTTACTCGATAATGATATTAATCGTCTAAAAGAAGTTCAATTGAAAATTAAAGACCTTTGTATACATTGCGATGTTACTAATAAAAAAAGTGTAAAAAAAGCATTTAAAATAATTTGTGAAAAGTTTGGTGGGTTCGATATTTTAATATCAAATGCAGGAGCTGCGCCAGGAGGAGCTATTGGCGAAGTAAGTGATGAGATATTAAGAAAAAGTTTTGAAATAAATTTTTTCTCTCATCAAAACTGTGCTTCAGAAGCAATCAAAATTATGAAAAAACAAAATATTAATGGTTGTTTATTGTTTAATATTTCAAAACAATCTGTCAATCCTGGAAAGAATTTTGGACCATACGGTCTACCTAAATCGGCTTTATTAAGTTTGTGTAAACAATACGCAGTAGATTATGGATCTATAGGTATAAGATCTAATGGAGTGAATGCTGATAGAATAAAAAGTGGTCTTATGACTGGTAAAATGATTAAGACAAGAGCAAAAGCTAGATCTGTAAGTGCGGAGACATACATGAGAGGAAATTTATTGTCTAATGAGGTAAAAGCAGAGGATGTAGCAAAAGCATTCTTTCATCTTGCAGTTTCAAAAAAAACAACTGGAGCTGTGCTTACAGTTGATGGTGGTAACATTGCTGCTTCTTTAAGATAAATTTTATTAATTGTTCAAAAGAACTGGAAAAACTGGTTTCATTTTTAAAAATAATCTTTGATATTCTTGTTTTATACATTTATTCATAATGCAAGTAAGACCAGCAGATTTGGAGATCTTCTCAGCCTCACTGCTTTGAATTCCAAACTGCAACCATAGTGTCTTGGCTCCAACTTTAATTGCTTTTTTTGCTATGTCAGGAGTTTCTTTGGATGGTCTAAAAACATTTACAATATCTATTTGTGAAGAAATATCCTCTAATTTTTCAACTATTGTTTCCCCATTAACTTTTTTTCCAACCGAAAATGGATTTACAGGTATAACTTTATATCCAAATTCCAAAAGATATTTCATAACAATGATCGAGGGCTTTAGTCTCATTTTGGAAACTGATTCATTTTCCTTGGGAACACTTGCTCCAACTATTGCTATGATTTTAGAAGTCTGAAGTGTGTCTTTAATTAAATCATCGGATATCATTTATCTTTCCAATTTGGTTTTCTTTTCTCAATGAAAGCAGATATTCCCTCCTTTGCATCAAGGGTCATCATATTTTCACTCATAACTTGGCTTGTATATTTATAAGCTTTATCTAAAGGCATTTCTAATTGCTTATAGAAAGCTTTTTTTCCAATTTTAACAATCTTTTTAGACTTTGAAGAAATATTTTCTGCTAACTTTACAACTTCCTCTTCTAAATTATTATTGCTAAAATGGTCATTTATTAAACCTATATCTTTAGCATGATTAGCGCTGATTGGTTCACCAGTTAAAAGCATTCTCATTGCTTTCTTTCTTGCAACGTTTCTGCTTAAAGCAACCATTGGGGTACTGCAGAAAAGACCAATGTTAACTCCAGGTGTTGAAAAAATTGCATCGTCGGTACTCAATGCTAAATCGCAGGTAGCAACTAATTGACACCCTGCTGCGAATGCTGCACCATGCACTTTTGCAATCACTGGTTTATTGCAATTTATTATAACCATCATAAGTTTTGAACATAATTCAAATAGTTTTTTATAATTTGGTTTACCTTTTAAAGATTTTACCTCTTTCAAATTATGGCCAGCGCTAAAGCCCTTTCCTATACCTTCGATAATTATAACTCTAGTTGTTTGATCTTTATCGAGCTCTTTAAATCTACTTATCAATGATTTCAACATACCAGTCGATAAAGAATTATATGTACCTGGATCGTTTAATTTTAATCTTGTTATACCGCTGTTAGATCTTTGTAAAAGTGTATAAGAATTATTTTTCATTTAAATAAACTTTCTAATCCCTCCTTTGATGCATTACAAACACCTTTTTCTGTGATTAAGCCCGTTACATATTTTGCCGGGGTAATATCAAAAGCTAAATTCATTGATTGACTTTTTTTTGGATAAATAAGAACTTTTGTTAGTTTATTATTTTTATCTAACCCCTCTACATGAGAGAGTTCTTCGGAATTTCTCTCTTCGATTGGGATATCTTTAGAATTTTTTATATTCCAGTCTATTGTCGAACTAGGTAATGCCACATAAAAAGGAACCTTGTTATCATGTGCAGCTAGAGCTTTAAGATAAGTTCCAATTTTATTACAAACATCCCCGTTAGATAAAGTTCTGTCAGTTCCAACTATACATATATCTACTTGCCCCCTTTGCATTAAAATACCACCTGCATTATCAGTAATTATTGTATTTGATATTCCCTCCTCATTAAGTTCATATGATGTAAGATTGGCCCCTTGGTTTCTAGGTCTTGTTTCATCTACCCAAACATGTACTTTAATACCTTTTTTATGTGCATGATATATTGGAGAGGTTGCGGTTCCCCAATCAATAGTTGCTAACCAACCAGCGTTACAATGAGTTAAGATATTTATTGTATCTCTCTTTTTTTTAGATATTTCTTCAATTATTTTTAAACCATTAACTCCTATATTCTTACAAAAGCCAACATCTTCCTCACAAATATTTTTTGCTTCTTTTATAGCAATATTTAAAATTTCCTCACTATTAACTCCAGATAATTTTTTCATCATTCTATCAACTGCCCATTTTAGATTAATTGCAGTTGGTCTTGATTTGATAAGGTCTTCACTAGATTTTTTTAAAAAAGACTGATCATTCTTTTCAATTATTGACAAAACCATTCCATATGCTGCTGTTGCTCCAATTAATGGCGCTCCTCTCACTTCCATATTTTTAATCGCGAGAATTGTGTCTTTGACAGTTTTTAATTCTTTTATAATAAATTGATGCGGGAGTTTTGTTTGGTCAATTATTTTTACAATATTTTTGTCAAACCATATTGTTCTAAATGCTTTGCCATTTATCTTCATTATTTCTTAAAGACTCTTCCTGCTATATTTTTTAATTTTTCTTTAGTTTGTTTTGTCATTAATTTTGGATCTGTAATTATAGCAGTATCCAAACAATTATTCGCAGGATCTTTCTCATCATAGAACTGCTTGTAGGTTTTGATTAATTCTTTAATCATGTTTTGTGCGTTGGATGCATTTTTTTGTAAGGTTTTAACAACCATAGCAACATCTACCTCTTCATGTTCAGAATGCCAGCAATCATAATCTGTAACCATTGCTACTGTACAATACCTAATTTCAGCTTCTCTTGCCAATTTCGCCTCGGGCATATTTGTCATCCCAATTACATCTGCCTTCCAAGATCTATATAAATTAGACTCTGCGAAAGTTGAAAATTGAGGTCCCTCCATAACTACATATGTGCCGCCCATCTGATGTTTTATATTAAGCTTCTTAAGAACTTCTTCACAACACTCTCTTAAAATTTTACTGGTGGGTTGTGCCATTGATACGTGTGCAACGATTTCATTATCAAAAAAGGTTTTTATTCTTGAAAAAGTTCTGTCAATAAATTGATCAATAATGACAAATGTCCCCGGGTCAAGGCTACCTTTTAATGAACCTACAGCGGATACAGAAATAAGATCAGTTACTCCAAGCTGTTTCATAGCATCAATATTTGCTCTAAAGTTTATGTTTGTGGGACTTATTTTGTGACCTCTTGAATGTCTTGGTAAGAAACAAATATCGTTTCCGTAAAATTTTGCAACCATAACCGAATCTGATGGACTTCCCCATGGTGTATCTATTTTTTTCCACTTAGGTTTTTCAAAACCCTCCATTTTATATAGACCGCTCCCGCCAATTATCCCAAGCTTTCTGTTTTTCATTATTTAATTATTAATCTTTTTTTGTTAGATAATGAAGTAAAATATGGATTTAAAAAAATATATAAGATCAATACCTGACTACCCTAAAAAGGGCATACTGTTTAGAGATATTACAACTTTAATAAAAGATTCAAAGGCATTTAACTACTCTATTGATAAAATTATAGAAATCTCAAAAAAATTAGATTTCGACAAAATAGCAGCTATTGAGTCACGAGGCTTTGTTTTTGCATCAGCAGTCTCCTATAAGTTGAAAAAGCCATTTATAATGATGAGAAAAAAAAATAAATTACCATCAGAAAAAATTTCAGTAGATTTTAAATTAGAATATGGACAAGCTACTTTGGAAATTCATAAAGACTCGATTAATGATGGTGAAAAAATCCTTATTATTGATGATTTGATTGCTACTGGAGGAACAGCAGAGGCCGGTGCTAAATTAGTAGAAATGTCTAAAGGGAAAGTGGCAGGCTTCATTTTTATAATAAATCTGTTTGATCTTGGGGGAAATGAAAAACTTCTAAAAAAATCTTATTTTACAAAAAGTTTAATTGACTTTCCAGGCCACTAAAAATCATTTTAAATTAAACAGAAAATTATTAATATAATTTTTAAGTTCAATTTTGCCAAAATATTTGTAAACCTTGTTAGAAAGATTTTTATTTGTAAGTGCAGATGCATATCTTTCTCCTTTACGTCTTGGTAAATATTTAATTTTATGATTAAACATTCTTGCGACCTCTAAAATAGAATAAGTTTTTTTGTTTGCGATACTATAGTGCCTGCATAGTTTTTTTTGCCATGCTGTATAACACACATTCACAGTATCAAGTATATGTGTGAATCTTCTTGTTTGTGAACCAGGTTTTACTACAGGAAGAGGTTTTCTTTTTTTGTAATGATTTTCAAAAATACCAATGACAGTTGCCATATCTCCTTCACAAATTTGGTTTGGGCCATAGACATTATAAAAATAAATTACTTCATATTTAAAATTAAACCATTTTTTCAAATTTTCTAATAATTCTAAATTTTTTGCTTTCGTGAAAGCATATGGCGATAAGTTTTTATCATCTCCTTTATTTCCTAAAGTTGCAGAAGTGGCAGAATAAATAAGCTTAATTTTATTTTTTAAACAAAAATTGAATACAGCATTAGTCCCAATAGAATTTGAATTAATACATTCGTTCATTTTATTAAAGCTTTGATATATTCTAGCAAATTCACCGAAATGAAAAACAGAGTTAATTTCTTTTGGGTTTTTTATTATTGAAGATATATTTCTTGTATCTTCTTTATAATATTTAACTCTATTATTTCTAATATGGTTTTTCCTTTTACCTGAGGAATAATTATCAATACTAATAATTTTAAATTTCGTTTTTTTTAATAGTAGCTTTATTAAGTTTGTACCAACAAAACCAGCGCCACCAGTAACTATAATTTTATTGATTTTTGACATTCAAGATTTATATTTTAAAAATTGATTAAATCAACAACATATTTGGACAAAACGTGTTTCGTAAAAATAATAATATAATACCATTTTTTTTTATATTTATAGTTTCTGTAATATTGTCCTATTCATATTCGTTTTATCAAGTAGCTTTGGATGGCGGTTTAGTTCTCTCAGGAATAATTGATTATCCTAATCCTATTTCGCCCTTAAAATATTATTACCATAATAGTTGGACTTTGCTACATCAGGTTTCAGAAATTCTTCTAAGGTTAGATTTCTCAATAATAAATGCTTCGAGAATACTTCTTTTTTTTTCAACCTTTTCATTTGGAATTGCGGCATATTTAATTTTAACAAAATTTACAAATGATCATTTTTTAAGCTTGTTTGTTAGTATCATTATTTTGATACTCCAAAAAAACTTTGGAGATACTGATTATCCATCGTTAATAATTTCCAATCACACTTATGGTATGTTTGGTTTAGCGTTATCATCATTAATTTTTTCTCTAATTTTAAATTCATCTCACAAGCTTTCTGCTTTTTTTTCAGTATTATTAGTTGGTATTCATCCAGTAATTGGTATCTGGATTTTATCAATTATATTGCTATCCCTTCTTTTACAAAGAGATAAGAAATTATTTAAGGTTTATTTGAAAGGGTTTTTATATGGCTGCCCTATTATTTTCTTAAGTTTTATTTGGTTTATCGAAAACAATATAGGTCAAATAAGTTTTAACAAAGAAAATTTTAAAATTTATATGGATCTATGGGATGGCCACAGAAATCAGTCTGGTTTTATACATTATGAATATTTAATAAAGACATTTTTATTATTTTTTATAGTAAATTTTTATTTATTTTTAACAAATAAAAAGGGAGAATTTTTTTCAAAATTCTTCAACTTATCTGTGGTTCTCTCATCTTTAATATATTTTGTTTATAAATTTTTTCCAAATCTTTTTGCTGATTTTTTAATTAAAGCAATGCCTACAAGATTTTTAATCCTACACTCTTTCGTGGGATGGCCTTTTATAATTGGTTCTGCTTATTGGATTTGTTTAAAATTTAATTTGAAAATTAAATTTATCCAAAAATTATTTTTATTTTTAGTTATTTTGCACTCTATTCAACAATATAAAAATTTTATTGACGTTAAACAGGGTTTCTTGAAACAGTTAAGTATTCAAAATGAAAATAATGAAAATAGTATTTTTAAGGAAATTTCAAAATCTAGTTACGAGGGATATTTTATTACAACAAAAAGCACAACAAGTCAGATAGGTAGGATAGCTCTTAAACCTGCTCTAGTACATTTATATTCTTTTAATTTCATACCATATCATCCTTATTTGGTAGATATATATTTTGAAATTTTAAATGACGTATACAAAATAGATATTAATAATCCACCAATATTAAATAATACAGATATACCTGATATTTTTATAAAAGATGAATTTGAAAATAAATCTAGGACAGATTGGATTGCATTAAAGAAAAAATATAATGCAAATTATGTTGCTGCTCCAACTGAATGGAAAATTCAATTAGATTTAATTAAAAGAAATAAATTTTTTTCAATTTATAAAATTCAGTAGAAACTTATTTTTTATAATCTTTTATATTTTTAATAACATATCTTGTTCTTCCTTTAGTCTGCTCAAAAATCCTAGCTATATAAATTCCCATAACACCAATTGTAGATAAAAGTGCACCTGAAAAAAATGAGATTACTATTATTATTCCTGTGGTACCTGGTACCGCCAACCCAGCTATTTTTGCATAAATTGCATAAAAAATTAGAAAAATTGAAAATAAAAAAGCAAAAAAACCTAAAAGAACACCCATATAAAGTGGTTTAAGTGAATAACTTGTCGCTCCTCTCAAAAACTGAGTAAAAGGCCCCGAGTCAAACAAAGAAAACTTTGACTCCCCTGCTTCCCTTGCATCTCTCACATAGTCTACATAAGTTTGTTTAAAACCAATCCAAACTGACAAGCCTCTTATATATGGATTATATTCTTTTTGTTCCAAAATTTTATCTAATGCTTTTCTTGAAATTAATTTAAAATCACCAACATTTTTTTGCAAATCAATATCAGACAATTTATTTATTATTGAATAGGCAATATTGGTAAAAAATAATTTAACTTTTGACTCTCCTAATCTTTTGGTCCGTCTTGTATGAACAATTTCAAAACCTTTTTCGTGTTGTTTTACCATCTCTGTAATTAACTCTGGAGGGTCTTGTAGATCGGAGTCCATATAAATTATACAATGTCCTGAAGAATTCTCAAAACCTGCAAGTACACAGGGATTTGTCCCGAATCTTCTCGACATATTTATTATTTTAATTTTAAATTGTTTCTGTAAATCTAATAGTATTTTTTCTGAGTTATCATTTGAATCATCATTAACAAATATTAATTCGTAATCCCATGAATCGGTTTTTTTTACTGCCTTATGAACCCTTTCTACAAGGTTCTTTAAATTTTTCTCCTCGTTCCTGAATGAAAAAACAAAAGATATCAGTTTCATAAATATTTGAATAAAAGACTATTTAATAATAGCTTAAAATGATAAAAAAAGTAACTGTAGAATATCAAAATGCATTCGTTAGATTTAGTAATTTTAGCTGGAGGAAAGGGGTCAAGGATAAAATCTTTAATCAAAGATAGGCCTAAACCAATGGCTGTGTTTAATAATAAGCCATTTATAGAATATATAATACAATCTTATAGTAAATATTTTTTTAAAAATATATTTATACTTACTGGATATAAATCAAAAAATATATTTAAAAAATTCGAAAAAAAACAATATAATTTTGTAACCGTCAGATGTCTGAAAGAAAACAAGCCGCTAGGAACAGCTGGTGCTCTTAGTTTGTTAAAAAAGAAAAATATTAATGACTTTATTCTTATTAATGGAGATAGCTTCATCAATGTAGATTTAAATAAATTAATAAAATCCTGTGCTAAAAAAAGTTTTGGTTCAATTACTTTAGTCAATAATAAATCCTACAAATCTAATAGGAAGTTAAATGCCTTAAATTTGAATAAAAATAAAATATTTTACCAAAAAAAAACAGGTCTGATGAATGCAGGAGTTTATTTTTTTAAAAAAAAATTTTTAAATATTATTGACAAAAAAAATTCATCATTAGAGAAAGATATATTACCAGATCTGATTAAAAATGGAAAAATTTCAGGCATAAAAACAGAAAATTTTTTCATAGATATTGGAACACCGCAAAATTTCAAGTTAGCAAAAAAAATATTATTAAAAAAACTTACAAAGCCTGCGGCATTTTTAGATAGGGATGGAGTTATAAATTACGATTCGGGCTACGTTCACAAGATTAAAGACTTTAAGTTTAGACCTAATGTAGTTAATGGTCTTAAATTCTTAATAAGTAAAAACTATTATATTTTTTTAATAACTAATCAGGCAGGAATTGGAAAAGGAATATATACAATAGATCAATTTTATGAATTGCAAAAAGATATAAAAATTATGCTACAAAAGAAAAATATTTTTTTTGACGATATTAACTTTTGTCCATTTCATCCTGCAGCAAAAATTAAAAAATACAGAAAAAAAACAGAATTAAGAAAACCTGGAAATTTAATGATTAAACAAATTCAAAAGAAATGGCACATAAATTTGAATAAAAGTTTTATGATTGGAGATAAAATGACTGATGAAATATGTGCCAAAAAAAGTAGCTTATATTTTGAATACCCAAATAAAGATTTTTTAAATCAAGTAAAAAAAATAATTAAAAAAGTCTAATAATTATTTATTACTTTTTTATTATCAACATTAAATAAAGTAATTAGCTCCTCAATGCCTTGGTTTAATGAAGTTCTAGCTTTAAAACCTTTTTTTTCAATTTTTTTATTACTTACAAAATAATCTCTTTTGTCAGGATCTTTTCTGTTTGTTATAATTTTAATTTTAAGGCCTTTCATGTTCTTTTTTATTTTTTTAGCAAGAGTTAATTTGCTTATGTTTGCAGATGAAAGTCCAAGATTATAAATGTTAGATTTAAGTTTATTAAAGTTTTTAATTGCAAAAATTATTCCCAAAACAACATCTCTTATATGGATAAAATTTCTTCTAAAATGAGGTTCAAAAATTGTTAATTTTTTTGATTTAACAGATTTATACACAAAATTATTTACTAATAAGTCTGTTCTCATACGATAGCTAAATCCAAAAACTGTAGCTAATCTAAAACAAATATAGTTTTTTGCTTTGGTAACTTCTTCTTCAGCATCGCATTTTGTTCTTCCATAAAGGGATATTGGATTTAATGGACTATTTTCATCACAAAATTTATTTTTTTCACCAACACCGTACCCTGAATTAGTTGTTAAAAAAATTATTTTATTTTTTTTTGTACACAAAGAAACAAGTGTTTTTATTGATTTATGATTAATTAAAATTGCATCTTTTTTAAATTTATCACATAAAGGGGCTCCGACCAGGGCAGCTAATGGAATAATATACTCATTTTTTTTAATTAACGATCTTAAAATTTTTATATCCCGTACATCTTTTTTTATTAATTTAAATTTTTTATTATAAAAAAGATGGTTTAATGAACCTTGATCATATTTCATTAAATCTAAAACTGTTACTTCGTGGCCAAGATTAATCAAAGCAGTTGATAACATTGACCCAACATAACCTCCCCCACCTGTGATTAAAATCTTACTCATCTAATTTATACTGTTTAGAATTGAACATATTTTTTTTATTTTGCTAAATTTAAGACCTGGATAATTTCCAATATAATAACCAAAAAAATGGACGTGTTCGACCTCAGGAAATTTCTTTAAATTAACTCGCTTTATGAAAGGTTTTAAATATGGTTGCCTTAATTGATTGCCACCTCCAGCATTTCCTCTTCTAAATTCTATATTGTGCTTTTTTAAAGTATTTTCAAATCTATTTCTAAATTTAAAATCCTTTTCCCTAAAAACTATAGGAAATGCATAATTTGAGCTTCCAATTATATCGTAATTAGTTTTATACTTGGATGGGTCAATTAGTTTTAAAAAAAGTTTTAAATTTTTTGTTCTTTTGTAATTATTTTTATTTAATCTCTTTAATTGATTTAGACCAATTGTTGCCCCAATTTCATTATTTCTAAAATTAAATGTTGGGTAAAGAAAAATAAATTGTGGTGATAACTTAGGGTATTTTTTTATTATTTTATTTTTTAGTTTTTGATTACTTGACTCTCTAGACATTCCGTGTGATCTAAAAATTCTAGCTTTTTCATAAATATCTCTATTATTAGTACAAATCATACCTCCTTCAATCGTGGACATGTGGTGTGCGTAATAAAATGAAAAATTTGATATTAAACCAAATGTACCTAATTTTTTTCCTTTGAAAGATGCCCCATGGGACTCGCATACATCCTCTATTAATAATATTTTTCTTTTTTTTAAAAAATTTAGAAGTTTATCTGATAAGCCATTGAAACCTTGGGCATGTGTTATAAAAACTGCTAAAGTATTTTTGTTTATTTTCTTAATAATCTGATTTTCATTCATTGATAAATTGTTAGGATTAATGTCTACAAAAACAGGCTTGAAACCACTCATTAATACCGAATTAATATCTGAAACCCAAGTTAGAGAAGGAACTATAACCTCCTTTTTTTTTGGTGAAAAACTTTTAAGTATTAACATGCTCAAAAGATTGGCTGATGAACCAGAGTTTACGAAAACACTATATTTTACACCAAGCCATTTTGACCACTTTTTTTCAAATTCTAAAACTTTTTTTGACTGCGTAAGAATTATATTTTTATTTTGAAGTAATTTTTTTACGGCTCCTATGTCAGAGTTAGAAAAATTATTATGCATTAAAGGATGATTAATTTTCATGATTTTTTGCCATGTAACTGATCGAAGATGATCTTGCTCCCAGAATTTGTAAAATTAAATGGAACATTGGTTAATTTTTTATTTTTTTTAAAAAAATTTTTTCTTTTTTCCTTTTTCATATACATTAATAAAAAACCACCTCCTCCAGCACCTAACAGTTTGCCTCCTAGAGCCCCATTTTTCATTGCATTATCGTATATATCATTAATCTTAGAGTTTGAAATCATTTTACTTAGAGCTTTTTTTTCTAACCAAGTATCATGAAGAAGTCTACCAAAATCATCAATATCACCAGATCTAAGAATTTTTTCGCCTTGTGCTACGTAGCGTATTATATTCATAATACTTTTTCTTTTATCGGTATTAAGTTTATTGGCATATTGATTTGCTATTTTTTCTGCTGTCCTACTTATACCTGTATAAATAAGCATTAAATTATTATTTAATTTTTGAATATTTTTTGTAAAAGGAATTTTTTTTACGGATATACTATTATTCTTATTAAACGTAATTTTATTAAATCCTCCAAACGAAGCTGATGTTTGATCTTGAGAACCTACAACTTCACCCATAACTTTCTGTTCGAAATAAATACTTTTTTTAGCTAATTCTAATTTGTTTAATTTTATATTTTTTATTCTAAATAAAGCCTGCATTAGTCCAACTGTGAATGAGGAGCTGGATCCCATTCCACTTCTGGCTGGGAGATCTCCATGATAGTGGATTTCTAAACCATTGTTTATTTTCAAATATTTTAAAAGTTCTCTTACGGCTTTATGATTAATTTGGTTAATATTTTTTACATTTTCAATTTTCCTCCAAACAATTCGATATTTTTCTTTAAAATATTGAGGCGAAAATCTACAAGTAATGTAAATATGTTTATCTATTGTGGTAGACAAAACTGCTCCCCCGTTTTTTTTATACCAAGAAGGGTAATCACTACCACCGCCAAAAAAAGATATTCTATAAGGTGTTTTTGTTACAATCATTTATTTATTTTTCGTTATAATAATCTCCATACTCAACTAGTATTGTGCTTTTACCATCGTCCCGTTTTAATGCTTTTTCATATGATGGTAATATATCTTTGGCATGTTTAAGTGTTATGATTTCTACAGTAGTTAAGGCCTTTTTAAAAGCTTCACTGAAATCTCCTACGTGTTGGTGCTGAGGATGTAGAGGTCTTTGAGATCCGATTGAAGTTCTAATTATTACTTTAGTTTTAAGCTGTCCTTGAGACATAATTTCAAATTTGTCTAAATGATTTACTAGTTGATTAGTTGCCAGTAATAAAAAATTCCATCTAGGAAATATACTAACGGGTATAAAATTATTTAATGCCAAACCATTTGTTATTCCTAATTGCATTTCCTCAGCAACAGGTATTTCATACAACTTATCTTTTGGCACATTCTTTAAAGTTCCTGTCATTGCTGTTCCCGGATACTCTACTGCTTGACCAAGAAAAATAGTTCTCTGGTCTTTTGCTAAAAAATCCATCGCTTTGGTGAGTTCTTCAGAATATTTCATAATATTAAAATTGTATTCGTTTACCAGCTCCAGCATGTGGCCACTTAGACTTATAACTATAAAATGTCACATATTTATCATTAACACCTTCATAAGTTAGCTTTTTAAGCTTCCAGGTATTTCTTGTATCAGTACAAACTGATTTTTCATTATCTTCTATTATAAAATGGATAGGTAAGTCATGACTTATACTATATTTAATACATTCATGTGCTATACCTGTTTCTGAGGTCATTTCACCCATGAAACAATAAACCATAGTTCCTTTATCTTTTTTAATTTTTAAAGATAGTGCAGCACCTACTGCTATAGGAATAGAACCTCCGACTAATGCTGATGAGTATATTTTATGCTCAGGAAAACACAAAGATATGGATCTGCCTGATAAAATTTCATTTTTAATTTCCTCTTTTGGAACACCTTTAAGAAGACATTGATAATGTGATCTCCAACTACAAAAAACCCAATCTTGCTTGTTAATTTTTTTAAAAATTTCTATTATTTTATCTTCATTACCTTGATAAAGATGAACTGGAGCTTTTATTTTACCTTGATTAAATAAAGATGCAATTTCCTCCTCAAAGTTTATTAAGTCCTTTTTATTCATTTTATAATCTTTTTTTTACTTTTATTTGTTTAATTTTATTTATTATTTCTAAAGCTGAGGGTGGAAAATTACTAGTCTCAAGTGTATACCCCGCAGACTTATCTTTTAAGCCTAAAACATAAACTTTTTTATTGGTCTGCTCATTTATTTTATGAGCTAAAGTTCTAATTATACCATCAACATAATCATTATCAGTCATAAGAACTCCATATTTAGAACTTTTAATTATGCTTATCCATTTTTTTTTCAAGATAAAGGGTTTTAATTCATATAAATGAATTATCCCAACCTTATAACCATTTTTATTTAAATAATTTTTTGCTTTTTCTGCCTCAAAACGAGTTACTGATATTGGCATTAAAATTATATCAAGATTCTTTTTTATAGAATTTTTGAACTCTATTTTATTTTCATAACTTTTTCTATGTTCTGAAACATAAAAAACATCGTCTGAATTCATAAACTTTCTATAAGTGTTAGTGTATTCTTTTTTGGTCATCGGAGAATAAATTTTGATCCCAGGCATTTTATAAAAGATTGATATATGGCTTGATGTAGAAACTGGGCCTAAGCCACCTTCGCTTGAGAGACCTCTTATAAACATTGGCGCGGGCTTGTTCCAAATTTCTTTAGACTTACACGCGTAATTAACAATAAAAATACAATTTAACCAGTTATATCCTTGATATCTTATTATATAGAACGGTCTCCTTCCTACTAATGCGGCACCAGTAACCATTCCGCCGTTAGCAACGTCAGCCATTGGTAGCTCTATCACACCATCTTTCTCATAAAGTTTTGGTAAGGTTCCGGCTACCCAACCAACACCAGTTAGGTTTTGCCCAAAAACCTGACCTTTAAATTTTTTTAAGTGTTTAAAGGTTATTTGTTTTATTACTTCTCTAAGCGTTGTTTCCATAAATTTTCAATCTTTTTTTTTATATTTGAATGAATTTTTTCTGCTTTTTTTCCTAAAAATTTTTTTTCTAATGTTAATCTATCTCCTTTTACTTCTTCATCTACACCTGCACCCGAATGCCAGAAAAGTCTCTTGGTATTTACATTGATAAAAATTGGTTTTTTAAACAAGTTTTTTTTTAGTACTGAAAAAATATTTTTGGGTTGGTCATCAATATCGTAAGATTCTAATTTGAACGCTTTCGCTACATCCTTAGCTTTCCAATCTCTTCTGTCCTTCTTTTCAGTTAATACAGCATAATTATTATCCTCTACTACAAAAAGTATAGGCAATTCCTTTTTAGCTGCCCAACTTAATGAGGCTAAAACATAGTCTTCCTCGACAGATGCATCACCTAAAAAGACGATAGTAGGTTTTGCCGATGAAAAACATGCTCCAACACCCATACATGCATTGCTTCCCATTAATCCCTCATGACCAAACATGTTTATTTTGTTTGAATTTATAGATAATGATCCCCCCATACCTCCTGTGCATCCAGTTTTTTTTCCCAAAAGTTCATCAATTAGTTCTACAATATTTCCTCCAAAAGAAAGATAAATCGAATGTCCTCTATGCTGCCCAAAGATAAGAGGTTTTTGTTTTTTATCTTTTACTATCTGAGCTATTGATGATGGAACATATTCTTGTCCGGCAGATAGATAAACTGGAAAATTGATAATTTTTTCGTTAACTCTTTTAAAAACCTCATTTTCAAAATTTCTACACAAAGAAGCCTTTTCAAATGTTTTTAAACGATAATTTTTATATGACAATTTAGTCTCCCAGTAGTTTTCTTTTTAGTTTAATCTTAGTTGTGCTTTTAATATTATCTACTGCTTTTTGACCAAATTTTTCTTTTATTAGATTTAAGTATTTCTCATTAGTATGGTATTTCATCCAAGCTTCATCTCTAAATTTAAGTATTTGACCAGCAGAAAGTTTCGTAGTTGACAAATTTAGTGTATCGTATGAGTGTTGACTGTATCCTGAATAGGTCGATGGAAGTTCAATTCCATTTTTCCGAGCCTCTAAGAAAAGAGGACTACCAGGATATGCCATTGCAGAATAAAAGTTTACCATCTCAGTATTTGTTTCTTGAGCAAAGTCATATGTAAATTTTAAACTTTTCTCTGAGTCCTCTGGCAAGCCAAAAATATAGTTGGCAGCGACATTAATTCCAGAGTCTCTAATTCCATTTATAACATCTATGATCTTAACTTCTTTATATGAGTCTTTATGAACCTCTTTTCTTAAAACGGTGTCTGGATTTTCTATTCCAAGACCTAGCCAATTAACTCCGGCTTTTTTTAGTTTTTCTAAATATTGTGGCTTGCAAGTATCAATTCTTGAGTAAGCCCAAATATTAAAACCATAATTTCTCTCAATTAATAAATCACATATCTTCATAAAATGGTTTGGATTAAGTACAAAAAGTTCATCTGCAATTTTTACATTTTTAACTCCCTGCTTTGCAATATAATCGAACTGTTTGATTATAAATTCTGGTGACCACCATCTAAAAATATTCGAATTTTGAGATGAAATGTTTTCATCATTATTAGTTCTATTAATTATATTAATCATACAAAATGAACATTTGTATGGACACCCCAGACTTGTATATAAAGCTGCGAAAGGTTGTTTGTCAGAATTATTTGACCAAGAATGCCATCCTGCAGTTCTATATTCGGATAACTTGGGTAACAAATCCCAGGCTATTCCTGGTAAATCATCTTCTAAAAGTTTTTTTGGAACAACTGCTTCTGGTTCGTTTAAAATAATCTGATTTTCATTATTTCTAAAACCTATTCCTTTTATTTTTTTTAAATAAGATTCTTCGTTTAAATTATCAGCACTCAATAAATTTGATATTGAATATACTCCCTCATTCAATGCAACAAAATCAATACTATGTTCTTTTAGTAAAGTTTCTTTAGGCAAGGCAGCAACATGACCTCCAACAAATAAAGTTTTAATCTCATTATTTAATTTCTTTAATTCAATAGAGGTTTTTGTAGCTCCTTCCATATTTTGAGATGAGGCTGAGGGTTGCTGTCCATAGACTACGAAACAGGCAATTTTCGGTTTAAAATTATTTATTTCTTTGGCACTTTTTTCATAATCAAGTTTATTAACTTCGCAATCCAAAATTGCTGTTTTAAAATTTTTAGACCTACAGTGGTTTGCTAACATTCCTGCCCATATAGGTGGTTCGTATGCAGAATGATCTTTGCTTAGTTCTTGATAAATTTTTTTAGATGCGTTCGGGTGAATAAATAAAATATCTAGGCTCATGAAAATTAATAATCTTTGAAAGCATCATATATCTTTTGTCTTGGATCTGTAACTACTTCAATAAAAAGAGGTTTGTTGTTTTTCATTATTTTTCTTAAGTCGTTATCTATTTCTTTAAAGTTATGTATTAAATAATGGTCTAAATCAAATGCTTTTGCGATATTTTTGAAATTAAGTGTGCCTGTTCCAGTATCTTCTGGGTTATCTAGTCTTCTACCTTTGAAAAAGGTATCGGCCCAATTATGCATAGATACGTAACCACCGTTATTTATAACAAATAATTTAATATTAAACTTGTTGTGAGAAATTGTTTTAAGTTCCTGGATATTTAATTCTAGTGATCCGTCACCTGTCACTGCTAAAACTCGAGATCTTGGAGCTGCAACTGCTGCTCCAATCGCTAGAGGAACAGAAAGACCCATGGCTGCATTGGATACTGAAGTGATTTCCTTTGTTCCTTTTTCAAAAGACCAGACTTGTCCGCCGATATAATAATTTGAACCAGCATCTGTTACTAAAATATCGTTTTTTTTTGCAATTTTTCCAAGTTTTTGCATAAAAAAATATAAATCAATTGGATTTTTTTGTTTTAATTTTGCAGGAATAATTGGTTTATTTTTTTTGTTTTTTAAACAAAAATTAATCCAACTATTATAATTTGGAAATTTTGAAACTTTTGTCATTTTATTTAAAATCGGTAAAAAGTTTTTTAAGTCATAATTTAGTCTATAATTTATTTTTACCCCTTTTTTATTTAATTCATCTTTTTCAACATCAACCGAGACTATCTTCGCATTTTTAAAAGCTGAAAAATCATGACCAACAAATTGGGGAGCAAATCTACATCCTAATGATATGACTAAGTCTGCATTGCCCATTATGCTTTTGCAATATCTAGATCCTTTTACCCCCGCTTGACCCAAAACAAATTTGTCAGAGTGAGGCAAAAGATCGTTTGCAAATCTAGAGAGTAATATAGGAGTTTTACATTTAGTAATTATTTTTTTTATTATATTAATGGTTCCACTTTGTTTTACTCCATTACCAGCTACAAAAATTGGTTTTTTTGCTCTTTTAAGAAGATTTACAATTTTTTTAGCATCTCTAATTATATTTGGTAAAAATATTTTTTTTTCCTCTGGTTTAAAAGCTTTTAAGTTTTTTACATTAATTACTTTCTTTTGGACATCTAGAGGAACGTCAATCCAAACAGGTCCTGGCCTTCCATTTTTTGCAAGAAAAAATGCTTTTTCAAGAACATATTTAACGTCGTTTGGATGTTTAATAATTTCAGCATATTTAGTTAGCGGCCTTACAATTGGAATAATATTGATTTCCGCAGTTCCAAATGTTCTTATGTTTTTTAATTTAGTGCTGTGCGTTGTTTGTTTGTAATCAACTTGCCCAGATATGACCATTATCGGTGCAGAGTCAACGTATGCTTCTGCAAGGCCAGGTAAAGCATTGGTTGCTCCTGGTCCTGCTGTAACACAAGCGACTCCAACTTTATTTTTTAATCTTGCATAAGACTCTGCCATTATCGGGGCGGTTGCCTCGTTTCTTGTGGCATAATATTTAATTCCTGATAATTTTATTGCATCATTTAAATACATTGCTCCATATCCTGTTAACATAAATATATTGTTGATCCCCTTTTTTTTCAAAAAAGAAGCAATATAATCCGCGACTCTAATATTTGCTTGCATATCTACTTTTTCCTACACCCTTTTCACTAAAAAGTCTAATTGTTGAAAACCAAAAAATATTAATTAAAGTCTCTAGAATAATAGATAATTTAACGAGAACATTACATCCTTTAATTAATTGAAATATTTCTTTCAAATGAAATAATGAATTAAAAATTTTATAAAATTTTAAGTCTCTAAGAATAATTTGCTTCGCACAAATTCTAATATACCAGTAGGGTAATCTGTTTAATTTATGTTTATCATCATTTTTTCTCGCCAAATTAAAATTTTGAATAAAATTCTTCACGTTAAGAAGAGTCTTTTCGTCCTCATAACTACCTACTGTTTTCTCTGAAAATTTTTTTTGATAATGTTCAAGTTTATTTGGGTTTTCTAATAAATCTCTTATTATATTAAAACACTCCTCTTTTGTTGAAAATTGAATTAGCTCATCACTCTTATAAAGTAAATCATGATGGGGGGCATACTCTGAAATACAAGCAGTCCCACATAGACCCGCCTGAACAATTCTTCCCTTAAACATATATTGATACGAAAAGACATTTTTTTCAGGAATATTCATTATTTTTCCCCATGTAGTTTTAGAAAAATTAACTACTATTTTTGATCTACAAATTAAATTTACAAGTTCGTCATCAGAAACCCTATTCTCACTATTGTTTCCAACGACTTTTAAATTAATGTTGTTTTCTCTTAAATAATCTAAAAAATCTTTCCTGTCTTCATTTATTTTACCAAAGAAAAGAACATCAATATCTTTTTTTTCTTTTAAATCCTTATAAAAATTTCCATCAGACTCTAAAACCATAAATGAAGCTTCTTTACCCACCTCCTTATATTTAAATTTTGAAAGTGGACATCCTGTGATAACAAAATTGCAAGAGTTTGCTGTAATTATATTAAAATTATGTCTTTCATAATCATCCCAGGTCATCATAATTTTAAATGTACTTTTTATTTTTTTTATAAAGTAGTGATTGATAAACTTTTGATAGTCAACGTCAAAGATAACTATTTCGATTTTGTCTTTAACAATTAAATTGTTTATTTCATTTATTGTTTGTAAAAAATTTTTTTTAATTGTGTTTAGAAAAATATGTTTTACTTCGTAAGATTTCTTAAACTTGTTTATTACAAAATTATTCCAATGCCACTGGGCTTTAAAGATTATTAATATTTTTTTTTTCATTTTTGGTAGCGGGGAGTGGAATCGAACCACCGACCTTTGGCTTATGAGTCCAACGCTCTAACCAACTGAGCTACCCCGCCAATTATTTAATTTATAATAGTTTTATTTTTTGGTTTCAAATGAATTTTTATATTTAATTAATTTTTGGTCTGTAAAAAGATTTGTTTCCTTTAATAGAATTTAATAATCCTAAAAACCTGTGCTGATAAATTTTACTTTTGTTATTTTTCCTCAATATTTTAAAGAATATAAATTTAAATAATGACATAAATAGTTTTGGAGAAAAAAAAATCAATGACTTAAAAAAACCTTTATATTTTTTACTATAATAAAAACTTGACCACATCCAATGCCAATTTCTATTTACCTCTAATTCTTCATCGTCTTTAAAGTTCACTGATTTTGCACCCTCATGATTTATTATAACATTCGGTAATAAATAAATTTTGTTTCCACTTAAAATTACTCTTTTACATAAATCAATATCTTCAAAATATAAGAAGAAATTTTCATCAAAGAAACCAATATTATTAAATTTTTTTAAATTTAAAAACATTGCAAAACCTTTAATACTATTTACAGATATAGGATAATAATTTTTTTCAAATTTTTTCTCTTTTCCTGTTTGAAAATAGGGCCCCAACAAACTAAAATCTTTAATTTGGCTTGCGCAAGTCAAAAAATTATGTAATGCATCTTTTGCTAAAATAGTGTCTGGGTTTAAAATTAAAGCATATTTAGTTTTAACCATTTTGATACCAATATTATTTGATTTTGCAAATCCTGAATTCTCCTTCAAAACTATACATTCAATATTTTTATAATTTTCGTTTAATTTTTTTTTTAACTCATTATTTTTTGAATTTTCAATTACAATAACTTTGCATTTGCCATTTATTGATTTTAAACACTTTATTAATTTTTTCTCACTAAAAAAGGTTGTAATAACTATTGTAATTTCATTAAGAAACATTATTCAGACACAATTGATTTTTAGGTTTATATTCATTAATCGTTTATATTTATCATTTGATTCAAAATAATTAAATATGAAAAAAATATTAGTTACTGGAGGATTGGGTTTTATAGGCAGTAATTTGGTTAACTATTTAATTTCAAAAAATTATTTCATTATAAATATAGATAAATCAAGTTATTCCTCTAATAAAAAATATTTTATAAATTCAAAAAACAAAAACTATATTTTCTTTAAAATTGATATTAAAAATAAATCAAAGTTATATAAAATTATAAAAAAATTTAAACCAGTTGGAATATTTAATTTAGCAGCAGAAACACATGTTGACCGGTCAATTGATGACTCTAAAAATTTTATAAATTCAAATATTTTGGGCGTACACAATATTTTAGAAGTTTTAAGAAAAATTAAACGAGAACATAGAATTAATATAAGGTATGTTCAGGTATCGACTGATGAAGTATATGGGGACATGCCTTTTCGAAAAAGTGCTGATGAAAATTATAATTATAATCCAAGTTCACCGTACTCTGCCTCTAAGGCTAGCGCTGATCAAATTATAAAGGCTTATAAAAGAACATACAATTTAGATACGATAATAGCTAATGCGTGCAATAATTATGGACCATGCCAATTTCCTGAAAAATTTATACCAAAAATAATATATAATTTAATAAATAATAAGCCTATTGAAATTTATGGTAATGGTAAGAATATAAGAGAGTGGATTTATGTTAAAGATAGTTGCGAAGCCTTACTAAAAATTTTTTTAAATGGAAAAACTGGTGAAAATTATAATATTGGAACAGGTATAAGATTAAAAAATATTGATATTGTTAATAAAATTGTTTTGCTAGCAAAAAATAAAAATATTCTATTTGGAAAAAAAAGAAGATTTATTTTTGTAAAAGATAGACCAGGTCATGACAAAAGATATGCATTAATTTCAAAGAAAATAAAAAAAAAAATTGGATGGGTTTATAAAACCGAGTTGGATAAAGGTTTATCTGAGACCATAGATTGGTATATAAAAAATAAATCTTTTTTTAAAAAAATTCCAAAAAAAGAATTTGCTAAACGTTTTGGACTTCAGGTATAAATGGAAAAGAAAGTAGTATTTACAGGTGGAAATGGTAGATTTGCTGAGGCAATTAAAAAAATTCAAAACTCATATAAAATTTTTTATCCCAATAAAAAAGAATTAAATATACTTAGTGAAAAAAATATAGAAAATTATTTACGAAAGATTAGACCAAAAATTTTGGTTCATATGGCAGGTTTATCAAGACCTATGAAACAACACGAAGATAATATACATAGAAGTATTGACCTTAATATTGTTGGAACAGCAAATATAGTTAAAGTTTGTTCAAGAATGAATATAAAAGTAATTTATTTATCTTCTGGATATGTATATCAGGGAAAAAAGGGGGATTATAAAGAGACTGATGCAATTTTGCCTTGGAATAATTATGGATGGTCAAAATTAGGTGGTGAAGCTAGTGTTCAAATGTATAGAAATTCTCTAATAATAAGGGCAAATATTAGTCAATCACCTTTTTTGCATAATAGAGCATTTAGCAATGTTAAAATAAATTTTCTATATCATGATGAGGCAGCAAAAATAATTTTTAAATTAATAAATAAAAAAGGAATTATCAATCTTGGGGGTGAGTCTAATTCTATTTATAAATTTGCTAAAAAAACAAATCCTAAAGTAAAAAAATTATCTTTAAAAAACAATAAGTATCCAAAAAAACTAACTATGAATTTGAAAAAATTGAATAAGTTATTAAAAGTATGATATGCAAATAATTAAAACAAAGTTTAAAGATCTTAAAGTTATAAAATTAAAAAAAAATAGTGATAAACGTGGATATTTAAAGGAAACTTTTAGAAAGAATAAAATTCAAAGTAAGTATCTACCATTCAGCTATTATGTTAATTCAAAAAAAAATGTAATTAGAGGTTTTCATTTTCAATACAAGTTTCAACAGATAAAATATATTACAGTTTTGAAAGGTAAGATATTAGATTGTGTAATTGACTTAAGAAAAAAATCTAAAACTTTTGGCAAAGTTTATAAAATTACTTTATCAGAAAAAAACTCACTGTCTCTATATATACCTGAAGGATTTGCACACGCATATATGACATTGGAGAAAGAAAATATAGTTTTATATAATTTATCAAATTATTATAAGCCTAGCTTTGAAAGTGGTATAATTTGGAATGATAATGATTTGAATATTAATTGGCCTTTTAAAAAGCCATTCCTCTCTTTAAAGGACAAAAGCCTTCCAACATTTCGTAATTTTCTAAATAAATATAAATACTTATAAAAAATTATTTATATTGACTTTAAATTACAAAATTGGTTCAATTAACCCGATTTGAACATCAAAATTATATTATAAAATGGAAGCCACAAGCGTTATTAATCAAAAAGTAATTGAAGAAAATTTCGAACGAAACTCTACAAAGATATTACCAATCTTTTTTGAAATGCAAAGTGCTTTTTTATCTGGGATTTATAAACGTTATGGTGATTTAGAGGGCGGACAAATTGTTATATATTTTGCTCGAAATCTTCATTTAAAGGTTATGAGAAAAAGAGAAGAAAACTTAGATTTTGATCTTTCACTTGATAAATTCTGGTTTAATCACCAAAATACCATTCAGGATAAACTAAAAATAATTTCAGTTTCAAGGTTTACTGGATTACCTAAAGAAACTACGAGAAGAAAAATAATAGAATTAACTAAACTTAAACATTTAAAAAAATCCAATAAAAATAGCCTCTATTGGGAACCGTCATCTCAAGCAAAAGATACCTACATGAAAATTATAAAAGAACAAATTAATTCATTATCAAAATTTTTATTTGAACAATCTAAATTTTTAAATATTGATGTGCCCTTTTCAAAATTTTATAAAGAAATTGAGAAAAATTATTGCTTTTATTGGTTTCATTATTTAACTACACAACTTGATTTTATGAAATATTGGCAAAAAAAGACAAAAGACCTAGAGATACTGCTAATTGGATTACAAAGTTTAATTCAATCATTAAATTATTTTAAAGAAAGCAATACATCAAATAAATATCCAGATATTAGTGCAACCTCTGTTTCAGAAGTAACCGGCATACCTCGTGCAACATGTATAAGAAAGTTAGAGTGGTTATCAAAAGTTAAATTTGTTAAAAAAGATCCACTTAGTAAAAGATATAACCTAATAAATGATGACAAAAATAATAACAGTTATCTAAATCATCCTTTGACTAATGTTCATGGAACAGCTGGTCAATTTGCTGAGTTCTCGTCAATTGTTTATCGGGCTCTTTTAAGATAGTTGATTAAAGTGTTAAAATTATACCAAATACGGCTACAGCTGATAAGGCTGCTGCTGATATAACTATATTTTGTCTTTTTGACCTTTTTTCCTCATCTTTAACTCTTTTTATAAGATTATTTAAATCTACTTTAGACGTGGAAGTTCCTAATGAACTTTCGCCATTTAAATTTTCTTCTTTTGAAAATTCTTTTTGTAAAGTGCTCTCTCTCTCGCTCATGATGTATTCAACCACAAAAATACTTATTCTAAAACGTTTTATTATCAAGGAGGGGGTTGGTAAATGTTCAAAATGGGTTAGTAAACCCAAAAAACTATCAGAGGTAGAATTAGGATTTTCTTATTGATTTATAGTAATTTTTTATTCCTGTTCGAAGTTTTTCAATAATTTCATCAATATTTTTTTTATTACAAACAAATGGAGGGGCAATTATTAGAGCGTCACCAGTTGGTTTTATATTTATACCTGCTTTATAACACTCTTTATAAACTTGAAAACCAGCTTTTCCTGGTTTTAAATTCATCTTTATATCTACACCTCCAAGTAGACCATAATTTCTTATGCTTTCAACGCATTCAATATCTTTTAATGAATGTAATCCCTCTTCAAAATAGCTTGAAATTTTTTTAACTCTATTGAAAATATCCTCTTTTTCAAAAATCTCTTGAACTGCTAACGCTGCTGAGACAGCAACTGGTATACCTGAATAAGTATAACCATGAAATAATTCAATGGCACCATCTGGTGAAGCATCCATAACTTGATCATAAATTTTTTCTCTTACAGCAACAACTCCCATAGGAACAATGCCGTTAGTTGTGGCTTTAGCCATTGTTATAATATCTGGGGTTACGCCAAATTCTTGTGCAGCAAAGGCAGAGCCAGTTCTCCCCCATCCTGTTACTACTTCGTCAAAAATTAAAAGTATACCGTACTTATCACAAATTTTTCTTAATCTTGGTAAATATCCTTTGGGCGGAATTAAAACTCCTGTAGAACCTGCTATAGGTTCAACCACACATGCAGCGATATTTTCTCCACCAACTTCATTTGCGATATTTTCTAAATCATTAGCTAACTCTTCACCATTTTCAGGTTGTCCTTTTACAAACTTATGGTCAGGAAGAAATGTGTGTCTCATATGTTTTACACCAGGCATCAAAATATTAGTGAAAACTTTTACATTATTAACTATTCCGCCAACAGTTAATGATCCTATATTCATTCCGTGGTATCCTCTTTCTCTTCCGATAAATCTAAATCTTTTTGGTTCTCCTTTAGCTCTAAAATAGGCAACAGCTATTTTAATTGCGGTTTCAACTGCCGTTGATCCACATATTGTATAAAAAATTCTATTTAAATCATCTGGAGTTTTTTGAGCAATTTTAGTTGCTAGTTCAAATGATCCTCCGTAACCCTGTTGAAAAGGCATAGTGTAATCTAACTTTTCAAGCTGATTTTTAATTGCTTCAATTATTTCTCTTCTACCATGTCCTAGTGGATTACAATAAAGACCGGAGCTCCCATCAATTAAAGTATTTCCATCATGTGTTTTAAGATAAATTCCTTTGGCATTTGATATTAATCTAGGATTTTTTTTAAAGTCTTTATTTGATGAAAAAGGCATCCAATGTTCTTGGAGAGAGTTTGGAATGTCTGTTCGAGTTCTGTTTGCCAATTTATTTACCTTTTAATTAATATAAAGTACAATAAGTTTAAAATTAAAACAATGTTTAGGATTTTACTTATATTTACTTTTCTTTTTCCATCTACACTTAATGCTTTAGTTTTTGATGGAAAATTTATACAGGGACACTTTATCGTTGGTAAAACTCAACCTGAAACTGAAATCTGGATTGATAAAAAAAAGGTTAAAGTATCAAAAGATGGATTTTTTGCTTTCGGAATTGGTAGAGATAGAAAATATGATATTGTCATTACCTCAATAAAAAATGGAAAAAAAAATAGAATTACAAAAAAAATTCAGAAGCGTAAATATAAAATTCAGAGGATTGATGGCCTGCCTGAAAAAAAAGTGACCCCACCAAAAGAGGTTTATGAAAGAATTAAAAAAGAAAATAAAATTATTTCAGATGCAAGATCTGTAAATAGCAATTTAACTTTCTTTAAGAATAAATTTAAACCCCCTCTAGAAAATGCGATTATAACTGGCGTATACGGTAGCCAAAGAATTTTAAATGGTAAGCCAAAATGGCCACACTATGGAATAGACTTTGCCGCAAAAGAAGGAACACAAATAAAAGCAATGCTTGATGGGACAGCAACTATGGTGGAAAAAGATTTATTTTATACTGGTGGAACTTTAATATTTGACCATGGTCATGGAATTTCAACTCTATATATGCATATGCAAAAAATTTATGTAAAAAAAGGTCAGAAAGTAAAACAGGGAGAAGTAATAGGAACAGTAGGCTCAACAGGAAGATCAACGGGTGCCCACCTTGATGTGAGACTTAATTGGTTTGGTACCCGTTTAGATCCAATGACAGTTTTAAATATTAAATAAGTTATGCAGCTACTTGCAATTTATGCTTGGAAACCATTCCGCTTAAAAAATTCCAAAGATATCTTGCTGTATACATAGAAGCTTGCTCTGCCTTTTCTTGCTCTTCTTTTGACAAACCGTCTAATAATTTTTCGCACTCAACTCTGTGAATTACATCGGCTGCTTTATGAGCTTCAAAAAACTCCAAACCTTCTTTAGTATTTACTCCATAAAATTTTTTAAGACCTTGAATCTTTGTCTCTGCAATTTCTGGAATTTGTCTTTCGTATGTATAAAGTGATGCTAGTCCTTCCGCATATGAAAGCCTAGCTTGTTTAAAGAAATTATCTATCATTTCCTTTGTAAACCAATCCTGTTTAACTTTTTCTATTTTTTCAGAATCAGCTCCCATAGCAAGTGCAAAGTTTTTCCAAAGTTTTGGGTGATCTGCATCTTTATTTTCTTCATCCTGAAGATTTTCTAAAAGAATTTTTCTTTTTTGAATATCTTCACAAAGAGAATGGGTTGCACTGATATATCTCGGAAAAGCCTTCACATGTTGATAATATTGTTCCGCATAATCTTTAATTACTTCTCTAGTTAATTTACCTTCATTCCAGGCTTTATAAAATGGATGCTTAAGTAAATGGTATTTGTTTAATTTTTCGTTTAATTGTTTTGAAAACATATTTTCCTCCGTTAAAAGTACTTTAAATAATTTAAAAAATTAAACAATTAAAATAAATAAACACAACTTTAGATTGTTGCTTCTTTTCTTATTGGTTTCTCGTCTATTGGAAGGTGCAGCAATGTGGCTACAAAAGATAAAACTATCGCTAGATACCAAGCATAGTCAAAATTCCCGAAAATGTCGTAGAACACTCCACCTAAATAAGCGCCTAGGAAGGATCCAATTTGATGATTTAAAAATACAATACCAAAAAGCATTGAAAGATTTTTTGCACCAAACACTTGAGCTACAATACCGTTTGTTGCAGGCACAGTAGCCAGCCATAAAAGTCCAAAAGATATTCCAAAAGCAATCGCTGAAATATTTGAAGGAGGTAAAAATATAAATAACATTATAGATATTGCTCTAAAAAAATATAATCCAGATAAGAGCATTTTTTTACTATATTTATCACTTAAGTATCCCATTATTAAAACACCAATGATATTAAACAATCCAATTAATGATAGAATTGCAAAGCCTGTCCAATCGTCTAGTCCTCTATCTTGTACATATCTTGGAACGTGGGTAGCAACTAATGTGATTTGAAATCCACAAACAAAAAAACCTAAAACTAATAATCTAAAACCTTTATGTGCAAAAGACTCTTTTAAAACTGTTATTACATTATCATTTTTTTCAGGCTCTTTTTTTAAATCAACATTTTCGTTTTGACCCTCAGGTTTTTTTAAAAATAATCCTGGAATACACATTATAAATAAAATTATGGCAAATACTGTGAAGGTACTTTGCCAACCAACTTCGACCATCAAATATTTTGTTAGAATAGGAAATATAAACATTCCTAATCCACCAAAAGCTGTAACATAACCAGCTGCTTTACCTCTACTTTGATTTGGAAAATGTTTTGTGACAACTGGAGCTAAAATTGTTCCTGCGGCCCCGCCTAAACCAATACCAACCATTAAGCCAAGATTTATTTGAAACCATGTACCTGTGTTAAAATTATTCCCTAAAGCTAAAACTCCAACACCATAAATAATTAGAGTAAATATTACCATTTTACTTCCACCATGTTTGTCAGCAAATCTTCCAAAAATAGGTGTTACAATACCCCATATCAAAGCATGTAAAGCAATAGCGAGACCGAACTCTGTGTTGGATATTCCACAATCAATTTCAAAATCACCAGAAAATAAACCAAAGGTTTGTCTAACCCCCATTGTTACATTAACTACAAAGCATGCAGCAACCAAAGTTATTAGTGCTGTTTTGTTTGGAAAAAATTTTGATTTCATCTAATCTTTTTAATAGCTTTTCTCAAATCTTCAATCAAATCCTTTGGATCTTCTAAACCTATATGAAACCTAACCAAATGATGGTTTGGTTTAATGTACTTTTTGTAAACACGTTGAATTATGTGGCTTTGATATAAAACTAAACTCTCAAAACCACCCCAACTCTGTCCTATTCCAAAAAATTTAAGTGAATTTATAAATTTAAATACCGAGTTTTTATTTTTTGAATAGATCAAGACTGAAAATAATCCCGTTGACCCTGAATAGTATTTTTTCCAATTAGAATAGTTTTCAGTACCTTTCTTGTATGGGTAAAGTATTTCTTTTATTTTATTTTCTTGCTTTAAAAAACTAATAATTCTTTTTGTGTTTTCTTCATGTCTTTTAAGCCTTATATCAAGTGTTCTTAATCCTCTCAAAACTAAGTAGGCATCGTCAGGTGATGCTCTATACCCTAGAAGTTTATTGTAGAATTTAACTTTTTCATAAACTTTTTTATTTACCGCTAAAGTACCAAGCATAACGTCAGAGTGACCAGATAAATATTTTGTTCCAGATGATATTGACATATCAAATCCTAATTTTAGTGGTTTTATTAAAAAGGGCGTACCCCAAGTATTATCTATTGCAGTGATAATTTTATTTTTTTTTGCAATTTTGATAATTTCCGAAAGGTCTTGGAATTCAAATGTATTACTACCGGGGTTTTCAATAAATAGCATTTTTGTTTTTTTGTTGATTTTACTTTTTAGACTTTTTAAATTTTCGGGATTATAAAAATGAGTTTTTACCCCAAATTCTTTTAATAATTTCGAGGTTATCATTCTTGTTGGCGCGTATACTGCATCAGTAACAACTATTTCGTCTCCCGGTCTACAAATGCTCATTATAGCAAGCGCAATTGATCCAAAGCCTGTTGAAGTTAAAAATGTTCTGTAAGCACCCTCTAATTCAGAAATAAAGTTTTCAAGAGCAATTGTCGTTTGACTACCTGCTCTTCCATATTCATAAAAACTTACTTTAGTACCCTTTTTAACTAAATCTTCTTGTTTAATAAGTTCCTGCATATTTTTGAAAAATACAGTAGAATTTCTTACAACTGCGGGATTTGCAGATCTAGATATTTTATCCTGCGCTAGATGTTTAAGTTTTGTAATATCAGTAGGTTTCATTTAAATATTTTCGCAGCCAGTTAACCACAAATCATACACTGGATGGTCAAATGTTCTTAATGTTACACTTGAGGAAAAAGTCCATCCATTAAATACGAAAACTTTATCATCTCTTTTATCGGATAAATCTTTTACTTGTATGTAGGCTACAACACCTTTGTTATTATCTGAGTTTGACAGTGCACATTTTTTAGGAAAAATTTCTAAATAACCAAATTTTTTCTTTTTTCCCAGAGGTATTTTGATAGTCGAAGTTTTAGCCGTAATTTTGTCTAAAGCTTTAAATTCTACAATTACGGAGCCAGTAGATGTTTTTTGAGGGATTTTAGACTTTAGTTTAGATGTATTAATTTCTTTTTCATTGCTTAAGTTTTGCGAATCCAATGTTGTTTCGAAAGATGGTTGAATATTTTCTAATTCTAATTTTTCTTGAGAGAAACTGTTTGATGAGTAAAGCATAAATAAAATTAATATATATAAAATTCTAGGGTTTCCAACTTTCATATTTTTTGAAATCTTTCTTTTTATTAGTTATTTTATTGGGTCTATAGGCTTTTTCAGTTCCTGTTTTGTTATCAGAATGTGGTTTTTGCCAAGAATGTTTAGAAACTTTTGTTTTTAATGGATCAGAATTTGTTTGATAATGCATCCACTGGTACCAATCTGAATCTATTTTTGATGCGTTAATTTCACCATTATAAATTACCCATCTCTTACCTTTGTTGTTTTGATAATATTTGTTACCTGAATTGTCTTTTCCCACAAATTTTCCAAAAAAAAGTGTGTAAAGAAAGGTTCCTAAAGTTTGATGATTCCACCAAGTAAAAATTTGTTTTATCATTTTTTATCAATAATTAAATCCACACAATTCCAAATTGTATAAAATATTAATAGACACAATATCTTTATCGTATATATCTAAAACATTATTACTTTCAACAAACATTGAGGATAAATTATGTCAAAATTTTTAGTAGAAACCCATTATACTTGCACTTTTAAGATAGTTCACGAGCTAGATGAACTCAATGAAAAATCATTATCTGAGGTAGATAATAGAAAAGATGGAAAAGTCGAAATAGTTAATGTCACTGTAAACAATAGAAAAACTAAAAGATCTGATGGTAAAAAAGCAATTAAATCAGATTTAGAAAATTTAAAA
>CACFTH010000006.1 GCA_902569185.1 uncultured Pelagibacteraceae bacterium
AATAGCAAAGAGAAATACATGTGTGCCAAGCACAAAAAATTTTTTACTGAAAAGTTGCTTGAGTGGAGAAAAGATATTATCAAATCAAATAACGAGAGTGCAGCTTTGAGTAATCTAGATGATAATAGTGCGTCAGCAGATATTGTTGATCAAGCATCTTCTTACACAGAAAAAACTGTAGAGATGAGAGCATCTAATAGAAGAAGAAAATTAGTAAACAAAATCGACTCTGCCTTAAGAAGGTTAAAAGATGATACTTACGGCTATTGTGTAGAAACTGGTGAGCCAATCGGTTTAAAAAGATTAATTGCAAGACCAATTGCTACTTTAAGTATTCAGGCTCAAGAAAAACATGAGCAAGAAGAAAAAATATACGTAGATAATTAAACTGTAGGAATTTTTTCATCTCTTTTCAAAAGATCAAATCCTTTAATCACAGCCTCTCTTTTTGAAATATTTTCATACCATCTACATAAGTTTTTAAAATTTTTAAGACCTATATCGTGCCACTCATGACGAGCAATCCATGGGAAAGTAGCTATGTCAGCAATGGAGTAATCTCCTGCCAAAAATTCACTTTTTCCCAATCTTTCATCAAGATCCTTATAAATTGTTTTTGCTATTTTAAAATATCTTTCCTCACCCCAATTACTTTTCCCAGAATTATAATGATGAAATTGATGGTGCTGACCTAACATTGGTCCAACATATGCCATTTGTCCCATCAACCATTGGTTAATTAAATTTTTGTTTTTTTCTGGATAAAGTTTACCACTTCTTTCACCTAAATACATGAGTATTGCTCCGGACTCAAATAGTGATGTTTTATTATCATGGTCGATAATAACTGGAATTTTACTAAAAGGACTAATAGCTCTGAATTTAGGATCAAATTGTTCATCTTTTTGAATATTTACTTTTGTAACTTTATATTCAAATTTTATTTCCTCTAACATTATTGAGATTTTTTTTCCGTTAGGTGTGTTCGCTGTAAGTAATTCTATCACTTAGTTTTTATACCTAACCGTGCTTGAATCTCTTTTGAAGAAGTGGTGAATTCAAAACGGTATTTTTCATTAGGTCTTGCCCTTTTAAAACATTCTACAGATGCTAAGGCACCCTCATGAAAGCCAGACAATATGAGTTTGAGTTTTCCTGGGTATGTACAAATATCGCCTATTGCAAAAATTCCTTTTTTATTTGTCTCAAAATTTTCAGTATTAACCTTGATGGTTTTTTTATCCATATTTAGACCCCATTCGGTAATAGGTCCTAACTTCATAATTAATCCAAAGAAACTTAAAATATAATCTGTTTTAACTTCCGTCTCTTTTCCATCATCATTTTTAATATTAATCGACTCGATGTTATTTTTGCCGCTAATTGAAGATAATTGAAATTTAGTTTTTATGTCAACTTTGCCTTCTTTTTTTATTTGATTTAATGTGTGAGGAGCACCTCTGAATTCTTCTCGTCTATGAATCAAAGTAACTTTGGCTATTTTTGATAATTCTAAAGCCCAATCTAAAGCTGAGTCTCCTCCACCAAAAATTGAAATTTTTTTATTTTTAAACATATTTTTATCTGAAATCGAATAAAAAATATTTTTTCCCTCATATTTTTCTGCATCTTTAACAGACAATCTTCTTGGTTCAAAGGATCCGACTCCACCAGCAATTATAATATTCGGTGAACTAAAAACTTTATTTTGACTTGTTTTTATTATCCAATTATCACCCTCGCTATTTATTTCCTGAACTCTTTCATTAAAATGGAAATTTGTTTTAAATGGTTTTATTTGATCGAGTAAATTATTTGTTAATTCTTCACCCGTACACTCTGGAATTCCCGCGATATCATAAATAGGTTTGTCTGGATAAAGCTCGATACATTGGCCTCCAGCTTTATCTAAATTGTCAATAACTTCTGATTTTAATCCTTTTATTCCAAGTTGATGAACTGCAAAAAGTCCTACGGGACCAGCTCCAACAATTACTACATCTGTTTTAATCATATTTAAGTTTGTTTTGATGGTGTCGTAACTACCATTCCATCTAATTCATCGGAAACAATTAATTGACAACTTAATCTACTATTTTTTTTTGGTTCAAATGCCATATCAATCATGTCTTGCTCACCATCTTCTACTTTAGGTAATTTATTAAACCACTCTTCTTTGACATAAACATGGCAAGTAGCACATGCCATGCCCCCACCACAGTCAGCATCTATGCCAGGGATTTTATTTTGAATAGCGCCTTCCATTACGGAAAGTCCTTTTTGAACATCAATTGTTCTTTGTTCCCCTGTTGAGTCTATATAAGTAATTTTTGGCATTAGCTTAATATTTAATATAAGTACAAAAAAAAATAGGGCAAGTGGTTAAACTCGCCCTATTTTATATAATTAATTATCTATTACTATCTTTTAGCTAAAGATGTATTCTGCATAGCAGCAGCCCAGATTACTAGACCAAATGCTAATTTGTTTACGAAGTCAGCTAAGTTATAAATGATGTTCAACGTGTTAGAGTCAATTCCACCAGCTAGGTAACCAAATACGTAACCTAGTGGGTAAATAGCCCAACCAATTGTTACTATCATTCTCATAGCGCCGAAACATGTAGCAACAGCTTTGTTACCACCCTTCGCAGCAGCTCTTCCAGCTTCACCTGAAAAGATTTCAAATAGAATGTATATCCAACCTGCCATTCCGATTATGAAACCGACAAATTCTTGGATATAACCGGCTTCACCTAAGTATCCACCGATTAACATTACTAATGAAGCTATTAATAGTCTCCAGAACATTGAGCTCGGAACTTTTCTAATAGCAGCTAAGATTAAATAGAATTCAACAATCTGCATTGGAACAGTGATTAACCAATCAATATATCTATATACCGTTGGAGTTTCGCCTGTCGTAACCCAGATGTCTCTCATGTAAACATAGTGAACAAATGCTACGAACTGAATCAATCCAGCTACAGTTACAGATGTTCTCCACGATGCAGCAACTGTATTTCTTTCTAAGAAGAAGAATACAGCACCTGCTAACATACCCATAGATACCAACCAAAACGTAATTCCTACGAAGTCGTTAGTAGCTAAAATGGCAGTTGCAGCATTAGCAGAGCTAGTGATTCCGAAGAATGCAAGAGCAGCTAGTGCAATCATGCTTAGTTTTTTCATGAAAACCTCCCTTTCGTTTAGTTTTCTTTAGTTTAAATTTAAACATTCAAGATAAAGTTATCTCCCTCACCTTGAATAAACGGAACGGTATCCAAAAAAAAAGTTAATTTGAAGCTTTTTCTTTAATAAAAAGTGTTGATTTTATTGACTTTTTTGTTTTTTTTTGGGGATAATAGTGGTTAAATCGGGTTAAAAGGGAGTATCTAATTTGTCTGGAAAATACGAAAAAATCTATGATTCGTCCATAAAAAATAAGGAGAATTTCTGGAAAGAGGTATCTGAAGATATTTTTTGGTACAAAAAACCTAGGAAAATTCTTAATTCATCCAATCCACCATTCTTCAAATGGTTTGAAGATGGAATAACTAATACTTGTTACAACGCTTTAGATTTGCATATTGATAAAGGTAGAGGGGACAAGACTGCAATTATTTATGATAGCCCAATTACAGGTACGAAATACAAATTAACATACAAAGAATTAAGAGAAAAGGTTTCTATATTTGCAGGCGCTTTAAAAAATCAAGGAATTTCAAAAGGAGATAGAGTTATAATTTATATGCCAATGATTCCTCAGGCAGTTGTCGCTATGCTTGCTTGTGGAAGAATAGGAGCTATTCATTCAGTAGTATTTGGAGGTTTTGCTGCAAACGAATTAGCAAGTAGAATAGATGATTCAAAAGCAAAAATAATTATTTCTGCGTCTTGTGGTTATGAACCTGGGCGAACTGTTCACTATAAACCACTTTTAAATAAAGCTATTGAAATTGCAAACCATAAACCTGAAAAATGTATTATTTGGCAAAGAGAAAAAGATAAAGCTGAGCTTAATCCAAAAAAAGATATTGATTGGTTAGATGCTTTAAAAGGGGCAAAACCAACTGAATGTGAAAAAATGAATTCAAATGACTATGCTTATATACTTTACACCTCTGGAACAACAGGAACACCAAAGGGAATTGTTAGAGACATTGGTGGACATATTGTTGCTTTAAAATGGACAATGAAAAACATTTACAACATTGATCAAGATGATGTTTGGTGGTCTGCTAGTGATATTGGCTGGATAGTTGGACACTCTTATATTGTTTATGCTCCGTTATTTTACGGATGCACAACTGTTTTATTTGAGGGAAAGCCAGTTGGAACACCAGATGCGGGGGTTTTTTGGAGAATTATCTCTGAGCACAAGGTTAAATCTTTATTTACAGCACCAACTGCAATAAGAGCTATAAAAAAAGAAGATCCTGATGGGAAATTTTTCAAAAAATATGACTTATCCAAGTTTGACACTTTGTTCCTAGCAGGAGAGAGAGCAGATCCTGATACGATAAAATGGTTTGAGAAGCTCTCTAATGCTCCTGTTATAGATCACTGGTGGCAAACAGAAACAAGTTGGGCAATTAGCGCAAATTGTGCTGGAATAGAAAAATTTCCTATCAAATATGGCTCAGCATTTAAACCAGTACCAGGATATGATTTAAAAGTTTTAAATAGTGAAGGAAAAGAAAATAAAGCAGGTCAAATGGGTGACATTGTAGTTAAGTTGCCTTTACCACCAGGAACTTTTCCAACTCTGTGGAATGCAGATGAAAGATATAAAAAAGTTTATATGTCAACTTATGATGGCTATTATCAAACTTATGATGCAGGACATGTTGATGAAGATGGATATGTTTGGATCATGTCTCGTACTGACGATATCATAAATGTAGCGGGTCATAGATTATCTACTGGAGCCATTGAAGAAGTTTTAGCAGAACATAAAAATGTTGCAGAGTGTGCCGTAGTGGGAATTGCAGATAAATTGAAGGGGCAACTTCCTATTGGACTGATTGCATTAAAAGCTGGGGTTAATAGAGATAATAAAGAAATTACAAAAGAGTGTGTGGCACTGGTGAGAGAGAAAGTTGGGCCTGTTGCTGCTTTCAAATTAGCGATTGTTGTTAAAAGATTACCAAAAACAAGATCGGGTAAAGTTTTAAGGGGAACAGTAAGAAAAATTGCTGATGGTGAAACATATAAAGTACCACCTACTATTGATGATCCAGCAATTTTAGATGAGATTAAAAAAGACCTTAAAGATAATAATATTTTAAAAACTTAAGAAGCTATAAATTTAATTAAGTAGTAAAGAAATCCAGTTATTATAGTTGCATATATAAAGCCTTTAACAAATAGTTTGAGCCTAATTTTATCGTTTTTAAATTGTGATTGCAGGTAAATATAAATCACGGTGTATATACCCACTATAGCTATACTTAATAAAATATCTGTAGGATTCATTAATTTTAATAAATTAAATCTCGTTTATTTTTGCAATCATACCAACTTCATAATGTCCTGGCACGTTGCAAGCTGCTTCTATTTTAGCTTTGTTGCTAAATTTCCAAACTAATTCTCCTTTTTCACCTGGTGAAAGCAAAACGCTGTTTGAATGAGAATGGGCCATTGATGGATTTTTTTTAGCCATCTGTTTCATTTTTTCTTTGTCTACTCTATCTGATAATAATATCTCATTTTCAACCATCATCATCATTTCTGGTTGATGTTTTATATGCATTTCTTTTGTTGCAATATTAAACTCATGAACAAGCTCCCCAACATTTAATACGATGAATTTTATTGTTTCATCTTTTTTTATTTGTATTTGAGCAGGCTCAAAATAATTATCATACATTTTGACTGTTATAGTTCTATTTGCTTCGGAAGGATTACCTTTTTCACCAATCATCTTCATTGGTCCCGCAAAGACAATGTTTGGTATTAAAAATAGTATTAGTATTAACAGTCTCATAAGGATTAATTATCAAATTTATGAACTTTAGCTAAATATCAACTTGTCGCACTCTTCTGATCATTAACTTGTCGCAGAGATTAAAAGAATTTTTTAATTTAAAAGTAATTATGGAAATAACCTTAGTTTTACTAATTGTTTTTTATTTTGTGTTTTACCTCTTACGTCCCACATCTAAGGAAGAACTAAAGAGATTTAATAAAAAAGATAATTGGTCAAATATGGGTTTTTGAAAGGAAAATATGAATAAAATAATTATAATTATTGCACTCTTAAGTTTTTCAACTAGCGTATTTGCTGGATCATGTCCAATGATGGCAAATAAAGTTGAAAAGAAAATTGAAGAAGCAAAAAAATTTCATGCTGATGGCTTAAAGGCACATCAAAATGGAGATCACAAAAAATCTGAGGAATTATTAAATAAAGCTTTAGATCTTTTTAAAAGTTAAACTTAGGTTTGAGGCGTGTTTGATAACGCGCCTTAACAAAATATAAAACTAAAAATTTATGAAAAATATACTTTTTAAACTTACATTTCTTCTTATAACATGTAGTCCAGCTTTTGGTGCAGACAAAAACATTGATATGCTAAATAGATTAGGGAAAGAAATTAATGTTTATTCAAAAAAAGTTGTTAATGTAGACGTGGGTGATACTGTAAATTGGAAATCTGTAAATCCTGGACATAATGTTGAATTTATTAAAGGCGGAATTCCTGAAGGGGTAGAAAAATTCAAATCAAAGTACAATAAAGATACAAGTTATACTTTCAAAACTCCTGGGATATACGCTTATTGGTGTACACCACACAAAAGTATGGGAATGATAGGTTTTGTAGTTGTCGGAAATGATAAATCTAACTTAGATGCTATAAAAAAACTTAAGTTCTACGGTAAATCTACTAAAATAGCTAAAGAGCTAATAAACTCCTTATAATTTTTGTTAATTAAAATTTAATGGTTTGCCTTTAGCGGGTGATGCAATCTTATTATTTTCCATCACAATTTCTCCATTAACTATTGTTGCTACAGGAAAACCTTTTACTTTATAATTGTTAAAAGGTGTCCATCCACATTTACTTTCAATCCAATTGTCCTTGATAACAACTTCTTTATTCATATCAATCACTGTCAGATCAGCATCAAAGTTTTCTTTAATGTAACCTTTATTTTTAATACCAAACAAATCACAAGGATTCTCAGAAACTAATTTAATTAATTTTTCTATTTTTAGTTTTCCTTTATTTACATGATCGAGCATGACAGGAAGTAAAGTTTGTACTCCTGGCATTCCAGATGGAGATAAAGGATATTTTCTATTTTTTTCTTCTTTTGTATGAGGTGCGTGATCAGATCCGATTGTGCTTACTAAAGATTCGTTAACAGCATCCCACAATCTATCATAGTGATCCTTTGATCTTAATGGTGGATTCATTTGACTAAAAGTTTTCAAACTATCATAACAATCAGGCGCGTATATAGTTAGGTGTTGAGGCGTTATTTCAAAAGTTACGTTGTCTCTTTTTTCTGAAAAAAAATCTATCTCTTGTTTGGTTGTTACATGAAGTATATGAATTTTCTTTTTATATTTTTGCGCAATTCTTACTACCCTTTTTGTTGACTCTAATGCGCATTCCTCGTTTCTCCAAATTGGATGTGAGTGAACATCACCATCTTTTATATATTTTTTTCTAGATAAAAGAATATTTTCATCTTCAGAATGTACAGAGATAATTTTGCTACTATTTGATATAACTTTCTCAATATCTTTTTCTTGGCTTACTAAAAGATTCCCTGTAGAGGAACCGGCAAAAAGTTTAACACCGCAGCAACCCTTTAAAGTATTAACTACAGTAAGTTCCTTCATATTGTTTGGTGTAGCACCAAAATAAAATGCATAATTACAAAACATTCTATTTTTAGCAGCATCTAGTTTTTTATTAAATTCATCAAAAGTTGAAGTAGGTGGATTTGTATTTGGCATTTCAAACACAGAGGTTACACCGCCAGCTACTGCTGCTCTACTTCCGCTTTCTAGGTTTTCAGCATTATTTGCTCCTGGCTCTCTGAAATGAACTTGAGTATCTATAACGCCAGGTAAAACAATTTTGTTACTAGCATCAAAAATCTTAGAGTTATTTGGTTCAATTTTTCCAATTTTTTTTATTTTTTTGCCTGTAAGTGCTAAATCGATATTTTGAAATTTCCCATCAATATAACATGATCCATTTTTAATAATGAGGCTATAGTTGTCAGACATATTTTGATAAATATAATATATAATAAACTCTTTTTATGAAAAAAGATCAAATATTTATTTTAAAAGATAGGGGTGTAGTGTTCATAAGTGGTGAGGACGTAAAGGATTTTTTACAAAATATTGTTACTAATGATATTAATAAGGTGAATAACAATCACAGCTCTTTTTCTTCACTATTATCTCCTCAAGGCAAGTATTTATTCGACTTTATAATTGTAAAACACAAACAGGGATATTTTTTAGATTGCGAAGCTAATCAAATTGATGAATTAATAAATAAACTTAATATTTATAAGCTTAATTCAAAAGTTGAAGTTTTGAATTTATCTAATGAGTTTCAAGTAGCAGCCATAAGTGGTGAGAAGTTTCTTGATTTAGATAATACAAAAAATAATGCTGGATACACAACTACTTACAGGGATGACAAATTTTTTATTGATCCTAGAAATAAAAAACTTGGAGCAAGGTTAATTATTAATTTAGAAAAGCTTTACATGTCTATTAAAAAATTAGAATTAAAGTTGCAAGATCCTAAAAAATATTATGCCTTAAGTCATAAATTAGGTATTGCACAAATCAAAACAAAAGAACTTCAAGAGAAACTTTTTGGGTTAGAATGTAATTTTGAAGAGTTTAATGGAATTGATTTTAAAAAGGGCTGTTATGTAGGTCAGGAAAATACTGCTAGAATGAAGTTAAAAAATAAGATTAGGAAAAGATTAGTTCCTATTGAGGCCAAAGATAATATGAAATCTGGTAGTGAAATTACTTTTGAGAATGAGAATATTGGCAAGGTTCTTATTGGTGGAGAATATCCTTTCGCTTTAATTAAATTTGGAGAACATGAAAAGAATTATATAGGAAAAAACTTAATCTGTGATGGTTTTAATATTAAATTAATAAAGCCAGTTTGGTTAAGTTAACAAAAATATGTTTTCTAATTTATTTGAAAAAATCCATATTCTACAAAATCTTTACATTAAAAATAGATGTTTTTTGAAAAAAAAATCTTATTCAATGGATGGGGAGGATATTGAAGTATTTAATTATTTTAAAAATAAGAAAAATGGGTTTTATGTTGATGTGGGTGCTTATCATCCAATTCAAAGAAATAATACTATGCTTTTATACTTAAATGGTTGGGAAGGAATAAATATTGATATAAGCGATTTTTCTATCAAATTATTTAATCATCTTAGGCCAAGAGATAATAATTTGAATTTAGCTATATCAAATAAAGAGGGTAATATTGAAATGTTTTACCAAAAAAAATTATCTCAACTTTCAACTATAAAAAAAGAGTTTGCTAATAAAAGTTTTCAGGGAAACATCAAAACAAAAGAAATTAATTCAAAAACTTTAACCTCAGTCTTAAATGATTCAAAATTTAAAGAAAAAAAAATTGATTTTCTTGATGTTGATGTAGAAGGAGCAGATATTGATGTTTTAGAATCTTTGGATTTTCATAAATACTCACCAGAACTAATCTGTGTTGAGGTGATTGAAAAAAATAATGAGGATAGCCAAATCTTTAAGTTTATGAAAAAAAGAGGGTATCAAAAGATTTGGTCGGGAGTTTTTAGCCACGTTTTTAAGAGAACTTAATAAAGCTAAATTCTATATACATATTAAACTTTTTTAGATATAGAGGGCCGATGGCTAAAATTAAGTCTGATATAGATATTGCTAGAGCCTCTAAAATTAAACCAATATCTGATGTTCTAAAAAAATATAATATTCCGAATAATCACAGCACATTTAGTCCAATGGGACGACATATCGCAAAATTAAATTTTGAATATATCGATAAGTTAAAAGAGAAAAAAAGTAATCTAATTTTGGTTACTGCTATAACACCAACACCCGCAGGGGAAGGAAAAACAACCACATCGGTTGGACTTAATGATGCTTTAAACAAAGCTGGTAAAAAATCAATTGTATGTCTGAGAGAACCAAGTTTAGGCCCATCATTTGGAATGAAAGGTGGAGCTGCTGGTGGTGGTTATTCTCAAGTTATTCCGATGGAACAAATTAACTTACATTTTACAGGAGACTTTCATGCAATAACAACTGCTCATAATCTTTTGTCGGCACTAATAGATAATCATATTTATTGGGGTAATAAGTTAAATATAGATCCTGATAATATAGTTTGGAGGCGTGTAGTTGATTTAAATGATCGTGCTCTTAGAAAAATTGTAATAAATCAGGAGAAATTAAAAAATAATATACCAAGGAGTGATAGTTTTGATATTACTGTTGCATCAGAGGTGATGGCTATTTTTTGTCTTTCAAACAATTTAAAAGACTTAGAAAATAAAATTGGAAATATTACTATTGCTTATACAAAAGATAAAAAGCCAATTTATGCCAAAGATTTAAATGCACATGGGCCAGTGACTGTGCTTCTTAAAGAAGCTATTAGACCAAATGCCGTGCAGACCCTTGAAAATAACTTGGCACTAATTCATGGAGGTCCATTCGCTAATATTGCTCACGGATGTAATTCAATTATTGCAACTAAAACTGCTTTAAAAATCTCAGATTATGTTGTGACTGAAGCTGGATTTGGTGCAGATCTTGGTGCTGAAAAATTTTTAAATATTAAATGTCGAAAAGCTAAAATCCAACCTAGCTGTGTCGTTCTTGTTGCAACAATAAGAGCATTAAAAATGCATGGTGGAGTAGAAAAAGACGATCTAAAAAAAGAAAATTTAGAATCGCTTAAAAAAGGTTTGCCAAATCTTGAAAGACACGTACAAAATATAAAACAATTTGGACTACAAATTATAGTAGCAATAAATCATTTTGTAACAGATACTGACAAAGAAATTCAGGCTGTAAAAGAATACTGCTCTAAACTTGGGGTCAAAGCTAGTCTTTGCAAACATTGGGCTGATGGAGGAAGTGGAGCAAAAGATTTAGCAAGTAATGTGATTGATTTATGTAAAAAAAATAAAAAAGAAACATTTAAAAATCTATATTCTGATGAGACACCAATATTGGAAAAAATAGAAAAGATTGCAAAAAATATTTATAAAGCAAAATCTGTTGAGGCAGATGAAAAAATTAAGGAGCAAATAAAAAATATAGAACATGCGGGTTTTAAAAAATTTCCAGTTTGTATTGCAAAAACACAATATAGTTTTTCAACTGATCCAAAGTTGAAAGGTGCTCCATCAGATCATATTTTGCAAGTAAGAGAAGTTAGGCTATCAAGTGGAGCAGAATTTATAGTTGTGGTTTGCGGTTCAATAATGACTATGCCCGGGCTTCCTAGAACCCCAGCGGCCGACTCTATAAAAATAAATAATAAAGGTGAAATAGAGGGTCTTTTCTAAAAATTTTGGTGCGGTCGGAGAGACTCGAACTCTCACGGGAAACCCACACGCCCCTCAAGCGTGCCTGTCTACCAATTTCAGCACGACCGCAATTATTATATGCGACAATAAATGAATGACTTTTTATCTTCAAGTTGATAAATTATTTATATGCCATCGCAAGAATTAAACGCTATATATAAAAAAATTTCATCAGTTGTACCTGAAATTGAGTGGAAATTTCACGCTCCAATCATAGAGAAAATAAATAAATTAAAAAAAGAAAAAGATGCTGTAATACTTGCTCATAATTATCAAACACCAGAAATTTATCATGGTGTAGCTGATATTTCAGCCGACTCTCTTGCTCTTGCTTTAGAAGCAGCTAAAACAGAATCTAGAATTATAGTTTTGTGTGGAGTTCATTTCATGGCTGAGACTGCAAAACTAATGAACCCAAGTAAAAAAGTTTTGATACCTGATATGCAGGCTGGTTGTTCACTTGCTGAGTCAATTACAGGTCAAGATGTAAGAATGCTTAAAGAAAAATACCCAGGTGTTCCAGTCGTATCTTATGTCAACACTTCTGCCGATGTAAAAGCAGAAACAGACATATGCTGTACATCTGCTAATGCTGTAAAAGTTGTTGAGTCTTTAGGAACTGATAAAGTTATTTTTCTTCCTGATCATTATCTTGCAAATTACGTTCAAAAAAATACAAAAGTAAAAATTATTTCATGGCAAGGAACATGCATGGTCCATGAAAAATTTACAGGTAAAGAAGTTGAGGATATTAAAAAAGAAAATCCAGGGATTGAAGTTATTGCCCACCCTGAGTGTCCACCAGATGTAATAAGCGCTTCTGACTTTGCAGGTTCAACATCAAGTATGGTAAAATATGTTAAGGAAAAACAACCAAAAAAAGTTTTATTGGTAACTGAATGTACAATGAGCGATAATGTTCAAGTTGAAAATCCAAATGTTCAATTTGTAAAACCGTGTAACCTATGTCCTCATATGAAAAAAATTACTTTAAACAAAATCTATGATTGTTTAAAGAATGAAACAAATGAAATTAAAATTAGTCATAATATTGCTGAAATGGCAAGAAAATCTGTTTTGAGAATGGCCGAAATTGGTAGATAATTTCGAGTGCAAAAAATAAATAATAAATATATTAAATTAATAGTGCAGCAAGCACTAAGAGAAGATCTTAATCCTTCAGGAGACATAACATCTAGAAACATAAATAGTAAAAAAATTACAGCCAAAATCATTGCTGGTCAGAACTGTATTATTGGAGGTTTAAATTTTGCAAAAGAGGCATTTAAAGTTTCAGATAAAAAAATATTTTTTAGAACAAAAATAATTGATGGAAAAAAGGTTAAAAAAGGTAAAGTGCTTGCAATTTTGAAAGGTGATGCAAAAAGTATTCTTAAAGCCGAAAGAGTCGCCTTAAATTTTATAGGATTAATTTCTGGAGTAGCGACAATTACAAATAAATTTGTTAAGAAAGTAAATGGTAAATCCTGTAAAATATGCTGTACAAGAAAAACATTGCCAAATCTTAGATTAATACAAAAGTATGGAGTAAGCCTGGGTGGTGGAATTAATCATAGATTTAATCTAAGTGATGAAATACTAATTAAAGACAATCATATTGCTATAAACAAAAATATTAAAAACCTTGTAAAAAGATCAATAAAGAATAGAAAAGGTAAGAAAATTACTGTGGAGGTGGATAATATTAATCAATTAAAAAAAATAATTGGACTAAAATTTAATAGAGTTTTGTTTGATAACATGAATATTAAAAATTTAAGAAAAGCTGTTAAAATATCAAAAAAGTATTATGAAACCGAAGCTTCAGGGGGAGTAACCCTCAAAAATATTAAGAAAATTTCTTCTACTGGTGTAAATAGAATTTCAATCGGCCAAATTACACATAGTGCTCCCAGTGTAGATTGTAAATTAGATTTTATCTTCTGAGCTCCGCTTGTGCAGCTGCTAACCTTGCAATTGGTACTCTAAATGGTGAACAGGAAACATAGTTTAAACCTGCTTTTGAACAAAATTCTATACTTTTGGGGTCACCACCATGCTCACCACAAATTCCAAGTTTAAGTTTTTTGTTATTCTTTCTTCCTCTTTCAGTGGCAATTTTTACTAATTCACCTACCCCATCTTTATCAATACTTACAAAAGGGTCTGTATCAAAAATTTTGTGATCAATATAATCATTTAAAAATTTCCCTGAGTCATCTCGACTTATACCATAGGTAGTTTGTGTTAAATCATTTGTTCCAAAGCTAAAAAAGTCAGCATGTTTCGAGATCGGTGCTGCTCTAAGTGCGGCCCTTGGCAGCTCAATCATTGTACCGACAAAGTAATCAATTTTTATTTTATTTTCCTTTTGAACTTTGTCAGCAACTTTATTAACTAGTTTTCTCATTATTCCAAGTTCATCTTCTGTTGAAACAAGAGGTATCATAATTTCTGGTATTATAGATTTAATTTTTTCTTTTTTACATTCAATTAGCGCTGTGAATATTGCTTTGCATTGCATTTCGTATATTTCGGGGAACGATATACCTAATCTACATCCCCTATGACCGAGCATAGGGTTCAATTCGTGAAGTTCAGCCACTCTATCTTTAATTTCTTTAACACCTAAATTAAGTGATCTAGCTAGATCTTCCATATCTTTATCTGTTTTTGGAAGAAATTCATGTAATGGGGGATCTAAAAGTCTGACAGTTACCGGTAAACCATTCATTATTTTAAATATTTCTTTAAAATCATTTTTCTGATGAGGTAATAATTTTTCTAAAGCAACTTTCCTACCATCCAAATCCTTCGATACAATCATTTGTCTAACAGACAAGATTCTCTCTTCCTCAAAAAACATATGTTCGGTTCTACATAAACCAATTCCCTCTGCACCAAAGCTTCTTGCTACTTTAGTGTCCTGTGGTGTTTCTGAATTAGTCCTAATTTTTAGTTTTCTGAAATCATCTGACCACTTCATAATTGTTGAAAAATATCCTGATATATCTGGTTTAACAGTTGGTACTACACCTTGCATCACTCTTCCTGATCCACCATCTATAGTAATAGTATCACCTTCTTTAATAACTAAATCTCCAACTTTAAATTCTTTACTTTCATAATCTATATTGATTTCTGCTGAACCTGAAACACAAGGCCTACCCATTCCCCTGGCAACTACAGCTGCGTGACTTGTCATTCCACCTCTTGCTGTAAGAATACCTTTTGCTGCGTGCATTCCATGAATATCCTCAGGCGATGTTTCTACTCTTACCAGAATTGTATCCTCTTTTTGATTTTGCATTCTTTCAGCTTCATCAGCCGTAAAAACTACTTTTCCACTAGCAGCACCTGGAGATGCAGGCAAGCCTTTTGCTATTATTTTTTTTTCAACTTTATCATCTAATGTAGGGTGTAAAAGTGTATCAAGTGTGTTTGGATCTATTCTTAAAATAGCATCTTTTTTTGTTATTAATTTTTCTTTAACCATATCTACTGCAATTTTTATAGCAGCATTTGCAGTGCGTTTTCCATTTCGAGTTTGTAACATCCATAATTTTTTATTTTCAACTGTGAACTCTATATCTTGCATATCTTTATAATGTTTTTCTAGTTTTAAGAAAATATTTTTTAATTCACTAAAAACTTTTGGCATAGTTTCCTCCATCGATTTTTCTTTTACACCAGCCTCTTCTCTTGCTCGCTTTGTTATATATCTTGGGGTCCTGCTGCCTGCTACAACATCTTCTCCTTGAGCGTTGATCAAGTATTCTCCAAAAAATTTATTTTCCCCAGTAGATGGATTTCTTGTAAAGGCTACACCCGTAGCACAATCATTACCCATATTTCCAAATACCATAGACTGGACATTTACTGCTGTGCCCCAATCGCTAGGTATTTGATTTAATTTCCTATAGGTCTTTGCTCTTTTACTTTCCCAAGATAAAAATACAGCATTAATTGCACCAAACAATTGTTCATTAACATCTTGAGGAAAATTTTTATTAGTTTTTTCCTTAATTAATTTTTTAAAATTATTAATTAAACCTTCCCAGTCCTCTGAATTAAGTTCGGTGTCTTGTAGAACACCCTTAGTTAATTTATAATTGTCAATCATCTCTTCGAAGTGGTATGTTTCAACACCCATTACAACATTAGCGTACATTTGAATAAATCTTCTGTAACTATCTTTGGCAAATCTGTCATTTGCTGTTTTTTTTGATAAAGCTTCCACCGTCATATCGTTAAGACCTAAATTAAGAATAGTGTCCATCATTCCTGGCATAGAAACTCGTGACCCAGATCTCACAGATATCAACAAAGGATTTGTGTTATCACCAAACTTTTTCTTGGTCTTTGACTCAATTTTTTTTAGTTCTTTTTTTATCTCAACCTTAATTTTTGTATTTAATTTTTTATTACTCTTATAAAAAATTTCACACATCTTAGTTGAAATTGTAAAACCTGGAGGTACTGGCAATCCAAGTCTTGCCATTTCAGCTAGATTGGAACCTTTGCCACCTAAAATATTTCTTGAGTTAGGTATTTTTTTTGCTTTTTTATCACCAAAACCAAATATTAACTTTGACATTAATTACCTTCCAATTTTGAAAAATCTATAAAAGTATTAAATGTAGAACAGAGTCTTTGCAAGAGTTCTAATCTATTGTTTTTAATATCGTTATTTTCATCATTTACTTTAACATTGTCAAAAAACTTGTCGGTGGATAACTTAGCATCTGACAAAAGTTTAAGGTGATTCTCATAACTTTCTTTCCTCTCCTTATAAGTAAAAGCTTTTCTTATATCGTTAATTTTATCAAATAATTCTTTTTCCTCGTCCTGTTTAAAAAGAACTGCATCGGGACCAGATTTTGATATGTTTTTTTCTCTATCAATAATATTGTGTGCTCTTTTGTAAGTTGAAACTGCATTTTTTCCAAGATCTTTTGATATAAATTTATTCATCACAAGTGTTTTTTTGTATAGCTCAAGAAAATTATCATTAATATGTGAACTTAATGAGGCTTCAATTATATCAGCTCTAATCCTTTTTTCTTTAAATATATTTCTCATACGATCTCTGAAAAAATTAATTAATTCTAAATGTGTATTCTTATTTACATCTTTAACACCTTGCTCAGTGTAAAACCTTATTAAGTAATCTATCAAGTCCCTAAGACCAACGGTTAGATTATTTTCAATAATAATTCTTAATAATCCTATGGCTGACCTTCTTAGAGCAAAAGGATCTTTTGAGCTTGTCGGTTTTTCATTTATTAAAAAGAAACCGACAAGTGTATCTAATTTATCTATTATCGATAGACCATAACTAATTGGTTTTTTTGGCACTGTTGAGGAAATACTAATTGGTAAATAATGTTCACTAACAGCTCGAGATACGTCTTCTTCAAACCCCTGATTAGCAGCAAAATATTTTCCCATAATTCCTTGTAATTCTGGAAATTCTCCGACTAAACCTGAGACTAAGTCAGATTTACAAATAGATGCAGCTATCTCAAGTTTTTCTTTTTTAATATCAAGTTGATCTGAAATATAGTAAGCCATTTTTCTTAATCTTTGTGTTTTGTCATAAATTGAACCTAAATTTTCATAAAACGTAATTTCTTTTAATTTATTAATCTGTTTGATTAAATTTAAAGATTTATCTTTTTCCCAAAAGAAACTAGCATCAGAAAGTCTTGCGTCGACTACCCTTTCATTTCCTACTTTGATCACTTTTTTCTCGTCCTTTTTATTTGCAACTACAATAAAATCGTTGCTTATTCTGTCTCTATGATCAACCAAAGTAAAATACCTTTGATGAGTTTGAAGAGTAGACCTAATGACCTCGGGGGGTAATTTTAAATAACTTTTATCAAATTGAGCAACTAATATGTTCGGATTATCAACTAAATTAGTTACTTCGGTAAGTAAATTTTGGTCAATAAAAACTTTAAAAGATTTTTTTTTACATATTGATGAAATTTTATCGTTAATAAATTTTTCACGTTCTCTATGATCAAGCATTATTGAATTGCTTTTTAAAATTTTGTTATACTCAGAAAAATTACTAATTTTTTTTTGTGTTATTGAGTAATTTTCCTCTATTTGTGTAAAATTTGAAGTCTCAAGGTGTTGATAATTAAATTTAAGCACTTTGTTTCCAAAAATAGCTAAAATTGATCTTAATGGTCTACCCCAACTCATTTCATAATCAGACCATTTCATAGATTTTTTCCAAGATATTTCGTTAAGAGATTTTAATATGCATTTGATTAATTCTTCTTCACTATTAATTTCTTTTCCTTTTATCTTAACAAAATGAAAATTTCCCTTCTCCGTTTTTTTTTCATATAGTTCACTTAAACTAACAAATCTTGATTTTGCAAAGTTTTCTAAAACTTTTTCTGGTACACCAACTTTCGGACCTTTTATTTCAGTCGGTAAAATTTTAATTTTATCTGGTAATTCAGAAATATGTGCGGCTACTCTTGTTGGCGTAGAATAGATCTCAAAGTTTCCATATTTTATATTTGCCTCATATAGTTTTTCTTCTAAGATTTTTTTAAATTGTTTTCTTGTGCTTATTTGAAGATTTGGTGGTATTTCCTCACTAAAAAATTCAATTAAAAGTTCAGACATTATCTTTCTTGATTTTCTAACCAGCCTGATCCGGCTCCCTTTGCTAATTCTCGAATTCTATTTATATAACCAGTTCTCTCTGCGACTGCGATTACACCTCTTGCATCTAGTAGATTAAAAATATGACTAGCTTTTAAACATTGATCGTAAGCTGGCAAAGGAAGTTTTTGATCGAGAAGATTTTTACATTCCTGTTCTGCGATTTCAAAATTTTTTAGGAGAGAGTCGGTGTTAGCTTGATCAAAATTATAAGCGGAAAATTCTTTTTCTGACTGAAGATAAACATCTCCATATTTAACTCCATTATCATTCCAGTCAATATCAAATACATTTTTCTTTCCTTGCACAAACATACAAATTCTCTCTAAGCCATATGTTAGCTCCACCGATATTGGTTTGCATTCTATTCCTGTCATCTTTTGAAAATAAGTAAATTGTGTAATTTCCATTCCATCACACCATACTTCCCAACCCAAACCTGCGGCTCCTAAAGTTGGACTCTCCCAATCATCTTCGACAAATCTTATGTCGTGTTCTTTAGAGTCTATGCCAATAGCCATTAAACTTTTTAAATACAATTGTTTAATATCTTTTGGAGATGGTTTTATTATAACCTGATATTGATAATAGTGTTGTAGTCGGTTTGGATTTTTTCCGTATCTTCCATCTGTTGGTCTTCTTGAAGGTTGAACGTAAGCTGCTTTCCAGGGTTTTGGTCCTAGTGATCTCAAAGTAGTTGCTGGATGAAAAGTGCCTGCTCCAACTTCTAAATCGTATGGTTGTAAAATAATGCAACCTTGTTTATCCCAAAATTTTTGTAAATTAAAAATTAAATTTTGAAATGATAAAACTGTATTTTTCTTTCTAGTTTTTTTTGGCATCTATAAACCAAATTTTTGCCACAGTGCTCTCTCTTCTATAACGCTTACTACATTATCAACTTGATTATCTAGTGAGGAAGATAATCGTTTTGCTAAAAAACCTTTTTGTTTTTCAAACTTTTTAATTTCAATGTTCTCTCCAAACTTTTCTCTTAATATTTGTTCTGCATTTCCAATTCCATCTATCAGTCCTAATTTTAAAGAAGTTGAACCTGACCAAAATTCACCTGTAAAAGTATTGTTTTTATCTGGATCTTTAAGTTTAGATCCACGACTTTTTTTTACTAAGTTTATAAAGTCTGAGTGTAGTTCTAATTGTAATTTTTTAATTCTCTCAATATCTTCGGGCTTTTCCTCTTTGAAGGGATCTAGGGTACTTTTATTTTTTCCAGCAGTGTATACTCTTCTTTGAACACCTATTCTTTTGATAGCATCCTGAAACCCAAAAGATGCAGATATAACACCGATTGATCCAACTATTGAACTAGAATTTGCATAGATCTCATCACCTGCACAAGCAATTAGATAGCCGCCTGAAGCCGCAACATCTTCTGCAAAAACAATTACTTTTTTATTATTTTTTTTTGCAAGTTGTCTGATGTAATCGTGAATTAAATGCGATTGGACTGGAGAACCTCCTGGTGAGTTTATTGATATTGCTATAGTTTTAGCCTTTTTAAATGAAAATGCTTTTTTAATAATCTCTTGTTGGCCAGAAAAATCTATGCCTTGCCTAAATCGTCCAGCTGATCCAATGACTCCAGCTAGTCTGACATGAGGAACAATAATTTTTTTTTTAAAAATTGAAAACATATGATTAAAGGTTAATAATAATTCTTATATCAGCACATAAATTAAATTGAAATATAAATTACGCTACTCATGGTTGAAAATGACATGCGTCACAGAGGTCTAAAATAATAATTAATTAATTTTTGAAAAGTATATAATAATTATCTTATGGGTTCTGTAATTCCTTTAAAAAAATCTGCAAATAACGCTTATTTAGATTTAAGAAACCACTTAAATGATAAGCTTGATTCTGTCGAAAAACTAATAAAAAACAAACTCAAAAGTGATGTCCCATTAATAAAAAAAATGAGTGATTATCACCTTAATTCAGGTGGCAAAAGAATAAGGGCTCTTCTAACAATGGGTTGCTCAAAATTAGGTGGTTATTCAAAGGGTGATAGAGATGTAAATCTTGCAGCGTGTGTTGAATTAATTCACAGCGCAACCCTACTTCACGATGATGTAATTGATCAAAGTAAAGTACGAAGGGGTAACAAAACTCCAAATCACATATGGGGAAATCAATCTTCTATATTGGTTGGAGATTATTTACTAAGCAGATGTTTTGAAATGATGGTTGAAGATGGAAATCTAGAGATATTGAAACTTCTTTCATCAACATCAACTAAAATTGCCCAAGGAGAAGTTATGCAGCTTCAACATAAAGGTGAAGCTGACCTTTTAGAAGAAAATTATTTAAAAATAATAAATTTAAAAACTGCTTCACTGTTTTCAGCGGCTACTAGAGTTGGTGCGTGTTTATCAGATTTGGATATTAAGAAGAAAGACGCTTTAGAGTCATATGGTAAAAACTTAGGTTTAGCTTTTCAAATTGCAGACGATGCTTTGGATTATTTTTCTAAAGAAAAAATATTTGGAAAGGAAATTGGTAAAGATTTTTTTGAAGGTAAAGTAACTCTGCCAGTCATAATAGTATATCAAAAAGCTAATTCTATAGAAAGAACATTTTTAATTAATACTTTTAAAAAAGAAGTTAGAAATAAAATAGATTTGGAGGAGACTCAAAGACTAATTAAAAAATATAAGGCATTAGAGGCAACTTTTAAAAGAGCAGAGTACTTTGTAAATGTTTCTTACGATGCTTTGGGTATTTTCGAAAATTCAGAAGAAAAAAATATTTTACAAAACCTAACTAGTTTTAGCCTAAACAGATCTTTCTAAGGATAAAGTATTTCTTTTACCCAATTGTTATTTTCTTTTTTGTAGTTAAGTCTTTCGTGAATTCTATTTTTTATTTCCAACCAAAACTCAATTCGTTCAGGTTTTAGATTCCAACCAGACCAGTGGGGTGGTCTAGGCACTTTATTTTCGTCTGGATATTTTTTTTTAAATTCTTCAAACCTTTGGATTAACTCTTCCCTATTTTTCATAACACTGGATTGTGATGATGCCCACGCTCCTATTCTGCTTCTATAAGCTCTTGAATTATAATATTTGTCAGCAATCTTATCATCAACAACATTTACTTTACCAGAAATTCTTATTTGTCTTCTAAGACTTTTCCAATGAAAGCACATTGAGGCATTAGGATTTTTTTTAAGATCAATTCCTTTTTTGCTATTAAAATTAGTATAAAAAATAAAACCATCCTCGTTATAACCTTTTAACAAAACCATTCTCACGCTTGGAATTCCATTAGGTGTTGAAGTTGCAAGCGACAATGCGTTTGGATCGTTAATTTCACTTTTTTCGGCAACAGAGAACCAATTTTTAAACAAAACAATAGGATTTGCCTCATCCCCAAAGCAATTATCCAGTCCTAACGAATTTTGGCCATTTTTTTGATTCATAATTAATATAAAATAATTTATACATTAAATATCGATGTCTTTTAATACTTTTGGAAAAATATTTAGATTTACGACTTGGGGTGAGTCACATGGTCCAGCTATAGGCTGTATTATCGACGGTTGCCCACCAAATATCCCAATTTCTGAGAAGGAAATACAGATAGATATGGATCGTAGAAGACCTGGTAACACTAAGTTTGTGTCTCAAAGAAAAGAGTCGGATAAAATAGAAATTTTGTCTGGTGTATTTGATGGAAAGTCTACGGGGACTCCTATTTCAATATTAATAAGAAATGAAGACAAAAGATCTAGAGATTATGAGTCAATAAAGAATAAGTTTAGACCAGGCCATGCTGATTTCACATATTTTAAAAAATATGGAATTAGAGATTTTAGAGGAGGAGGAAGACAGTCTGCAAGAGAAACAGCCTCAAGAGTTGCTGCTGGTGCTATAGCTAGAATAGTATTAAAAAATTTATTAGGAAAAAAGTTTAGTATTTACGGAGCTGTTATACAGTTAGGATTAATGGGCTGTAATAGAAAAAATTGGAATAATAAAGAAATAAGAAAAAACCCATTTTTTTGCCCTGACAAAAAATCAGTAAAACTTTGGGAAAAATATTTGATGGCAGTAAGAAAATCTGGTTCATCATGTGGTGCTATAATTGAGCTAAGAGCAAATGGTATACCTGCAGGACTTGGTTCACCAATTTACTCTAAACTTGATACTGACATAGCGGGTGCTTTAATGAGTATTAATGCTGTTAAGGGAGTAAATATAGGTGCAGGTATGGGTGCTGCATATTTATCAGGGGAAGAAAATTCCGATGAAATGAGATCTAAATCTGGAAAAGCTAAATTTAAAAGTAATAATGCTGGAGGAATACTTGGTGGTATTTCCTCAGGGCAGGAAATAATTGCTTCATTTGCAGTAAAGCCTACTTCGTCGATAATAAATAGTAGAGAAACAATTGATAAAAGAGGAAAAAATACAAAAATATCTGTCAGAGGACGTCATGATCCTTGTGTTGGTATAAGAGCTGTTCCTATTGGTGAAGCTATGCTTTCATGCGTGTTGCTAGACCACTTTTTAATGAATAGAGCTCAGTGTGGTTAAGATAAGTTTTTATTTTTTGCAATAACCACGTTAGAATTTAGAATACTTTCAATTTTCTCAACAATACTGTTACTGTCTAATCCAGCTGTTTTATACATGTTATCAGGTGTATCTTGATCTAAAAATTTATCAGGTAAAATCATAGATCTAAATTTTAATCCACTATCAAAAAATCCTCTTTCAGATAAAAGATTTGAAACATGGGATCCAAAACCACCTATAGAACCTTCTTCAATTGTCAAAACAGATTCATGGTTTGAAGCTAATTCAAGAATTAATTTTTCATCTAAAGGCTTTGCAAATCTCGCGTCAAAAATTGTCACAAAAATTCCTTTCTTATTTAAAGTTTTGGCAGCTTTTTTACATTCATTCATCCTTGCTCCGAAATTTAGAATTGCTAAATGTTTTCCAGAAGAAATAATTCTACCTTTGCCAATTTCAATAGTCTCACTAATATCCGGTAGTTCTACACCATAACCGCTTCCCCTAGGATATCTGAAGGCTGATGGCCTATCATTAATGTTTACTGATGTATTTATCATTCTTACTAATTCAGCCTCGTCGCTTGCTGCCATTACAACAAAATTTGGCAGAGTAGAGAGGTATGTAGTATCGAATGATCCAGCATGAGTTGCGCCATCTGAGCCGACTAAGCCTGCTCTATCTATGGCAAATCTAACTGGTAAAGATTGTATTGCAACATCATGAACAACTTGATCATAGGCTCTTTGTAAAAAGGTTGAGTAAATAGCAGCATAAGGTTTGTATCCTTCGGTAGCTAATCCAGCAGCAAAAGTTACTCCGTGTTGTTCAGCTATGCCCACATCAAACATCCTATCAGGAAACTTTTTTTGAAAAAGATCTAGTCCGGTTCCCGATGGCATTGCACCAGTAATTGCTACAATCTTCGTATCGTTTTGAGCATGTTTAATTAAAGTATTCGCAAAAACCTTTGTATAAGAAGGTCCTGCTGTTTTACCTTTTACTTGTTTACCAGTTAAAACATCAAATTTTGATACCCCATGATATTTATCACCTGACTCTTCAGCGGGTTTATATCCTTTACCCTTTTTGGTAATTGCATGAATTAATATTGGACCTTGATGATTTGAATTTTTTACATTTTCTAAAATTGTAACTAAATTATTCACATCATGTCCGTCAATGGGGCCTATATAATAAAACCCAAGTTGGCTGAATAATGTTCCACCAGTCACCGCGCTTCTAAGTAGATCCTCTGCTTTACCCGCGCTTTTTGAAAATCTTCTTGAAAATGCTGAAAGAATTAATTTTATGGTTTCGCGGAAACTGAAATATATTTTTCCAGACAAAAGTCTTGCAAGATATTTGCTCATTGCTCCAACTGGTGGTGCAATTGACATATCATTATCATTTAGAACAACAATCAATTTTGATTTCATTGCTCCAGCGTTATTCATTGCTTCATAGGCCATTCCTGCGCTCATTGCTCCATCACCTATGACAGCAACAACATTATTTTTATCATTGGAAAGCTTCTTAGCTGTAGCCATTCCAAGAGTTGATGATATCGATGTAGAACTATGTGCTGCTCCAAATGGATCATATTCGCTCTCTGATCTTTTAGTAAATCCTGAAAGCCCTCCACCTTTTCTTAATGTTCTTATTCTATCTCGTCTGCCTGTAATTAACTTGTGTGGATAGCATTGATGACCAACATCCCAAACTAATTTATCTTTTGGAGTATTAAAGACATAGTGCAAAGCAACAGTAAGCTCTACAACGCCCAGACCTGCTCCTAGATGACCTCCGGTTTCTGATACAACATCGATGAGTTCGGATCTCAGTTCTTCTGAAACTTGATCTAACTGATTTTTGCTTAGTTTCCTTAAATCTGAGGGAAAATTAATATTATCTAATAATTCTTTTTTCATTAAAAACTTCTATTTAATATAAAATCTGATACCTCAATTAACTTATTTGATTTTTTTCCATATTTTTTTAATTTATTTATTATCATCTTTTTTCTGTCCAAAGCAAACCCTAAAGTTTTTTCATAACCAAATAATTTAATCAATGTGGATTTCCCCTTTTTTTTATCTTTCTTGACTGGTTTGCCAGTGTTTTTTTTATTTCCTTTTATGTCTAAAAGATCATCTGCAATTTGAAACAATAATCCTAATTCCGCCCCAACCTTGCTCATTTCTTTTTGTGTCTTGATACTTTTTTTAGCTATAATTGCCGGTGCTAAACAACAAAATTCAAATAATTTTCCTGTTTTTTTTCTCTGCATATTGATAATTTTTTTAGAATCAATTTTCTTTTTTTCGTAATTAAGATCTAAAAATTGACCTCCTGCAATACCAACGTGACCAGCACATTCAGATAATTTTTTTATAAGATTTAATTTAACAGTTGTATCAATATTAAATTTTTTGTCCGCTATTATTTCAAAAGCTAATGTAAGCAAGGAGTTTCCAGCAAGTATCGCTGTTGACTCGCCAAATTTAATGTGTGTTGATGGTTTTCCTCGCCTTAATGTGTCGTTATCCATGCACGGTAAGTCGTCATGAATTAAGGAGTAAGAATGTATACATTCTACAGCAGCACACAAATTAATTATTTGATTAGGTTTAATATTAAATATTTTTGATGAATTAAAAATGATTGTTGATCTAATCTTTTTTCCACCAAATAAAGTGCCATATTTCATTACAGGGATGAGCTCTGAATACTTTTGTGTATTGAAATATTTCTTTATAAATGTATCTACAATCCTTGCATTTTGTTTAATATTTTTAAGCATTGAAAATGATTAATTATTTTTTTTTACCCATTGAATGTATTTTATTTAGTTTTTCCTTAAAAACGTTATCTACATGATTATTCAATAGCAATAATCTTTCATAATCTTTCTTTGAATTCTCTAAATCTATCCCATTATCCTCTAATCTTTTTAAAATATCTAATATTTCAATTTTAGCTTCGTTTATTGATTTACTTTTAATGTCAGGTGGAATATTTTTGGTTTTCATTAAACTTATAATAATCTTAATATGAAAAATATCTATAGAAATTCTTTTTACAACCTTAATAAAGCTAAAAGAATTTTAGAAAAAAACCAAATTTTAGCATTGCCGACAGAAACTGTATATGGGTTAGCAGGAAATGCTTATTCACATAAATCTGTTAAGAGAATATATAGTTTAAAGAAGAGACCTCAAAAAAATCCGCTTATTATTCATTATTATAATTTAGAGCTATTAAAAAAAGATGCAGAATATGACAAAAATTTTTTAAGACTTTATAAAAAATTTTCTCCTGGGCCCCTTACATATATTTTAAAAAAGAAAAAAAAATCAAAAGTTTCAAAATTTGCTAATGCAAAACTAAAAACTATTGCGGTGAGATTCCCAAAAAATAAAATTATTAGATCTTTATTGAAAAAATTAGCTTTCCCTTTAGCAATACCAAGCGCAAATATTTCCACTGGGGTAAGTCCAACAGATCCATTGGATGTGGTTGATGAATTTAAAAATAAAATTAAATTTATTTTAAATGGTGGAAAATCATTAATTGGGCTTGAGTCGACTGTGATAAATTTAAGTAGTAAACCAGCAATTTTGAGACCGGGATCAATAAGTCGTACTCAAATTGAAAAGGTATTGGGAAAAAAAGTCTCAAATGTAACTAAATCTAAATTTGTGATTTCACCCGGTATGCACAAAAGACATTATTCACCAGGCATACCAATTAAACTTAATTCGATTAAACCTGATTATAAGGCCGCATTCATTGTTTTTGGAAAAAAGTATAAAATGAAAAAAAATATGTTTAATTTAAGTAAAAAAAGTAACCTTAAAGAAGCGGCCAAAAATTTATATAAAGTTTTGAGAAAGATAAAAAAATTAAAATATAAAAAAATTAACGTAGTTAAAATTCCAAATAAAAATATTGGAATTGCGATCAATGATAGATTAAAGAAAGCGTCAAATTAAATGTCTATTGAAATTAAAAATTTATCAAAAAAATTTAATGAAGTTTATGCAGTAAAAAATGTTAATTTTACTATAGGCACAAACAAAACTATAGGATTACTTGGTCCTAATGGTTGTGGAAAAACTACATCAATAGGAATGATGCTTGGATTAATTAAGCCAACTACAGGTGATATTATTATTCAAAATAAAAATATAAATACATTTGAGAGAAATAAACTTTTAAGCATAATGAATTTTGCTTCGCCCTACGTAGAATTACCTAAAAAACTTAGTGTAAAACAAAATCTTCAAATCTACGGTAGGCTTTACGGGGTAAAAGATTTATCTCTTAGAATAGATGAATTAGCCGAAGACTTAAATTTAAAAGATTTTATTAATAAAAAAACTGGAGAGTTATCCTCAGGACAAAAAAATAGAGTATCACTTGCTAAGTCGCTAATTAACAAACCTGAAATTCTTCTATTAGATGAACCGACAGCAAGTCTTGATCCAGATATTGGTGATTATGTTAGATCTTATGTGCAGTCATACAAATCTAAAAATAAAGTAACTATACTTTTAGCTTCTCATAACATGGCTGAGGTAGAAAGGCTTTGTGACAGTGTTATAATGATGAAAAAAGGGAAAATTATTGATCAAGGAACTAGTAAAGAAATAATAAATAGACATGGTCGAACAAATCTAGAAGAAACATTTTTAAAAATAGTAAGGAGTAAAGATGAGGTGGCATAAAATCTATGCTTTATGTTTAAGGCATATTTATTTAATAAGTAATTCTTTGCCGAGAATTATAGACTTAATATATTGGCCAACTGTCCAAATATTTTTATGGGGATTTATATCAAAATTTTTTACTTTAAATTCTGAGTATTACAGTAATACAGTAGGAATAATATTAACAGCAGCCATTCTATACGATTTTTTATTTAGAGTAAGTATTAGTTATAATATTATGTTTCTTGAAGAAATTTGGAGTAGGAATTTTACAAATTTATTTATAGCTCCAATAAAATTAAGTGAAATGATAGCATCGCTTACAATAACTGCAGTGTTTAGATCTTTGATAGGACTAATTCCAGCTGCATTATTGGCCATACCTTTGTTCGGCGTTTCAGTTTTTAAAATAGGTTTGCCACTGTTAGCATTATTATTTAGTTTGTATATTTTTGGTGTCACGCTTGGACTTTTGGTCACCGCAGGACTTTTGCGATTTGGCCCTTCGTTTGAAAATATTGCTTGGGCAAGCTTATTTTTTTTAGCTCCATTAGGTTGTATATATTATCCAGTAGAGATATTGCCTTTGTCTTTACAAGTAATAGCAAAAGGACTGCCGCTTGTTCATGTTTTTGAGGAAATGAGAAATATACTTATAAATAATACAATTAATTATTTTGAAATATTCATTTCAATTTTAATTTCAATTGCCTATTTTATTTTTGGTGTAATAATTTTTTATATGGCATATTTTGGTGCTAGAGTAAGAGGCACCTTGATAAATATGGGGGAATAATAAATGGCTCTGTATGACTGTTTTATGTATTTTGATGAAGATATGCTGCTCGATATCAGGCTAAATATTTTAAATGAAACAGTTGATAAATTTATAATAGCGGAAGCAACAAAAACACACTCTGGTCAAGATAAAAAACTTAATTTTGACATCAAAAATTTTTCAAAATTTAAAGATAAAATAAATTATTTAGTAATCGAAGATTTGCCTGTAAATTTAAGTAAATACAAGAAAGGTTGGTCAGAAAGTCATTTGAGAGATCAATATCAACGAAATTCTTTAAGTAGAGGTTTAGTGGACTGTGATGAAAACGATTTAGTTATGATATCAGATCTTGATGAGATTCCAAATCCAGATAAGATTAGTGAATTTGATAAAGAAAAAAAGTATGCTTGTTTTCTACAAAAAAATTTACATCAAAAATTAAATTTACTAAATACTTCGATAAAGGAATGGCCTGGAACGAAAATATGTATAAAAAAATACCTTAAATCACCTCAATGGCTTAGAAATATTAAAATTAAAGAAATACCTTTTTGGAAATTCTATAAACCACAAAGACCTCAAATATTAAATGATGGCGGCTGGCATTTTAATAGTTTAAAAACACCAGAGGAACTTTCAAATAAAATTAAAAGTTTTGCTCATCAAGAATTTAATGAGAATAAATTTGTTGATGTACAAAAAATTAGCGATAGGTTGAAAAATAATAAAGATTTATTTGACCGCGATTATAAATTTGAAATTATAAAAATTGATGAAAATTACCCAAAATTTTTAAGGGAAAATAAGATTAAGTATAAAAGCTGGATATTATAAAATTTGGTCATTAAATTTTGGCGGGCCGTGAAGGATTTGAACCCTCAACCTCACCGTCCGAAGCGGTGCGCTCTATCCAGTTGAAGCTAACGGCCCTTAGGAATATAATACTTTTAAATTATTAGATGAATAAAACAATAACATTTTTAGCTAAGGATCTGGGAAAAAAGATCAGATTAGATAAGTATTTAGCAGATAACTTAAATGATTTTACCAGATCACAAATAAAAAAAATAATATTATCAAAGAATATCAAGTTGAATAAAAAGTTGATCAATTCTGCATCAGAGAAAGTAAAGAATGATGATTTAATTGAGGTGAGTTTTCCAGATAAAACAAATAAAGATTTAAAACCAAAAAAAATAAATTTAGATATAGTATACGAAGATAACGATCTAATAATTATAAATAAAAAAAGTGGGTTAGTTGTTCATCCTGGAGCTGGAAATCAAGATGAAACTTTAGTGAACGGATTAATGTATCTTTACAAAAATAATTTGTCTAATATTAACGGAGACTTTAGACCAGGCATAATCCATAGAATTGATAAAGATACGAGTGGTTTAATTGTTGTTGCTAAAAACAATCAAACTCACAATAGTCTCTCCGAGCAATTTAGTAATCACTCAATAAAAAGAAAGTATTTGGCTTTAGTTTGGGGTGTTATAAGACCCTTGAATGGAAAAATAGTAACCTTAATTACTAGAAGCAAAAAAAATAGACAGCTTATGTCTGTTAGCGAACGTTTGGGTAAAAAAGCAATTACAAACTATAAAACATTAAAAACATTTAGTTCTAATGGGATACCAAGAATGAGTTTAATTGAGTGTATTTTAGAAACAGGTAGAACACATCAAATTAGAGTCCATCTTGCTTTTAAAGGAAATCCTTTAATCGGTGATAAAAAGTATGGAAAGAAAAAGCAAAAATTTAAAAAAATTAATTCAAAATTTGAAAGAATACTTTCCTCTTTTGATAGACAAGCATTACATGCCAAAAGTTTAGGTTTTTTTCACCCAGTAAAAAAAAAGTTTCTTGATTTTGACTCCAAATTACCTAGTGACTTTAAAAAAATACTAGATTTTCTTGACAAATTTGGTAATTGAACAATAAAATTTTATAAATATATATACAAATATGAATACAAAGTCTGAAATTAATAACTTGCCAAGTCTAACAAGTGAAGGTGGTTTATCTGTATATCTTGCTCAGATTAAAAAATTTCCAATACTGGATGCTGAAGAAGAGTATATGTTGGCCAAAAATTGGAAAGAGCGTGGTAATTTAAAGTCAGCTCACAAACTAGTTACAAGCCACTTACGTTTGGTTGCTAAAATTGCAATGGGTTATCGTGGGTATGGTCTTCCGGTTAACGAATTAATCTCAGAAGGGAATATAGGTTTAATGCAAGCTGTAAAAAAATTTGATCCTGAAAAGGGATTTAGATTAGCAACTTATGCTATGTGGTGGATCAAAGCTGCAATTCAAGAATACGTTTTAAGATCATGGAGTTTAGTAAAAATGGGAACAACATCTGCCCAAAAAAAACTTTTTTTTAATTTAAAAAAAATCAAACAGCAAATAGCTCCTAATCAAGATGGAGATTTAAAAGATGAACAAGTTAACGAAATATCAAAAAAACTTGGAGTTAAATCGGATGAGGTTGTGAACATGAATCGTAGAATGATGGGACAAGAAAAATCTCTTAATGAACCAATTAAAGATGGAGAAAAAGGTGAGTGGCAAGACTGGATTGCAAGTGAAGATTTGGATCAAGAACTTTTTATAGCACAAAAACAAGAGATGGATGAGAAAAAAACTTTACTGCACCGCTCAATAAAGATTCTCACGGATAGAGAAAGAGAAATTTTACAGGACAGAAAATTATCAAACGAGCCAAAAACATTAGAGGAATTGAGTAAAAAATACAAAATAAGCAGAGAAAGAATAAGACAAATTGAAACTAAGGCTTTTGAAAAACTTCAGAAGGCAATGCTTAACGCGACAAAATCTGAAAATTTGCTGCCAAGAAATTAAGAAAATGGATTTTCAAGCAGAATTGTATCTTCTCTTTCAGGGCTAGTTGAAACACTCGATATTTTAGCTTCGATAAAATCCTCAAGAGCGTAAATATATTTTTTTGCTTTATCTGGAAGGTTTTCAATATTTCTTACACCTTTAGTATTTTCTTTCCAGCCTGGAAATATTTCATAAATTGGTTCGATTTTAAATTGATCTTCTGCACCTGCAGGTAAATAGTCTAATTTTTTACCATTAAGTTTGTATGAGGTACACATTTTAATCTCATCTAATTCATCTAAAACGTCCAACTTAGTCAATGCTATTCCATTAACACCAGATATTTTTATAGTCTGTCTTACCAATACTGCATCGAACCATCCACATCTTCTCTTCCTGCTAGTAACTGTTCCAAACTCTTTTCCTCTTGTGCCTAATAAATCTCCAATTTTATTTTTTTGCTCAGTGGGAAATGGTCCCTCACCTACTCTTGTAGTGTAAGCTTTTGTAATACCCAAAACATAACTTTCATTATTAGATCCTAATCCAGATCCTGTTGCTGCTGTAGACGCGACCGTATTTGAAGAAGTTACAAAAGGATAAGTACCATGATCAACATCTAGGAGTATACCTTGAGCTCCCTCAAACAATATTTTTTTTCCTTTTGATTTGTATTCATTTAATTTTTTCCAAACTGGTTGTGAAAATTTTAAAATTTGTGGTGCTATTTTTAATAAATCTTTTTTTAATTTATCCTTTTTAAAAACCTTCTGTTTTAAACCTTTCCTTAATGCGTTGTGGTGTATCAATGCTGATTCTAATCTCTTATCTAAATTACTTTCTGAAGCTAAATCCATAACTCTAATTGATCGTCTACCAACTTTATCTTCGTAAGCCGGACCTATACCTCTTCTTGTAGTTCCAATTTTTGCAATTCCAGCTGCGTCTTCTCTTATTTCATCCATTTCCTTATGATATGGCAATATAAGGTTTGCTGCCTCGGAGAGTATTAGATTATTCTCATCTACTTCAACTCCTTTGGATTTCATTTCTTTTATTTCATCAATTAAAGCCCAAGGATCTACAACAACGCCATTTCCAATTATAGAAATTTTACCTTCTCTAACAGTACCAGATGGTAATAATCTTAATTTGTAAGTTTTTCCATCGATGACTAAAGTGTGTCCAGCGTTATGACCGCCTTGGAATCTAACTACAACATCAGCTTCACTTGAGAGCCAGTCAACAATCTTGCCTTTTCCCTCATCTCCCCACTGTGTTCCAACAACTATAACATTTTTCATCTTTTAAATTTATTATCTATACTAATTGAGCTTAAATGATTTACAGGTCCATGGCCCTTTCCATAATTAAGATTGGATCTAATTGACTGATTAACATATTTAATTCCAAGCTCACAAGATTTATTTATACTTTTTCCACATGCAAAAAAAGTTGCAATTGCACTTGATAAAGTGCAGCCAGTTCCGTGAGTGTTTTTGGTTTTAATTTTTTTATTTTTAAATATTTTTATTTCTCTTTTATTTAAAAATACATCTTTCATAATTTTAGAGTTTCTATGGCCACCTTTTACTAATACATTTTTAACACCAGAATTAAGCAAAATATTGGCGGCCTTAATCATATCTTCTAAATTTTTAATTTTAGTTTTGGTTAGTACCTCGGCTTCTGGAATATTAGGTGTTATAAGATAAACCTTTTTAATAAGCTTTTCTTTTAATACTTTAATAGCAGTATCGTTTATAAGTTTAAAACCACCTTTAGCAACCATAACTGGATCTAAAATTATTTTTTTAGTTTTAACTTTTTGAAGAGATTTTATTACTGAATTAATCACTATTGGTGAATGAAGCATTCCAATTTTAATTGCATCTGGTTTGATATCTTTTGAAGTAAATAAAATTTGTTTTTCTATTTCTTTAGGTGGAATAGGCACAACAGACTTTACTCCGGTAGTATTTTGAGCGGTAATAGCTGTAACAGCTGTCATCGCGTAACCTCCTAATGCAGTTACTGTTTTAATATCTGCTTGAATACCTGCACCACCAGAAGAGTCTGATCCTGCAATTATTAGAATTTTTGATTTAGGTTTCAAATTATTTAATTGAGCTTTTGATTAGTTTTATACATTTTAGAATTAAACTTTTATCATACGACTCTGCCATTATCCTAATTTTTGGTTCTGTTCCAGATTTTCTGACTAAAATTCTACCATTTTGACCCATAAGCTTATTTGCTATCTTTATTGCCTTTTTACATTTTGATTTATTAATTACATTTTTATCATTTACTTCTACGTTTTCTAATATTTGCGGTAATGGTTTAAAAACTTTTAATAATCGGCTAGCTTTTTTACCCTTCCGGAGAGAAAATAAAACCTCTAGGGCTACTAATAATCCATCCCCAGTTGTTGCAAATTTTCCTAAAATAATGTGGCCAGACTGTTCACCGCCTAAATTATAATTGAGCTTTTTCATTTTTTCTTTAACATATCTATCTCCAACTTTAGACCTCGAAAATCTTATTTTTTCATTAAGTAAAAATTTTTCCAAACCATAATTTGACATTAATGTTCCAATCACACCACCTTTTAAAATTTTTTTAGATTTCCATCTACGAGCTAACATTGCAATAATTTGATCACCATCTATTATTTTTCCATTTTCATCGCACATAATTACTCTGTCAGCATCTCCATCAAATGCTATTCCAATTTTTGCTTTGTGTTTTTTAACAGCAGTCTTTATTTTTGAGGGATATGTTGATCCGCATTTTTCATTAATATTTAATCCATTTGGTTTTACTCCTATAGAAATCACTTTTGCACCAAGTTCTTTTAATAATTTAGGAGCAGCTTTATAAGAAGCTCCATTTGCACAATCTAATACAATTTTCGTGCCTTTTAGATGAAAATTGTTTGGAAAATTATTTTTTAATATTTTTGTATATTTATCATTCCCATCCTCGAGACGTTTTACTCTTCCCAATAATTTTGGGTTTGTTAACTGTTTTGTGTTTTTTGCATCAATTAATTTTTCAATTTTTTTTTCAATTTTGTCAGATAGTTTCATTCCATCAGGACCAAATAACTTCAATCCATTATCATGGTAGGGATTGTGTGATGCAGTAATCATTATTCCCATATTAGCCTTCATAGATTTGGTCAACATAGCTAAACCATTTGTAGGTAAAGGGCCTAAAGTGTAAACATGCATTCCACCAGATACTAAACCAGAAACTAGTGCTGGTTCTAAAGTATATCCTGATAATCTAGTATCCTTTGCAATTATAGCTATTTGTTTTGATTTTTTTTGATTTTTGAAATAAGTACCCGAAGCAAGACCAAATTTAAAAAATTTTTCTCCAGTTATATTTCCTTGATTTACTGTTCCTCTAATACCGTCAGTTCCAAAATATTTATTTTTCATTAATTTTTTCGTGCACCATTATTCCTTGCTTAATTTCCCTTACATTGTGCACTCTGAAAATTTGTACACCTTGGGATAATAAGTAAAGAACTGATGCTAATGTTCCTCCCGTTCTATCTTTACTATCGAACTCGCCAGATATTTGATTAATGAATCTTTTTCTTGAAGTCCCAACCAAAATAGGAAAGCCAAGACTATGAAACAAAGATATATTGGAAATTAAAGTCAAATTATGTTTCAAAGTTTTACCAAAACCGATCCCTGGATCTATTATGATTTTTTTATTATCTGTAATATTTGAAATTTCTTTTTCAAAAAAGTCATAAATATCTAATAAAACATTTTTGTATTTTGGATTCCTTTGCATTGTTTTTGGGGTTCCTTGCATATGATGTAAAACTTTCGGAATATTAAAATTTCTTAATTTAATGAGTGCAAAGGGATCATGATTAAAACCTGATACATCATTGATTAGATCCGCGCCGCAAGCAATACTTTTAACCATTATATCGGATTTTCGTGTATCAACTGATAAACAAATTTTTTTATATTTTTTTTTAAACTTATTTAAAACATACTTAATCCTCGCCCACTCAATTTTTGGATCAATCGTTTTTGAGCCTGGCCGAGTAGACTCTCCACCAACATCAATAATATTTGCTCCAGATTTTATCATGTTAGAAATTTGCTTAAATGCTTTACTGTAGTTGTTAAATTTTCCTCCGTCTGAAAAGCTATCAGGAGTAAGGTTAAGAATGCCCATAATTGATGGAGATTGAAAATTAATATGTCTAAGAAAATCCTTTCTCTTCGAAACGATTTTGCTTAAATCTTCTTTAACAATTTTTCTTATTTTTTTATTTAGTTTTAAAACTTTATTAACTTTAATTAAATTAACTTTTACTCCCCTTTTTTCTCTGGAAAAAATTTCGATACTATCGAAGGCTATGTTGTTTTTACCGTTTAATGGAAGTGCTTTTTTTGTTTTGATTAATTTTCTTGCTTCACTTCCATGATAAAAATTACACGCCCTCGTGTAATATTTTCTCATGATAAGTTATTATAGTGCTGGTTTTGGTTTTAGACCAATAGAATCTATTGCTGAAGAGGCTTTATCATCAGCTTCTTCTTCCTGTTTTTTAGAAAGTTTAGTTGGTTGAATATTTTTAAGTATAAGATCTCTAATTTCATCACCAGTTAGAGTTTCGTAAACTAATAAAGCCTTAGCTATTTTATGTAGATCATCTATTTTTTCTGTTAAAACTGTTCTAGCTCTTTCGTATCCGGTATCAACTATTTTTTTAACTTCAGTGTCCACTTTTTTTGCGGTTTCTTCAGACATATTTTGCTGTCTAGTAATTGATCTTCCCAAAAACACTTCATCTTCATTTTCTCCATAAGCGATGGTTCCCAAACTTTTACTCATTCCATATCTTGTCACCATGTTTTTTGCCATTTTAGTAGCCATATCAATATCTGATGAAGCACCAGATGTTATTTTTTCGTAACCAAATATAATTTCCTCAGCAATCCTACCCCCCATTGCCACAGCTATATCTGAGTACATTTTTTCTCTTGTTACAGAGAGTTGATCTCTCTCCGGCAATCTCATAACCATTCCTAATGCTCTTCCTCTAGGTATAATGGTTGCTTTGTGTATAGGGTCAGATGCTTTTTCATTTAAAGCAACAATAGCGTGACCTCCTTCATGATATGCGGTTAATTTCTTTTCCTCTTCTGTCATTACCATTGATCTTCTTTCGGCACCCATCATTACCTTATCTTTGGCTTCCTCTATATCAACCATTGTTACTACTCTTTTATTTTTTCTTGCAGCCAAAAGGGCTGACTCGTTAATTAGATTTGCTAAATCGGCTCCAGAAAAACCAGGAGTTCCTCTAGCTATGGTTCTAAGTTTTACATCTGGACCAGTATTTATTTTTTTAACATGAACTTTTAAAATAGCTTCTCTTCCTAAAATATCAGGATTAGGCACTACAACTTGTCTATCAAACCTACCTGGTCTTAATAGAGCGGGATCTAAAACATCAGGTCTATTTGTTGCTGCTATTAAAATAATTCCCTCATTAGTATCAAAACCATCCATCTCAACCAAAAGTTGGTTTAAAGTTTGTTCTCTTTCATCGTTACCACCTCCTAGACCTGCACCTCTGCTTCTACCAACCGCATCGATCTCATCAATGAAAATAATACATGGAGCATGTTTTTTTCCTTGCTCAAACATATCTCTAACTCTTGAAGCTCCAACTCCAACAAACATTTCCACAAAATCAGAACCTGAAATTGTAAAGAAAGGGACGTTAGCCTCACCTGCTATAGCTTTTGCTAAAAGTGTTTTGCCTGTACCTGGTGGTCCTATTAATAAAGCTCCTTTAGGAATTTTTCCTCCAAGTTTTCTAAATTTTCTTGGATCTTTTAAAAAATCAACTATTTCTTCTACTTCTTCTTTTGCTTCCTCAATACCTGCAACATCATTAAAAGTAACTTTACCCTGGGCTTCATTTAATAACTTTGCTTTTGATTTTCCAAATCCCATCGCACCACCTCTACCACCTTGCATTTGACGCATGAAAAATATCCAAACACCAATTAAGAGTAACATTGGAAACCAAGACAATAGAACACCTAATAAAGAAGGCATCTTATCCTCGACGGGAGCAGCATTTATACTGACATTTTTATCAGAAAGTTTGTTTACTAAATCTGGGTAATTTGGTGAATAAGTTTTGAACTTTGATCCATCTGATAAAGTACCGTTAATATTATTTCCTTGAATTTCAACTTCAACAACTCTGCCATTATCAACCTCTTCTAAGAATGTCGAAAAGGCAATTTGATTACTATTCTGGTTTGCTCTTTCAGGGTTTTGGAAAAGATTAAACAATCCTACTGAGAGTAAGATTATAAGTCCCCACATTAGTAAATTTCTAAAGTTCATTATATATATAAATAGTTATTTTTCTTAATATAACAAGTATGTCAAACTTGAATAACAATAAAATATGGCAAATTGTAGTATATGTACCAAAATTCACTCTTTTTATTGGATATTTTAAAATTCTTTTGTCACATGCAAAAAATTTTTTTTCTTTTCAAAAATACACCCTCCTAAAGTGCACTTTTTGATCCTGATTCTTTGAAATCCTTCAATTAAATTTAAAACTTTAATTGATCTGGGAGGGTAATAAGATTTTGAAATATTTTTAATGACACTGTTCATTATTCTAAATCTGATTTCTAAAGGTTCATTCTGAAACTTTACAAAATTAAGAATTGCTTTTTTATTCTCGAAAACTACAAATTTTTTTATACTTTTTGCTACATAAAAATCTATTGCTTCCCTGGTTGAGGCAATATTTTTTATAGATCTAGAAATTTTTTCTATATTTATGCCTTTATTTTCTAAATTTTGTTTTAGCACTCTAACATTAGTCCTTAAAAATTTTTTATTTTTATTACTTGGATCCTTGAGAGTCTTGCCGAAAATATTTTTAGCTATTTTAATAAGATCAATTTTTTTAAAATCAAGAAGTGGACGTATTAGTCTTATTCCATTTTTAAGTGTTATCATTTCCTGCATAGATGAAAGTCCCTCAACACCACTCCCCCTTGACAATCGAATTAAAAAAGTCTCAATCTGATCATCTTGGTGGTGTGCAACTAAAAGGGATTTAGCATTTTTCTTTTTGCAAAATTTTCCAAGTAATTCGTATCTAATATCTCTCGCATTTTTTTGTATATTCTTTGTGATTTTTTGGTTATTTTTTAAAATTGATAGTGTTAAATTTTGTTTTTTAAGGAGTTTTTTTACACTTAAAGCTTCTTTATTAGAATTCTTTCTAAGTCCGTGATCAACTAGCGCAAAAAAAAACTTATATTTTTTTTCTACTGCAATACTTTTTGTTATTGAAACTAATGCTAAGCTATCCGGTCCACCAGATACGGCGACAACAAAAGAATTATTTTTTTTGTATTTTTTTAAGATTAGATTTACTTTTTGATAAATATCAGAATAGTTATGTCTTGTTACATTTGAATTTTTTATTCTCATATTCTGCTTTTTGTAACACAGACTTGCTTGCTTTTGGATATTGTTTTTTTACTCCCTGTATCATCAAACATCCTTGATCTTTTTCACCAAGTTGAACTAATGTACTACCAAGTTTCAGTAAATTAATCGGAGCTTTTTTACTTTTAGGATAGTTTTGATAACCATCCAAGTATGCTGCAGCTGCGTCTTGGTAGAGTTGTCTGACCCTAAATGTTTCTCCGTACCAATATTGTGCACTTCCTGCTAAGTCATTACTTTTGTTTTTGTCAATAAATTCTCTTAGAGCAAATTCGGCAGTTTCATAATCACCGACTTTTATAAAACTTACTGCAAAGTCATATTGCTCTCTGGGAGATTTGTTTGGTAACAAAGATTTAGCTGGAGAAGCTTTTTCTGTTACGACTAGTCCAGCAGATTCAACTGATTGTGTTTTTTGAATTTCGTTTGTTTTTTTAAGATCTTCATCTGATATTCTTCCAAGATTGTCCGGGAGATCAGTTCCAGGTAGTTTTTTCTTTTTTGAAATTTTTTTATCTTTAACTATATTTTCAGGATTATTTTCCAAATCACTAAACCTCAATTGGTTATCAGTTTGCATTTTTGTTATTCTTTTAGATAACTTGTCCATTTTAAAATTAACTTCCTCAAACTTATTCGTTAAATTTTGAAATTGAGTTTCTATTTCATTAAGTTTTAAAAGATGTCGTGTTAAAATATCTTCGTTTAAACTATTAGATGAAGAATTTGATGACGTTGTAATTTGCGAAGATTTATAAACTGCTTTTTCAAGTGTTTTTAGGTCTTGTTTTAATTTTTGAATTTCAGTTGAAATATTATCTGAGTTTTCTTCCTCAGCTTTTACAAGGTTTGAGATAAATAAAAATATAACTAAAAAAAAAGTTACAACTAAAAAATCGTGCTTTTTAAGAATCATTTTTTATTTTTTAAATATACAAGATGGCAAAAAAAAGACCCCTGTTTTTACAACAGGGGTCTTCATAATAAGCTTAATAAGGTTTAATTTGCTTTTACAGTAACTGATCTTCTATTTTGAGACCAAGCTAATGGTGAGCTAGCCGGGTTAACCGGTCTTTCTTTACCATAACTGATTACCGATATTCTTTTTCCAGAAACGCCATATGTCATCAAATAATCTTTTGCTGCATTGGCTCTTCTTTCGCCTAAAGCTAAGTTGTACTCTCTTGTACCTCGCTCATCGGCATGTCCTTCAACTGTAACAGTTACATCTTTATTTTTTCTCATCCAAGTAGCCTGTTTTCTTAATGTATCTCTCGAAGCAGTTGTCAGTTTAGATTTGTTTGTAGCAAAGAATATTCTATCTGGAACACCTTTTGCCAAAAACTCAACTGTGTCTGTTCCTGTATATACATCATCAACAGTATCTACGCTTTTCTTTGCTGTAGAACATGCTGAAATCAACAGTGTACTAAATAAAACTATAAAAAGGTTCTTTATGGCTTTATTAAATTTCATTATTAACTCCTAAATATATTTAAGGTAGGTGCAATATTTCAAATTTTTAGAAATCTTGCAAGTGTAAATTGTAGTTGGAAAATCACTACTTTGACAACAATGAGGACCAAGATGGGTCCGAAGCGTCGGTCTCAGTTTTTAATCTTCTCTCATTATAACCGGTAATATCTATAGACCACAATTTTGCGGAAAAACCTTTTCCTTTACTGTCGGATTTAGTCTCCCTGTAGAAAATCAATACCCTTCCGTTAGGTGACCAAGAAGGAGCTTCCTGATAAAAATTTTCAGTTAAAAGTCTTTCTCCAGTACCATCAGATCGCATTACACCAATATAAAATCTTCCTTTTCTAACTTTTGTAAAGGCGATTAAATCTCCTCTTGGAGACCAAACTGGTGTCCCATAGAGACCTGATCCATGTGTGATTCTTTTTACTTGAGTACCATCACTCCTCATTACATATATTTGTTGAAGCCCGCTCCTATCAGAATTAAAAGTTATATACTTACCGTCTGGTGAATAAGATGGCGAAGTATCAATTGAAGGATGTTTGGTAATTTGTTCCACCACTCTCGTTTCTAAGTCCATAGAATAAATATCTGAATTTCCATCTTTGGCAAAACTCATAATAATTTTTTTACCATCTGGAGAAAATCTAGGAGCAAATGTCATTCCAGGAAAATTTCCAACAACTTCTTGTATACCAGTTTCAATATCTAGCAGATAAACTCTTGGCATATTTTTAAAATATGACAAGTAAGTTACTAGCTGGTTAGTTGGATTAAACCTAGGCGTTAAAACTAATTCATTACCAAGAGTTAAATATTTTGTATTAAAACCATCCTGATCCATTAGCGCAAGCTTTTTTATTCTTTGGTTCTTAGGCCCAGTTTCTGAAACATATGCAATTCTAGTATCAAAATAACCAGATTCTCCAGTAAGTCTCTCATATATTTTATCTGAAATTATATGTGCAACTCTTCTCCAATTATTTGGTGTAGTTGTGAATGATAGAGCAACCATTTCTTTTGCTGCAGTAAGATCCCAAAGTCTAAATTCTACTTTTAACTTGTTATTCTTTATTAATAATTTACCTGTAACAAGTGCCTGCGCTTTAATTAAGCGCCAGTCTTCAAACCTTGGTTTAAGATGCGCAATATCTGGTTTTTGAACAAAAGAATCTTTCTTTAGTGGATTAAACAATCCTGTTGATTTGAAGTTTTTTTCTATGATTTTAGAAATTTCTGCTCCTAGTGTTGATGTTTCAAATGAAGGAATTTTTTCAGATTCTGAATCTACGTGTAATGGTGAAACTGCAATTGGTAATGGATCTAAATTTCCTCTTGTAATATCTACAGTAATTAAGGCGTTAGAACTATTCCAGCTTAAAATAGATAATAATAAAATAAAAATAATTTTTTTCATTTTTTTAACCTTTTAACATTTCTGATGGGTCAAAATTAAGTTGTAATTCTTTCCATCTTTCGTAACCAGTTGGTGGTACTTTTAAAGGCTGGCAAATTCTGACAGCTCTCAAAGCACTTTCAGCTAAAATTTTATAAAAACTTTGTCCTGGTGTATTCATTCTAGCGTGATCTAAGATTTCTGACTTAAGAATTCTTCCGTCTGGTTTTAATTTTAATTTTATTCTCACTAATAAATTTTCATCATAAGGTAAACCTAACGGTACACTCCAGCACCCAAAAATCTGTGCTCTTAAAGCATCCTCTTCAGACAAAGATAACCCTTGTGCAAATGCATTCTTTACACTGCTCTGTGTTAACTCCTGTTTCTTTCGCTGTGTTTCAGCCTGTTCTTCTTTTGCTTTATCTATTAAAGCTGCTATCTCATTTGTGTCAAACAACTCATCTTTTTCAAATTCAGATGCTTGTCTAATTTGAGGTTTTATTTCTTCAGGGTTTTGTTTTTTTTTAACTAGTTCTTTGGTTTCTTTTTTATCTTCCGGCATAGGTATTCTATCCGGTTTTTCTTTCGCTTTTGCTGCAGGAGGGGCTTGTTCTGAAACAACACGTTTTTTTTCCTCTTTGACCTCTTTTATAATCTTCCTAGCTTTAGGGGCAAAGGGAATGTAAGTTTTATCCTTTATTTCAATTAGTTCCACTGAAACTATTGGTGGTAAATCAATTGGTTCTCTCATCATAAACGGCAAAGTTAGCATTGTTAAAAAAATAATTAATGAATGAAACAAAAATGAAAATAATAAACCTTTAGTCATAGAATTTTAATTCTTATAAGGTTCAGATATAAGGGCTACTTTTGAAAAACCTGCGCCTGATAGTCTGCCCATAACTTCTAATACTCTTCCGTAGTTTATTGTTTTATCTCCCCTTACGTAAATTCTGGTATCAGTTCTATTTTTCGATATAGCTAATAATTTCGGTACAACCTTCTCAAAAGTAACTTTATGTTCTTGAATAAATAGTTCACCCTTTGAGTTGATTGAGATAGTAAGTGGTTCCTGATCATCAGGTAAAGAGTCGGCTGCAGACTCTGGTAAATCAACTTGAACCCCAACTGTAAGTAATGGTGCAGTTACCATGAATATTATCAACAGCACAAGCATTACGTCTACGAATGGTGTTACGTTTATTTCGCTCATAGGTTCTTTTTTTGAGCGGTTCATTATAAAAGCCATAAAAAATTAAATTATAGATAAAAATCTTTTTGAAAAGTTGTCAACTCTTGCAAAATATCTTTGCGAGTCGCTGTTAAATTTATTATATGCAATTACCGCCGGTATTGCTGCTAGTAAACCAAGTGCAGTTGCAAATAAAGCCTCTGCAATTCCAGGAGCTACTATTGCTAAACTGGTATTTCTAGAAATCGCTATTGATTGAAATGAATTCATAATTCCCCAAACTGTTCCAAACAGTCCTATGAAAGGAGCAGTTGAACCAATAGTTGCTAGATATGTAAAATTTTTCTCAATACTTTTTAATTGATTATCGATAGATACTTCGATTACTCTTTCAACTCTCGCACTTTGAACTGCAGTTGATTTTGATCTTGTTTTAATTACCTCGCTCATTGCAGATTTAAAAATTATTGTCAGTGGGTCATCAGATTTTTGTGGTAAGTTTTTATAAAAAGCTTCTGCAGATTTCGATTTCCAAAATTTGTCCTCGAAAGATTTTGTTGAGGTATCAATACGTCTAAACAACCTTATCTTATCAAAAATTAATGCCCATGAAAAAATTGAACTTGCAATAAGAATTAATATTACTGCTTTGACAATAAAATCTGCTCTTAAAAAAAGTTTCCAAAGAGAAAAATCTGTCGCTCCACCTAATCCAACAGCTTGAGTTGCAATTTCTTGTTCCATTCAAGTTAATTACGTATAGATTGTGTCATCAATTTGGCACAAAAGTTATTAAAACATTGATTAATTATTGAGTTGGGAGTGGCAATCTCTAAAATACCTAGCTATCAAAATTGCATCAGCTTTATTTACATCTTTTTTCTTTGCAAGTCTTGAGGATATGGACGGATACATTTCAATAACTTTTGTCCTACTTGCGTCTTTTGAAGAGTTTATTAGTTCAAAATGTTTTTTCCATTTTGCTGGTCTAACATAGAAAATTGGAAGCCCCAAAGCTGCACAAATACCTTTTATAGATCCAAAGGTTTGACCAAAATTAAACATGCTGGTAACTCCTTGGCCTGGCATAGCACTTACTTGCTCAACTATTACAAAAGTGTTTTCTTTTTTTAAAACATGGTTATTTATAATATTCACTAACTGGGCGCTATTTAACTGATTTTTATTTTTTTTACCTTCTGACATTATCGGCATGTCAAAAATATCATAAATTTTGAGGTCATCTAAAATTGCAATTCCGCCACTTAATCCAGGATCGATTCCAATAATTCTCATTATCTACACATGCTGTACAGGTCTACAATTATGAAAAACTTTTTGAATATCGTCGTTCTCATGTAACTGCTCAAGCATATTTTCAAAGTCTGTTGATTCTTCTTTAGATATATCAATAAAGTTGTTTGGTCTCCACTCTATTCCAGAGTAGATTAAAGTTTTAACAGATTTTATTATTGTATTTTTTACGTTATAAAAATTGTCTTTTTTTGTAATTATTTCGTGATAATTATCTAAGGTCACACAATCATTTGATCCAGCATTAATAGCAAGTTCGAGAGCTTCTTCATCTGAAATGTTTTGTTTTGCAAATTGAATAATGCCACAATTATCAAAATAGTGTGTAGTCGATCCTGAACTTCCAAGGTTTCCACCGTGTTTTTGTAAAATTGTTCTAATACTCCCAGCAGTTCTGTTTTTATTTTCAGTTAGAGTTTCAATTATTAAAGCAATATTTTTTGGACCAAATCCTTCGTATCTTAAACTCTCATAATTTTTTTCCTTATCAATTTCTGATTTATTTATTGCTCTATTAATATTATCCTTTGGCATATTGGCGTCTTTTGCTAACTCAATCGCTGTTCTTAATCTAGGATTTGATTGAGGGTCTTTTGAACCAAGTTTAGCAGCAACAGTAATTTCTCTAGATATTTTGGAAAATATTTTTGATCTTATCTTATCTTGTCTTCCTTTTTTATGTTTTATCCCTGCCCAATGTGAGTGACCTGCCATACTTTTAAAATCTTTCTTGTAAGGCCCCGCCTATTATAATTTGTTCAATTTTTAAAGCTAAACCAGTTTTTTTATCAGCCGTAACAAGAACTCCAGAGATAGTTGCTTTCCCTAGAGCTGGAAAATGTTTTTTTGTTGAGCCTTCTTTTAAAAATTTATTTAGTGAGTTGTCTCTATTCATTCCAATAACAGAGTTATAGTCTCCACACATTCCTATATCAGTTTGGTATGCTGTTCCTTTTTCCATAATTCGGTTGTCTGAAGTTGGAACATGAGTATGAGTTCCAATTAAAACAGTAGCTTTACCATCAAATAAGTATGCCATAGCCATTTTTTCGCTAGTAGTTTCACCATGGACATCTATTACTATAAAATCAGCATTATCCTTAAGTTTAATTTTTTTTATAAATTGTTTTGCAGTATCAAAAACATCTTCACTTTTTTTCATAAAAACATTTGCCATTAAATTTAAAACAGCAATTTTTTTATTATTTCTTGACTTAAAAATACCGTAACCTTCTCCAGGAACTGGCTTTAATGAATTTTCTGGTCTAAGTAACCTTTTTTCGCTTTTGATAAATTCTGCTGTTTCTTTTTGATCCCAGATATGATTTCCAGATGTTATTACATCTGCTCCAGCAGCAAGAATATCATCTAAATTTTTTTTGCTTATGCCCACTCCATCGTCAGCAGCGTTCTCGCCATTTACAATAACAAAATCTGCCTCTTTATCTTTTATTAATTCTGGCAACCTTTCTTTTATAGCTTTCATTCCAGAAGGACCCATTATATCACCTAGTATAAGTATTTTCATGAAAATTAAAAAATTCCTTTGTCAGTTAAAATATAATTTAGTTTGACATCATAATTTGAAGTTTTAATTTTATTATATTTTTGAAAAGAAAAAGCAATCCCAATAGTAATAGTTTTTTTATTTTTTTTCAAAAATTTATCGTAATAACCTTTACCATATCCCAGTCTATTTTTTGATTTATCAAATGCAAGTAGTGGCGCCACTATCAAATCGGGCTTTGTGATTTTAGATGTTTGAATAGGCTCTAAAAAACCAAAGTTGTTTACTTTTAACGGCTCTTGTAAATTCCATTTTACAAATTTCATCGATCCTTTTGAAATACACGGTAGAAGTATTGAAATTCTTTTATTACTGTTTAGTAATTCAAATAGTTTCAAAGTGCTTAATTCATTATTAGAAGGGTAATAACAAGCAATATTTCTCAGATTTTTTGTTTTAATAATCTTTAATATTGGTGAAAAGAAATTCTGCTTCACTTCAAAATATTTCTTATTCCTTATCAAAGAAAATTTCTTTCTAAGTATTTCTTTGGAAGGCATTTACTGTACTTTTGAACTATTTTCGGAATTTTTTATAATTTCCTCAAGGGATTGAGTAGTTTTTTCAAGCATTTTTTCATAAATCCCCTGACTTTCCTCTACCATTTTCTTAAATTTATCTAATTCAGAATTTAAATTTGATATTTCTTTATCTTTACCACCCTTGTAATCTATAGCAAGAGATCTCATCTCTTTAAATTTTTTTGATAAATTTTCAAAATTTTCTTTTTGTGACTGAACCCTTTGTTTTAAATCAAAATATTCATCTATAACTTGAATAGATGTAATTAAAAGCAATTTATTCTCACCTATGTTTCCTAGTTTGTCTTTTAAACTTGAATACTTCTTGTCTAAAAATTTTGTCAAAGTTTTAAGGTCCTCTTCTTGACCATCATCACATGATAATAAATAATCTTTATTATTAAATTTAATATTTACGTTTGCCATTTATCAATTTCCTCTACTAAAGACTCTGTCTCCCTACCTAGCTCATCAATATCTTGATTAAATTGGTCATGAATTTTTTGATTTTTGCTATTTTCTTTTTCCATTTCTTCTAATTTTTTTTTAAGAGTATCATACTCAGATAAAAGTTGATTATATTTTCTCTCTATTTGATCTTTTTCGCTTTGTAATTGATTCTTTTCCACACTGAGACTATTTATGTCACTGTCTCCATTCGAAAAAGAACTGCTCAAGTTCTTTAATTTTTCTAAAGCGGTTTCTAGTCTTTGTTCTTTACTATACAAATTTTCCATCAAATAATTTTTTATTTATATCATATTATTGATATCATTAATTGGAGTCTATATACGTATTGATAAGTGGATCCAAAATTAAAAGAATTATCAAACGCTATAAGGTTTTTGTCAATTGACGCTGTTCAAAAAGCCAATTCTGGGCATCCTGGAATGCCTATGGGCATGGCGGACGTTGCAACGACTTTATTTAAATACTACCTGCGGTTTAACCCAAAAAATCCTAGCTGGATAAACAGAGATAGATTTATTTTGTCAGCAGGTCATGGCTCAATGCTTTTGTATTCTCTTCTATACTTAACTGGTTATAAAAAAATTCAATTAGAGGATATAAAAAATTTTAGACAAATAAATTCAATATGTGCTGGTCACCCTGAATATGAGTTTGACTCTGGTATCGAAACTACAACAGGTCCATTAGGACAAGGTTTGGGAAACTCAGTTGGGATGGCTATCGCGCAAGAAATTCTTCAAAAAAGACTTGGTTCAAACATTATAAACAATAAAACTTATGTAATCGCTAGTGATGGAGATCTTATGGAAGGAATTAGCCATGAAGCGATGAGTTTAGCTGGGCATTTAAATTTAAAAAATTTGATTGTATTTTTCGATAATAACAAAATTTCGATTGATGGATCAACTTCTCTAAGTGTATCAGATAATTACAAAAAAAGATTTGAGGGGTACGGCTGGTCTTTTCAAGAAATTAATGGTCATAACTACAAGCAAATAGCTAATGCTATAAAAAAAGCTAATAATTCAAAAAAACCAACAATTATATCTTGTAAAACAATTATTGGATTCGGATCTCCAAATAAGTCTGGAAAGGCATCTTCACATGGAGCTCCATTAGGAGAAGATGAAATAAAGTTAGTTAGAAAAAAACTTGGCTGGAAATATCAGCCGTTTGAGATTCCAGAAAATATTCTGAATTCGTGGAGAGAAATAGGAAATAAAGGAGAAGAATTAGAAAAAAAATGGAAAAATAATTTGGAAAAAAAACCCAAAATAAAAAGTGAGTTAGATAGAATAATCAAGGGTGAATTAAGTTTAAATTTAGATAAAATAATGGGTGACGAAAAACTAAAGTTTTTTCAAACTAAGCCGAAAATGGCTACAAGACAATGTTCATCAACAGTTATAGAAATTCTCACAAATACTTTGCCGGAATTAATTGGTGGTTCTGCAGATCTTAGTGGGTCAAATAACACCAAAACTGAAAAATCAAAAATAATAAATTCAAAAAATTTTGCCGGAAATTACATTCACTATGGTGTAAGAGAGCACGCAATGGGCGCGGCAATGAATGGTTTGGCACTTTATGGGGGTTTAATACCGTTTGGTGGAACTTTTTTAATTTTTTCTGACTACTTGAAACCCTCTTTGAGGTTATCTGCAATTATGAATTTAAGAGTTATTTATATTTTTTCACATGACTCTATAGGTTTAGGTGAAGATGGACCAACTCATCAACCAATAGAACAATTAGAAAGTTTACGATCTATTCCAAATCTAAATGTTTTTAGACCAGCAGATATTAACGAAACAATTGAGTGTTGGGAAATTGCATTGAAAAGTAAAAATAATCCTAGCGCAATAGCCCTATCAAGACAAAAATTACCTTACATAAGTGAACATAAATCTGGAGAAAACATGTGTGCTAAAGGTGCTTATGTTTTAAAAGGTGATGCGAATGATACTAAGGTAACTTTAATAGCATCCGGCTCAGAAGTTGAGATTGCGTTAGAGGCTTTCGATAAACTCAAAAAAATTAATATAAACTCGAAAGTAATATCTGTACCTTGTTTTGACATTTTTGAAAAACAGAGTGATAACTATAAAAAAGAAATCTTAGGTGAAAATACCTTTAAGGTCTCAATAGAGGCATCTAGTCAATCAGGATGGAAAAATATTGTAGGTAAAAATGGTGTAACTTTTGGTATGACAACCTTTGGCAAAAGTGGTCCTTATAAAGAAGTTTACAAACTATTTAATTTAACTAGCGATGAAGTTGTCAAGATAGTAAGTAAAAATGTTTAAAAAGAATTGGACAAATGTCTAATTTAAAAATTTTTTCAGAAGATTTAAAAGTAAGCAATAAGCGTATTATTGTAAGGCTAGATCTCAATGTTCCAATTAATAATTTTAAAATAGAGGATAATACTAGAATAAAAATTATTGAACCATTTATAAATAAATTAATTGAGAAAAAAGCCAAAATTATTATTATTTCACATCTCGGAAGACCTAAAGGAAAGATAGTGAAAGAAATGTCATTAAAACCAATATATGATTATTTACGAAAAAATCTTTTAGGAAATATCTCATTCTATCAAGGTGCAATAAATAATGATGCTGTGAACGCCTCTAAAAATTTAATACCTGGAGAGGTTTTGCTTATCGAAAATATTCGTTTTTTTAAGGAAGAGGAAAACGATGATGAAAATTTCGCAAAAAATTTATCTAAGTTAGGAGATTTTTATATCAATGAAGCTTTTTCTTGTTCACATAGAAAGCAAGCGTCCTTACATAAAATAACTAAATATATCGATAGTTATGGTGGACCACTATTAGAAAAAGAAATCCAATCAATTAATTTAATTTTAAAAAATAAAAAAAAACCTGTAACCTCTATAATCGGCGGCTCAAAAGTTTCTACCAAAATCAATGTACTTTTAAACTTAATTCAAAATACAAATAATTTAATTATTGTTGGGGCAATGGCTAATAATTTTTTAAAATTTAAAGGTTTTAATGTTGGTTTATCTCTTTTGGAAAAAGGTGTAGAAAAAATAATAAATGATATTTACGCTGTTGCGGAAAAAAACAATTGCAACATTATAATTCCTGTAGATTGTATTGTGTCAAATAATTTAAATGGCAGTCCTAAACATAAATCAATTAACGAAATTACTTCAGAAGATATGGTTTTAGATATCGGAAAAAAAACAGTTGATCTAATAAATAAAACTGTAGAAAACTCAAAAACGGTTTTTTGGAATGGACCAGCAGGATATTTTGAAAATAAGAATTTTTCTAACGGAACTATTGCAATTGCCAAAAAGATTGGCGAAAACACTCAATCAAAATCTCTAATTTCAATTGTTGGTGGTGGAGATACATTGGCTGCAATTAAAAATACAGACTATCAAAAACTTTTTACCCATTTATCAACAGCTGGTGGTGCCTTTTTGGAGTCTCTTGAAGGGAAGCAGCTCCCTGGTATAAAAGTATTAACAAATTAATTTATGACAATAGAAGAAATAGCAAAATTAATGGTAACAAAAGGCAAAGGAATTCTTGCCGCTGACGAAAGCACAGGAACAATGGGTAAAAGGTTAAAAAGTGTAAATGTAGAGTCGAATGAAAAAAATAGACTCAATTTTAGAGAAACGTTATTTACATCGGACTCCATGAAAACATCCATAAGTGGGGTAATTTTATATGATGAAACGATAAGGCAAATTTCAAGTAAAGGAATTTTAATCCCTGAATTAATTAAAAAAAGCGGATCTATACCAGGCATAAAAGTTGATAAGGGAGCAAAACTTCTTGCTGGTTCTAATGATGAGAAAATAACTGAGGGACTTGATGGTTTAAGAGAAAGAATGGAAGAGTATTACAAGTTGGGAGCAAGATTTGCAAAATGGAGAGCTGTATACTCTATTTCGTCTAAACACCCAAGCGAGCAATGTATTAAAGCGAATGCTCATGCATTAGCAAGATATGCGGCAATAGTTCAAGAATCAAAAATGGTACCGATAGTTGAGCCAGAAGTTTTAATGGATGGAAGTCATACAATTGATAAATGTTATGAAGTTACTAGTAAGGTTTTAATTGAATGTTTCAATGAATTAAAAATAAATAATGTGAATCTAAAAGGAATTGTTTTAAAACCTAACATGATACTACCTGGTGCAAGTTGCAATCAAAAAGCTTCTACAGAAGAAATTGCTAGCAAAACACTTGATTGTTTAAAAAAAACTATGCCTGAAGAAGTTCCGGGTGTTGCGTTTCTATCTGGAGGACAAAGTGAAATTGAGGCAACCAAAAATCTGAATGCAATAAATAAGATTAACGATACTAATTTTAATTTTACTTTTTCATATGGGAGAGCTTTACAACAATCTGCTCTCAAAACATGGGCAAAATCGATGAAAGATATTAAAGGTATTCAAAAAGTTTTCGATCACAGAGCTAAGATGAATGGTGCCTCAACTGAGGCTAAATGGGAAGAAAAGAACGAGCAAAATTTTGCCGCTTAAAATTGAAAAGATTTTTATATTTAATATCTCCAAACAAGATCAAAATAAACTTCTATAAAGATATAGAAGAAGTTCTCTCTTCGAATAAAGTTAAATATTTCCAATTAAGGTTAAAGAACTATTCTTTTTCAAGTGTTTTAAAAATTGGAAAAAAAATAAAAAAAATTACAAAAAAAAATAAA
>CACFTH010000007.1 GCA_902569185.1 uncultured Pelagibacteraceae bacterium
TAATAGAGGGGAAATATGAAAAAAGTATTTATTGCTGCAATTATGTATTTGTCAGTCTTGACTACAAATACTTTTGCAGAAGTTAAAATGGGTATAATTTTAGGATTCACTGGTCCAATTGAATCTTTAACACCAGCTATGGCGGCTTCAGCAGAATTAGCTTTTAAAGAAGCTTCTGACTCAGGTTCGTTACTTGGTGGAGAAAAAATTAAACCGATAAGAGCAGACTCAACTTGTGTTGATTCAGCTGCAGCTACAACAGCTGCTGAGGGATTAGTGTCTCAAGGTGTTGCTGCGATTATGGGAGCGGACTGCTCTGGTGTTACTGGAGCTATAGCAAGTAATGTGGCAGTTTCTAATGGTATAGTAATGATATCGCCATCAGCAACTTCGCCTGGATTAACAACTTTAGATGATAAAGGTTTGTTTTTCCGAACAGCTCCATCTGATGCACGTGGTGGACAGATACTAGCTGACATTACAAAAGATAGAAAAATTAAAAGCGTTGCAATTACTTATACAAATAATGACTACGGTAAAGGACTTGCTGATGTTTATTCAGCAGCCGTTAAAGCTCATGGTATTAAAGTAACAACTGTTAACGCTCACGAAGATGGTAAAGCTGACTACAGTTCTGAAGTATCAACATTAGCTTCTGCTGGTGGAGATGCTGTTGCTGTAATTGGTTATCTTGACCAAGGTGGTAAGGGAATAATCCAAGGATCACTTGATTCTGGTGCCTTTGATACATTTATTTTATCAGACGGTATGATTGGTGACTCACTTACAGATACTTTTGGTAAAAGTTTAAATAAATCTTTTGGTTCTCTACCTGGTTCTCTAGGTAAAGGAGCAGGAGTTTTTAAAAAGGTTGCTAGTGCAGCTGGAATTGATTCATCTGGTCCATACACTGGAGAGTCTTATGACGCTGCAGCACTTATTGTTCTTGCGATGCAGGCTGGAGGTTCGGCTGATCGTGGATCAATAGCTAAAAACGTAATGTCTGTTGCAAATGCACCTGGTACTAAAATTTACCCTGGAGAGCTAAAAAAAGGTTTAGATCTTTTAGCTAAAGGTAAATCAATTGATTACGAAGGAGCAACTGCTGTTAAATTTACAGATGTCGGTGAACACGTCGGTAACTTCATTGAAAAAGAAGTTAAGGGCGGTAAATTTAAAAATAAGAAACAGAGATAAAAATTAATTTTAAAGCCTCAGCGGTTTAACTGCTGAGGCTTTTTTTATACTCTTTTAATTTTTTCTGGTAAAATACCTTTTGGCTTATACCTCATTATTAATAATAACCCGACACCCATCATTAAAAATCTGAAGTATGGAATGCTGTCGATAAGATGAACTTTTAAAGCATTTGTTTCTTCTAATCCGCTTGTGAAGAAATTAATTAAAAATAAAGCAATTGGAGCTGCTTCAATCCATAAAAACCAAACAGCAAAACCCCCTAAGATTGCTCCAAAATTATTTCCGCTTCCTCCAACAATGACCATTACCCAAATTAAAAACGTATATCTCATAGGTCTATAGCTACCTGGAGTGAATAATCCATCATATGTTACCAGCATTGCTCCTGCTATTCCTACAATTGCAGAACCAAGAACAAATATTAAAAGGTGTTGTTTAACAACATTCTTTCCCATCGCGTTTGCTGCTTCTTCATTATCCCGAATTGCTCTCATCATTCTTCCCCATGGTGAATAAAGAGCTTTTTGAGTTATAATTAAAAGTACTATTACTACAGCTGTAAAAAGTCCTGCAAAACATAATTTCACGAAAACAGTTGAGGATTCAATAACTAATTGTTTTAAAGCTTGCTGTTTTTCTAAATTGTCTGAAATTAAGTTTAAACTTCCTTGATGAAATTTCTGAACCAAATTAATAAACCATTCTTTTCCTTGTAAATCTATTTCATATGGGACTGGTCTTTTTAAACCAATTACATTTTTTACTCCACGTGATAACCAGTCTTCATGTTTAATTACTGCTATTACAATTTCAGAAATTAGTAGTGTTGCTATCGCTAAATAATCTGCTCTTAGTCCTAATGCAATCTTTCCAATTACGTATGCTAAGCCTCCTGCAAAAAAAGCTCCAACGATCCAAGAAAATATTATTGGTAAGCCCATGCCACCCAAAAAGCCAGTTGTTGCTGGATTAACTGCTTCGATTGACTCTATAGCTGGCGCAGATATCAATCTTAATAAGATTAATCCAACTATTATTATTGCTGCAATGATGTAGTTCCTATTTTTTAATTTACTAAATTTTTTTATTATTAAACGAATAATAAAAATCATCGAAAAAATTATGAATGCACATAATAAAATGTTTAAACCGCCAGCTCTCCACGCTTCTTCAACTGGAGGAGCTGAAACCAATACTGCTGCTAAACCGCCAAGCGCTGTGTATCCCATTATTCCAAAATTGATTAATCCTGCATATCCCCATTGAATATTGGCACCTATTGTCATAACTGCAGAGATTAAACATAAGCATAAGATTGATAACGCTATGCTCCATGACTGAAGAAAGCCAACAAGAATTATTAGACCTAACATTATTGAGTATGCAGCGATTATATCTAAATTATTTCTCATAAAACTTTCCCTTTAAAAATACCTGAAGGTCTAAATAATAAAACTACAACTAAAATTGAGAAAGAAACTGCAAATTTATAGTCTGTAGATAGTAATTGTAAAAGTCCTTCTGGTTCTAGATTTTCTGGTAAAAGATAGATGAAAAACTTTTTATAAGCATATGTCAAAAGTATTTCTGAAAATGCAATAACATATCCACCTAAGAAAGCTCCAAATGGATTTCCAATGCCACCGACAATAGCAGCAGCAAATATTGGAAGCATATTGTTAAAATAGGTAAATGGCTTAAAACTTTTATCTAATCCGTACAAAGCTCCACCAATTGTTGCTAAAATTGCTGCTATCACCCAAGTAGTCATAACAACTTTTTTAGGATCTATTCCTGATAAGAGAGCTAAATCTTCATTGTCTGAGTAAGCTCTCATACTCTTTCCTGTTTTTGTTTTATTCAAAAACCAAAATAATATTGAAACAACTATAATTGTTACAAATAAAGTTATTACTTGTGTTGATTTTATAGCAAGTCCCTCGTTTAAACCTGTCATTTCTTTAAACTCGTTTGCTTTTATAATGAATTTTTCTCCGTCAAAAAATCTTCTATCAAAAGGTCCGATAATAATTCTTACTATAGCTTGGGTAACAAACATGGTTCCAATACTTACCATTGCCAGCATTACAGGCGGGCTCTTCTTAGTTCTATAATAACTAAAAACCAATTTATCTTTCAGAAGCACGTAAAAAATAGTTACAATTATACCAAAAGGTATTGCAATTAATGCTGTTGGAAGAAATCCTAAACCTATTCCTAAAGATTGAAAATACCATGTAAATAAAATTGTAAACATAGTACCAAAAGACATAAGATCTCCAGCTGTGAAGTAAGCAAATCTTAAAATTCCATAGATTAATGATACAAAAATTGCTCCAAGTGCTAATTGTGAACCATAAGATAACGCGGGGACAAATATATAATTTAAAAGTAAAATTATTGCATTTAATAAATCCATTTTAAGCTCCCAGAAAAGAGCTTCTAACTCTTTGGTCATTTAACAATTCTTTGCCAGTTCCAGAATATCTATTCTCTCCTGTAACTAAAACGTAACCTCTGTCTGATATACTTAAAGCCTGTATTGCATTCTGCTCGACCATCAATATTGCAACATTTGTTTTTTTGACTTTTAGAATATGATCAAATAACTCATCCATAACTATTGGTGAAACTCCAGCAGTCGGTTCATCGAGCATTAAGACGGATGGCTTTATCATCAAAGCTCTTCCAAGGGCTACTTGCTGTCTTTGTCCGCCAGATAATTCTCCAACTAATTGTGATTTTTTTTCATTTAAAATTGGAAAGAGCTCATAAATTCTATCTAAAATTTCTTTAATATTTTCATCTCTTAGAAAAGCTCCCATCTCTAAGTTTTCTCTAACAGTTAATCCTGCAAATACATTACGGTTTTGAGGAACAAATGCTATTCCAAGCTTAACTCTGTCTTGGGGATTTAAATTCGAAATATCCTTGCCATCAATTACTACTTTTCCTGATTTTAGTTTTAATAATCCTAACATAGCTTTCATAGCTGTAGATTTTCCAGCTCCGTTTGGACCTAAAATTGAAACTATTTCTCCTTTGTTTACATTTACAGAGCAAGATGAGATTATATCTGGACCAGATCCATACCCTCCCGTCATTTTTATTCCTTCAAAAAAAGCCATTAATTTTCATCCTTTATTTTTGATCCTCTTCCTAAATAGCTCTCAATAACTTTTTCGTTCCTCTTAACCTCATCTGGAGTGCCCTCAAATAAAACGGCCCCCTCTGCTAAAACAATAACTGGATTACAAAGTCGGCTAATAAATTCCATGTCGTGTTCAATCATACAAAAAGTATATCCTTGTTCTTTATTTAATCTTAATATTGCGCTTCCTATATCTTTCAAAAGGGTTCTGTTTACTCCCGCACCTACCTCATCTAATAAAACTAGTTTTGCATCAACCATCATTGTTCTACCTAGCTCTAATAGTTTTTTTTGTCCTCCTGATAAATTTCCGGCTAACTCATTTGAAAGATGTTTTAAATTTAAAAATTCAATTACTTTGAGTGCTTTTTCTTTTACTTTTATTTCTTCTTTTTTAACTAGACTTGGTTTGAATAGTGCATTTACTAATTTCTCACCTGATTGTCCTCCAGGAACCATCATTAAATTTTCTAAAACGGTGAGATTAGTAAACTCATGAGCAATTTGAAAAGTTCTTAAAACTCCTTTTGAAAATAATTCATAAGATGGAATATTTGTAATATCCTCATTATTAAATAAAATTGTACCTTGGGATGATTTGAGATTACCTGATATTAAATTAAATAATGTAGTTTTCCCAGATCCATTCGGTCCGATGATACCAGTGATTGATCCTTTTTTTATTTTTAAAGAGCAATCTGATATTGCCTTTAATCCTCCAAACGATTTAGAAAGGTTTTTGACCTGAAGAATATTAGAGTCTGACTGCATAAACATTATACATTGTTTAATCTTTTAAGGATACTGTTCAAAGATTTTGAGAAATGTCTATAAAATCCAGCCTTTCTTAAATATTTTAATGCTTGTTCATTTAATCCCCTCGGTGTCTGAGAAGATTTAACTAAATGTTTCAAATCTTTTTTTGGATTTAAGGATGAGTCAATAGATAATGCAATAAATAAGGACGTAATATATTTTTGTGCCTCATTTCTTTTTACACCTCGTTTTACTAACCAATCAGATAATACTTTTAATAGTTCATAAAAAGGAGCCATCATTGAAGATGAAACCCAGAAACTTTTTGATAGCTTTTCATTTTTAATTTCTACCACAGTTCCTAATTTACTAAAAAAACCTTTTACTTGCTTATCAGGAGGACAAATTGGTATTGGTCCAAGTTTATTCGATATTGGAGGAAGAGGTATTGCTCTAACTATTTTATTTTTATTGCCAATATATTTTTTTAGTTGAGCAAGATTTATAGTAGAAATAAAACTTATAATTTTTTGACCTTGTTTAAATTTAAGTTTATTTAAGATTTTTTTTCCAACCTGCGGGGTAATTGCTAAAAAAACCCAATTAGATTTATTGATTAATTGTTGATTATCTTTTGCTATAGTAACTTTTTTAAATCTTTTGCTAAGTTTTTTTGCTATAGTTTTATTACGAGGAGAGATAAATATTTTTTTTATTTTTAAATTAGATTTAAAAATACCTAAAATAGTCGAATTTGTGATGTGTCCTGTTCCTAAAAAACCTAAATTCATTAATTATGCAGAATAACCAAGCAATTCCATTTAATAAAGAAAATTTTAAACAGATCTTATCTAAAGAATTTGCATGGGTAATCGTGATATCTATTCCAGCCGCTTTATTAGCTGATTATTTCAATATTCCTTTAGCATGGTTTTTAGGTCCAATGATAATTACGTCAATTGTAACCCTTGGTGGAATAAGAACAAAAATGCCAAGAATTGTTTTAAGCATCGTCTTAATTTTTTTAGGTCTCTATATTGGTAATTATATTGATCGAGAATTATTTGTGCAAATGCACCAATGGGTTTGGACCTCATTCATTATGTTAGCCTATATCATAATAAGTGTGTTGCTTGTTTCAAAATATCTTCAAAAATTTTCAGGTTATGGAAAAAAAACTTCCATTTTTTCGGCTGCACCTGGTGCGCTTGGTCCATTATTAATTTTAGCAGAAGATGAAAAGTCTGATCTAAGTCAGGTTGCTACATCTCATTTAATTAGATTAATAATAATAATAACAATATTTCCTTTTATAGTTAATAGTCTCTATGAAACAGAAAATATTGAAAAAATTGAAAAAGTAATTTTAAATCAAAATTTGTTTGATTTAATAATATTAGTTGCACTTTCAATTGTTTTAATAATTATTTTCGATAAATTAAAAATTCCTGCTGCATTACTCGCTGGTACATTATTTGCTAGTGGTTTTTTACAGATTACAGATATGGCTTCTTACCAATTACCTCCAAATATAATTGATTATTGTTTGCTTATATTAGGTTCATCAGTCGGTTGTAGATTTGCTGACAAAACATTTAAAGAAATAGCAAAAAATTCTGCCCATAGTTTTGTTGCTACATTCTTATTGGTGATACTAGGTGTAATTGCAGCTTTTGCTGCTGGAGCGGTTATAGATAAAAACTTTTTTACTCTTTTGTTGTCATATTGTCCTGGAGGTATTTACGAAGTAGCGGTAATTGCAATTTTTTTTGATCTAGATCCTGAATTTGTATCATTTCACCACATAATAAGACTCTTAATGATATTATTTGTGGTTCCCCTTATTTTAAAATTTATCTACAAAAATAAAAAAACCCGCGTTTTTTAAATCGCGGGTTTTTTAAAATAGTTTTTTTTTTAATAAATTATTGTCCGAAAATATAAGAAAGTTTAAACATCATATTATCAGCATCAGCTGTAATTTTATCACCATTAGATGAAGTTAAACTTATATCGTCAAAATCTGAATAGCTTACTTCGTATCGAAGATTTCCACTGTTCATACCAAGTGCAAGTTGAAAACCAGTTATGCTCTCATCTCCATATGAAGAAGTGTGCAATGTTTCATCCGTACTTACATTTGTGTAGTGAAATCCTAAACCAGCATAATAATCGCCAATTGGATAATGTGCATAAATAGTAGTTAAGTAATCAAGATGTGCTTCGGCTTTTACTGTACCATCTTCTTGGGTACTTTCGTTTGCATCAGATGTTGTGTCTGTTCTTGATCCATCACCAAGTTTAATTTTTAAAGGAACAACATCTAATCCTACAGTAAATCCAGCATATTCAGTTTCTGCGAAAACTGAACCACCAAAATATTTTTCTGATCTTGAGGCTGAGTTAGTCTCTGAAGTAACCCCAGAAACTGTTCTTTCAGTTTCTGTACCATCTGTTTCTACTTGACCGTACATCAAACTTACCCCCATTCCTGAATAAGCCGAGCTTATTGTGAAAGCTGATAAGGTTAATGCACCTATTAAAGTTTTAAAGTATTTACTCATAAATTCTCCGGTGTCTTAAAATTATAAAATTTGCGCAAACTTAGCATATTTTTTAATTTTATACATTTTAAATTAGCTAACATGTTTAAATAAACCATTCAAAAAGGCCACATTTTCCAACCTTTTTATGTTGTAAATATGCAACATTGAAAAATTTTATTACACTTAATTTATTGGTTTTGAAACTTTGTTTTAGTTTTGATCAGCAAAAACACCCCTGATTCTGAGAAGTTCTCTACTTAAATTCATGTCTTGTTTAAAAGCAGTTCTTCCATGTAACCAAAAGTAATTATTTGAGAATATCGCAGACCCTACCTTTAATGGAAAAACTAATTTATTTTTACTTTGCTCCAAAGCATCTGATAATTTTTGTAAAAATAAGCCTTGTTTCATATTTTTTGGCTCAGGAAATTGGTCGATATATGAAATTATTGTTTTGCCATTTTTATCTTGAGAAAATACTGGATGTTCAACTTTATATTCGATATTTTTGCTTTTTGGTGACCCCCAAGTAAAATTTTCTTTTCCAACTGGATCCGTGCTCAACTCTTCACAATGTTCCCAGTCGTCTAAGTGCAGCAAAGTACTTTCACCACCTTTTACATTAATTTCCTCCATTTTTGTCATTAATAACCAATCTGTTTTTTCTTTTACAAATGTTCCATCCGTATGAAGATCTAAATTTCTGTAAGCTTTTCTTAAATATGAGTCACTAGAGTCAGAATGTTTAACGTGAAAACGCGCATAATACTTCCCTGTCATAGAGTCAAAATTGGGAAGTCCTACCAAATATACTAGTGCCGTCGAAAGTTTAACTAAAAAATCTTTGTCAAATTTTGAATTTTTAATATCGGGTTCAACTATAGCTGTACCAGTATTTCTATCTTTCAAAGTGTTATTTAAAACTTTACTTAACTCTCCTGAAAAAACATCATCTACACTTTTGGCTAAAGAAAATCTTGAGAACGGTTTATACTCAAGAGATTGGATACTGTGTTTATTGAAAGGGAAAATTAACTTATCCAAATCAGTCTCCTTTATTTGCACAACCTTGATCCTTTTTGATGATGAATGATCTTTAATTTCAATACTCATTATATAATTTTTATCAAAACTGTTAAAAGTATAGCAGAAAGAATAGTTGGATATACCAAGTTTTTTTTAAAAACGTAGAAAGCTATAACACATAAAAAAACTACACCTATCCTAAGAAAAATACCTGCTTCTACCAAGTCCCCAGCAGGAAATATAACAACTTTCGATATTAAAGCAGCTAAAGTTGAATAAGCTATGCAGTCAAATAATTTAAATATTTTCGAATGTTCATCAATTTTTTCTGAAAATAAAACACCAAAAGATCTGGACAAATAAGTTGCGATAGATGTGACTGCAATAACTAAAATTATATTAGAGGATAAATTACTCATCAAATTCACCTGCAAAAAAAGCTACGACACCAGCGCTTACACCTCCGTACAAAATACACCACTCAGGTGATATTAAATAAAACGCAGGCCCAAGTATTGTCCCTAATATTACTGAAGTTCCAATTGCAATATTTTTTATTGAACCAATTAACATACAAAAGAAATAAATTGGATTAACTATTGCTAAACCAATCATCATATCTTTACTTAAATAATCTGATACCAAGAAACCTAAAACAGTTGAGAGAATAGCGATTGACCATGTTGCAGTACCTATTCCTATCCAAAAGTCAATTCTAAATTCTTCTGTAATTGTTCTATAATCTTTTTTCATTATTAACCAAGAGGACACTGCAAGAAAATGACAAGATAAATAATATTTCCATTTAGATTGCTTCTTGCTTTTAAGTAAAGGAAACATTGATACCGCCATTGGAAATAACCGAGCATTTACTAACCACACGCCAATAAAAATATTAATTAAAGATGCACCTATTATAAATGACTCTGCCATAACTAATTGACCTGGCAGTGCGTAAGTGAAAAATGTTGAAAAAAAACTTTGTTGTAAATTAAAGCCTATGTTTTTTAGTAATGCACCAATAGCAATAAAACTGCACGCTAAAGCTATAGCAGGACTATCAAATGATCTTACTGATTTAAATCCGAGAAAAAAATATGCAGAGTTTATCATTAACCGCCAAGAAAGAGTCTACCGACATCAGGGTTTTTTAACAGTTCATCCCCTTCACCAACAATTGCGGTTTGTCCAGAAACTAGTACATACCCAATATCTGCGAACTCTAAACCTTTTTTCGCATTCTGTTCGACCATAATAATAGTTTTCTTTTCATTTTTTTGAAGATCCTCTAAAATTTCAAAAACCATTTCGATATATCTTGGTTCTAATCCAATTGATGGTTCGTCTACTAAAAGTATTGATGGACGCATCACCAAAGCCCTTGAAATTTCAAGAAGCCTTCTTTCTCCACCCGATAATACTTTTGCAGGCTGGTTTCTTCTTTTGTTTAATCTTTCATATTTTTCCAAAACTCTCTGAGCTTCGGCGTAAGATTCCTCTGTTTTATCTTTAATGTACCCACCCATTAATAAATTTTCTTCAACTGTCATATCTGGAAATACAGAATTGTCTTGAAGAATATAGGCTATACCTACACTTTTTAATTTCTCAGCAGGTGTAAGATTTGTTATTTCTTTTCCATCTATTTCGATTTGTCCTGAAAAAATATTAGTAAAGCCATAAATAGAATGAAGTATCGTAGATTTTCCTGCACCATTCGGTCCTATTAGACATAATGATTGAGCTTTATCTACCAATAAATCAAAGTTATGAAGTATCTCCATTTTTCCATAACCAGCATTTAAATTTTTAATCTGTAAATGTAAGTTTGATCCAGAAAGTTTTTGTAGATCTTTAATATCTGGTGCTTTACCTAATACTTCATATTGATTTGCCATTATTGCGCTCCTAAATAAGCATCAACAACTCGCTTATCATTTTTAATTTGATCTGGTGAGCCTTGCGCTAAAAGTTTTCCATGAGCCAAACAAAAAATGCTTTGGGCTAAACTCATTATAACTTTCATATTGTGCTCTATTACCAAAAGAGTGATTCCATAATCTTTATTAACTTTTATAAGTCTGTCTATAATTCCATTTATTAATGTTGGATTGATACCTGCTGTAGGTTCGTCTAATAATAACATTTTAGGTTCATTCATTAATGCCATTGCTAACTCTAAAAGTTTTTGCTGACCAAATGATAAATCTCCTGCTCTTAGATTTCTTTTTTGATAAAGTCCTACAAAGTATAAAAGATTTTCTGCTTTTTCAGTAAGCTCAGGCGGTATTTTTGCAAATATAAAGCCTGAGTCGCTAGCCTTATGACTGATTAACATATTTTCTACACAATTAAGTTTTGAGTAAATTCTTGTTTGCTGGAATGTTCTTAATAATCCTAATTTAGCTACTGCAGGGACAGGCATTTGTGAAACTTCAGTATTATTAAAAACGATAGATCCTTGATCAATTGGATGAGTTCCAACGATTGAATTAAATAACGTTGTTTTGCCAGAACCGTTTGGTCCGATTAAGCCAACTATTGATCCTTGCTCCACAGAAACAGAAATATCTACATTGGCTTTCACTCCTCCAAAAGATTTGCTTACATTTTTTACTTCTAAAAGACTCATTTTAATTCCACCTGTGATTTACGATCTTTTTCATCAATAACTTCTCCAAATCTTTCAGGGTATTTTTCTCTTAACCAACCCATTAATCCCTCTGGGAAATAAATTACAATTACAACAATCAAAACTCCCAACGCAACATATTGCCAGCCTAATATAAAAGTCCAAAGACCTTCTTTGAAGAAATGGAATAAAGTTGCACCAATAATTGGTCCCCATAAAGTTCCTTTTCCGCCAAGTATTGCCATTAAGACCATAAATACTCCCATCTCTCTTCCATCAAATGCAACATCTGTTGAGTCTATATATCCAATTAACCCACCCATAATTCCGCCAGCCAGACCACAGAAAAATGCAGATACCATCCAACCAACAATTTTATATTTCATTGTCTGAATACCCATTGCTTCTGCTTTATCTTCGTTATCTCTTATCGCATTTAAAATTAATCTAAATCTAGAGCCGTAAATATATTTTACAAAAATAAATGCTAAAACTAATACAATAAAACTTGTAAAGTAGAAAAATTTTCCTCTTGCTTCAGGATCAACTATTTCTGCAGGAAAAGGTGGTGTAGTGAAGCCTTGCCCAGCTCCAATTATTTCTATCCCTCCAGCTATTTCACCTGCTGCGATCCCTAAACCTAAAGTACAAATAGCAAAGTAATGACCTCTTAAACCTAAAATAGCATAACCAATAGCGCCCGCGACTAATGCTGGAATAATAGCTGCAACTAATAAACCAACACCAATTCCTTGAAAATATTGTGCTGTCGTATGCACGAATGTTTTTTCTCCACCGCTCTCTGTCCATTCTGCTAATGGAAAAAACATACCTACTTGAACTGATGCGGTTAAATACATTCCTAGACCGTAGAAAAGGATATTTCCAAAACTATTGTAGCCCATTTCTCCACCTTGTAAATTCCAAGTCATCGCCAGAACGATCAAGACGCAAAGATATGTAAGCTGAACTTTAAAAGCAGAAAATAAATAGGGCGCAGCTAAACCTAGGATAATTAGACCAGAATATAAAATTAAATCTTTTTGTTTCATTTTTAATGTTAACCCTCTTTAAAGTTTTTATAACGGTTATAAGTGCACCAAGTTCTTTTCTTAGATACTTTTTGTAATTTTTTATGAGAATATCTATCTCTCCATTTATAATCAGGGTTAGGCGCAATACCTCTTCCAACTTCTGCTGCCATAGCACATTTTAATTCAACTGGATTAAAAGGTGTATCTGAAGTTGGTGTTAAAAAAACCAAGTCTTTCATATCTGGGCAGGTAGGATCTCCGTGATCATATATACTACCTAATCTGTATTTATCACCACTCTCAGGTCCTCCAACGATTGTATTTTTAATATGATTACCTCCGTAATTTCCTTTGTTACACCGCCAGGCAAAACCAGCCACGTGAGCTAATTCGTGCAGTGTCATAATACTTCTTTTTGCTTTTACACCAATATATTTACTTTTTAAAAATATGTATCCATGATGAACGGATCCTTGGCCACCATCTTGATAACCAACATCAGCCCATGTAAAATAAAGTTTATTTGGATCATTAAATCCGTTTTTAGTAAGAAAAGCATCTGGATAATTCATTCCATAATTACCTTTGTATTTTTTATCAAAACGAACAAAAGAGATATCTAGTTTTCCATCTTTTCTCATATCATATCTAAATTTTTGTTTTCCCTTTGTCATTTCAAAAAATTTTTCATTAATTTCCATAAGCTCAGCTTCCATTTTACCATTAATATCCCACTCCCTGTCTTTGCTATCTTTATTTAACAAGTATATGAAATGAACTTGAGGATCTTTTGTTACATCTGGCTGATCTTTAAAAAATCTGCCTGGTTTTTCATCAGCAAACGCATTTGAAACTATCAGCAAAGTTAAAAATAAAATAATTTTTCTCATTTTAAATACTCTCTTTTCTTTGAAAGTTTAAATCTTCTGTACACTAATATAAATACAAGCAGCATAAATACTGCACCAATTCTAAATTCTGTGCCTAAAATATAATCTGCAAACTCTTCAAATAATCCTAATCCCATTCCTGAAATTGCAACCGCCGGTAAATTACCAAGACCTGCTACAATAACTATCATGAAAGATCTTACTGTATAAGGAAGTCCTACATACGGATGAAGAGTAAGAGTGATTGAAATAAGAGCTCCCGCGATCCCACATAATGCAGCATTAATTCCAAAAGTTGCAGCATAAACTTTTTCGGTATCTACACCAAGAATTTTTGCAGCTCTAGCGTTTTGCGCTGTTGCTCTTATGGCTCGTCCAAGTTTAGATTTTTTCATATAAATTACCAAAGCTACTGCATATGCTAGGCTTACAAAGGCAGAGAATATTTTTGAATTTGGTAGGGTAACTGAATTATCAAATAGCATTGTTGTTCCATATTCAGATTGTGCAACAACTACGTCTGCACCAAAAATAAAATTCATTAACTGTTGAAATACAATTGCGATACCGAAAGTTGCTAAAATTGAAATAAATAAGTCTCGATCCACAACTTTATTAATTACTAATTTATAAAGTCCCCAACCAACAAAATACATTAAGATCGGTGAAACTATAACTCCCCAAGCTGGATGAATTCCAGCAAGATACATGGTGTAGGCAATATAACCACCGAGTATTACTAAATCACCTTGAGCAATATTAATTATATTCATTACTCCCCATTGAAGAGCCATTCCATAAGCAATTAGTGCAAATAAAATTCCCAATAGAATTCCGTCCAACGAAGCTTGGACCATTAACATTGGAGCTTTAAAAATCAAAAAATCCATAAAATCTTTTAAAAAAAATGCCCCCTAAATTTTAGGGGGCATTTAATAATATACTTAAAAAGTATTAACCTCTTTCAGACCACGGTGGTATCGGGTGGAAGAATTTGTCTGAAGCCCATTTTGTTGGAGCAACAACTTTATTCTCACACGAGTCACCTTTGCATCTTACTTGGAACAAGATCATTGGCTTAGCAATGTTTTGACCACCAGGACCAAATTTAATGTTTCCATAGAAAGTTTGCATGTCTGTAGCTTTTAAAGCATCTCTTACTTTATCTCTGTCAAAAGAATTTGCTCTCTCGAACGCATCTTTAAACACTAGTAAAGCGGCAGATGACTCAGCTGATTGGTAAGGCGGAGCATAACCAAATTCTTTTTTAAAGTCTTTGTCATACTTCTTACCACCACCAAAGAATTTATCTTTGTAGCTTAAGTTTTTATGCCATTGAGAAGCGCACAATGCATACTCTGATTTCTTTCCGTGTTGTTTAGAAAGTTTTGCAGCATCGCAGTGTGTCATCGCTAACATTGGAACATCAACTTTCATTTCAGAAATTTGTCTGATTGCAGTTAATGCACCTTTTGTATGCCCTGATACTACTAGTACATCTGGCTTAGTAGCTTTTACTTTTGCCAATGTAGCAGCCATATCATTTAGCTCTTTTGGTAATTTGTCATCAATGATGATTTTAGATCCCGTTCTTTTTGCAGCATCTAAGATTCCAAGTCTCACGTCTTGTGAGAAAGCATCTTGTTCAAATGCTTGTGCAATTTTTACACCTTTTCCACCATTTTTTTCGACTGCAAGATCGATCGCTACTTCAAGGTATTGGTTAGCTGGTGATAACACCGCGAACAAATATTTGTATCCTTTTGTAAATAAAGATCTTGATGCACCGTTTGCTTCAACCATAGGAATTTTATATTTCTCAGTTACTGGTGCAATGGCTTTCGTTAAACCTGAACTGTATGGTCCAAGCATATAATGAACGCCGTCTTGTTTGATTAGTCTTTCAGCTAACTGTGCAGCTCTTTTAGGATTTGATTCATCATCGTAATAAATGATCTCAAATTTATAACTTTTTCCTCCAACTTTAACGCCACCCATACTGTTTATTCTATCAACAGCCATGTTGTAACCGTTTTGAGTATGAACTCCGTTAGAAGAGTATTTTCCTGTAAGAGATATCGCAGAACCTAACACAATCATATCTCCTTCAACTTTTGCAAAAGAAGAAGTGATACTTGTTAATGTTAGAGTTAAAGCTGAAATAAATGTAATAAATAGTTTTGCTATTTTATTCATTTGTTTCCCCCTTTAATTAATTAATTAATTATAATTATTAAAGCAATTTTTGAGTTTTTAGACAACAGGTTAAAATGTAAAATTTAAGTTTTAATTCCAATAATTATTGCGATGATAATTAAGACACACGCTGAAATTGTATTCAAAAGTCTCGGATTACCCTTTAGCCAAATTGAAATTTTTCTTGCTGCTAATCCATACATCATAAGACTTAAAAAATCTAAAAATACCCAAGTGAAAGTTAAAATTAAAAACTGTGAAATAATATTATTTTCAAAATTAATAAATTGTATAAAAACTGTTCCAAAAGTAACTAAAGCTTTTGGGCTTAAACCCGCAACCAAAAATCCATCTCTATACATTGCAAAATTACTTTTTAATGAAGTACTAGTTTTTCCTAATCCCTTAACTTTTAATGTAAAAGTTTCGTAAGCTAAGTACATAATGTAGGAAATTCCTGCCCACTTTAGATAAACAAAAATACTTGGATTATCTATAAGTAAAGTACCTATAACAAATGTTACTAAAGTTGCCTGAACAGCATTAGCAGAAACATCCCCGCAAGCAGTCCAGATAGATTTTTTTAATCCATAATTTATAGTATTTGTAACTATTACGACTCTAGGTGGTCCTGGTGTGATAAAAAGAAACAGCAACAATTGAACGTAAATAAAGTAGTTTTCGGGAAACATGTTTAAACTATATATTTTTTGATGAAAAAAAGAAGCCTTATTCCAGAAACAAGAGTTAAAAATCCAGAGCCAAAAAAATATAATGAAGATTGGATAATTTGGGCAGGTTGGGCAGACCGTATTACATTTGAAGAAATAGAAAAAAAAACAGGAAAAAATGAATCTCAAGTTATAAAAATTATGAGAAGAAATCTGAAACCTAGTTCATTTAGGTTGTGGAGGAAAAGAGTTCATAAGACAAGTATAAAACATAGGAAAAAATTTAAACTTGAAAGAAAGAAAATGAGAGAAAAAATTAGAATTAGTGATATATATTAGTTATGAAAAAAGTTGTGATGTATACTGGTAATTTTTGTCCTTATTGCGTTTATGCAAGAGCGTTGCTTGATTCAAAAAAAATTCCCTACCAAGAAATAAATGTTTGGGAGGATGAAAGTAAAAGAGCAGAAATGTTAAAGAAAAGCGGTGGAAGAACTTCTGTGCCTCAAATATTTATTGGTGATCATCACGTTGGTGGTAACGCTGAATTACAAGCTGCTAACAAAAGTGGCGAGTTAGATAAATTATTAGCCTAAATTTCCAAGTATCGGTATAGCTTCAAGTATAAAATAACCAAGTGCTTGCAATTTATTTGTAAGAATTAGTATTCCAGTAATTAATAAAATTACTCCTCCACTAACAGAAACGATTTTAATATTTTTTCTAAAATTTTTAGAAAATGCTAAGAATTTGGAAATACCATAACCTGACAAGATAAAAGGTATTGCTAAGCCTAAGGAATAAAAGCTTAATAATAAAATTCCTTTTCCTATACTACTTTCAACTGCCGCAAGCGTCAGGATTGATCCAAGCACAGGTCCAATACATGGTGTCCAACCAAAGCCAAAAGCTGCACCCACAAGAACTGGAAAAAATAAGTTATTTGAATAGTTTTTTGTCTGAAATCTTTTTTCTTGATTTAAGAAATTAAGGTTTAAAATACCAATTAGTTGAAGAGAAAAAATTATTATTATGATTCCTGCAATTATTCTTAGAGTATTTGAGTTTTCTAATAATATATTTCCAATAAAAGATGCTGTGGCACCGAAGCTAATAAATACGAGTGAGAATCCTAAAGAAAATAAAACAGTTTTTAAAATAACTTTTTTTTGTTTTTCGACTATATCACCAAGACTTTCTCCAGAAATATAAGAAATGTAACCAGGTATTAAAGGCAAAACACATGGGGATAGAAAACTAATAAAGCCTGCACCAAAAGCTAAGAAAGATTTAATTAACATAATTTAATGATACTATTAAAATAATGATTATAAAATATTTAAGCTTTCTGCTAGGTCTTATTTGGTCCTACTCCTTCATCAGGACACAGTCTATTTTCAGTAAAAAAACAGCGATTTTATTTAAAGTCTTTATTTCTAAAGTTTCTTGGATAACTTTTATATTAGCTTGTTATTTTGGATATAAAAATTTTAGTTTTAAAGCAACTTTAATTGGAATTGGTATATCTGTTATTACCGTTCATTTAATGTTTTATTTTTCTAAAAAATATTTAGAAAACAAGTTTGGTGCTGATAAGTTAGAAAAAACAAAAACTGTTTTAGAATACTCTCTTATTTTTTTTGTTATATATTTTATTGTTTTTTAGGCTTAAAAACTAAGCAAAGACCGTTATTGCAAAATCTTTTTCCTGTCGGTTCTGGACCGTCATCGAATATGTGTCCGTGGTGTCCTCCACATTTCTTACAGTGATATTCTGTTCTTTCATAACCAATGTGGGTATCTGTTTTAGTTTCAAATACATCTGGTAGAGAAGAGAAGAAAGACGGCCAACCAGATCCACTTTCATACTTCATAGTTGAACTAAAAAGTTTTACTCCACAACCAGCGCAATAATAATCACCTTCTCTTTTTTCCTGATTTAAGTGACTAGATCCTGGAGGCTCTGTACCTTCTTCTTTTAGAATATAATTTTGTTCAGGAGTTAAATTACTGTTCCATTTATTGCTCATAACATTACTTTACATCATTTTTACTGTGTTAAAAATGAAGCAAATTGGTATTGACTTTGTCATGTTAAACCTAATATAATTTCAACATTAGCGCTGATTTAAAACAAATTGCGAGCGCTTTAAAAATCCGCTAAAGCGTTAAATCTTTCGAGACCACCGCTTTAGTCGGTGGTTTTTTTTTGGAATAGTTTCAAATTAGAACCGGGCATTTGAACTGTATTGTACGCCTGACATTTTGTCGAAGTACTAAAAAGGAGGAAAATAAAATGGCCTTTAAAAATCCAGAAACCATCGGTTTACATGGAGGCGAATATAGAAGCGACCCAACAACAACATCAGTTGCGGTGCCGATATATCAAACAACTTCTTACCAATTTAAAAATGCAGATACTGCTGCAAATTTATTTGGGCTGAAAGAATTTGGTAATATTTATACAAGAATTATGAATCCTACTTGCGACGTTCTTGAAAAAAGAGTTGCTGCATTAGAGGGAGGTCTAGCTGCTGTAGCAGTTGGGTCTGGTCAAGCAGCATCTGCTTTTTGTGTGCAGAATGTTTGTCAGGCAGGAGATAATATAGTCTCATCAACCGATCTATATGGTGGAACAGTAAACTTATTTAAAAATACTTTAAGTATGCAAGGTATTGAAGTGAGATTTGCTGATCCAAAAGATCCTAAAAACTTTGAAAAGTTAACGGATGAAAAAACTAGAGCGTATTATGGAGAGTCTTGTCCTAATCCTTATTTGCGAGTCTTCCCAATTAAAGAAGTAGCAGACATTGGAAAAAAACATGGTATCCCATTAATTATTGATAACACAGCTGCTCCTGTGATTTGTAAACCACTTGAGCATGGTGCTGCGGTAGTGATGCACTCTTTAACAAAATATATCGGAGGTCATGGAACTTCGATTGGAGGTATTATTGTTGATGGAGGAAATTTCGATTGGGTTAAAGATCCAAAAAGACAACCTTTGTTCAATGAACCTGATCCAAGTTACAACGGTGCGGTTTGGGGAAGAGATGTTCCAAAACTTACTGGAGCGAATGTAGCTTTTGCGATTAGATCAAGGGTAGTTTTGCTTAGAGACTTAGGTGCTCCTTTAGCTCCATTCAACGCTTGGCAAATAATTCAAGGCTTGGAAACTGTTGCCTTAAGAATGAAACAACATTGTGCAAACGCAGAAAAAGTTGTGAAATTTTTAGAGTCTCAGAAAAAAGTTAAGAATGTAATCTATCCTACTAATCATCAAGGTGAGATTAGGGATAGAGCTAAAAGATACATGAAGGGTGGTTATGGCTCTTTAGTTGGAATGGATTTAGGCTCAAAAGAAGCTGGAGCTAAATTTATAGACAACTTAAAAATGCTTTACCATGTTGCTAATATTGGTGACGCAAGAAGCTTAGCAATACATCCTGCTTCTACTACGCACAGTCAGTTAAATGATAAACAGTTAGCTGATGCTGGTGTAACGCCAGGTTATGTGAGACTTTCTATCGGTATAGAACATCACGACGATATTATTGCTGATATTGAACAAGCATTAGCAGCTTAAATAAATTCTTTTTGATACGTCAAGTAACCTACTTGACGTATCAATCTAATAAACTACAAATTTCTAATGAAAAGAGTTTTAAAACTTTTTGTAGTAATATTCATTTTAAATCAATGTTTTGCCTACGCAGATTTTATCAAACCTGATGCTAAAATTAAGCCAGAGGAAGTAATTAAAATTCAGCTTAAGAGTTTAATGAAGAACGATGCTCCATCAAAAGATAATGGAATTAAACAAACATGGGAATTTGCTCACCCAAACAACCAACGTTTTACTGGTCCATTGGATAATTTTACAAAAATGATAAAGGGTGACTCTTATAAAATGTTAATTGGTCATATTGGCCATGAAATTTTAGAAATTGATAATGATAATAAAAGGGCTCTCTATGAGGTAATTATCTTGGGACCAGATAAAAAATACTTTAAATTTAGATGGCAGGTTGAAAAATTTTTAGAAGACGGTCCGTTAAAAAATTGTTGGCTAACTACGGTGGTTTCTCAGCCAATTCCAATGGGGTCTTCAACCTAAATTAACTAGATGAAATCAATATTTTTTGATAATTTTAAATTGTGAAAAAAAAATACTCCATATTTAGCTTAGTAAAAAATTCACTTTCTGATAATCAAAATTGGAAAAAGATGTGGCGTAATCCAGATCCTAGAAAATTTTATGATGTAATCATTGTTGGTGGTGGAGGACACGGTCTTGGTACAGCTTATTATCTTGCAAAAGAACATGGTTTAAAAAATATTGCAGTTATTGAGAAAGGTTGGCTTGGCGGAGGTAACACAGGTCGTAATACAACAATTATAAGATCAAATTATCTTTGGGACGAAAGTGCACATTTATACGAACATTCATTAAAACTTTGGGAAAATTTATCTTCAGAATTAAATTACAACATTATGTTCAGCCAGAGAGGTGTTTTAAATCTTGCACACAATGAGCACGACGTTAAAGAAATTAGAAGAAGAGTAAGTGCAAATAAATTAAACGGTATCGATTCTGAATGGGTTGATCCTCATCAAATAAAAAAATTAGTACCAATAATGAATACTGAAAATTGTAGGTACCCTGTCTTGGGGGCTTCTTATCAACCACGAGCTGGCGTAGCACGTCACGATGCAGTTGCGTGGGGTTACGCAATGAGAGCGGATGAATTGGGAGTGGACATAATACAAAATTGTGAAGTTAAAAAAATAAGGACAGCTAAAGGAAAAGTACAGGGTGTTGAAACATCTAAAGGTTTTATTAGATCAAACAGAGTTGGTGTGGTTGCTTCTGGTCACACAAGTGTCTTAGCAGCAACTGCCGGAATTAAATTACCACTTCAAAGTAAAGCTCTGCAAGCATTAGTGTCTGAACCAATTAAACCTGTGATCAATACAGTTGTTATGTCGAACGCTGTACACGCTTATGTAAGTCAATCTGATAAGGGTGAACTTGTTATTGGTGCAGGAACTGACGGATATAATTCTTATACACAAAGAGGTGGTTATAATATTATTGAAGATACTATCAGAGCAATAGTTGAGCTCTATCCGATCTTTGGAAAAATGAAAATGCTCAGACAATGGGGTGGTATTGTTGATATAACTCCAGATGCAAGTCCAATACTTAGTAAATGTGAAGTAGAAGGATTATATTTTAATTGTGGGTGGGGCACAGGCGGTTTTAAAGCAACACCAGGAAGTGCAAATGTTTTTGCACATACAATAGCAAAAAATAAACCTCATAAGATTAACGCGCCATTTAGTGTAGACAGATTTGTAAGTGGTCGATTGGTTGATGAGCACGGAGCTGCAGCTGTAGCACATTAAATGTTTACTATAAGATGTCCTTATTGCGGAGAAAGAGATCAATCTGAATTCTCTAATGGTGGTGAAGCTCACGTAACAAGACCTAAAGATCCTGAACAAATAAGTGATAGAGAATGGTCTGAATATGTTTTTATTCGAGCAAATCCAAAAGGAATTTATTACGAACGTTGGGTTCACACCCACGGATGCAAAAAATGGTTTAATGCAGTTAGAAACACTTCAACGGATGAAATATTAAAAGTTTATAAAATAGGAGAGACCCCTCCTCCGTTAAAAGAATTTAAAAATACAATTAAAACACCATCTGGAGAACCAGATGTTGGTTCAGGTAACTTTTCGGTAAAAAAACCATGAAAAAAATTATAACTCTTTTTTTAATCACATTTTTTTTCTCTTTATTTTCTGAAAATATAAACGCAGAAAAATCTAATAAAATAGAAACTAATAAAGTCATAAGTGATGAGGTTTCTAATCAATTAAAAAAGCTTTTAGACCTTTATAAAGATGGCGTAATCACTGGATATGAATATGAAAGGGAAAAAAAGAAATTGCTTAAGTAGAAAATATGACTGAGAGTAAAATATATTTTAAATTTGATGGAAAAAAATATGCTGGTAATGAGGGAGATACTATTGCCGCTGCTTTATTGAGAAATAACGTTAGATTAATTGGACGAAGTTTTAAATATCATAGACCAAGAGGTATTTATACATGCGGAATTGAAGAGCCTAACGCATTAGTTCAAATTATAAATGAGCATAATGAACCTAACGTTAGAGCAACTGTAAAAAAAATCTACGAGGGAATGATTGTTAAAAGCCAAAACCGTTGGCCTTCATTAAAAACTGATTTAGGCTCAATAAATAATATTTTATCACCAATATTTTCTGCAGGTTTTTATTACAAAACTTTTATGGGACCTAAAGGATTTTGGAAAAATGTATATGAGCCTTTAATTAGAAGAACAGCTGGTTTAGGAAAACCCCCAAAAGAATTTAAATCAAAAAGTATACATCAACATCATAACGTCGACGTTATTATTGTTGGTGGAGGTCTAAGTGGTCTTCTGGCAGCCAGAAAATTTGCAGGTACAAATTACGATGTTTTGTTAGTTGAAAGAGAAGATGCTTTTGGCGGTATTTTAAAAAATGCTAATAAAATAAAATCTATCAATGACCAACCAACAGATGAATGGTTAGAAAAAACTGAAAGATTAATTAGGAATTCAAATAATATCAAAATATTAAAAAATACTTTGGTCACCACATATAATTTTAGTGATCATCTCATTGCACTAGAGGATAAAAATGTTGGAAAGCCTCAAGATAACGAAAAACCAGAGTTAGTTTTACACAAAATTAGAACTAAACATACGATTTTAGCTAACGGACATATTGAAAGATTTATTACTTTTAGAAATAACGATTTACCTGGAGTGATGCTTGCAGCATCTTTTGAAAAATATTTAAATAGATACAGTGTTGTTCCTGATGAAAGCCCTGTTATTTTTACAAATAATTCATCAACCTTTAGTCTTTTAAAATCTCTTACAGATCTAGGCCACAGGCCAAAAGCTTATGTGGATATAAGAGATCAAAAAAATATTGAAAAAGAAACATTAGAACTACTAGAGAAATTTAGTATTCCTTTTTACCCCAAATCTGAGGTTGAGGGTTGCGAAGGACAAAAAGAAGTTAAAAAAGTTTCTATAAGAACTAAAAAAAATAAAATTAGCAAAATCAAAACATCCATGCTCTGTGTGTCAGGTGGTTTTAATCCAGATATTCATTTGTTTACTCAATCTAAAGGTCTTTTAAAATGGGACAAGGACCATTTAACTTTTAAACCAGATAGAATTTTCCAAAAAACAATTACTCTTGGATCTGTAAGCGGTAACTTTAGCTACGAAAAACTTTTAGTCGAAGTTGAAAAAAAATTAAGTGAATTTGAAGGTCTAAATGAACTCGAAGTAAAGTTTGAACTTAACGGGTCTGAAAAATTTCAAATTAAAGAGCTTTGGGAAACTAAACACGAAAAAAAATCTATATGGTCTAAATCATTTATAGATCTTCAAAACGATGTAACTACGAAAGACTTAAGACAAGCAGTCAATGAAGGCTTTAATAGAATTGAACACTTAAAAAGATTTACAACAAATAGTATGGGAACTGATCAAGGAAAAATTAGTAGTATAAATGCACTTGGAATTGTCTCAAAAATATTAAAAAAAGATATTTCTGAGGTTGGAACAACAACTTATAGACCTCCTTACAGTCCTGTTAATTTTTCTGCTATAGCTGGAAGAAGTACATATGAATTTTATGATCCTGAGAGAAAAACACCTTTACATTCTTGGCATGTAAAACAGAACGCTGTTTTTGAAAATGTTGGACAATGGAAAAGACCTTGGTACTTCAAAAAATCTGAAGATGAAACTATGCATCAAGCTGTTCAAAGAGAGGCTGAACAAGTAAGAAAGACTGCTGGAATCTTAGATGGATCTACACTTGGTAAAATTGAAATTAAAGGTAAGGATGCTCTAACTTTTGTAAATCTAATGTACACAAATAGTTTTACAAAAATGAAACCTAAGACGGGAAGATACGCTCTTATGTTAGGAGAAGATGGAATGGTAAAAGATGATGGAATTGTTTGTAAAATAAATGATCAACATTTTATAGTCACAACAACAACAGGTAATGCTGCAAGTGTTTTAGCTCACATGGAAGAATACTCACAAACTGAGTGGCCAAATTTAAATGTTTACATGAACTCAATTACAGAACAATTTGCTACGTTTAATCTTAGCGGACCAAAATCAAGAGTAATAATGAGTAGAGTTTTTAATGATATTGATTTTTCAAATGACCAGTTTCCATTTATGAGCTTTAATAATTTTAAATATTTAGATACAGAAATAAGAATTTTGAGAGCAAGTTTTACAGGAGAATTAGGATATGAAATCTACGTTCCACCTAGTCATGCTTTAAAACTTTGGCAGAGATTTTTCATATCTAGCAGAGATTTTGATCTAGTCCCTTATGGAACAGAGACTATGCATCTTTTAAGAGCTGAAAAAGGTTACATCATCGTTGGTCAGGATACAGATGGGACTGTAACTCCACTAGATCTAAATTTGAATTGGATGATTGGTAAAAAGAAAAAGGACTTTATCGGTAAAAGATCTTTAACCAGAACTGATATTGTTAGAGAAAATAGAAAACAACTTGTTGGACTTGTTCCTGTTGATAAAACTTTAGGAATTGAAGAAGGTCAGCATGTTATCGAACATAAAGATTTATCCTTACCAATTAAGGATCCTGTAGATATGCTTGGCCATGTAACATCGAGTTATTTTAGTCCTAATTTAAATCATTCAGTAGCTATGGCTCTCATAAGAGGTGGTAAAAGAAAAATTGGTAGCCGTCTTTTTGTTTCAACAGAAAATTTAAATACTATTGCTGTTGAAGTAGTCGAACCTAATTTTATTGATCCAAAAAACGAAAGGATGATGTTATGACAACATTAACCTACAAAGATGGTATTGAAATAAACCAAGTTACACGTCAGCAAATTACTTTAAGAGGTAAAGGCGATGGAGCATTTGCATTTGCTGTAAACAAAGAAGTCTCACTTCTTCCACCTTCAGACAACTTAAGAATGGTTGATAATGATCGTTTTATCTTTGCTAAGCAATCTTTTGACCAATGGGTATTAATTTCAAAAAATAAAAAAGATGATCAAGAAATCTTAAGAATGGTATCGGAGATTAATAAAAATGAGGCAATGCTAGCTTCTAATTATTCAGAAGGTCAGTCATATTTTGAGATTAGTGGTGAAGATAAAGATCACTATTTAAATAAATTAACTCACTTTGATTTTAGAGACAAAAAGTTTCCAGCGTCAACAATGGTCCAAACTTTAGTAGCCAGAATTGATTGCTGTATATATAAACTTGAGGATAAATATTTAATAACGTGTGGTAAATCTTATGAAGATTATTTAAGAGACCGCTTGTTAGACGCAGTTAATTTATAATGAAAAAACAAAAAAACGTATTAGGAGAAACTCTAGAAAGCTGTTCAACTGATCCCATAACAGGTTGGTTTAGAGATGGTTGTTGTAATACAGACGAAAATGACCGTGGGCTTCATACTGTTTGTGTAAAAGTAAATGATGAGTTTTTGAAATGGTGCAAGGAGGCAGGTAATGATTTAATTACACCTCATCCAGAGTTTGGTTTTCCAGGACTTAAAGACGGAGATAAGTGGTGTGTTTGTGCGAGTTGGTACGCAAGAGCACTTGAAGCAGGCAAAGGTTGTCCAATTTATTTAAAAGCAACCCACGAAAAAACTTTAGAACTAGTTAAAATAGAAAAATTAAAAGAGTTTGCGGTAGATCTTTCTTAGATCTACATATCAATTATCATTGTATCTTTTGATCCGCCACCTTGTGAACTATTTACAATTGTGCTTCCTTTTTTTAAAGCTACTCTTGTTAATCCACCTGTTGTGACCCAAGTTGATTTTCCGCTTAAGACAAATGGTCTTAAATCTAAGTGTCTTGGCTCTATACTATTGTCGGTGATAGTTGGCGTGGTAGAAAGTATTTCTAAAGGTTGAGCAATATAGTTTCTTGGATTTTTTAATATATTTTTTTTCATTTCTTCCCTATTCTTCTTAGAAGCGTGTGGTCCAATTAAAATACCATTACCACCAGAACCATTTGTCGGTTTTACAACGAACTTAGAAATATTTTCTATTACATGTTCTCTGTGAATTTTTTCACTACAAAGTAAAGTTTCAACTTGTTGAATTTTTGGTTGCTCACCTAAATAATAAACAATCATTTTATCTACGTAAGAATAAATAGCTTTGTCATCAGCTATACCTGTTCCTGGAGCATTTAAAATTCCAACGTTTCCTTTTCTCCAAGCTTTAAATAATCCTGGAACTCCGATCAATGAGCCTTTGAAAAAAGCTTTTGGATCCATAAATGTGTCATCAAGTCTTCTATAAATACAATCAACTTTTAATTTTCCTCTAACTGTTTTCATGTAAACAACATCTTTCTCAACAAACAAATCTTTACCCTCAACAAGAGCTATACCCATTTGCTCAGATAAAAATCTATGTTCAAAATATGCAGAGTTTGCTCTTCCTGGAGTTAAAACACACATGTGAGGATCTTTGGTTTTTTTTGGAATACACTCGAGCATACAATGATAAAGTTTGTTTGGGTATTGATGAATATCTGAAACTTTATATCTAGTAAATAATTCAGGGAAGACGTCTCTCATTACCATCCGGTTCTCTAGCATGTAAGAAATTCCTGAAGGGACTCTTAAATTATCCTCTAGAACTAAAAAGTCTCCCTTGATATTTCTAATTAAATCAATACCAGAAATATTTGACCAAGCTTTATGTTTTGGAGAAAAACCATCGCACTCTTTTAAGTAATAAGGAGATTTAAAAACTAACTCTTTAGGAATGACATTATCTTTAAATATTTTTTTATCATTATAAACATCGTCAATAAAAAGATTAAGTGCCTTAACCCTTTGAAGCAAACCTTTTGAAACTTTAGACCAATCTCTTTTTGGAATAATTCTTGGGATTATATCAAGTGGCCACTTTTTTTCTTGAGCTTTTTTTCCAGAAGAATAAACACGAAAATTAATTCCTCTTGCACTTATTGTGCTTGCACAATTTTTTTCAATCTCTTGAAGCTTTTTGCTGCCGATTTTTTCAAGAATGCTTGAAATTACCTTAGCTTGCTTCCTAAGCTTATTGTCTTCACTTAGATATTCATCATAAGTGGTGTCAGAGTCGTATTTATCCCAAAGTGATCCCATAAACATTCTTTCATTGTTAACAATTATGCAAAACAAACAATTGCATTAATTAGATAGCTGGCATGCTATTATTAATTTGTATATTTACCATTTTTTAATTAAGTATTCGTACATGACATATTGTATCGGAATCAAGACAAAAGAAGGTTTAGTTTTTGCATCAGACTCAAGAACAAATGCTGGAATGGATAACGTTAATATCTATTCAAAGATGTTTACACACGATGTTGGTGATAGAACAATAATTATAATTACTTCGGGAAACTTAGGTACATCTCAGGCTGTGTATAAATCCATAGAAAAAGATTTGAAGAATAAGTCTGGAACGAATCTTAACACCTGTAAAGATTTTGAACAGATCGCAAGCTATTTAGGTAAATTAAACATAAAACATTCATCACCTGACGGTGTCAATACGGACATACTTACTCTTGGAGCAACGTTCATTGTAGGAGGTCAAATTAAAGGGCAACCTCAAGAAATTTATTTAGTTTATCCGCAAGGGAATTTTATTAGACCAGCAGATAGCAAACCTTATTTAGTAATTGGTGAGGTTAAATATGGAAAACCTATTCTCGATAGAGTTATTACGCCAAGTGTAAAAATTGGTGACGCTGCAAGATGTGCTTTAATTTCAATGGACTCAACTTTAAAAAGTGATTTAACCGTAGGTCCACCAATTGATTTTGCTGTTTACAAAAAGGATACAAATAAGATTGCATCTTTAAAATGTTTAAATACTTCAGATGAGGACTATTACAAAGTCTGTAATCAGTGGTCAGACAAAGTTGTTAAACTATTCGATACATTTCCAAGATTTGACTGGGAAATATAAAAAATTTAAATCAGATTAATATCTAAAAACATATCTTCTAGTATTAAATCCGTAAAAGATAATTGCCAAAGTAATTATTACCCCGCCAATAATTGTATTATTATTTGGAACCTCATTAATTCCAAATAGAGGAAGCCAAACCCAAAAAATTCCACCTAAAATTTCTGTGAGAGATAATAAAGTTAAGTCTGCAGCTGGTAAATATTTTGATTTTGCTGAATATAAAATTAGTGCTGAACAAACTATAAATCCATGTAGTGAAGAAAGTGAAGTATTTTTTAAGGACATTAAAACACTACTGTCATTATAAAATATAACTACTAAAGAAATAGCAGCCGCAAAAATTCCTGCTATAGATACTGTCGTAAGTTTAGGAGTATTCTTTTTCCATCTTAAAGTAACTGTAAATACCGCAAAACCTAAAGAAGATATTAAACCATTAACTAGACCAAAGAGTGTTCCGGTTTGTATACTATCGAAACACATAAATATTATTCCAGCAGCAGCAATTATTATGGCTATAAAAGTTGTTTTGGATATTTTCTCATTTAAAAAAATATAAGCTATAATTGCCGCTAAAAAAGGTAACGCGCCCAACATTAAAAGTGTGACTGCAGCTGAAGTTGATGTTAATGAGAGAATAAAAGTTAAATTAGCAATACCAAGACTAATTCCTCCAATTATTCCTGATAGACCAATTTTATTATAGTTATTTGTAAACTTGCTGCCTTCAGTTAAAAATAAATAAAGATTTAAGATTATAAAAATTGCTGATCCTCTTATTAAAGAATATTGCCATGGAACAAGTTCGGCATTATCCATATTTCTTACTACTAGTGGGCCAAAAGACCAGATCAACCCAGCTAACAAAACAAAAAACATTGCTGAGTTAATTTTATTTTTTGACATTTTCAGAATTAGATAAATTGGCACCAGTTGTAGGATCAAGCTCTATACCTAAAGGAGTTATGTCTCTTGGTAAAGGTGTAAATGTTGAGTCAGGATTATCTTCTAAACCTCTTTGAGACAATCTGTATAATCCATAAACAACTACTGGAAATAAAAATATTATTAGGTGAACAAAAAAACCATTTGGACCAAATTTTTGCATAAGCAAAGAACAAATTAAAGGCCCTGTGATTGCTCCTAAGCCAAAAATAACATTTAGTCCAGCTCCTGCTGAGACAAACTTTTCTTTAATTATTCGGTCATTTACTAAAGCTAAAATTAAAGAAAACAGTGGCAAAACCATGCCAGCAAGTAAAGTAACAAACATAAATAATTTTATTTTATCAAATGAAGTTGTGAAGTAATTAAATCTTACAGCACTTTCTAAGAATAAATTATTAAGTTTTAAACCAGAAGAAAAAACTGCAAATATTGCAAAAATAATTCCCCATAACGCACAAAGAATAATGACTTTTCTTCTGTCAAAATTATCTGAAATACTACCTATGGGCCATTGGAAAAAAGCACCAGCTAAGGTTATTAGAACCAAAAGAATTGAAGTATCTAAAATAGATAAATTCATTACGGTTGCATACACTGCTGTCATCGTAAATATTGCTGACATTGTAAAACCAGTACAAAACATTGCTACGCTTCCAAATGGAGAGGTTTTAAATAACTCTTTTATAGTCATTGATCCAATCTTTTTGAACTTTGGTGGTTTTCTTTTTGTTAAAAGAATAGGTATTAGTGCAATTGAAAATAGTAGAGAAATTAAAATAAAAGGTTCATATTTTAATGGACTGCTAAAATTAAGAAGCATATTTCCTAAAGCAAAACCAAAAAATGTTATGAACATATATAAAGAGAGAACCTTTCCTCTATTTCTATTGTTTGCTCTATCATTAAGCCAACTCTCTACAATTATTAAAATCGTAATAACACTGAAGCCATGAAAAAATCTTATTAAAATCCATAGGAGTGGCTCAACAAATACCACATGCAACAATGAGCTAAGTGATGCAACTGATGCGAACGCGGCAAATACTCTTATGTGACCTACCCTACTTATTATTTGAGGAGCATAATGAGCACCAAAAAAATAACCGATAAAATATCCTGACATTAGTGAGCCAGTCGCAACATAATTAAAATTCTCTAAAACAGCTCTAACACCAAGAAGATTACCCTGAAAACCATGTGCTGTTATCAAAATTGAAAAGCCAAAAAATAGTGCCCAAGAATTTTTTAAAATTTTGCCCATGAAAGAAAGCCATTATGCTTTCTCTGTTACAAAAGCAATAGTCTTTTTACATATTACCATACTTTGGACCGCCGCCACCTTCTGGGGCAACCCAAGTAATATTTTGAGATGGTTCTTTAATATCGCAGGTTTTACAATGAATACAATTTTGAGAGTTAATAACAAACTCATTTTTCTGGATTTCATAAACCCCAACTGGACAGTATCTTTGGGCAGGTTCATCATATTCTTTTAAAGTATATTGTATGGGCAAATATTTGTTTTTTAATTGAAGATGTACAGGTTGGTTTTCAGTGTGATTTGTACCTGTTAAATAAACCGAGCTTGTTTTATCAAAAGTAAGTTTGCCGTCAGGTTTTGGGTATTCAATCTTAGGCATTTTACTTGCAGGCTTTAAAGCTTCGTGGTCAGCGTGCTTGTGCTTTAAAGTGAAAGGTAACTTTCCTCTAAATAAAATTTGATCAATTCCTGTAAAGATAATTCCAAGTAATAATCCCCAACTAAAACTTGGTTTAACGTTTCTTGCTGCATGAAGTTCTTTGTAAACCCAACTTTTTTTAAATAATTCTTCATATAAAGATAACTTTCTTTTTCTTTTTATATGCTCAACAATAGTTTCTGCTGCAATCATTCCGCTTTTCATTGCTGTGTGCGTTCCTTTTATCTTCGGCATATTTAAAGTTCCTGCATCACAACCAACTAATAATGCTCCAGGCATATACATTTTTGGTAAACTTTGGAGACCACCTTCAATTAAGGCTCTAGCACCAAAAGAAATTCTTTTGCCACCCTCAAACATTTTTCTAATTGCTTTATGTGTTTTAAATCTTTGAAACTCGTCAAATGGAGATAGATGTGGGTTTTGATAGTCAAGACCTATTACATAACCAAGATAAATTTGTTTATTCTCAGCATGATAAATAAAACTTCCACCATATGTTTTGCTATCCAAAGGCCAGCCTGCAGTATGCATTACTAACCCTTCCTGATGTTGTTCCTCACTAACTTCCCAAATTTCTTTTAGACCAATACCGTATTGCTGTGGATTTTTTCCTTCATCTAAATTAAATTTTTTAATTAATTGTTTGCCTAAATGTCCTCTACATCCTTCAGAAAAAACTGTAACTTTTGCATGAAGCTCCATTCCTTCTTGGTATCCATCTTTTTTATTTCCTTCTTTATCTAAGCCCATATCTAAAGTTGCTACACCTTTTACGGAACCATCTTCATTAAAAAGAACTTCACTTGCTGGAAATCCTGGAAAAATTTCAACACCCAGCTTCTCAGCTTGTTCGGCGAGCCAACGACAAAGATTAGCAAGGCTGACTATGTAATTATTATGATTTTTTTGTACCGCAGGTAAAAGCCAAGTGGGCCAACTTAGAGATGATTTTTTTCCTAAAAATAAAAATTTTTCTTTTGAAACTTTTGTTTTAACAGGGGCTCCCTCTTCTTTCCACTTTGGTAATAATTCGTCTAAAGCTCTAGTTTCTAAAACATTTCCACTTAGTATATGAGCACCAACCTCTGCACCTTTTTCTAAGATACAGATATTTAATTTTGGTTCTAGTTGCTTTAGTTTAATTGCAGTAGATAATCCTGATGGACCAGCACCAACTATTACTACATCGTATTGCATTGTCTCTCGAGCCATGCGGGGACTATATCAAACTAATTATTTTTGGATAGTGTTGAGTTTGTTTAACTCAGATAAAAACTCTGGAAGCGCTTTGAATAAATCTGCTTCTAAACCATAATCTGCAATACTAAATATTGGAGCTTCACCGTCTTTGTTGATTGCGACAATTATTTTGCTTTCTTTCATGCCAGCTAAATGCTGAATGGCCCCTGAAATTCCAACTGCAATATATAAATCTGGGACAACCACTTTTCCTGTTTGTCCTACTTGATGATCGTTACTTATATAACCTGCATCAACAGCTGCACGTGATGCGCCCACTGCTGCATTTAATTTATCGGCAATATCAGTTATGAGTTTGAAATTTTCTCCACTTTCTAATCCTCTTCCGCCAGAAACTACTATTCTGGCAGTTCCAAGTTCTGGTCTTTCTGATTTTGTTTCTTCCCTTTTAACAAACTTTGAGAAATTAGGAACATCTGCTGCATCTACTTTCTCAATTTGAGCAGAACCTCCTGTTTTAGGTGCTGGTTCAAATGAAGTAGGTCTAATTGTTACACATCTTTTTTTGTCATTACTTTTCACTGTCGCAAATGCATTTCCTGCATAAATTGGTCTTACAAAAGTATCAGGTGAGTTTACTTTAATAATATCACTCACTTGAGAAGTGTCTAACGCAGCAGCAACTCTTGGCATAAAGTTTTTTCCAAATGTATTTGCTGATGCAACAATATGATCATATTTTTCAGAATGCTTTGTTACAAGTGGAGCTAAATTTTCTGGCAAATAATTTTGATAATTAGGAGAATCGCAGTGTAAAACTTTTTTAACCAAAGGAACTGATGCAGCTTCTTTAGCTACGCTTTCTGATCCACTACCTGCTACTAAAACATGAACTTCTGCATCGATTTTAGATGCTGCGGTAATTGCATTTAAAGTAAATGGTTTAAGGTTTTTATTATTGTGTTCTGCTATTAATAGTACTGACATTAAATTACCTTCGCCTCATTTTTAAGTTTACTTACTAATTCTGCTACATTTGCAACTTTAATTCCTGCTTTTCTTTTTGGTGGTTCTTCTACTTTTAATTGCTGAACTCTGTTTGTAATGTCTACGCCTAAATCTTTTGCAATCATTTGATCAATTGGTTTTTTCTTAGCTTTCATTATATTTGGTAGAGACGCATAACGCGGTTCATTTAATCTAAGGTCACAAGTTACAACTGCTGGTAAATTTACCTCAACCGTTTCTAAACCTTCATCAATTTCTCTAACTATCTCCATGCTTTTATCTTTCAAAGTCACTTTTGAAGAGAAAGTTGCTTGAGGCCAGTTCAACATTGCTGCAAGCATTTGTCCTGTTTGATTGCAATCATCATCAATTGCTTGCTTGCCTAAGAAAACCATATCTGGTTTTTCTTTATCAACTACTTTTTTTAAAATTTTTGCAATTCCTAACGGCTCAATATAAGTATCTGACTTAACGTGAATTCCTCTATCTGCACCAACTGCTAAAGCTTTTCTTACAGTTTCTTGTGCTTTATCATCACCTATCGTAACTGCAACAATTTCTTTAACTTTTCCAGACTCTTTTAATTTAACAGACTCTTCTGTTGCATTATCATCTGGAGGATTGGTTGACATTTTTACGTTGTCTGTATGAACTCCAGAGCCATCCTCTTTAACTCTGATTTGTACGTTGTAATCAATAACTCTTTTAACAGCGACCAATATTTTCATTTAAGCTCTGAGCAATTTATTTTCGGAATCGTAAGGTGAGTCTTCAATAATCGAAACTTCATGCATTTTACCTAATATATCTATTTTAAGTTTTTGTCCAACTTTCGCATATTCAGGTTTTACCATTCCAAGTGCAATAGATTTGTTTAATCTAAAACCGTAATCTCCTCCGGTCGCTCTTCCAATCACAGATCCGTTTTCGTAAATAGGATTGTTCCCAAGCACATCTGCGTCTGAAACTCCGTGAATTTCCATGGTTACTAATTTATTTGAAAAACCTTTTGCTCTCCATTGATCCAGTGCCGCACGTCCAATAAAATCTCCTTTATTAGGATGAATAAATCTATCTAAACCTGACTCGTAAGGTGCGTATTCGATCGAAAGCTCTGTACCAACCAACTTGTAAGATTTTTCAACTCTTAAACTATTCATTGCTCTGATACCGTATGGTTTAAGATTAAATTCTTTTCCAGCTTCCATAAGTTTATCAAATATATGATTTTGATATTCGATTGGATGATGTAATTCCCAACCAAGCTCACCAACAAAATTTACTCTCATAGCATTACAAGGTGCTAAACCAATATTAATATTTTGAGCACTCAACCATTTAAATTTTTCATTTGAAAAATCAGTTTTAGAAACTTTTTGCATAAGTTTTCGTGCTTTTGGACCTGATACAACAAGTACTCCCATGCTATTAGTTAAATTTTCATATTGAACTGAACCATCCTTTGGCATCCATTTATGAATCCAATCGTGATCTAATCTTTGGTAAGCACCAGCTGAAACTAAATAAAAACTATCTTCGGCTTCTCTCATTATTGTAAATTCAGAATGCACCCCACCTTTTGTATTAAGTGCATGACATAAATTAATTCTGCCAATTTTTTTAGGAAGTTTGTTTGCTACTAGTTTGTCTAAAAATTCTTCAGCTCCCGGCCCTTTTATTCTGCACTTACCAAATGCAGACATATCTAATAGTCCTACATTTTCTTTTACGTTCTTGCATTCTTTCTCAACGCTTTTAAACCAATTTGATCTTCTAAATGACCAATCATCCTCTTGCTTTTCTCCATCAGTTGCAAAAAAGTTTGGTCTTTCCCAGCCAAACTTTTGTCCAAAGACTGCTCCAAGTTTTTTCATTCGGTCATAGCAAGGTGCTTGTCTTAATGGTCTTCCAGCTTCACGTTCCTCGTCTGGATAATGAACTGTGAAAACATTTGCATAAGCTTCTTCATTTTTTTCCATTAAATAAGATTTTGTGACGTATGATCCAAATCTTCTTGGATCTACACCAAGCATATCTATTGTTGGCTCACCATCTATAATCCATTCTGCTAATTGCCAACCAGCCCCACCTGCTGCAGTAATTCCAAAACTATGTCCATCATTAATCCAAAAATTTTTCAATCCCCAAGCTGGTCCTACTAATGGACTTCCATCAGGTGTATAACAAATTGCACCGTTATAAACTTTTTTTACTCCGACCTCACCAAATGCAGGAACCCTTTTAATAGCCCCTTCAATGTGTGGTGCTAGTCTATCTAAATCTTCTTGAAATAATTCATATTCACTATCTTTTGATGGACCATCAACGTAACAACAAGGTGCACCTTTTTCATAAGGTCCTAAGATAAATCCGCCGGCTTCCTCTCTCATGTACCAAGAATTATCACTGTCTCTTAAAACTCCCATCTCTGGTTTTTTTTCTTTTTGTCTCTTTTGAACTTCTGGATGTGGTTCTGTAACAATATATTGATGTTCTACCGGTATTGCTGGAATTTCAATTCCTACCATCTCACCAGTTTGTCTTGCAAAATTTCCACTACAAGAAACAACATGTTCACATGAAATAGATCCTTTGTCTGTCTCAACAGTCCAACCATCTTTTGTTTGTTTAATTCCAACAACAGTTGTGTTTCTATAAATTTCTGCCCCGTGGTTCCTTGCACCAGTTGCTAACGCTTGAGTAAGATCTGCAGGTTGAATGTAACCGTCTTCTGGATGTTGAATTGCTCCTTCAAGTCCCTCTATATTGCATAGAGGCCAAATTTCTTTTACTTGTTCTGGCTTTAAAAATTTAACTTTTACTCCAATTGTTTTGGCAACGCCTGCGTACTGATGATATTCATCCATTCTATCTTTTGTTTGAGCTAAACGTATGTTTGATACAACACTGAAACCAACTTTTTTACCGGTTTCTTTTTCTAACGATTTATAAAGTTGAACAGCATATCGGTGTAATTGTCCCACAGAATAACTCATATTAAATAGAGGAAGTAAACCTGCTGCATGCCAAGTAGAACCTGAAGTAAGTTCTTTTCTCTCAACTAAAACAACATCAGACCAACCTTTTTTGGCTAAATGATAGAGTGTGCTTACACCTACGGCGCCACCTCCAACAACTACAACTTTGGCTTTGGATTTCATTAATTGAGAATATGATATGTTGATATAGATTTAAATGATTAAAATTGGCTATTTTTCCTTAGGCCAATAAGAATAACGAGGTTTACTTGCTGGGAATGCGTCTTTCACTTTAACGTTTTTGATATCTTTTAGATGTAAAACCCATCTAGTTTTTGCTTCCTCACCTTTGGATTGTAGATTGTTTTTTTGGTCAATAATATTGGTCCTGACCAAATTTGATTTATCTTCAACAAAAGTTTCTATTGCATCAATTTTTTTTACAATTTTTTGTTTTTTACTTTGAATAAAGTGCTCAACTGGGAACTTGCCTGTTTTATGTTTTACACCATAACTTAACCCAGTAGTTGCTGCAGAATATGCTAGATTTCCTTGAGATGCACCAGCTGCGGGCCCAATCATAGGAGCTAAAGATGCTTGATAACATCCTGACAAAAAAAATAAGGATAGAATTCCAATAAAAATTTTCATTGCTTGTCAGTAACACAATGTTTTAATTTTAAAAGAAAATTATGAGTGATATTTCGTTACAGGATATTACTGCGATTAAAAAATAAACTTAAAGTTGTGTTAATCTTTTTTTCGTTTTTCGATTAGCTGCTTGTGATTTTTTTCTATTCTTGCTTGAAGATTTAGTCCTAAAAGTTGTTTTCTAGTTTTTTCTATCCTTTTATTTATCATAGAACAAAATTCAGGTTTCTTAATACATGGATTAATTTTAGATTTAGTATTATCCAATGTTTTTATTTGTTTTTCACTTAAAACGTGTTCGAAAGGAGTTTTTCCAGTTTTTTTCTTAACTATGTGATTAATTGTTGTTGATGTTGCTGTTTCAGTTAATTTACCAGATACGACGCCAGTTGCTGGACCAACCATGGTTAACGAATTGGCATAACAACCTGTTAAGAAAATCCCAAAAAATAGTAGTCCTATAGTTTTTTTCATCCCTTATCTCTAATAACGAATCAATCACAAAACTGTGGATAAATATACAGAATTTTAAGTTAAAAATACAACTTGTAGTTTAGGCTAATTTATTAGTCTTTTCGGTCTGCCTTCGATACAAGAGTATAAGTTTTCAATCATTTGCTCGTAGAAAATAGAATAATTTTCCTCTGTTACATATCCGAGATGAGGAGTTAATAATGCGTTAGGTAAAAATCTTAATTTATGATCCTGAGGTAAAGGTTCTTTATCATAAACATCGAGGCCTGCCCCAGCGATAACATCATCCTCTAATGCTTGTATTAAGTCTTTTTCATTTATTATTGGTCCTCTTGAGGTGTTGATCAAAAAACAGGTTCTCTTCATCATTTTTAATTCATTTTCAGTTATTAAATTTTTGTATCTTGCACCTAACACTACATGAAGAGATATGATATCTGATTGTCTAAATAATTCTTCTTTACTCATGGGTAATACTCCAAGTTTGTCAGCTTCAGATAAATTTAAATTTTCACTCCATGCAACCACTTGCATCCCAAATGCTTTTCCAATTCTTGCTACCTGAGAGCCAATTTTTCCAAGACCGATTATTCCTAAAATTTTACCTTTTAATTCAAAGCCAACAGTGGTTTGCCAATACCCTTGAAACATATTATCGATTTCCTGCTTCATATTTCTCATCAAACCTAGTATTAAAGCCCAAGTTATTTCAGCAGTTGGATTAGAGTTTATTTCAGTTCCACAAACAATAATTTTTCTACTTTTTGTATATTCCAAATCAATTGATTTATTTCTCATACCGCTTGTGAAAATATACTTTAAGTTTTTTAAACCTTCTAATAACGCCCTAGTGAGAGGAGTTCTTTCCCTCATTACAAAAAGAGCATCGAACTTCTCTAGGGCTAAAATAGCTTCGTCTTCACTTTGAAAGGGTTCATTAAAAATCGTAAACTCAAATTTATCTTTATGTTTGTCTATATCAATGAATTCTTCAAAAATATTTTGGTAATCATCCAAAACAGCAACTTTAATCATTTAATTAAATCTCGATGAGCTATAGGGCGATAAGTCTAAATTTGTTTTCTCATTAGCTAAAATACCAGAAACAACCTTGCCAGTTATAGCGCCTAAGGTCCAACCAAGATGTTGATGTCCAAAAGCATAAACAATATTTTTATTATTTTTAGATGGTCCAATAACTGGAAGAAAATCTGGTAATGTAGGTCTGAAACCTAACCATTCATCTTCATGTTCTTTTAATTGGGGTAGAAGTTCTTTTGCACATTTTACAATATAATCAATTCTTTTTTTTGAAAGAGGATTTTTTAATCCTCCAAGTTCTACCGTTCCTACAGCTCTAAGACCCTGATTCATCGGGGTTAAACCAAACCCTCGATCTAAGAAAATAACTGGTCTTTTTAGAAGATTTTCCATACCTTTAAAGTGAACATGATAACCACGTTCTGTATCTAGAGGAATTTTTTCATCAAGTTGATCTGTAAATTTTTTTGAAAAGGCTCCACATGCAATTACAGATTTTTCAAATTTATAATCATTATTTTCTGTTTTAATTATAGTTTCATTATTTGTAGATTGTTCTACTTTTTGAACATTTTCTTTAATATATTTTCCGCCCCTTTCTATAAATAATTCAAATATTTTTTTTACAATTCCCCCGGGGTCTTTGGCGTGATAAGCGTAATCATAATATGCTCCACCATCAAATACTGGTTTTAAATTTGGCTCTAGATCCAAAATTTCTCCAGTTGTTAATAATTTTTGCTTTACCCCGAAATCATTTCTAACTTTTATCTCCAATTCTCTACTTTTCATATTTTTATTAGTCCATACGTAAATAATTCCTTTTTTTTCTACTAAGTTCGAAATATCAAACTCTTGGAAAATTTCATCGTATGCATCTAAAGATAAATTTAAAATTTGATGCATATATTTAGCAGTATGCATCATTGATTTTTTATTACAGTTTTTTAAATATCCAAGGAACCAAGGGATCATTTTTGGTACGTAATTCCATTTGAGAGCTAAAGGACCATAAGAGCTAAATAACATTTTGGGTATATCGTATAAAACGTCAGGTCTATTCAATTGTAAGATCGCATATGGTGAAAAATGTCCAGCATTACCATATGATGCCATGCTTCCTGGACCTTTTGGGTCGAAGATAGTTGCTGGTATATTTTTTTTTAATAGTTGAAGTCCAATACAAACTCCTTGTATGCCAGCACCAACGATACCAACAGATTTACAAGAGTTTGACATATTAAATAGTTTTTATGCAAATTATTGCTTAATTAAATGTGGTGAATTGTACTTCTTTTTACGCGTTGCTAGCAACTATTTTAGGTCGGCCTTTTTTAGTAACTTTTTCTTTTTCTTTTTCTTTAGCTTCAATTTCTTCAAGCTTAAATTCATCTTGAGCTGCTTCTAGGCTAGTGCTTTCAGTTTTCTTGATGTAACCGTTTATATCAGCCCCTTCTTCGGTTTTTAAAGTTTCGCTGAAAAGAATATCACCTTTAACTACTGCCGAGTTTCCAATCACAATAGTTTTTGCAACAACTTTACCTTCTAGATGACCATAAATTTCAATTTTATCAGTTTCTACTGGCCCAACAATTGAACCTGTTTCTTTTATAACTAAATCATTTGTATAAACTGGGCCTTTAATTAATCCTGCTATATCGATTGCTCCTGATGTTCTCAGAGTTCCCTCTAATGAAAACGTTTCACTGATCAATGATCTTCCACTGTCATTAAGTGGGACTGGAGCGTTACCTTTTTTTGAACCAAACATAGTTGCGTATAACAGCAAATTATTGTGATGATTGCAACAAGAGAAATGTGCTATTTTGGGTCATATATTGTATATCTCTGGTTGTATTAACCTAAAGATTGATCTTTATGTATTTTACAGCTCATTACAATACCTAGGCCAATCATAATCGCCAACATAGAGGAACCACCGTATGACATTATAGGCAAAGGGGCTCCAACTATAGGTATTAATCCCAAAACCATTCCCATATTAACAGCCACATAAATAAAGAAAGCTGTAGCAAAACTATAACAGTACAATTTACCAAAACTTGTTCTCAAAGTATGGCCAATGTTAACAATTCTCCATGTGATTAAAATATAAATCATTAAAATTGTCATAGAACCGAAAAAACCAAACTCTTCAGAAAACAACGTAAATATAAAGTCAGTATGTTTCTCTGGCAAGTAATCAAGGTAACTCTGTGAACCATCTAAAAAACCTTTTCCAAACAAACCGCCGGAACCAATGGCTATTTTAGATTGTGTAATTTGATATCCTGCACCCAATGGATCTCTGGATGGATCTAAAAAAGTTAAAATTCTGGATTTTTGATATGGTTTTAGAAATGAAATAGCTATGGGTGCTGAAAGTAAAAAAAGGCCTCCCAGATATGCAAAAAATTTCATTTTTACACCGGCTAACCAAACAACTATTACACCACCGACAGCGATTAAAAAAGATGTTCCAAGATCTGGTTGTGTTATCACTAATATTACTGGGAATAAAAGCGCTAATAAAGGTTGAGCTAAGTATCTAAATTTATTCACATCACCTGAAGAAATCTTATGATAATACTTAGCTAAAAATAATATAAGTCCAATTTTCATTAATTCAGATGGCTGTAAGTTTAAAAAATAAAGATATAACCATCTTTGAGAGCCGGATGATGTTAAGCCAACATATTTAACTAAAATTAATAAAAATAAAACTCCTAAATAAAAAAGTGTAGCAGAACCGTACCAAAAACTTGTTTTTATGAAAGATATAACAAAGAATAATGAAAAAAATATTATAAATCGAATTATATGGCTTTTGGTGTGATAAGCAAACTGCCCCCCATCAGTAGAATACATTGCAAAAAAACTAATTATGCCTATTAAAAAAATACAAATTGTTAAGGTGAGATCAAGAGAAAATATTTTATCCCTTAAAGTCAAATGAGATTGTATTGAGCCGGATCTAAACATCTTCACCTTTATAATTATCGTGAACTTGTTGTCTTAAAGGGTGTCTCTCTAATAATTTTTTTATTACTTTTTTTGCAATTGGTGCTGCAGTTTTACTTCCTGAACCTCCATGTTCCACAACCACACTAATCGAGTATTTTGGTTCGTTATATGGAGCAAAAGCAACATAGAGTGAGTGATCTCTTTGTTCGTAAGGCAAGTCTTCATTTTTGATTTCGAGTTCCCTTTGTTGTTCAGTGATCCTTCTTACCTGTGATGTCCCAGTCTTACCCGCAAACATAAATTCTTTTTTACCTAATCTAGATCCATAAGATGTTCCTCCAGGTTCATTTGTGGCTCCGAAGAATGCTTCTTTTACAAAATTTATATTTTCTTGATTTCTAAATAACGGCTTGTAGCCTAAATCAATTGTTGTGTCGTCAAATTCTTTTGATTGTTCGGTATTAAAAAATTCTTCAAGTGACTTTGGATTTTTCTTTTTTTCAGCAAATAAACTAAATTTACTTTTCTCACCTAAAACTATTCTAGGTTCTACATCATAACCGCCGTTGGCAATTCTTGCTGTCATTAAACAAAGTTGCATTGGAGTTGTTTGCCAGTAACCTTGACCGATACCGCTGTGAAGTGTTTCACCTAAATACCAAGATTTTCCTATTCTTTGCTTTTTCCATTTTGTATTTGGTACAACACCTGTTTTTTCCTCGTGAAAACCTTTGACCATAGTGTCACCTAATCCATATGCTCTTGCAGTTTCCGAAAGTCTATCAATACCTAATCTTCTTGCTACTTCATAAAAATATACATCACATGACTCCTTAATTGCTTTCCGCATATCTACAAATCCATGACCCTTTTTCTTCCAGCAATGAAATTTTTCTCCATAAAGTTCTATGCTCCCGCTACATTGTTGAACCATTTTCGTGTTTACAACATCATTCTCTAATGCACTAATCGCGACCAATCCTTTTATAGTGGATCCTGGTGGATATAATCCAGATATGGCTTTGTTAACTAAAGGTTTATCTCTGTGTGAAATTAGTTCTCTCCAATCTTTTGTACTAATACCATGTACAAACTTGTTAGGATCAAAAGTTGGAGAAGAAACCATTGTAATGATATCGCCTCGATAAATGTCCATTACGCATATAGCTCCTGCTTTACCTTTTAATAATTCAGCAGAAAGATTTTGAAGATCCAAATCAAGCGTTGTTTTGTAGCTTTTTCCATTTTTTCCCTGATCAATAGAAACCTCTTTAATTCGTTTTCCGAAAGCATTTACCTCATATCTTTTGTGACCAACATTTCCAATAATTTCTGAGTCTAGTTTGTTCTCTAAACCAGTTTTTCCCACTCTCATACCTGCAGCTTTCATATTTGCTAAGTAATTTTTTTGTTGTAAATCTTTTTTACTTATTTTTGAGACATATCCAATTACATGTGATGATGATTGTTCACGATACACTCTAGCAACAGATATAATTGGTTCTACACCTTGCAACTCATGTAAAAATAAATTTATCCTTGAGAATTCAGCCCAAGTTAAATTATCTGAGACAATTACAGGATCCCAAGGTTTCTGTGATTTAATTTTTTTTTGAATTTTAGAAACAGCATTATCAGACATTTTTAAAATATTTTTTAATCTAAAAATTAATGCCGAAAGATTTTCAGCGTTTTCTGGTATTAAATGAAGTTGAAAAACTTTTTGATTAGATGCTATTTCTTCACCAAAATAATCTTTTATTACACCGCGTGGAGGGGCGAATCTCCATTCTCTAAATCTATTTTTATCAGATAGAGTTTTATATTTTTTACTCTCATTAATTTGAAGAGAAATTAATCTACCAACAACACCAAAAACAACAACTGCTTTCGCTGCAGTTAATACAAACATCCTTCTTCCAATTAATCTTATTTTACTACTACCGACAGAGTCGCTAATCATTTCTCCTCGAAAAAGTTATTTTTTTATAGATCTCAAAAAGTCCCCAAAAGAAAGGATATAAAATAAAAGTAAAAAGTGAATTATAGAAAAATGTAGTGTACTTTATGTCTGCATTTGCAAATTTGTTGAGTAAAAAGAAATAAATGAAATTACCTATGATAATAGCTACCACAAAAGTAAACCAGTCAGTGAATAATGAATTTCTAACAGTTGCGGTTCTAACGTAAGCTGCAACTAATGAGACAAATAAATAAGATAATGCACTTGTACCTAATGGCAAGCTGAGGACGACATCATTTATAAATCCACATATAAATACAAAACCATAACCTAAAATATCTGGATCTCTTAAAATCCAGTAATAAATTATTATAAATTGAAAATTAAATGTAAATATACCCCAGTAATAAAATTGAGTATGAAATTCTGAGATACAAATAAAGATAAGTAAGATTAATGGACCAAGTTTAAATAATGTCTCTCTTAAGTTTGATAATACAAGCGCCATTCTATCTTGCCCCACTATCTTCCTGTTGATCTAAAGCAACACTAACAACACTAATTTGATCTGGATCTGCAAATAATTTTACCAATTTTTTATTATCATTAAGAACTACTTTGCCTATAGCAATACCTGGAAAAAGGACTCCATCTTTTCCAGAAGTAAAAACTATGCTTTCTTTTTCGCCTAAAATAAAATTATCTGGTAAGTATTCTAAACTTGGTTCTCTCTTGCCAACTCCTGACAATATAGCCTGCGTTCCTGATGGAGAAACTACAACAGGAATTCTGCTATTAAGATCATTGAGAAGTAAAATTCTTGAAGATACAAAATTTACTTCTACAATTCTTCCAGCTAGGTATCCTTCGTTTAATACTGGCATGCCTAATTTTATGCCTGCATTACTACCTTTGTTAATTATAACTGAATTTAAAAAAGGACTATTTTTGTCTAATATTACTTTTGCGTTTACTACTGAATAAGGTGAATTCTTTTCTAAATCTAAAACGTTTTGCAATTTATTATTTTCAGCCTCTAAAAAGGAACTTTGAAAGTTTTTGCTTTTTAAATCCTCTAATTCTTTACGTAATCTTTCATTTTCTTCATAAGTAAAAATATGTTTTACAAAAAAATCTTTCGATGCTCCTGAAAATTTTATTGGAGAAGATGAGACAGCAGATATTCTATATATACCGTCATTAATAAGACTACGCAGAATTTTAATAGGCTTGAGATTAGAATTATCTAAAATAAAAATAAATAAAGAAAGTAAAATTAAAACGAATAAAGAAAACTTTTGTTTTGCTCCTCTTTGTAAAAGAGCCGAACGAATAACTATACCAAAATCATCTCGGCTTGTAGACATGTTTTAAATTCGATAATCTTAGTACTCCGAAAGCATTGTAGAAAATAATTCTTCTTGTTCTAATGCTTTTCCAGTTCCAACAGCTACACAAGATAAAGGGTCATCTGCTATTTGAACAGGCAATCCAGTTTCTTTAGAGATTAACTTATCAATATTCTTTAGAAGTGCTCCGCCGCCTGTTAAAATTAATCCCATGTCAACTAAATCAGCTGATAATTCAGGTGGAGTATTCTCAAGTGCAGTTTTAATTCCGTTCATCATTACATCGAGCACTGGTTTAAGTGCTGCTGCTGTGTCTTCTTCTTTAAGATTTATTTCTCTGGGAGTTCCAGATCTAATATCTCTTCCCTTCATTACATATGTGTTTCCAGATGTGGCAATTGCTGTTCCAATTTCTTTTTTGATTTTTTCCGCGCTTGCCTCTCCAATTAACAAATTAAATTTTTGTCTCATGTAACTTATAATTGCATGGTCCATTGCGTCTCCAGCAACTCTTAATGACTCAGAATAAACTACTCCGCCTAAAGACATCACCGCTATTTCTGTAGTTCCACCACCAATATCAACTACCATTGATCCTGTAGCTTCGGATATTGGTAAACCAGCTCCTATTGCGGCAGCGATTGGTTCCTCAATTAATTGAACTTTTCTAGCACCAGCTGCTAATGCTGAGTCTTGAATTGCTTTTCTTTCAACTGGAGTTGATCCAGTTGGAACACAAACTAATATTCTAGGGTTTGCAAATGCATTTTTTTTATGAACTTTTCTAATAAAGTGCTTTATCATTTCTTCTGTAACTACAAAATCAGCAATAACTCCATCTTTAAGTGGTCTTACTGCAGAAATATTTCCTGGAGTTCTTCCCAACATGGTTTTTGCTTCATCACCAACCGCCAAAACAGATTTTTTTCCTTTTTCCTCGATAATTGCTACAACTGAAGGCTCATTCAAAACAACACCTCTGCCCTTAACTACAACTAATGTGTTAGCAGTTCCTAGATCTATAGCCATATCTTGTGACCACATTTTTGATATTTTATTTAATCCAAACATTTTATATTCCTCTCACTTTCTCTTGGGCCATTTCTTCTGGCGCAGTTTTTTCTCTTTTGATAATCATTTTATTTAATGCATTTAAATACGCATTTGCAGAAGCAACAAGTGTATCGGTATCAGCTGCTTGACCTACTGTTGTTTTGCCATTTTCTTCAATTCTTACACTTACAGTTGCTTGAGCATCAGTGCCCTCGGTAACAGCATGTACTTGATATAGTTGAAGCTTAACGTCATGAGGATATAATTTTTTAATGCATTTAAATATTGCATCGACTGGACCATCACCTGTTTCATTTGCTTTTTTTACATCTCCATAAACTTCTAGTGTCATTTCAGCTTTTTGAGGTTCTCCTGTACCAGCAAAAACTTTAAGAGATTTTAAATTAATTACATTACTTTCTTTAATCAAACTATCATCTACCAATGCGATTATATCTTCATCGTAAACGTGTTTCTTTTTATCAGCTAGAATTTTAAACTTACCAAAAGCAGTTTGGATCACATCATCTGTAACGCCTGCGTAACCAAGATCAGAAAGTTTGTCTTTGAATGCATGTCTTCCAGAATGTTTACCCATTACTAATGAAGTTTTTTTAACTCCTACACTTTCTGGTGTCATAATCTCGTAAGTATTTCTGTTTTTAAGCATTCCGTCCTGGTGAATTCCAGATTCATGTGCAAAAGCATTTTTACCAACTATAGCTTTATTAAATTGCACTGGGAAACCAGTGGCATTAGAAACTGTTTTTGAAGCTTTACTTATTAGCTGAGTATTTATTCCAGTTTTGTAAGGCATTAAGTCACTTCTGGTTTTCATTGCCATAACGATCTCCTCTAGGGCTGCATTACCTGCCCTTTCACCAATACCATTTATTGTGCACTCTACTTGTCTTGCACCTGCAGTGACCCCAGCTAAAGAGTTAGCAACTGCTAAACCTAAATCATTATGACAGTGTACTGAAAGAATAGCTTTGTCTATATTTGGAACTTTATTTTTAAGTGTTTCAATAATTTTTTTAAATTCTGATGGGACTGTATAACCAACTGTATCTGGAATATTAATAGTTTTAGCACCAGACTTGATAGCAAGCTCAACGGTTTTACACATAAAATCCATATCTGTTCTTGTACCATCTTCACAAGACCACTCGACATCATCCGTAAATTTCCTTGCGTAGGTTACATGCTCTTTAATAGAGTCAATTACTTGTTCAGGTGTTTTATTTAATTTGTGTTTCATGTGTAGAGCGCTTGTAGAAATAAATGTATGAATTCTAAATCTTTTTGCAGATCTTAATGACTCATAACATGCGTCTATATCTTTTTTTGTATGTCGTGCTAATCCAGCTGGGACTGATTTTTTTAAAATTTTGCTAATTGCTGTTACTGCTTCAAAATCACCTGGTGACGCAATCGGAAAACCTGCTTCGATTACATCAATTCCTAACTCGTCAAAAACTCTAGAAATTTGAATTTTTTCTTCAAGAGACATTGATGCACCCGGAGACTGTTCTCCATCTCGCATCGTAGTATCAAAAATTATTATTCTGTTTTTATCTTCCATTTTTCTTTTTTTTTTGGTGTCACGCATAATACAATTTATGCGTTAATTTGCAAAATATTTATTTAAAAATTAAAAAATTTCGAACCAGATTGGGTTAATTCTTCGATTTATCGACGAGTTTATTCTTACCAATCCAAGGCATTAAATCTCTTAACTTTTTACCCACTTTTTCAATAGGATGTTTTGCTAGTTCCTCTCTCATTTTCAGAAAGTTTTTTTGACCACCTTTGCACTCATCCATCCATTGTTTTGTAAATTTGCCAGATTGAATGTCTTTTAAAACCTCTTTCATTCTCTCTTTTGTTTTTGAGTCTACAATTTTTCTTCCAGAAATATATTCGCCATACTCAGCTGTATTAGAAATTGAGTAATTCATATTTGCAATTCCACCTTCGTAGATTAAATCTACAATTAATTTAACCTCATGAAGAGTTTCGAAATATGCCATTTCGGGTGGGTAGCCTGCTTCTGTTAAAGTTTCAAAACCATTTTTAATTAGTTCAACTAAACCACCGCATAACACTGTTTGTTCTCCAAATAAATCTGTTTCGCATTCATCTTTGAAAGTTGTTTCAATAATTCCAGATCTTCCTCCCCCAACTGCGCATGCATATGACATAGCTAAATCTCTAGCTTTGCCTGAGCTATCTTTGTGAACTGCCATTAAACATGGAACTCCACCACCTCGTTGGTATTCACTTCTAACTAAATGTCCAGGACCTTTAGGCGCAACCATAAAAACATCTAAATCTTTTCTAGCTTTAATTAAATCAAAGTGAATGTTCAAACCGTGTGCAAATGCTAAACTTGTTCCTTCTCTCATTCTTTGCTCTATATGATTTTTATAAATTGATGCTTGAAGTTCGTCTGGAGTTAAAACCATAACAACATCTGCCCAAGCAGCAGCATCTGAAAGAGACATCACTTTTAATCCCTCGCTCTGTGCCTTTTTTATACTTGAAGAACCATCTCGAAGCGCAACAACAACATTTTTTACTCCACTATCTTTTAAATTAAGTGCATGAGCATGCCCCTGGCTTCCATAACCAAAAATTGCAACTTTTTTATCTTTAATTAAATTTGGATCCGCATCTTTCTCATAAAACATTTTCATTTTGTAATTCCTTTATTATTTAAATATTTCAGCGCCTCTTGTCATTGCAACAGCACCGGTTCTTGATGTGCTAACTAATCCAAGCGGGCCTAGTGTCTCGATTAGTTTGTCAATCTCTCTTCTTAAAGCAGTTACTTGGATAACAAAAGAGTTTTTTGATTTGTCTAATACAAAAGAGTTATATTTTTTGCATACTTTCTGCGCTTTTTCTCTATTTTTCTTCGACGAAACAACCTTAAACAAGGCTAATTCTTTAAACAAAATGTTTGGGTCATTTCTTTTAAAATCAGCAACTTTATGTACAGGTATCAATTTTTTTAATTGAAGTTTAATTTGCTCAATTACTGAAGGTGTACCTGAAGTAACAATAGTTATTCTAGATATATGTTTTTTTTTATCAACCTCAGCTACAGC
>CACFTH010000008.1 GCA_902569185.1 uncultured Pelagibacteraceae bacterium
CTTATAGTTTTACATGAAAGAACCTTTGTTTTAATTTTATTTTTTTTAATGTGTTTTTTAATTAAATAAAGTTGTTGGAAATCTTTATTACCCAACATTATTGTTTTAGGTCTTATAATTTCAAGAAATCTATTAACAACATCAATTACACCTTTAAAATGACCTTTTCTATATTGTCCGCATAATTCTTTTGAAAACTTATCTAAATAAATTTTTTTTTCTGTTTTAAATTTGTATATATCATCGTAAGTCGGTTTATATAAATAATGGACTTTGAGCTTTTTTAATATTTTAATGTCGTTTCTATTATTTCTTGGGTAAGTATTTAAATCTCTTTTGTTATTAAACTGTTTTGGATTAACAAAAATACTTACAAGTGTTTTTCCAGACCCTTTTACAGATTTTCTAATTATACTCACATGACCTCTGTGTAAGGCACCCATTGTCGGTACAAAACTGATATTATTGAATTTCCTTATTTCTGTTTGCAGCTGATCTTTATTTGTGAATAATTTCATTTGTAAAATATTTATTTAGCTAGTAAAAGGTTTTTATGGTTACCCAAGCAATTATACCATTAGCAGGATTAGGTACAAGATTATTGCCTCTGTCAAGTGTAATTCCAAAAGAATTGTTACCCATCAACGGAAAACCAAATTTAGAGTATATATTGGATGAATGTTTACAAGCTGGAATTAAACAATTTATTTTCGTTGTACCAAAAAATAGACCAAGTATAAAAAAATATTTCTTTAACGATAATTTTTACAAAAAAATATTAAAAAAGAAAAAAAAAGATAAACGTTTAAAGAAGGTATTCAAACGATTAAAAAAATTTCAAAAAATGATAAAATTTGTATACCAAAATAAACCAGAAGGTACGGGGCACGCGGTTTTACAATGTAAAAAATATTTGAAGGGAACGCATTTTCTAATGCTTTTGGCAGATGATTTGATTGTAAAAAAAAATTGTTCAAAAGAGATGATTTCATTACACAATAAAACCAAAGGATCTGTTATAGCAACCAGAAAAGTAGAAAGAAAAACTGTTTCAAGATGGGGAATTCTTGGTTTCAAAAATAAATCAAAGAATTCATTTTTAATAAACGATGTTATTGAAAAGCCAAAATTAAGTGAAGCGCCATCAAATTATGCCATAATTGGCAGATATATTTTACCGATGAAAATACTTTCTGTTTTAAAAAATCAAGGTAAAGGTATAGGTGGTGAGATACACATTACTGACGCAATAAAGACTTTAGTTAAAAAAAATGAAAAGTTTTATGGAAATATATTTAAGGGAAAATATATAGATTGTGGGACACTCGATGGGTTTGTAAATTCTGGACTCACAATTTCTAAATATTTATAAAAAATAAATATGAAAATATGTATGATAGGTACAGGCTACGTTGGTTTAGTTAGTGGAACCTGTTTTGCAGATCTTGGAAATAAAGTTTACTGTGTTGATAAAGATAAATCAAAAATAAACAAACTAAAAAATTCTATTTCACCGATATACGAACCTGGTTTAGAAGATCTAATAAGAAATAACTTAAGAGCAAAAAGACTTATTTTTACTGATGATCTAAAAAAAGCAATACAAGACTCGCAAATAATTTTCATTTGTGTTGGTACACCAACAAAAAAAGGATCAAATTTAGTCGATCTTTCACAAGTATACAGCGTTACAAAATCAATATCTAAATACATTAAAAATTATAAAATAATAGTAACCAAATCAACAGTTCCAGTTACAACTGGAGATCAGATAGAGAAAATAATTAGTAAACGAGTTAAAAAATCTTTATTTGAAGTTGTATCCAATCCTGAATTTTTAAGAGAAGGTGAGGCTATAAGAGACTTTAAATATCCTGACAGAATCGTTATTGGATCGAATAATGAAAAAATTTTCAAAAAAATGGAACTTTTATATGAACCTCTAATAAAGAAAGGGGCTAAATTTTTCTGTTCATCAAGAAAAGGTGCTGAACTAATTAAATATGCATCTAATGCATTTTTGGCAACAAAAATTACATTTATAAATGAAATTGCAAATTTATGTGAAACAGCAGGTATAAGTGTTGAGGATATATCTGTAGGAATGGGTTCCGATGCAAGAATTGGAAGCAGATTTTTGAGAGCAGGCCCAGCTTATGGGGGCTCTTGTTTTCCAAAAGATACAAAAGGCTTAGTTTCTATCGCTGAAAAATTTAACTCTAATCTTTCAATTGTAAAATCTGTAATTAAATCAAATCAAAATCGAAAAATGTTGCTAACGAAAAGAGTATTAAAAATCATGAATAATAAAATTAAAAATAAAAAAATCGCTGTTTTAGGTGTAACTTTTAAAGCTAACACCGATGACATGAGGGAGTCCTCGAGTCTTATTCTAATACCTTATTTGTTAAAGAAAGGGGCGAAAGTAAGTTATCATGATCCATCTGGACCCAAAAAGGAATTTGATAAAAACAAAAATTTGAATTTTGTGAGCTCAATAAACAAAGCTTGTATCGGAGCGGATTTGATTATCATAAATACTGAATGGGATGAATTTAAGTCTATTGATTTTAAAAAAGTGGTAAAAAAAAGTAATTTCAAAATTTATGACATGAGAAACCTATATAATCCAAAAGAATTAAAAAAAAGAAACATAAAGTATTATTCCGTTGGAAGATAAAAACTATAATTCAAATATTCCATCAACTTCGACCGCTGCACCTAAGGGTAATGAATTTACACTAATAGCTGCTCGTGCATGTTTACCTTCGTCCCCAAATATATTTGATATTAAATCTGATGCACCATTAATAATTTTTGGTTGGTCTACAAAAGAGTCAGTAGAATTCACATATCCTGTAAGTTTAACACAACCTTTTACTTTATCTAAACTTCCACATTTTTTTTTAAGTTGTGCCAAAATATTTAAAGCGCAGAATTTCGCAGCCTCTTGACCTTCTTCTAAACTAAGTTCTTTACCAACTTTTCCTTTAATTAATTTACCATCAATATTGAAAGATACTTGTCCTGATATATAAATTAATTCTCCTACTATTTTTGAAGCGACGTAACTTCCTACAGGATCAGGGGCATTTGGTAAATTTACACTAAATTTTTTTAAATTTTCTTCGGGTTTCATCTTTTTTTCTTTTTTTTGGTTTTATCGTATTCTTTTCTTTTTTCAATTAATATTAATGCTTCTTCCATTGTCAATTCTGTTGGGTCTTTGTCTTCTGGAATGGTGGCATTAAGAGATTTATACTTAATGTAGGGTCCGTATTGCCCTTTCATGATTCTTACTGGTTTCTTATCTTCAGGATGCTCTCCAAGATTTTTAATTTCCGAAGAAGACATTCTTCCAGGTTTTGCTTCGGAAATTAAAGTTATCGCTCTATTAAGACCAATTGTAAAAAGCTCATCCACGGTTTCTATTCGTGCTGATTTATTTGAGCATTTCAAATATGGACCAAATCTACCAATGTTAATTGTTATGTCATCGTTTAAATCTGGATGTTTACCTAAAACTTTTGGTAAAGAGCATAAGTATTTGGCTTTTTCTAAATCAACATTTTCAATCGGTAGACCCTTGGGTATAGAAACATTTTTTAAATTTTCATTCTCTTTTTTCTTTTTACCCTTCTTTTTTTTATTTTCAATTGATGTATCTAAATCAATCTCAAATTGTAAATAAGGTCCAAATCTTCCATTTTTGAGAAATATATCTTTACCTAAATCATTTTGACCAATCAGTTTTGGTTCAGATAAATTAATTTGTTGAGATGCTTTTGATTTTGATAAAGGTCTTGTAAATTTACATTCTGGATAGTTAGAACATCCAATAAAAGCACCTCCTCTAAAACTATTTTTAAGGCTTAGTTCACCTTTATCACAAACTTTACACTTTCTGTCTATAATATCATTATCGTCTCTTTCAAATACTAAATCGCCTAAACTATCATTCAGTAAGTCTAAAACTTCTCTTGTTCTTTTTTCTTTAACATGACCCACATTTGAATAAAAATCTTTCCAAAAACCATCTAAAACTTTTATCCACTCAACTTTTCCACTTGTAATTTCATCAAGTTGATTTTCCAAATCTGCAGTGAAATTATAATCAACATACTTTGTGAATAATTTTTCTAGAAAAGCAGACAATAATTTTCCTCTATCAGTTGGATGAAACCTTTTATTTAATAATTCAACATAATTTCGTGTAGACAAAACTGTTATTATACTTGCATAGGTAGATGGTCTACCTATCCCTAGTTCTTCCATTTTTTTAACCAAACTAGCTTCAGAATATCTTGGAGGAGGATCTGTAAAATGCTGATCATCAATTAGCTCCTTTATATCAATTTGATCTCCAATCTTTACATCAGGTAAAATATTTTTAAGATCTTCATCCTTTTCTTCAAATTTATAAACTTTTAAAAACCCTTCAAATTTAATTGTTGATCCATTAGCTTTAAATCCAATTTTTTTATCAGGAGACTCTATTAGGATACTTTTTCTATCGAATTCTGCTGGTGTCATTTGAGATGAAAGAGCTCTATTCCAAATTAATTCATATAGTTTTGACTGGTCAGTGCTTAAATACTTTTTCATATCACTTGGCTTTTTAGTAATGTCGGTAGGTCTTATAGCCTCGTGTGCCTCTTGAGCATTTTTAGCTTTTTTTCCAATGTAACTATTAGGATTTTCCGGAAGATATTCTTTCCCATGGATTTTATTAATAAAGTTTCTAAAATCTTCAATAGCATCTTTAGAAATCTGAGTTCCATCTGTTCTCATATATGTTATAAGTCCAACAGCTTCCCCCTCGATATCAATTCCTTGGTAAAGTCTTTGAGCGATTTGCATAGTTCTTGATGCACCAAATCCAAATTTACCTGACGCAGTTTGTTGTAAAGTTGATGTTGTAAAAGGTGCCAATGGGTTTCTTTTATAAACTTTAGATGAAACATCTGTTATTTTATAAGATTTAGATTTTATCACTTTTAATGCATTTTCTGATTCAGCTTTTTTCTTAAAAGAAAACTTTTCAATCTTTTCGTTATTAAAAATTGAAAGTTTAGATTTTATAATTTTATCGTGGTTTTTAAAGTCACATGAAATTGTCCAAAATTCTTGTGGTTTAAAAAGTTCAATCTCGTGTTCACGTTCAGTTACCAGTCTAAGAGCAACCGATTGAACACGGCCTGCTGATTTCGAACCTGGAAGTTTTGTCCACAAAATTGGAGATATATTGAATCCAACAAGGTAATCTAAAGCTCTTCTTGCCATATATGCATTCACAAGCAGAGATTCTATTTCTCTTGGATTATTTATTCCGTTAGTAACTGCTTTTTTTGTAATTTCATTAAACACAACTCTTTCAACTTTTTTTCCTTTTAAAAGCTTTCGACTCTCTAAGATTTCTCTTACATGCCAAGCAATAGCCTCTCCCTCTCTATCAGGGTCAGTTGCTAGTATAATTTTTTCTGAATCAGCAGCTGCATCCGCAATCTCTTTTACATATTTTTTTGAAAATGTATCTAATTCCCATTCCATTTTAAAATTATTAGAGGGATCTACAGAACCATTTTTGGAAGGCAGATCTCTTACATGGCCATAACTTGCTAATACTTTATAATTTTTACCTAAGTATTTATTTATGGTTTTTGCTTTTGCGGGACTTTCTACAATAACAAGATTCATTATTATTGATCTTACTGTCAAAAATAAAGCTGTTTGTCAAATCAATGTGAAATAAGTGTTGATTTTAAAGTTTAATTTTATCCTCAGATTTATTTTTTATTCTGACAATGTTCTGTCTATGAGTATACAAAATAATAATAAAAGTAATAAATAGATAGCTAGTTAATTCAAAATTATTATTAAAAAAAGAAACTATAAATACAATCATTGTTGATAGAATTGATGATAAAGAGGAATATTTTGAGGCCACTGATATTAAAATCCAAGACACACAAAAAATTACACCTAAATTAAAGGATAAAATAAAAATTATACCAAGATACGTTGCTACTCCTTTTCCACCTTTAAATCTAAGCCAAACAGGAAATATATGACCTAAAAATGCTGCAAGGGAAGATAGATAAATTAAATCTGTAAAATATTCTTTCGTTATGAGAAGTGGTACAATACCTTTTAATATATCTAAAAACAAAGTAAGAGCAGCAATTGTTTTATTTCCTGTTCTTAAAACGTTCGTTGCTCCAATATTCTTTGAACCTATTTTTCTTAAATCTTTATTTAAAAAAATCTTCGTAAGTATTAAACCAAATGGTAAAGAACCTGATAAATAAGACCCTATAAATACTATGATTATTTCAGTTGTCACTGTAAACTAAAAACGCTTTCTCCCTTAAGATAAGTCATTAAAACTTTTCCTTGAAGCTTTCTATTTTCTATAGCAGCATTTTTAGATTTTGATTTCAATTTTGATACATCGACCTTCCATGGTTCATTTAGGTCAAAAATACATAAATCAGCGTCTGATCCTTTTTTTAAATTACCTTTATTAATCTTTAATATTCTAGCTGGATTACAAGTTATAGTTTCTATAATTTTTTTTAATGGTAATGACTCATTATGATAAAGTTCAAGTGCTAATGAAAGAAGGGTTTCAATGCCGATAGAGCCCTCTGCAGCCTGTGCAAAAGGTAGTCTTTTACTTTCTTCATCTTCAGGTTTGTGATCAGACACAATTACATCTATATATCCCTCTTTAATTCCTTTAATTAAAGCTTTTCTATCATCTTCTTTTCTTAATGGTGGAGATACTTTCATAAAGGTTTTAAAATCACCAATGTCGTTTTCGTTAAGTGAGAGATTATTAATTGAAACACCCGCTGAAAATTTTATACCTTCTTTTTTATACTTTTTAATTACCTCAACTGATTTTGCAGAAGATAGTTGAGAAATATGATATCTACACGGATATTCCCCCAAAAGTGACAGATCTCTTTCAATTATAATTTTTTCTGCAATATCAGGTATACCTTGCAAACCAAGTCTAGTAGAAATTTCTCCTTCGCTAATACATCTTCCTTTAGATAATTCTTGATCTTCAGGATGTTGCATTACTAGTACATCAAGGTCAGAAGCATAGTTCATTATTCTGGACATAATTTCAGAGTTTTGGATAGTTTTCGTTGCATCAGTAAAACCAATGATGCCTTTTTTAGATAATAATCCAAATTCAGTCATTAATTTTCCCTCCATGTTTCTAGTAAGTGAAGCAGCAGGAAAGATATTTATACCTGACTTATCTCTCCCTCTTCTTAAAATAAAATCTACCATTGATACGTTGTCAATTGCTGGACTAGTATTTGGCATAGAAACTACAGATGTAACACCGCCTGAGAGTGCCGCATTACTTAAACTTTTAAAATTTTCTTTGTATTCAAAACCAGGTTCACCTACAAATACTTTCATATCTACAATACCCGGTATTAAAACTTTACTTTTTAAGTCTATCTTTTCTGATTTTGATGGAATATTTTCTTTGTTAACTTTTTTACCTACAGCTTTAATTTTACCATTTGCATCTACTATTAACCCCCCAATTTCGTCTATGCCTTGTGAGGGGTCAATTATTCTAGCATTAATAAAATATTTTTCTTTCATTATTATTTACAATATAATTTTAAGCAAGCCATTCTAACAGCAACCCCTAGCTCAACTTGTTCCTTCACCAAACTAACATTTATATCATCAGCAAGTTTAGTATCAATTTCAACACCTCTATTCATTGGACCAGGATGCATAATTAAAGCGTCCTTTTTAGCTAGTTTTAATTTATCAGGAGTTAAACCAAAATATTCATAGTATTCTCTTTTTGAAGGTAAAAACGAACCAGTCATCCTCTCATTTTGTAGCCTTAACATCATTACTATGTCACAGGATGCTAATCCTTCTTTCATATTTGTAAATCCTTTTACTCCAAGTTTACTTATTGAATTAGGTAATAAAGTTTTTGGTGCAATTACATTTACCTCAGCTCCTAACATATTTAATAAATATATATTTGATCTAGCTACCCTTGAGTGAAGAATATCACCACAAATTGCAATTTTAAGACCTTCAATTTTTCCTTTTCTATTAATAATTGTTAACGCGTCTAACAATGCCTGGGTTGGATGCTCTCTTAAACCATCGCCAGCATTTATAACAGTACAATTTACTTTTTGAGAAAGAAGGTTAGGGGCCCCAGAGTCTTGGTGTCTAACAACAATAATATCTGGATGCATCGCGTTTAGAGACATTGCTGTATCTAATATTGTTTCACCTTTTTTTAAAGAGGAGTTACCAACATTCATTGTCATAACATCTGCTCCCAGTCTTTTTCCAGCCAGTTCAAAGGAACTTTGAGTTCTCGTAGACGGTTCAAAAAAAAGATTAATTTGAGTTTTTCCTCTTAATAAATCTAATTTCTTGGATGCACTTCTATTTAACTTTATAAAGTTTTTTGCTTCGTCAAGTATTAGGCTAGCCTCTTGTATGGATAAATTCTGGATTCCCAGAAGATGTTTCTGGATTTTTTTAATAGCTGAAAATTTTTTAACAATCGCCATTAAAATTAACTCTATAGGCCTTTTGTCCTATATTAGCAAGTTATTTATCTTCTTATATAATCGATTGCACCCTGCAATATAAAGGAAGCAGCATTTTCATCTAATTTTTCAACTTTTTTTGATACATTTATGTCTAAATTACTCGATAAATTAAAAGCACCCTGACTTGACAATCTTTCGTCCCACATGCTGACAGGTACTGAAACATTATTTGATATATACTTAGCAAAATCCTTGGCTGATTGGGCAGACGGACCACAGGAACCATCCATATTGATTGGATTCCCTATAATGATTCCTTTTATGTCATTTTCAATGATAATACCTTGAAACTCATTGATAAAATTTGAATTATTTTTTTTTATAATTGTTTTTAAAGGAGTCGAGACAAGTTTATCCTCATCAGATATCGCTAAACCAACACGATTTTTACCAGGATCAACACCTAATAATCTTGATTTTTTTCCAATTGATTTCTTAAAATCTTCAATATCTAACATGAATATGTTATATTTTACTTCACTTTCTAATCAAACTAAAACATAGTTTATAGATGCCGATAGATAAAAACCAAGTAAAAAAAGTAGCAAAATTATCGAGAATTTCTCTAGATGATAGCAAGTTAGAGAGTTTATCAAAAGATTTAGTTTCAATACTTAATTTTGTGGAAGAACTAAATAAATTAGATACAAATGAAATTAAACCTTTAACATCGGTTATAGATAAATCATTAGATACCAGAGATGATACTGTTAGTGATGGTCAAATCAAGGATCAAATACTAAAAAATTCTCCTGAAAAGAATGAGGACTTTTTTATTGTACCAAAGGTTGTCGATTAAAATGAATGATTTAAATGATATTTCCTTATCTGAAATTATAAAATTAGTTAAATCTAAAAAAATTTCTTCGGTAGAATTAGCAAATCATTTTATAAATAATATCAAAAAGGGGAAAAAACTTAATAGTTTTATTACCACTTGTTTTGACCAAACAATTAAAGACTCAAAAAATTTTGATAAAAAACAAAATTTTGACGGCCTTCTCCCAGGCATACCTATTGCTGTAAAAGATTTATTTTGTACCAAAAATATTAAAACAACTGCTGGAAGTAAAATTTTGGAAAATTTTGTACCAACATATGAGTCCACCGTTACAAATAATTTGTGGGAAGAGGGAGCAATTTTACTTGGTAAACTTAATTGTGATGAATTTGCCATGGGTTCTTCAAATGAAACAAGTTTTTTTGGAAATGTTATAAATCCATTAGAAAATAATTTTGTTCCTGGTGGTTCTTCGGGAGGGTCTGCAACAGCTTTGGCTGCTAGTCTGACGCCAGCAACTATAGGAACTGACACTGGAGGCTCTATAAGACAACCAGCATCATTTACAGGAACTGTAGGTTTAAAACCAACATATGGACTATGTTCAAGGTGGGGAATAGTTGCTTTTGCTTCCTCCTTGGATCAAGCAGGACCAATGACAAAAAATGTTGAAGATTGTGCATTAATGTTAGAAGCAATTTCAGGTTATGACAAAAAAGATTCAACTTCCATCAACAGAAAAAAAGAAAATTATTCTAAAAATTTAAAGAGAACTATTAAAGGAATTAAAATTGGAATACCAAAAGAATACAGAGTAGACAATATGCCAAAAGAAATAGATCAGCTTTGGAAAAATGGAATTGATATTTTAAAAAAATCTGGTGCAAAAATAATTGATATATCACTTCCTCATACAAAATACGCTTTACCAACTTATTATATTGTAGCTCCAGCAGAAGCATCATCAAATTTAGCAAGATATGATGGTATTAAATATGGATATAGGTCAAAAAAAGGAAATAATTTAATTGAAATGTACGAACATACTCGAGCGGAAGGTTTCGGAGACGAGGTAAAAAGAAGAGTTTTAATTGGCACATATGTTTTATCTTCAGGTTATTACGATGCCTATTATTTAAAAGCACAGAAAGTTAGAAAACTCATCAAAGGTGATTTTGATAACAGTTTTAGGGAAGTTGATGCAATCTTAACTCCATCTACACCAAGTTCAGCTTTTAAAATAGGAGAAAAGGCTAACGATCCAATTTCAATGTATCTAAATGATATATTTACAGTTCCTGTTAACCTAGCAGGATTGCCAGCAATATCTATACCAGCTGGAAAAGATCATAAAGGACACCCTTTAGGTCTACAATTAATAACAAAAGCATTAGATGAACAAAAAATTTTAAATATTGCCTTCGCAATGGAAAAAGAAATTGATTTCAAACAATCTTTAAATAGGTGGTGGGAATAATTTATGAAAGACAAGTTTGATTACTTTATAAAAACAGAAAAAGGTAAATGGGAGGTAATAATTGGACTTGAAGTACATGCTCAGGTCACATCTAAGTCAAAATTGTTTTCTAGTTCATCCACTAAATTTGGTGAAAAACCAAATACACAAGTAAGTTTAGTAGACTCGGCTTTTCCAGGAATGCTTCCCGTAATTAACAAATTTTGTATAGAACAGGCTATTAAAACTGGATTGGGGTTAAATGCTAAAATTAATTTAAGGTCAATATTCGATAGAAAAAATTATTTTTATGCAGATTTACCTGCGGGCTATCAAATTTCTCAATACAAAAATCCAATTGTTGGTGAAGGTTCAGTAACTCTTGATATGCCATATGGTACAAAAAAAGTTGGTATTGAAAGATTGCATTTAGAACAAGATGCAGGAAAAAGCATCCATGATTTGAGCCCAGATAATACCTTTGTAGATTTAAATAGATCTGGAGTTGCACTAATGGAAATTGTAAGCAAACCAGATTTAAGGTCTCCTGATGAAGTCAACTCATACGTTAAAAAATTAAGAACAATAATGAGATATTTAGGAACATGTGATGGAAATATGCAGGAAGGTTCTTTAAGAGCTGATGTTAATGTTTCAGTCAGAAAAGAAGGTGAAAAAAATTTTGGTACTAGGTGTGAAATTAAAAATGTTAATTCAATAAAATTTATGGAAATGGCAATTGAGTCTGAGGCAAAAAGACAGGTTGAACTTCTAGAGTCAGGTAAAAAAATTGTACAAGAAACACGGCTTTTTGATACAAAAAAAAATGAAACCAGATCAATGAGATCAAAAGAGGAAGCCCATGACTATAGATATTTTCCTGATCCAGACTTATTGCCATTAGAAATCGAACAAGGTTATGTAGACGATTTGAAAAATAAATTACCAGAGCTACCAGATAAAAAAAAAGAAAGATTTATAAATAAATTTAAACTAACTCCTTATGAGGCAAATGTATTAATTTCAGAAAATAATATTTCCGAATATTTTGAAGAGGTTATAAAAACTGCAGATATAAAACTTGCGAAAAATTGGATTATTGTAGAATTGTTTGCAGTTTTAAATGATAAAAATTTAGATATTAAAGACTCGCCTGTTTCTTCAAAGAATTTGGCAAATTTAATTAATTTCATTAGTTCTGGTGAAATTTCAGGTAAAATCGCCAAAAAAGTATTTGAATTAATGGTTCAGTCAGGTGACGAACCATCAAAGATTATTAAAGATAAAGGACTCCAGCAACAAAGTAATCCAAAGGAGTTAGAAAAAATAATTAAAAATGTTCTCAAAAAAAACTTAGATGAAGTTACTCAGTATAAAGCTGGAAAAGAAAAGCTCTATGGTTTTTTTGTTGGTGAAGTAATGAAAGCATCTTCTGGCAAAGCAAATCCTAAATTAGTTAACGATATTCTAAAAAAAGAGCTAAAAAAATGAACATATTTGGAATTGGAACAGATATAGTTAATATTAAAAGAATTCAAAATTCATTAAAAAAAAACAAAAATTTTAAAAAAAGAATATTTACTAAATTTGAAACCAAAATATGCGAAAATAGAGCTAATAAAATTAATTGTTTTGCCAAAAGATTTGCTGCCAAAGAAGCTTTGTTTAAAGCGCTGGGTATTCATAATAAACTTAGTTTTCTTGATGTTGAGGTTAAAAATAACATATCAGGACTTCCTAATTTTAAAATAAAAGGTAATTCTTTAAAAAATTTAAAGAAAATTTTCAAAAATAGAAAATTTAAAATTCATTTATCTCTTTCGGATGATGAACCATGGGCGGTCGCTTCAGTCATTATATTTTTATATAAATAAATTATGTTAGCTAAAATATTTGAAAATCTTAAAACATTAATTATAGCTTTATTAATTGCTATCTTGATTCGATCACTTTTTTTTCAACCCTTTTATATACCTTCATCCTCTATGGAACCTACTTTACTAGTAGGAGATAGAATTTTTGTTTCAAAATATACTTATGGTTACAGTAAACATTCATTTCCTTTTAGTCCTCCGATTTTTGATAATAGAATATTATATAGCGAACCAAATTATGGAGATCTTGTTGTATTTAAAACACCATTTGATAATAGAACAGATTTCATCAAAAGATTAATAGGTTTACCTGGGGATCAGATTCAGTTTAAAGATGGAAATTTGTTCGTCAATAACAAGATTATCAAAAAAAAGAAAATCAATAATAGAAAAGACATAAGATGTGCTGGTAATGAAATTGATGTCACAGAATATAATGAGGAGTTAACAATAAAAAAGAGCTTTAATATAGTTTATAAATCTAAAGGTGGTATGAAAAACTCAGATCTTTATAAAGTACCCGATGACCACTTTTTCTTTTTAGGTGACAACAGAGATTGTTCGAGTGACAGTAGATTTTTGACTAATGTAGGATATGTTCATAAAAATAATCTAGTTGGTAAAGCTAGAATAATTTTCTTTTCAAACGATACAATGAAAGGGAGTGTTTTAAAATTTTGGAATTGGAGTAACTCCTTAAGACTAGATAGATTTTTTAAGATAATTGAATGAACAATAATATTAAAAATATAGAAAAAATAATAAATATACGATTCAATAATAAAGATTTATTACTTAAGAGTTTTGTACACAAAAGTTATAATAAAGAAAAGAATAATGAAAAACTTGAGTTTTTAGGCGATAGAGTAATAGGATTAATAATATCAAAAAAACTAATAACATTATATCCAAACGAGGATGAAGGTATAATTGATAAAAAATTTGCTAGTTTAGTTAATAAAAAAACATGCGCAAAAGTTTTTAGATCATTACAATTAAAAAAATTTATAAAAACAGGTAGTTCCTTTAAAACACTACACTCATCAGATGAAAGAATTTTAAGTGATACTTGCGAAGCCTTAATTGGATCTATTTATTTAGATCAAGGATTTTTTAATACGGAAAAATTTGTTCTTAAAATTTGGAAACATTTTATAAATGAGTCTAAAGTTATTGAGATAGATCCTAAGACAAAATTACAAGAATTTTCATTAAAAAAATTTAAAAAGCTGCCAATTTACAAAACGGTAAAAAAATTAGGACCAAATCATAATCCATTTTTCCAAGTACAAGTACAAATACAAAATTCAAAAAAATTTTATGGGGAAGGAAATTCAAAAAAAAATGCACAACAAAATGCTGCACACAAATTAATAAGAAATTTAAATATTTAGTTATATGAATTGGGAAAATGAAGGTTTTATTTTATCAAAAAGAAAATTTAGGGAAAATGCTATTATACTTGAAGTGTTCACATCAGATTTCGGTAAAGTAAGTGGCATTGTTTATGGAGGTACATCTAGAAAAGTTAAAAATTATTTACAATTAACAAATAAAATTTATTTAAATTATGTCTCTAAAAGCGAAAATAGGATTGGTTACTTCAAAACAGAGTTAATAGAGGCTTTTGCTCCTCGATATTTTAATAATAAAAACAAAATACTTTGTTTAAATTCTATAACCTCAATTCTAAGGATTTTATTACCTGAAAATCAAAAATCAAAAAATATTTACAATTCTTTAGAAAATTTATTGTCTCATTTTGATCAGAATGACTGGTTTTTAAATTACTTATATTGGGAATTAAATTTAATTTCAAATTTAGGATTTGGATTTGATACAGATAAAATGTCAAATATAAATGGTCAAAAATATACTAATATTAAAATTGATAATATTGATTACAAAATACCTGTTTTTTTGATCTCAAAAGATAATGTCAATATAAATTCTAATGAAATATATGATGGACTGTTATTTACAAGAAAGTTAATGGAAAATAAATTTTTTATACCAAACAATATTAAGTTTCCTTTATCACGGAAAATCTTTGAAAATAAGTTTTTTGAAATAAATTAAATTTTTTTTGCAATATCTAATGCAAAGTATGTGACTATTGCAGAAGCACCAGATCTTTTAAATGATATAAGACTTTCAATTATTGTCTCATTATCAAGAATACCAGTTTTTATACCATTTTTAATCATGCTGTATTCACCGGAGACTTGATAAACAAAAACAGGAATTTTAAAATTTTCTTTGACTGATTTTATAATATCTAAATATGGTAACCCAGGTTTTATCATAACAAAATCCGCACCCTCCTTTATATCTAAAGCTACTTCACGCATAGCTTCTTCAGAGTTTCTGTAATCCATTTGATAAGTTTTTTTATTTATCTTATTTTTTTGTTTTGAACCAATCGCATTTCTAAAAGGACCATAAAAACTAGAAGCGTATTTTGCAGAGTAAGATAGTATTTGAACATCTTTAAAATTATTTTTATCTAAACTTTTTCTAATTATTCCGACACGACCATCCATCATGTCTGACGGCGCTATAACATCACAACCCATCTCTGCTTGTAGAATTGCTTGTTTCGATAATATTTTTATAGTCTCATCATTCAAAACTTGTTTTTTATTTAAAATCCCATCGTGTCCATGGCTAGTGTATGGGTCAAGCGCAACATCAGCCATAACTCCAATTTCAGGGTTATTTTTTTTTATTTTTCTTATCGCTCTGCATACTAAATTGTCTTCATTAAGAGCTTCGCTCCCAATAATATCTTTTTTTGATTTAGGAGTATTAGGAAATATCGCAACAAGAGGTATTTTTAACTTGCTCGCTTTATTTACAATATTATTAATTCTGTCAATAGAATATCTATATACGCCAGGCATTGATTTAATTTCATCAATTTTATTTTTTCCTTCTGTTACAAAAATAGGTAAAATCAAATCATTTACAGATATATTGTTTTCCTCAACAAGTCTTCTAGCCCAACTTGATTTGCGATTCCTTCTCAATCTTAAACTTGGATATCCACCATAAAACTTCATTTTTTTTATCCTTTAAACTTTTCTAAATGCGACAAATATAATATTATAATATAAAAAAAAGTGTAATAACTATACATTATGTCCAATACAAACACGACTAACGATTTCTATCAAGTACCCGATTTAAGTTTTGATATAAATAAGTTAAGACAAGACTTGGACAAAATTTTAAAAAAATCCAAATATCAAACTTTAGGTATCACCAACTTTCATGCAATACCAATGAATATGATTCCTGGTGATGAAAACTCGATACAAGGTCATAATGTAAGGGGTGTATATTGGACTATGCCTGATGAAACAGGCAAGGAAGTTAAAAGAGACAAATCTATAGACGAGTCCAAATATACAGAATTAATAGATGATTTTAAAAATACTTATTTTGAGGAAGTATATAATACATTGAGTAAAAAATTTAAATTAGGACGTGTTAGAATTTTATTAAAAGAACCAAGATCAACTCTAAGCTGGCACAAAGATCCAGAACCTAGATTACACGTTCCAATTATAACAAATCCTGGATGTAAAATGGTTATTGAAGATGTAGCTAAACATATGCCTGCAAATGGTAAAGTTTGGATTACTAACAATACAAGATACCATAATTTTTTTAATGGAGGCGAACAAAATAGAATTCATATTGTTGCTTGTATGTTAGAAAACAGATTTAATTAATTGAAATTAATATTTAAAAAAATATCACTAGCCTCAGATCACGCAGGGTTTACTTTAAAAGAAACTATAAAAAAAAAATTAATTAAAAATAAAGTTAAAGTTCTTGATTTTGGACCTTACAACAAAGATAAGGTGGATTACCCTGATTATGCAAAAAAAGTTGCAAGAAATATTTCTTCCAAAAAAACTAATATGGGCATATTAGTTTGTGGATCTGGAACAGGCATGGCAATGTCAGCAAATAAATTGAGAAAAATAAGGGCTGCTGTATGCTATAATTCAGTTTCAACACGTTTGTCACGAACTCATAATAATGCTAATATACTTGCGCTTGGATCAAGATTAACTAATAAAAGAGAAGCGTTGAAACTTGTTAATATTTTTTTAAGTACTAAATTTGAAGGTGGAAGACATTTAAGAAGAATTAAAAAAATTTAAATATATTAAAATGCCAAAAATTTTAGAAAATACACGTGAGGAATATAAAGATTTTTTCGATAATGATTTATCTAAGAATGATCCTGAACTATATAACTCTATAAAACTTGAACTTAAGAGACAACAAGAGCATATCGAATTGATTGCTTCAGAGAACATTGTTTCTAAAGCAGTTTTAGATGCACAAGGATCTATTCTGACAAACAAGTATGCAGAAGGCTATCCAGGAAAAAGATATTACGGTGGATGTGAATTTGTAGATAAAGCTGAGGATTTAGCTTTAGAAAGAGTAAAAAAATTATTTAATTGTAAATTCGCTAATGTTCAACCACACTCAGGAGCTCAAGCTAATGGGGCAGTATATCTCGCTCTTTTAAAACCTGGAGATACAATATTAGGTATGAGTTTAAATTCTGGTGGTCATTTAACTCATGGTGCTAAAGTTGCACAATCCGGAAAATGGTTAAATGCTTTTCATTATGAAGTAGATAAAGAAACTGGTTTAATTGATTATGATCAGGTTAAGGAGTTAGCATTAAAAAATAAACCTAAATTATTAATTGCTGGTGGAAGTGCTTATTCAAGAATAATAGATTTTAAAAAATTCAGGGAAATAGCAGATAGTATAGGTGCTTATCTAATGGTTGATATGGCACATTTTTCTGGTCTGGTAGCTGGCCACGGATATCCAAACCCAATTGATTATGCAGATGTTGTAACCTCAACTACCCATAAGGTCTTAAGAGGTGGTCGTGGAGGAATTATTCTTACTAACAGAGAAGATCTATATAAAAAATTTAATTCAGCTGTATTTCCTGGCTATCAAGGTGGACCTTTAATGCACGTTATTGCAGCTAAAGCAGCAGCCTTTCAAGAAGCTCTTAAACCTGAATTCAAAGATTATATTAAAGCAGTGCTAGCTAATGCAAAAATTTTATCTGAAACTTTGAAAAATAATGGTTTTAAAATTTTTTCTGGGGGAACTGATACACATCTCATGTTAGTAGATTTGAGACCTTTTAAAGTTACTGGTAAAGCTGCAGAGGTAAGCTTGTGCAATGCAAATATCACTTGTAACAAAAATGGTATTCCTTTTGATACTGAAAAAATGACAATTACTTCAGGAATAAGGCTTGGATCTCAAGCAGCAACTACCAGAGGTTTTGGTTTAAATGAATTTAAAAAAGTAGGCGAGTTAATTACTAAAGTTGTAAAAGGTCTTTCTCAAAATCCAAATGATAATAAAAAAATCGAGTCAGAAGTGAGAAAAGAAGTAATTGATCTCTGTTCTAATTTTCCTATATACAATCATTTGTTTAAAAATTAAATTATGATTTGTCCATTTTGTAGAGAAAAAGACACTTCTGTTGTAGACTCTAGACCAACAGAAGATGGAACAGCTATAAGAAGAAGAAGATTATGTCCTTGTAGCAAAGCAATGAGGTTTACTACTTTTGAAAGAGTTCAACATAGAGAGCTTTCTGTAATTAAAAAAAATGGTAGAAGAGTACCATTTGATAGAGAAAAATTAGCTAAATCTTTTTTCACTGCATTAAAAAAAAGACCAACAGATCAAGATACAATTGAAAGGGTAGTTTCAAAAATTTCTAGAGAGCTTGAAGAACTAGGACAATCGGAAATACCATCAAGTTTAATTGGAAAGAAAGTGATGGAAGCTCTAAAAGAATTAGATAAAATTGCATACATAAGATTTGCTTCTGTTTACACAAATTTTAAAGAAGTGGTAGAATTTGGTGAGTATATCGACGAATTAGACGGCAAACCCAAAAAAGTATAATTATTAAATTTAACTTTTTCAAAAACAAATCATGAAAATTACTCAACGAATCTTAGATAAAAAATTTATGCAATTGGCTTTTGACAAAGCTTATGAACATCTTGGCTCAACTAAGGAAAATCCATCTGTTGGGTGTGTTGTAGTTAAGAATAATACCGTTATATCATCAGGCAAAACTTCCTTAAATGGAAGACCACACGCAGAGACTAATGCATTAAATAAAAAAAAAAATTTTAATGGCTCAACAATTTATGTAACTCTAGAACCCTGTGCTCATCACGGTTTAACTCCACCATGTATTAATATCATTAAGAAGAAGAATGTTAAAAAAGTATATTACTCAATAACTGATCCAGATAAGAGAACTTTTAATAAAGCAAAAAAACTTTTAAATCAATCTAATATAAAAGTTAATATTGGAATAATGAAAATAGATTCTTTAAACTTTTATAAAAGTTATATTTTATCGAAAGATAAAAAAAAGTTACCTTATACAGATGCAAAAATTGCAATTTCAAAAGATTATTATTCAGTAAATAAAAAAGCAAAATGGATCACCAATAATTATTCAAGACTACAAGGACATTTACTGAGATCAAAATATGACTGTATTCTAAGTACTTATAAAACTGTTAATAAAGACAATTCAATACTCAACTGTAGAATAAGTGGTATGCACCATTTAAGTCCAAAGAGGGTAATTATAGATAAAGATTTTAAGCTGAATAAAAATTTAAAGCTTTTCAAAACTAGTAAAACGATACCTACATATATCATAACCGCTTCTCACGATAAAAAAAAAGAAAATTTTCTTAAATCAAAAAATGTAAAAATTATAAAGTTAAAAACTGAAAATAATTTTTTACCCTATAAAAAAATATTGAGTGAGTTAAAAATGAGAGGATTTTCAAGAATTTTGTGCGAGTCTGGTGCAGATACATGCGGTGAGCTTTTGAAACTTAAGCTAGTAAATAATTTGTATGTTTTTATGTCGCAAAATAAACTTGGTAAAAATGGAAAAAATTCTTTTAAGAAACAAATAAAAGATTTAAAAATGAGCAAAAAACATAAAATAAAAATTAATCTATATGGAGATGAATTTTATAAGATTAGGATCAGATAATGTTTAATGGAATTGTATATAATCAGGGTTTAATTAAAAGTTTTAGGAAAAGTCCCAGGTACGTGAAAGGGAGTCTTGTAATAGAGGTTTCCTCTAACATAAATTTTAAGAAACAAGATATAGGCGAATCTGTTTGCTGCGATGGTGTTTGTTTAACTTTGATAAGAATTAAAAAAAAATCATTTCTTTTCTATTTATCAAAAGAGACATTAAGTAGATCAAATTTTAAAAATATTAAAGTAGGAAAGTTTATTAATATAGAAAAAGCTCTTTATTATGGAAAAAAAATTTCAGGCCATTACATTCAAGGCCACGTAGACACAACCTCTGTTATAAAAAATATTAAAATAATTGATAAATCATGGATTGTTAAATTTGCATTAGAAAAAAAGTATAAAAAATTCATTGTAGAAAAGGGATCAATCGCAATCAATGGTGTATCATTAACTGTATCCAAATTAAATTTAAGCAGCTTTGAAGTTACAATTATCCCCCATACTTTAAGATTAACTAATTTAGTGAAACTTAAAACAAAAGATACTGTGAATATCGAATTTGATATGGTTGGCAAATATTTAAACAGAATACATCAGAAATGAAACAAAGCTCAACTACAGTACAAGAAATTATTAAAGAAGCTAAAAGAGGAAGAATGTTTATACTCGTTGATAATAAGGATAGAGAAAACGAGGGAGATCTAGTAATTCCAGCTTCAAAAATAAACGCAAAAAAAATAAATTTTATGGCTAAACATGGCCGTGGCTTAATTTGTTTGGCACTAACACAAGAAAAAGTAAAAAAATTAAAATTACCTTTAATGTCATTAATAAATAAATCTAGAACACAAACAGCATTTACTGTTTCCATAGAGGCAAAAAAAGGAATTTCAACAGGAATATCAGCGTATGATCGTGCTAAAACAATTAAAGTTGCTATCAAAAATTCTTCAGGAAGCAAAGATATAGTTTCACCAGGACATGTATTTCCTTTAGTCTCAAAAAATGGTGGAGTTCTAGAGAGGGCTGGACATACAGAAGCATCTGTTGATATTTCAAAACTAGCTAAATTAAATCCCAGCGCAGTTATATGTGAAGTAATGAACGAAGACGGTACCATGGCACGCTATAATGATTTGGTTCCTTTTAGTAAAAAGCATAATTTAAAAATTGCTAAAATAGAAGATTTAATATCGTATCGTCTCAAAAATGAAAAATTTATTAAAATGATATCTAATAGAAAAATTAATATTAAAAAGTTTGGCAATTACGATTTAAAAGTCTTTAAAAATAAATTAGATGGCGCGGAGCATTATGCATTAACAAGTAAAAATTTCTCATATAGAAAATCACCAAGGGTAAGAGTCATTTCTACAAATATTATAAATACAATTTTTAATTTTAATAAAAATATTTTTAAATCAACTTTAAGCTATTTATCAAAATTTAATAATTTTGCACTTATTATAGTAAAAAGCCCGTCTCAAACAAAAAATTCCAAGGAAAACAGTAAAATATTGAGATATTACGGAGTGGGCGCTCAAATTATTAAAGAATTAAAAATTAAAGATATGATATTAGTTTCTAGATCTAAAAAGCGTATAATTGCCTTAAAAGGTTATGGGATTAAAATAAAAAAACAAGAAATACTAAAACCATGAAAAGAAAAATTTGCATTGTATATTCACTTTATAATGAAAATATTACAAAAAGAATGTTTGAAAGAGCAGTTAAACTTTTAAAATCTAAAGGTATATCCTCAATTAAAGTTTTTAAAGTTCCAGGATCTTTTGAAATACCACAAGTGTTATCAAGGGTAATAAATAAATATGATGGATTTATAGTCATTGGATGTATCATAAAGGGCAAAACTAAAAATTTTGATTTAATATGCAGTGCTATTACAAATGGTATTATGGATTTATCTATAAAAAATAAAAAACCAATAGGTAATGGTTTGATAACATCCTTTAATGAGAAACAGGCTTTACAAAGATTGAATAATGGTAAAGAGGCTGCACAAGCCGTTTTAGATGTTTTGAAGATCTTTTAATGGTTAGTTCTAATATAAATCATAATGCTAGAATTATAATTATTCAGAAACTCTATTCTTATTATGTAAATAAGGACTCGCTAATAAGTTACCCTAAGCATAGATATAAAAAATTTATAAAAGATATTGTGTCTGGAACAATAGAAAGAGAAGAATTTATTTTAGTAAAATTAGGGGAAATACTAAAAAAAGAATTTAGTCCCTCAAGAACTGCTTTAATACTTAAGTTAATGATTATGTCTGCTGCCTTTGAACTTTTATTTGTCCACAAAACCCCGGTTAAAGTGATAGTAAGTGAGTATGTAAAAATATCCGATTTCTTTTTGGAAAATGCTCATAAAAGGTATTTAAATGCCATTTTAGATAAGATATCTAAAAATGTAAGAAATTATAAAAATTAATTTCTTGCCTTTTGTTTAATTTTTTGGCAATTAGACATCAAATTAGGAGAATTCATTTTGGAAAACTTAAGTTTAATTATATTAGCGGGTCTTCTTGCTGTAGCATACAGTTATATTTTAAGTAAACAGATTATTTCATCTAGTACTGGTAATACAAAAATGCAAGAAATTGCCGAAGCTATTCAAATAGGTGCAAAGGCGTATTTAAATCGTCAGTACAAAACAATCGCTATAGTAGGTTTTATCGTCTTATTAGTTATTAGTTATTTTTTTAGTTTATTAGTTGGTCTTGGTTATTTTATTGGAGCTCTGTTATCAGGAGTCGCTGGATATCTTGGTATGTTAATTTCAGTCGAAGCAAATGTAAGAACCGCAGAAGCTTCAAGATCAAGTTTACAAAAAGGCTTAACTATGGCCTTTAAGTCTGGAGCCATAACAGGATTACTTGTTGCTGGTTTAGCATTATTAGCCATCTCAGTTTACTATTGGTTTTTAATCTCGTTTAAAGTTGATAGCAGAGAATTGATAAATGCGTTGATTGCTTTAGGATTTGGAGCATCTTTAATATCTATTTTTGCTAGATTAGGCGGTGGTATATTTACAAAAGGAGCGGATGTTGGTGCAGATTTAGTTGGTAAAGTAGAGGCAGGTATACCTGAAGATGATCCAAGAAATCCTGCTGTCATTGCTGATAATGTCGGAGACAATGTTGGAGATTGCGCAGGTATGGCTGCAGATTTATTTGAAACCTATGCTGTTACAATTGTTGCAACAATGGTATTGGCTTCAATTTTTTTCCAAAACAATGCGAGCATGATGATTTATCCTTTAGCAATTGGAGGAGGCTGCATAATAGCATCTATAATTGGAACTTTTTTTGTAAAATTAGGTAAAAGCAAAAATATTATGGGCGCTCTTTATAAAGGATTTATTGTAACTGCAATAGTATCTTTAATATTATTATATCCCATTACCTTAAACACTATTGGTTTAGAGCAAGTTTTTAATGTAGGAAGCAAATCTTTTAATGGTACAGATTTATATTATTGTGGAGTAATAGGTCTGGTTGTTACTGGATTAATTATTTGGGTAACAGAATATTATACTGGAACAAATTATAGACCAGTAAGAAGTGTAGCTAAGTCTTCAACAACAGGACACGGAACAAATGTTATTCAAGGCCTTGCCGTATCAATGGAAGCAACAGCATTACCTGCACTTATTATAGTTGCGGGTATAATAGCCACTAATGAATTAGCGGGTCTTTTTGGTATAGCTATAGCTGTTACCGCTATGTTGGCACTGACTGGAATGGTTGTTGCATTGGATGCTTATGGTCCTGTCACAGATAATGCTGGCGGTATTGCTGAAATGTCTAAACTACCAAAAAATGTGAGAAAAACTACAGATGCTTTAGATGCTGTAGGAAACACCACAAAAGCAGTAACAAAAGGTTATGCAATAGGATCAGCCGGTCTAGGAGCGTTGGTTTTATTTGCAGCATACACAGAAGATATAAAATTTTTTTCTACTGTTTCTGGTTCGAATTTAGAAGGAATAGATGTAAGTTTTGATTTATCAAACCCCTTTGTTGTAATTGGATTGTTGGTCGGTGGAATGTTGCCTTACTTATTTGGGTCAATGGGTATGCAAGCTGTAGGTAGAGCTGGCGGAGCTGTGGTAATAGAAGTAAGAAGACAATTTAAAAAAATTCCTGGTATTATGAAAGGTAAGAGAAAACCGGATTACGGTAGATTAGTAGATTTACTCACCAAAGCCGCTATTAAGGAAATGATAGTTCCATCTCTTTTACCAGTTTTATCACCTATAGTTTTATACTTGGTCATTTATTCAATAGGCGGATTAGAAGCAGCACTATCTTCTGTCGGTGCAATGCTTCTAGGTGTGATAGTGACAGGGTTATTTGTTGCTATTTCAATGACAGCTGGTGGTGGAGCATGGGATAATGCTAAAAAATATATAGAGGATGGAAATTATGGTGGTAAAGGTTCAGAGTCGCACAAAGCGGCAGTTACTGGTGATACAGTTGGGGATCCTTACAAAGATACAGCAGGCCCTGCAGTAAATCCGATGATAAAAATTACCAACATTGTTGCGCTCTTGCTTTTAGCAGTTATATCACATTAAAAAATAAAAAATTATTTGGGTGAATTAGCCCGCATTTTTTGCCTTAAACTTTGTAAAAAAGATTTTACAAAACTCCCTTTTCTAATTTCATTTGAGGTTTCTGTTTTGGTAAATTTATAATCGTTCATATTTTTTTTGTCATAAAATATTTTCTCTTTCAAAACTCCATATTCGTCAAAGCTAACTACTAATACATTATTGTTAACCAAGACATTCTTGCCTAATGTATAAATTTTCCCTTTAGTTTTAGTTCTCTCAATATAAATCCATGTGTCCTCACCTTTAATAGACCTTGAGTGAGGTTGACCCAACCTTTTAATTACATCATTCTTGTTGCTTTTGTTAATTATTAGGAGTTCTTGTCTATTTTCTAAATACATTATGCCGTGACTATTTATAACTTTGTTTCTTTGGCAATTTGTTAGAAAAATAGATAGAAATAGCAAAATAAATATAAAATAAATATGTTTAGCTTTTATAAAAAACATAATAATAAACTTTATAATAAATTAACTGAATTATCACGCAATAAATTCTTTTATAATGATACTAAGCTTTCGGATAACTTTGAGACGCGTATACTATTAATTTTTTTTCACCTTTCAATAATATTGCAAATATCTAAAAAGAGTAATTTTAAAAATAAAATACAAGATATTTTCGATAATATTTTTCAAAATATCGAGTACCATTTGAGAGAACTTGGTTATGGTGATGTTTCTGTTAACAAAAATATGAAAAATTTGAACAAAATATTTTATGATATTTTGTATAATGTTGATCAAGATTTATATAATACTGAGATGTTAAAAAAACTCTTAGTGAAATACTTTTTTTCAAAAGACAAATTAGATGATGAAAAAGTGATGAAATTAGCTAATTATTTTCAAAAATTTAGAGATTTTTGTTTTGATTTGGACGTCAATAATATGCTAAATGGATCTATAGATTTTAATTAAAGGTAAATAATGGCTGTACCAAAAAGAAAAACATCAAAATCAAGAAGAAATAAAAGAAGATCACACCACAGAATAACAAACGTAAATGTTATTGAAGATAAAAAATCGGGTGAATACAGACTTTCACATCATGTTGATTTAAAGACTGGATTATATAACGGGAAAAAAGTTTTAGATAAGTAGTCCCATTTAAAGTTTATTCTTAATGGATAAAAAAGTTAAAATTGCAATAGATTTAATGGGTGGTGAAAACTCACCTGACAAAAATCTTGATGGTATAGAATTATTTATAAAACGAAATAAAGATTTAGATGATTATTTTTTTTATTTATTTGGAAATGAAGATTTAATTAATGAAAAAATAAAAAAAAAATCTCTTAAAAACTTTAAAATTTTCGATACTAAAATTGTTGTATCTGATGACCTACCAGCTTTGTCAGCTTTAAAAAAAGGAAAAGATTCTAGTATGTGGAAATCAATTGAATCTCAAAATTCTTTAGATGTAGATGTTTCTTTATCTGCAGGAAATACTGGTGTCTTGTTGGTTATGTCAAAAATGATATTAAAAACTTTAGAGGATGTTGATAAACCAGCTTTAGCTGGACTTTGGCCCAACAAAAAAGGAATGAATGTTGTTCTTGATCTTGGAGCAAACGTTAATTGTAGCGAAAAAAATTTAATAGACTTTTCTGAAATGGGCGCTGCTTTGTATCAATCGTTATTTCCAAATGAAAAAGCCAAGGTTGCATTATTAAATATAGGTTCGGAAGAGATTAAAGGAACAGAATTATTAAAAGGGACTTATGCAAAACTTAAGAAACTAGATGAGATGGGAGATTTTAAATTTTATGGATATATAGAGGGAAACCACATAACAGATGGAAATTGTAACGTCATTGTAACAGATGGGTTTACTGGAAATGTAGCGCTAAAAACTGCAGAGGGAACAGCAAATTTTTTAACCGATAATTTAAAACAAGCTTTATCTAGCAATATTGTTTCAAAATTATCTTCTGCTTTGTCTTATTTTGCGCTTAAAAAGTTTAAAAATAAATTAGATCCAAGAAAATATAACGGCGCAATTTTTCTTGGTTTAAAAGGCCCCGTAGTTAAAAGTCATGGATCAACAGATGCGTTAGGCTTTTCTTACTCTTTAGATGTTTGTTATAAAATTGCCAAAGGACAAATGATCAATAAAATAAAGTTTAACCTTGGTCATATCAAAAATATTAATAATGAGCAGAAATAATATCAGCAAAAATGATATAGTACATATTATTAAAAATCGTTACAGTTTACCCGCAAACTATATAGAGTCTATTTACGATAACATCTTTTTGATCATTAAAAATGGTTTAAAAAAAGATGGCAGATTTAAAATATCAAAGTTTGGGACATTTAAAGTTCTTTTTAAAAAAGCAAGGTTTGGTTTGAACCCAAAATCAAAAGTTCAATACTCTATTAGTGAGAGGAAAGTTGTTGTTTTTTCACCATCCAAAATAGTAAAAAATAAATTAAATGGAAAATAATAGAGTTTATAAAACAATTAGCGAGGTTGCCCAGGAAATAGGGCTTGTAAATAAGAAGAATAAGAAACCAAATACTCATACACTACGGTTCTGGGAAAAACATTTCAAACAAATAAAACCTAAATTACTTTCTGGAAATAGAAGGTATTATTCAGACAAAGACATAAAATATATAAAATTAATTTATGTTCTACTCAAAACTAAAGGATTTACAATTAATGGTGCAAAAAAAGCTTTGAACGATCCTTCAATAAAACTTGACGATACTTTAATTTCTAGTGTAAATAAGGAAAATTTTAAATTTTCACTTAAAACTAAGCTAGTGAAAATTAAGAAAATTATAGACAAAATTAAAAAAGAAAAATAATGGCAAAAAAATCATCAGTTAAGGTAAGATTAGTTCCCGAAAAAAAAGTAGATAGTTCATTTTATTACTACGTAAAGAAGCCTACAAAAGGTGAAAAAGCTAAAGTTAAATTAAAGTTAAAAAAATATAATCCCGAAACCAGAAAACATGAATATTTTATAGAAAAAAAACTCCCCCCTCATAGTAAATAATATTATTTTTTTTTAAATTTTCTATATTCAAAATCTATATATGCTTTTATCATATTAGACCAAATTCGTCGCGTAAGCTCGACATCAAGCTTTATTTTAATTGATTTTTTCTTAATATTTTTTAGGATTACATCTATTCTTTTTTTATCTACAATTTGTTTTTTACTTGTCTTATTTTGTAGTATTTGATGTACAAGATTGGTTCGAATTTTTATAATATTTAGCATCTTGTTATCTAAAATATCTAACTTTTTTCTTATTTTTAATATTTTTTTATTTTTATTCAGCGACATAAATGCAATTAATAAAATATACATTTATTATATAACACAACTATGGAAATTATATTAAGAAAAGAATATTCAAAATTCATAACATATTGGTTAATCAGCCTGTTAATTTTTATATCAATAATCGTAATTGTTGGTGGTTTAACAAGGCTAACCGACTCGGGATTGTCAATAACTACATGGGATGTTGTTAAAGGTATTCTGCCACCTCTAAATAATAATCAATGGAATGATGTATTTAATCTTTATAAAGAGATTCCTCAGTTTTATCTTCTAAATCAAAGCATGACTTTGAACGAATTTAAAATTATATATTATTGGGAATACATCCATAGAATCCTAGGAAGAATTTTGGGCTTACTTTTTCTTATACCTTTTATTTATATATATTTTAAAAAAATTTTAAATCAAAACTACAATATAAATTTTTTTCTACTATTTTTACTAATATTAGTTCAGGGAACTGTAGGTTGGTATATGGTAAAAAGTGGACTTGTAGAAAATACTACTGTAAGTCATTATAGGTTAGCGATACATTTAAATTTAGCTTTTATCCTTTTTTCAGCAATCTTTTGGTATTTTTTAAATATAAGAAACAAAAAAAATAAAATATTCTTTAGCATAAAAAATGAAAACATTTTTTCAAAAATATTTATATTTTTGATATTTACTCAAATTACTTTTGGAGCTTTTACTTCAGGCTTAGATGCAGGAAAAATTTATCAATCTTGGCCTTTAATGAATAATTATCTTTTTCCTGATGATTTAACTTATAAGGATATAATTTTTCCTCAAGTTTTAAGCGAACCATCATTTGTACAATTTATTCATAGGAAACTGGCCTACATAATATTTATATATGTTGTAATAATGAGTTTTTTTATTTTTTATAGAAGACAGAAAGAAATGTATCAACCAACATTGTATTTATTAACAATGATTTTTGTGCAGATAATTCTTGGAATTTTCACTCTTTTAAGCGGAGCATATATTTGGATTGCTTCTCTACATCAGATTTCTACAATTCTTTTGCTTCTTTCATCAATTTATTTTTACTATAGCACATTAAAAACATAGTTTTTATTGACATAGTAATTAATAACTTGTAATTATCGCCAAGTTAAAATGACACCCTTTATTAAAAAAAAAGATATTAAAAATAATTGGTATTTAGTAAATGCCAAAGATCTTGTAGTAGGAAGACTAGCAGCATATATTTCTGTAGTTCTTAGAGGAAAAAATAAACCCCAATATAATCCAAATCAAGATAATGGAGATTTTGTTATAGTCACAAATATAGAAAAGTTGAAATTTACAGGAAAAAAATTTGAAAATAAAAAATATTATAAACACACGGGTTATCCAGGAGGTATAAAAAGTATTAATCCAAAAAATTTAACTGAAAAAAACAAATCTCAAGATATTCTAAAATATGCAGTAAAAAGAATGTTACCAGGTGGTCCTTTAGCAAAAAAACAATTAAGCAAACTTAAAATATATTATGGTGACAAACATCCTCATGAAACTCAAAACCCTGTTGAAATCAACTTTTCTGAAATTAACAAAAAAAACCATATTAAAGCCTAATGGAAACCACACAAGTTGAAAAGAATATTAGCAAAATGAAATTAGATTTTAAAGAAAGTAATTATGCTACAGGAAGAAGAAAAGAGTCTGTTGCAAGAGTATGGATTAAGAAGGGAACAGGGAAAATTTTTGTAAACGGAAAAACCATGAATGATTACTTTAAAAGACCAGTCCATCAATTAATAGTAGTTATGCCTTTACAAGAAACAAATGCAATTAATAAATTTGATGTAAAATGTAATGTTAAAGGTGGTGGATTATCAGGTCAAGCCGGTGCAATAATACATGGAATTTCAAGAGCATTAGTAAAAACTGATCCCACTTTTAAAAAAGTATTAAAGAAAAATAAATTTACAACCAGAGATTCGAGAAAAGTTGAAAGAAAAAAATACGGACACAAAAAAGCACGTAGAAGCTTCCAATTCTCTAAGAGATAAATCATTCATTACTATTAAAATTAAAAGTGATATAAACAATTTATGTCAGCAAAAAAATTAAATATTGTTATCGCTGGAGCAACAGGTTTTGTTGGACTTGATTTGATCAAATTTTTATCAAATCATCCCAAGGTTAAAATAAAGTATTTGTGTGCCCAAAAGAATATTGGAAAGAAAATTCAGTATTTTGATAAAAGAATTACAAAAAATTTACCTAAGATATCGAAACTTAAATCTGTAGATTGGGCCATGATTGATATTTTGTTTACAGCATTACCTAATGGAGAAAGTCAAATAATTTCAAGAACTCTAGTTAATAAAAAATTAAAAATAATTGACCTATCAGCTGACTTTAGATTATCCGATAGTTCCGTATATAAAAAGTTTTATGGTAGAGAACATATGGCAAAAAAATTAATTAATAATTCTATCTATGCTTTATCAGAGTTTTCAAAGAACAAATTAAAAAAATTTAAAATAATCGCTTGCCCAGGTTGTTATCCTACATCAATTCAATTGCCTTTAATTCCATTATTAAAGAAAAATTTAATTAGTAATAAGAATATTATAATAGACTCAAAATCTGGATATTCTGGTGCTGGTAAAAATTTAAAAAAGAAATTTAAGCATAAAAATATTTTTTCTTCAATTCATGCATACGGAACCTACAAGCATAGACATATAAGTGAGCTAGATCAGGAATTAAATAAAGCATCAAATACAAAAATCAATTATGTTTTTATCCCCCATCTTATTCCAACTTTTAGAGGAATGTTATCATCTATTTATTTAGAATTAAAACCTGGTGTCACTGTAAAAAAAGTTTTTAAAGAATTAAAAAACTTTCATAAAAATAATTATTTTATAAAAATCAATCCATTAAATAAAAGTATTGGCACAGAAAATGTATTAAATACAAATTTTTGTGAAATTTCTATTTGTCAGTTAAAAGAAAAAAGAAAAATACTTATTTTGTCAGCTATTGATAATTTAGTTAAAGGAGCTGCAGGTCAGGCAATTCAAAATATGAACATAATGAATAATTTTAAAGAGAACATAGGCATTAAATGAGAATTTTATTTATTTTTTTTTTTATTTTAGTCAGTTGTACGACAATCAGTAACAGCAAGGTTAAAAAAATCTATATATGTGGAGACCATGAGTGCGCAAATAAAAAGGAAATGAACGATTATTTTGAAAATAATATTTCTATAGAGATTTACACCCTTTCAAAGTCATCAAAAAGAGATAAAGATTTTGATTTGGTAGAATTAAATATGTCAAATGAAGATAAAAAAAACTTTGTTTTAGTTGATGTACAAAAAAAACAAATTAGGGATAAAATTAAAAAAAGAAATAAAATATCAAAATTAAATATTAAAAAAGGTGAAAACAACATAGTAAATAGAAAGAAAAAAAATAGACCTAAAATTGCACTAGTGAGGCTTTGTAAAGATTTGCAAGAATGTGATATAGATAATGTTGCAAAAATAATTATCAAAAAAGGTAATGAAAAAAAATACCCAGATTTAACAATCGAATGACTAAAAAAAAAAATTATAATCTAGCAATTGTAGGTTTAGGAAATATTGGTTTAAATCTTTATAAACATCTTATAAAAAATAAAAAATCAATAATTGAAAAAAATAATGTTTTCTTTGATATTAAATATGTTTCTGCAAAAAATAAAAAAAAAAAACGAGGTATATCTATACCTAAAAAAAAATGGTTACGTAACTATTTAGACGCGTCTAAACTAGATGATATTGATATAGTCATTGAACTTATAGGTGGAGCAGACGGTCCAGCCAAGAAACTTGTTTTTAATTCAATAAGACGAAAAAAACATGTTGTTACTGCTAACAAATCTTTAATATCAAAGTATGGTGATCAACTTGCCTTACTTGCAGAAAGAAATAAAGTTAATATTGAATTTGAGGCTGCTGTTGCTGGCGGTATACCAATAATAAGAACACTCAAAGAGGGGTTTGTTGCGAATAAAACTAAAAAAATTTATGGAATTCTAAATGGGACTTCAAATTTTATCTTATCAAACATGGATAAAATGAATATTTCTTTTAATAAAGTTTTAAATAAAGCTAAAAAATTAGGTTATGCAGAAAGTAATCCAAAATCAGATTTAAATGGCGACGATGTGCGATCTAAAGTCCAAATACTTTCATCATTAGCTTTTAATTGTTTTATAAATAAAAATAATATTAATCAGGAGGGTATAAATTTTATTGACGAGACAGATATTAAAAACGCAAACATATTAGGTTATAAAATAAAACACATTGGTCTTAGTGAAATTTCAGAGGGAAAACTTATTCAAAGGGTAAATCCATGTTTGATAAAAAAGGGCTCTCGTCTCGGTAGTGTCAATGGTGTCTTAAACGCCGTGATTATAGAGGGCGAACCTATTGGAAAATCTGTCTTACAAGGTGAGGGTGCTGGAGCTGGTCCAACTACATCAGCTTTAGTTTCAGATATATGTTCAATACTAAGGGGCAATTTAAAGTATCCCTTTTCTGTTTCACATAAAAAGAGAAAAAAAATCAATTCTATTGATATATCAAATCAATGGTTTTCTAATTATATTAGACTTGATGCTCTTGATAAAAAAGGTGTTCTTTCCGCAATAACAAAAATTATGTCAAAAAATAAAATTTCAGTCAAAAGATTGATCCAGGATCCTTTAAAGGGAAAAAAGTATGCGTCTATAATAATAATTTCCCATAAAGTTAAAAACAAAAATGTTAAAAAATGTATTGACGAATTAAATAAAAAAAATTTTATAATAAATCGTCCAAAATTTATAAGAATAGAAGAGATTTAAAGTTGATTAATCCAAAATTATTAAATAATTTTATAAGAGTTTGTGAAAGAGCTGCTTTTGGTGCTTCGAAATTTAAGGGAAAAAACGACAAAATTGCTGCCGATCAGGCAGCTGTCGATGAGATGCGTTCTGAATTAAATAAAATTAGTTTTCAAGGCAAAGTAGTTATAGGCGAGGGTGAAATGGACGAAGCCCCAATGCTTTATATTGGTGAAAAAGTTGGGACTGGAATTGGTGAAAATCTTGATATAGCTGTAGACCCATTAGAAGGAACAAATTTTGTTGCAAAGAATTTGCCAAATGCAATCTCAGTTATGGCAATAGCTGAAAAAAATTGCCTTTTGTCAGCACCGGATACATATATGGAAAAAATTGCAATAGGAAGTGGATATCCTAAGAGTCTTATTGATTTAGACTTTTCTGTTGAAAAAAATATAAAATTATTAGCCAATGCTAAAAATGTTAGTCCAGATAAATTAACTGCTTGTGTTTTAAAAAGAGATAGACATAACAATATTATATCTTCCCTTAATTCACTTAATGTAAAAATTAAATTTATAGATGATGGTGATGTAATGGGTGTGATATCAGTAGTTGATCCTACGTCATCTATTGATATTTACTTAGGAACTGGAGGTGGACCTGAAGGTGTTTTGGCTGCAGCTGCATTACATTGTCTTGGAGGTCAAATGCAGACTAGACTAGTTTTGAAAGATAAAGATGAAATTAAAAGAGCTGAAGCTCTGAGTATATCTGATCTTAGAAAAAAATATAGCATTATTGATATGGTAAAAGGTGATGTAATCTTTTGTGCTACAGGTATTACAGATGGTGATATGCTTAAAGGCATTAATGACAAAGGTGCGTACTTCGAAGCTAATTCATTTGTACTTCATAAAAGTCAGAATATTTCTAAAAAAGTTAAAAATATAATTAAGAAATGAAAATAAGTTCTGTTTCAGGAAAAAATTGGTTAATTAAAAAATATAATGGTGAAACAGTAAGTTATTTGAAAAATAATTTTAATTTAAGTGAAATTATCTCAAAATTATTATCTATTAGAAATATCAAAATTGAAGAAGTAAACTTATTTTTAAATCCAAAAATAAAAAATCTTTTACCTAACCCTTTCATCCTTAAAGATATGGAAAAAAGTGTTAACAGGACAATTAAAGCAATTCTATCAAAAGAAAAAATTGGAATATTCGGTGATTACGACGTTGATGGGGCAACCTCTACTGCTTTATTAGGAAATTACTTTAATAAATTAGGACAACTTTCATCAATCTATATACCCGACAGAAAAAAAGAGGGGTATGGGCCAAATCTTAAGGGTTTTAATGAACTAATATCAGAAGGTTCTAGTTTAATTTTTACAGTTGATTGTGGCACAATGTCTTTTGATACAATCAATTCATTAGAAGATAAAATTGATATTATTATTTTAGATCATCATCAATCAGAAATTAAACTTCCAAAAGCTTTTTCAGTTGTTAATCCTAATAGATTTGATGATAATTCAAAATTAAATTATCTTTGTGCTGCTGGAGTATGTTTTATGTTTCTTATTGCTTTAAATAAAAAATTAAGAGATTTAAAATGGTTTGAAAAAAACAATACTAAAGAACCTAACCTTATAGATTTTCTAGATCTAGTTTCACTTGGCACTGTCTGTGATGTGGTCCCTCTTGTTGGTTTAAATAGAGCTTTTGTAAGTCAAGGTTTAAAAATAATTAATAAAATTTCTAATCCAGGTTTAAAAATTTTAAAAAATATTTGTGGTATTGAAACAAATTTAAATACCTATCATTTAGGATATGTTTTGGGACCTAGAATTAATGCGGGGGGAAGAGTTGGAAAGTGTTCTCATGGAGCAAATCTGCTTTTAAGCAAAGATCCCAAAGAGGTTTTCGCAATAGCATCAGAGCTTGAAAATTTTAATAATGAGCGAAAGTTTTTAGAAAAAGATATGCTTAATAAAATTGAAAAAAAAATAGTACTTGATCCAAATGAACCTGTTACAGTTCTATCCGGTCATAATTTGCATGGAGGAATAATTGGTATTATAGCATCTAGATTAAAAGACAAATTTAATAAACCAACGATAATAATATCAGTCTCAAATGGTGTTGGCAAAGCCTCTGCAAGGTCAGTTCATGGCTTTGATATTGGTACTTTTATAATTAACGCAGTTCAAAAAAATATCTTAATTAGGGGCGGTGGTCATAAGATGGCAGGCGGATTTAGTATTAAAGAGGAAAAAATTGAAGAATTCAAAGATTTTATAAATAAATGTTTTTTAAAAATTAAAAAAGATTTTAAAAAGAATGATGAAATATTTTATGACTCCATTATTTCTCCAGCTGCATTAAACGAGAATTTTTATCAGGAAATAAATTCATTATCACCATTTGGATCTGGTAATCCTGAACCAAGATTTGTAATTGAAAATTTGGTTATATTAAAATCTTCAATTGTAGGCGAAAAGCACATAAAGTCTGTACTAGCGGGTGACGACGGCTCTACTGTTAAAAGTGTCACATTTAACGCAGTTAGTTCAAATTTAGAAAGTTATTTACTAGCTAATAATCGAAAGAAAATTAATATTTTTGGTAAATTAAGTCTCAATGAATGGAAAGGAAAAAAAAATGTAGAGTTTATTATCGATGATATTTCTGTTAATAAGAAAATAAAAAATGGTCCCATCGTCTAACGGTTAGGACAGATGGTTTTCAATCATCTAATCGGGGTTCGATTCCCCGTGGGACCGCCACTAAACTTTCCGGACAAAAAACTTGCCAAAATACCTAAGCTTAAAAATATAATTGTAGAGTTATTTGTTGTAAAAAAACTACCTGACGACTTTATAGGAAAAATTTCCATTATAAAAATATATAAGAACGGGGAAAAAACATATTTATTATTTGAAATCAATAAAACTTTATAAGCTTTAAATAACACTGATATTACTAAATATATAAATATCAAGAAACCAATAATTCCAAGATCTGTTAGAACTTCTAAATAATAGTTATGTGGATGCATGTTACATGTAGTTCTTTCGTTAAGGCTTTCAATTTTTCTCTTAGGACAATTAAATCTAAAAGATTTAATACCTCCACCAAAATATTTATTTAATTTAAAAGTTCCAATACCAGCATCAAACTCATGTATGTAACTCGGTCTTTTATCATATATCAAATCTGAACCCATGCCTGATATTCTGTAGTTAATCAAAGAAAAAATTTTTCCTGAATGTTCAAAGAAGGTCTTATAATACGCTTTTAGTTGAGTGCTGGAATTGATTGTAACAAATGTTAATAAAAAGGTGAAAATAAAAATATGAATTAAATATTTTTTTAAACTTTTATTTGCAATTAAAATTAAAAATATACTTATAAAAAATAATATTAAGGGCATTCTATTACCAGAAAAAATTATTGAAATTGTTATTAGAAAAAAAACCAAACTTAAAAAATAAATTTTTAAGGTAAGATTTTTAAATGAAGTGAACATTATAAAAGTGTAAAACAGAAATAGCGAGAATCTTTGTATAAATCCTCCTGCTATAGCTTCGTCTAGAAATGGACCTGTATATTTGTAAAGATAGGGACTTGTAAAGCCCAGCAAATCTTCGGAATTAAAAAATTGAAATATAATATCTATACTTACAAAAGATACTATAACCGAATAACTGTAAAAAATAATTTTATAATCAATTAATTGATTTTCAACTAACAATCTCATTGAAAAATAAAGAAAAAGATATCTTAAAAAAAGTATACTTTTATTTAATATGTAGTAATTACTTACATCTGAATTAAAAAAATTAATTTCAACAGTATTCAATATACTTGTGAACAAAATATACAAGAAAAAGAGAACCACAATTTTGTC
>CACFTH010000009.1 GCA_902569185.1 uncultured Pelagibacteraceae bacterium
TTAGTTTAAATTTGAATAGTGAGGAAAATAGAGTTGTTTTAAAAACAGGAAATCAAGAAGCAAAGATTGTTGTGAAGGTTTTTTCATCTTTAACATGCCCTCATTGTGCAAATTTTCATAACAAAGTTTTTTTAAATTTATATAAAGATTTTGTCAGTAACGGAAAGGTGAGGTATGAGCATCATGGTTTCCCTTTAGATTTAGCAGCATTGAATGCTGAAAAAATTCTAGGCTGCGTTGAAAGCGGAGAGTCAAAATTAAATTTATTAAATGAGCTTTACAAAAAGCAAGATACTTGGGCGACTGGTTCAGATATTAACAGTATAAATCAGAAAATCTTTAAAATTTCAAATAATTACGGACTGAATAATGATAAAAATAATAGTTGTTTGAACGATCAGAATTTAGAAGATGAAATATTAAATGGGAGAATAAATGCAAATAAAAAATATTCTATTGAGGCAACCCCTACAATTTTTATCAACGAAAAAAAATATAATGGAAAACACAATTACGAAGATTTTAAAAAGGAAATTTTAAAATTTCTTTAAGTATGGAATTTAAAAAACTTGAGCTTTCAGGATTTAAATCATTTTTTGATAAAACAAATTTTTTTATAGAGAGTGGTCTCACCGGTATTGTTGGGCCAAATGGATGTGGTAAGTCTAATATTGTAGAAGCTCTTCGATGGTGCATGGGGGAGACGTCTGCAAAAAGCATGCGTGGCTCAGGTATGGAAGATGTTATTTTCTCGGGCACTTCAAATAGACCTCAAAAAAATATTTCGGAAGTTACTATCACCATAGATAATTCGAAAAAAGAGGGACAAGGTCTGTTCGTGGATTTAGATGAAATACAAATAAAAAGGAAAATTGAACGAGATAAAGGTTCAAAATATTTCATTAATGGTAAAGAGGTCAGAGCCAAAGACGCACAAACTTTTTTTGCAGATCTATCTACCGGCGCTCACTCACCATCAATGATAAGCCAGGGAAGAATTGGAATGATTGTAACTGCAAAACCGTCTGAGAGAAAGTCTGTATTAGAGGAAGCTGCAGGTATTTCAGGAATACACATAAGAAGACATGAGGCAGAAACTAGACTTAACGCTGCGGAAAACAACTTGAGAAGAGCAGATGAGCTTAAGAAACAACAAGAAAAACAATTAGACAATTTAAAAAAACAGGCAGAGGAAGCAACAAAGTACAGGGAGTTTTCAGAAAAAATAAAATCTTCTGAAGCCGCTCTATATTATTTGAAGATCCAAAATATTGAAAAAGAAAAAACATTAAGCCTTGAAGAAGGTTATGGAATACAATTGGCACCTAATAGCATTTCTATTTTAAATAAAATTGGGTTATCCAGTATAGATAATAAAGAATTTTCTAATCCATCTAATTTAAATTTTTATTCAAATGACAATCATAAGATTTGTGATTTAAATTTATCAAGATTTAATTCTGAAGAATTTAAATATACAACTTTAAAAAGATCAGTTTTAATTGAATTTCTAAAAAATAAATTATTTGCAAATAATCTGAGATTCGGAAAAGAGGTAAAAAAAATTTCACAAATTAAAGAAAAGCTTTTGGTTAATTTTAAAGATAATACAAATGATCTGGTAGATTTCATAGTTGTTTCAGATGGTGTTTTTTCAAATACAAAATCAATTGTAGAAAACAAAAGTATTCAACCAGTCTATAATGGATCAATTGCAATAAGAACAATCCTCAAAAATTTATCAGAGTCTAATTATGATAAAAACAGCATATCCCTAATCATGCTTAAAAATGCACATATCGTAATCTACCCAATTAATAAAAAAGGTGAATTTAATGTTGTTTGTATAATACGCCAAAAATTATCCAATAATATTGATTTGAAAGCACTAATTAAAAAAGAAATAATTCCACAAAATAAAAATTTAGAAAGTCTTTTTGAGAACAAATTAGAATATTGGCCTATTTATACTTCAAAAAAACCTTCAAAATCAATTTATGAAAATTTATTTTATATAGGAGACGCTTTTTTTACTTTTCCTCCTACTATGGCGCAAGGAGCCTCTCAGTCAATTGAGGCTGCTAATGAATTATTTAATTTTTTATCTAAAGATAATAAACTTACTCCAGATCTTTTTTTCAAAAAAAGGCTAGAGAGAACAAAAGTTATTAATCTAAGGTCTAAATTAAATTATCGTATATTCCATTTTTCTAATCCAATCTTAAAAACGATTAGAAATGAGTCTTTAAAAATAATGTTAAAAAATAAAATCTTTTTAAAAAATTATATTGGAAAAGTTTACAACTAATTAAGTATTTTTTGATATTAATCTCTGTCTTAAATTATCTATAGAAACTGAGTTTCCTTTTATATTACAATACCAGTACGTCCAGCCGTTATAACTTTCAGTCCCCATAATTTTAGCTGCCACTCTATGAATTGAACCTTCATTCCCCTTATGTTTCAAACTTCCATCAGCCATTATTTTGGCATTAAATTTTCTTTTTTGATCAAATAAAATAGACCCTGGTTTTATTATACCCATTTCAACTAAAGAACCAAAAGGTATCCTAGGTTTTGATTTATTGTTCTCAACAGTATCAAGATAATTATCTTCAATTACTTTAGTTTGGTTTATTCTCTTATTGGCTGCACCAAAATATTTTTTATCTTTTTCAATACCAAAATACTTTCTACCAAGTTTTTTTGCAACTACAGCTGAGGTTCCTGTACCTATAAACGGATCACATATCAAATCTCCTTTATTTGTAGTTGCTAATATAATCCTATGCAACAAGGACTCGGGTTTTTGTGTTGAGTGAATTTTCTTTCCATTCTTTTTTAATCTTTCCTTTCCATTACAAATGGGAAGTGCCCAGTCAGATCTCATTTGTAAATCATCATTCAAGCATTTTAAGGATTGATAATTAAATGTATATTTTGATTTTTTACTTTTTGATGCCCAAATCAATGTTTCATGTGCATTTGTAAATCGCGTTCCTTTAAAATTTGGCATTGGATTATTTTTTCTCCAAATCACATCGTTTAAAATCCAATAATTTAAGTTTTGAATATGATAACCAAGTCTGAAAATATTGTGATAAGTACCTATCACCCACATAGAACCATTATCCTTTAAAATTCTTTTGCATTGTTTTAACCATTCTTTGGAAAACTCATCGTAATGTTTGAAATTTAAAAATTGATCCCACTTATCATTAACACCATGAACTTTGCTATTATCTGGTCGCTTTAATTTTTCACCAATTTGCATGTTGTAAGGTGGGTCAGCAAAAACTAAATCAAAAGTTTTACAAGGAATCTTTTTTAAAATTTCTAAAGACTCGCCGTTAATAATCCTGTTGCAAAATTTTGTCATTTACTGAATTCAACCCGAAATTGAATCTTCAGTCAATTTTTTTTTTCAAAAAAAAAAGAGTCTATCGTGTGTTAAAATTTCTTATTTTGACAAGATATTGTGTACAGGTCTATAACTTTTTCTATGGTAATTAGAAATTCCAAATTTTTTTAATGAATTTAAATGTTGCAAGGTCCCGTACCCGAAATTTTTTTGCCAATTATATTGAGGAAACTTATTTCCCAGTTTGATCATATAAAGATCCCTAAAAACTTTTGCTACTATTGACGCCGCAGAAATACATTTTATTTTTTGGTCACCTTTAATTACTGTTTTAAAATTCTTTAGGTTTTTCGGGCCATGCGTGCCATCTATTAAATAAAGATCAGGTTTTTTTTTCAATTTTTTAATTGCTCTTTCCATTGAAAGTAAAGAAGCATTAAATACATTGTATTTATCTATTTCACTGACAGATGCAATACCTATAGAAAACCAAGAATTTTTTTTAATGTGATCTGCAATATATAAACGATCTTTAAAAGCAATCATCTTTGAATCTTTTAATAATTTTTTCTTTATATTCTTCTTTAAAATCACCACACAAGAAACAACAGGTCCGGCCAAGCTACCTCTTCCAACCTCATCAACACCAGCGAATAATTTATTAGCCATTCAAATTAATTTTAAATTCAGAAATTTTTTTCCTAATCATCTTTAAATCTTCCCATGCAAATTTTTTTTGATCAGGCTGCCTCATTAAAAAGGCAGGATGGAAAGATGCTATAACATTTGTTTCAATATTACCGATTTTTTTATTTATCCATTTTCCTCTTGCTTTAGATATAACTAATTCATTTCCTATTACTGCATTCAACGCAGTACTTCCTAACAATAACAAAATTTTAGGATTTATTATCTCTATATGTTTTTCTAAAAATGGAAGATATCTACTTATCTCTTCGTCGGTCGGCCTTCTGTTTTCAGGAGGTCTGAAATTCACTACGTTTGATATATAAACATTTTTTCTGTTCAGTTTGATAGACCCAAGCATTTTATCAAGTAGTTTTCCTGCTCTACCAACAAAAGGCTTACCTTCTTTGTCCTCGTTAGCCCCCGGTCCTTCACCAATAATCATTATTTTAGCTAATGCATTCCCATCAGAAAAAACTAAATTAGTTGCGTTTTTTTTAAGTTCACAATTTCTAATTGATTTAATTCTATCCTTGAGTAAAGACAATAAATTTTGTTTTTTATTTAAGCTCATATTTGAAATTATATTAACACTATTTTTATATCTATTTAGCGGTTTATTGTCATAGATGAGTTTATTATTTATTAGTTTATGATAAAGTTTAACTTTAATTGATGTAATTTTTTTTTTCATATTTTATGATGTCAAATAATAATATATTTAAAACTTTCATATTAGCTCTATTATTTTCTATTATATCGACTTATTCACACTCTAATATATTAGATTTTAGTAAAGATGCCAAAAATATATCGAATTATTTTTCAGGATCAGTAGCTTTTAATAACTTCGAATACGATATTTCAAAAAAATATTTTGATAAATTTGGAAAATCTGAAAAAGAAAATAATAAATTTTCTTCAACTTATATACAATCATTGATTAATCTTCAAAAATATAATGAAGCATACTCTTTTTCTAAAAGTTTAGACAAAAAAGGCAACGCTAGTTTCGAAAATAAACTTTTTTTAGGTTTATACGAATTTAAAAACAAAAACTATACTCTAGCCAAACTACATTTTAGTAAATTAGACTCAAATATTGAAAATTCATTAATTTTTGAACCACTTAAAATTTCCTTAATAAACTGGTCTGAAATTCTGATATCAAATAATATTAAAGATATTGATAAAATAAAATCAATGCCAGATAGTTTTGGTAGTTTCAAAGCCATACAGGAAGTTTTTGCCTACTGTTATTTTGATAATTCCAATTTAGACACAAAATTTTCAAAAATCATATTAGATGAAAGTGGAAAATTTTATAGATACAATTTTTTCTTCGCAAACTATTTGATTAAAAAAGACAGAGAGGAAGAGGCCAGGTCAATTATTGATTTAACAATAGATAAATATCCTGGAAACTTATTAATTAATCAGCTTAAGGAAAATTTAAATAAAGATAATTTTAATAAAAATCAATTTTCTTGCAGCAAACCAGAGCATATTTTGGCAGAAATATTTTATGCTTTTGCTAATGCTTTATCAGTTCAAAAAAAATATGAACTCTCAAATTTATATATAAACTTATCAAAGTTTCTAAATCCAAATTTCCTTTCTTATAATGCTTTACTTGCAGAAAATTTAGTTATGTTAAAAAAGTATCAAGAGTCAAAAAAAATTTTTGAAGACTTATTTAAAATTGGGTCATTTTATAAATGGCATGCAAGTAAAGAAATCGCATTCATTATCGAAGAATTGGATGGTTCAGAAAAGTCCCTTAAATATTTAAATAGAATTTATAAGGATATTGATAAAAACATTTTGAGAATTTTTGATTTTGCAAATTTTTTGAGGGGGCATGATAAATTTAGCGAGTCAATTCAGCTTTATTCAGATATTTTATCAACAATGAAAAGTGACAATATAATGTATCCTAAAATTTTGGATAGAAGAGGAACTGCTTATGAGAGAAACGGCAATTGGGAATTAGCAGAAAAAGATTTGTTGTTATCTCTTGAGATTGAACCTAATCAAGCCTACACTTTAAATTATTTGGCATACACTTGGATAGAGCAGAATAAAAAAACAAAAGAAGCACTATCTATGCTTGAGAAAGCAAATAACTTAAAAAAAAATGATGGATATATAACCGACTCTTTAGGTTGGGCTCAATACAAGCTTAAGAATTTTAATAAAGCCAAATTTCATTTAGAGAGAGCAATACAAATGATGCCTGATGATCCAGTTGTTAATGATCATTTCGCTGATTGTCTGTGGATGATAGACAAGAAAATTCAGGCAAGATATTATTGGGAATACGTTTTAACATTAGAAGATACTAAAGATGAACTCAAAAAAAAGATTCAAAATAAATTATTATTTGGTTTAGAAAAAATTTAATTACAATAAATGCGAAATAAAAAATTTAAATCATTTGCTAAAATTAATCTATTTTTAAATATTGGTAACAAAGTTAATAATAGTGGACTTCACAATATTCAGAGTTTAGTTTTTCTAATTAATTTATTTGACGAAATCAAAATTAAGAAAAATAAATCTAAAACAGATAAAATAAAATTTTACGGAAAATTTTGTAATAAAGTTAATAAAAATAATACGATAACTAAATCGCTTTATATTTTAAGGAAAAAGGGATTTATTGATCAAAATTTTAAGTATGATATAAAAATTAAAAAACAAATTCCCGTTTTTTCTGGTTTAGGGGGTGGTTCCAGTAACGCGGCCTATTTAATCAAAAACTTAGTAGAAAAGAAAAAACTAACAGAGAAAAACAAGTCTATTTTTTCAAAACATATTGGTTCTGATCTAAAATTATTTTTCTATTCAAATCAAATTTTTCAAAAAAAATTATACAAAATTACAAATTTAAAAAGTAAAATTAAGCTTTATTTTATTCTAGTTTATCCTTTCCTAAAATGCTCTACAAAAGAAATATATTCAAATATTCGTAATTTAAATAATTTTAAAACAAAAATAGTTTATTCAAAAAGTTCAAAAAAAAAAATAATCGATAATTTGTTAAATGAAGAAAATTCTTTACAAGAAATTGTAATATCAAAATTTCCTGTAATTAAAAAAATTTTATTTGAGTTAAAGAATTTGAAAAAATGCCATTTTTCAAGATTGACAGGATCAGGTTCTGCTTGTTTTGGTGTATTTTTAACAAAAAAGAGTGCTGATTTAGGATTAAAAAAAATTAGAAAAAGATTTCCCAAGTTTTGGTGTGTTGTTGGTAAAACTATTTAAATTTCATTTTTTGTGGTATATCAAAAAATTGAATTGGGGCGTAGCCAAGCGGTAAGGCAGTGGTTTTTGGTACCACCATCCTAGGTTCGAATCCTAGCGCCCCAGCCAAAAATATGAATATTTTTTACGGATTAAAAAAATTACTATTTCCATTTTATAAGTCAAAAAATATAAAACATATTTTTAAAATTTTAAATGAAGGACATGAAAAACCTCAAGCTATGTTCGTTGGGGGTTGTGTAAGAAAATATTTACTAAACCAAAAAATTGATGACATAGATATTGCAACAATTTTACAACCAGAAGAAATAATTAAAAAATTTGAAAAAACAAATGTTAAAGTCAAAAAGACTGGAATTGAACATGGAACATTAACTTTAGTTTTGGAAAAACAACATTTTGAAATAACTACTTTAAGAAAAGATGTATCCACAGATGGAAGACACGCATCTGTAGTATTCACCAACGATTGGGAAGAAGACTCCCAAAGAAGAGATTTTACTTTTAACGCAATATACATGAGCGTAAAAGGTAAAATTTATGACCCGCACTTTGGAGTTCACGACTTAAAAAATAAAATTGTAAAATTTATTGGAGATCCGGATCAAAGGATTAAAGAAGATTATTTAAGAATTTTACGATTTTTAAGATTTTCAATAGAATATTCAAATTTTGATTTTAATAAGGAAACACTACGAGCTATACAAAAAAATTTGGGCGGAATAACAAAACTTTCAAAAGAAAGAATATTTATTGAGCTAAATAAGATTTTAAAATTGAAAAACTTCGAAGAATTAAATAAAGACAAAAATTTTCTTGAAATTTTTATTTTAATTTTCCCAGAATTTAAATACTTCGATAGGGTAAGTAATTTTTCATCTTTAAGGAAACTTTTGCCTAATATTTTAAATAACAATAATATTTTAGCCTCTCTTTTAATCGATGGATCAAACAACCATGAATACTTTTCACATAAATACAATATTTCAAATGAATCAAAAGACCACCTAAATTTTTGCGGTAAGTATTTTAAAGAAGCTCAGTCGAATAAAAATTTTTTTAAAAAAGACCTAAATAAAAATATATTTTTGTTTGGTAAAGAAAAAATTAAATCATTATTTTTATTAAGCAACATAATAAAAAAAAATTTTAAACCAACTGAATTTATTAAAAATTTGTCAAAAATAGATGATGTCTCTATACCTAAATTTCCAATTACTGGTGAATACTTATTAAATAAAGGTTTAAAAAGTGGAAAAAAAATGGGTGAGGCTATTCAAGAGATTAAGTATAAATGGCTTGAAAATAATTTTAATTTAGACGACGATCAATTATCAAAAACTATAAAAAAATTTAAATAAATTAAATATATTGAACTTCTAGTATCTCAAAATTTTTTTCACCCGATGGTGTATTAACGGTAATCAAATCTTTGACAGATTTTCCAATAAGTGATTTACCGATTGGTGATTTAAAATAAATTAAGTTTTTACTTATATCAGCTTCGTCTTTACCAACTATTTTAAAAGTTTTTTTACTTTCACTTTCTAAATCTTTTACAGAGACTGTTGAACCAAAAATAACTTTCCCTGTATTATCAATTTTTGATACATCAATAACATTTGCTCTAGCAATGATATCGTTAATCTCAAGAACTCTTCCCTCTATATGGCCTTGCTGATCTTTTGCAGCATGATATTCAGCATTCTCTTTCAGGTCACCGTGAGCTCTAGCCTCAGCGATAGCAGCAACTACTTTTGGTCTTTTATTATTTTTTAAATCTTCTAATTCTTCTTGAAGTTTTTTAAGTCCTTGGGTTGTTATGGGTTCTTTTTCCATTTTAATTTAATGGAGGAAATGACATAAAAATTGCGTCTACATTTCCACCGGTATTTAATCCAAATTTTGTACCTCTATCATATAACAAATTAAATTCGACGTACCTTTTTCTTTTTAAGTTCTGATCATATTTATGTTTCTTACTCCATTTTTTTTTGATTTTACTATTTATAATCTCTTGAGAGGTAGTAAGAAAACATAGTCCCAATTCCCTTATAAATTTAAAGTTTTGATCCCAGTCGTTATACAAATAATCGAAAAAAATTCCTCCAATACCTCTTGGTTCCTCTCTATGTTTTATAAAGAAGTACTTATCGCACCACTCTTTAAAATTATTATAACTTTTTTTATTTTTAATACATAAATTTTTTAAATTTTTATGTACTAATATTTTTTCTCTATTATCTTTAAAACTTGGTGTTACGTCCATACCTCCACCAAACCAACTTTTAGAAGTAGTAATAAATCTTGTATTAAAATGTACTGCAGGAACTTTAGGATTTTTCATGTGAGCGACAACCGAAATTCCTGATGCCCAGTAATTAGGATTTTCATTTGCTCCCGGTATTTTTGATCTAAAATTTTTAGGGAATTTTCCCTGTACTTTTGAAAAGTTTACACCTACCTGGTCAAATACCTGTCCATTTTTAAGTATAAAGTATTGTCCACCTCCTTCATTAACATCTTTTTTACTCCATATATTTTTTTGAAATTTTTTTGATACCACACTTTTTCTTTTAGATACCTCTTTTTCAATCCTTTCAAATTCATAACAGATAAGTGATTGGAGATACAAAAACCACTCAGAAGATAGTTTTTTTTGAATTTCTAAATTTAAGTCCATAAAAAATAATTTTCTTGTTTATAATCTAAAAAAACTTCGATTTTTTAGTATATTTTTGTGTCATTATGACCCTACCAAGATCTTTAAATAAGCCTTATTTAATAGTATTAAATGATATTATAAATCTATGGATAAACCAGAAAAAAAGGGCAATAGAAGAGATTTTATTTTCACGGCTAGCTATACAGTTGGTGCTATTGGTGTAGGTGCAACTATTTGGCCTTTAATTGATCAAATGAATCCGGATAGTTCTGTCAAAGCATTGGCATCAACCGAGGTTGATATAAGCCAAATCGAACCTGGAAAATCAATTACAGTCTTATGGAGAGGAAAACCAGTTTTTATTAAAAGAAGAACCCAAGAGGAGATTGCTGAAGCGCAATCAGTAAGTCTGGACGATCTACCTCATCCCGAAAAGGATCAAGATAGAGTAAAGAACCCTGAATGGTTAGTAATGTTGGGTATTTGCACTCATTTAGGATGTGTACCTCTATCTGATAAAGGTGAATACAATGGTTGGTTTTGTCCGTGCCACGGATCACATTATGATACCTCTGGAAGAATAAGAAAAGGACCAGCTCCTACTAACATGGAGATTCCTAAATATGCTTTTGTTGACGATAACACAATTAAGATTGGATAAAAGAAAATGAGTGAAAATTACGTACCAAGTTCAAAATTCGGCAAATGGTTTAATGACAGACTTCCGTTATTAACTTTAAGTAAACATTTAACAGATTATCCAACACCTAAAAATTTGAATTATTGGTGGACTTTTGGTGGAATTTTAACTTTTTGTTTAATTTCCCAAATTATAACAGGAATAGTTTTAGGTATGCACTATGTTGCTCATGCTGACATGGCGTTTAATAGTATTGAACATATTATGCGAGATGTTAACTACGGATGGTTGATAAGATACATCCATAGTAATGGAGCATCTATGTTTTTTCTAGCTGTGTATATTCATATATTTAGATCTCTTTTCTATGGTTCATATAGATCGCCAAGAGAAATAATTTGGATACTTGGAATGTTAATTTATCTTTTAATGATGGCAACAGCTTTCATGGGATATGTTTTACCTTGGGGTCAAATGAGTTTTTGGGGAGCAACGGTAATTACAAATCTATTTAGCGCAATTCCTTTAGTAGGTGAGAGTATCGTAACTTGGTTATGGGGTGGTTACTCAGTAGATAATCCAACTTTAACAAGATTTTTTAGCTTACATTATCTTTTTCCATTTTTAATATTAGGATTAGTAGTATTGCATATATGGGCTTTACATGTACCAGGAAATAACAATCCAATTGGAATCGATATTAAAAAACCATCAAAGGATACAGTTCCATTTCATCCGTATATTACAATCAAAGATTTATTTGCACTTTTAATTTTTATGACTATTTTTGCCGGATTTATATTTTTCGCTCCAAATATTCTTGGTCACAGCGATAACTATATTGAGGCAAATCCACTAGTAACACCAAAACATATTGTACCAGAATGGTATCTATTACCTTTTTATGCGATCTTAAGAGCTGTTCCAGATAAACTCGGTGGAGTAGTTTTGATGTTAGGATCCATTTTTATTCTAATGGCTCTTCCTTGGCTAGATAGTAGCAAGGTTAGATCAACTGTTTTCAGACCACTTTACAAAAAGTTCTTTTGGTTGCTTGTAATTGACGTATTAGCTTTAGGATACGTAGGGGCAATGCCAGCGGAAGGTTTATACTTACTAATAGCAAGAGTTGGAACAATTTATTATTTTGCTCACTTTTTAATTGTCCTTCCTGTCCTAAGTAGAATTGAAAAGACAGAACCAGTGCCGTTAAGTATTTCAGAACCTGTATTAGGTGGTATGCTTAAACCTGAAATGGCCAGAAGTGATACAAAAGATGTGTAATCTCAGAGTACGATTTTTAATTCTTTTTCTTATATTTTTTTCAATTACATTTAATAGTGTTAGATCAGAAGAAAAGGTTAAACTTCTCAAGATTGATTGGTCCTTTAAAGGGGTCACAGGAAAATTTGATAGAGCCTCATTGCAAAGAGGCTATCAAGTTTACACAGAAGTTTGTGCTTCTTGTCACTCAATGAATTTAGTTAGTTACAGAAATTTAGGTGAACCGGGTGGCCCAGAATTTTCAGTGGAACAAGTTAAAGCCATTGCAGCAAATTTTGAAGTCGAAGATGGACCGAATTCTGATGGTGAAATGTTTACTAGGCCAGGTAGGCCATCAGACAAATTTGTTTCACCATATCCTAATGTACAGGCTGCAACTGCCGCAAATGGAGGGGCGTATCCTCCAGATATGTCAGTATTAGTTAAAGCTCGAAAAGGAGGATCAGACTATATTTATTCTGTACTAATGGGTTATGAAGATCCACCAGCTGGTTTCGAGCTGGAGGACGGCGTCTATTACAATAAATATATGGATGGGCAAAAAATTAAAATGTCAAATCCATTGTCCGAAGGAATAGTTACTTATGCTGATGGGACACAAGCTTCCCAAGCACAAATGGCAAAAGACGTAACAACTTTTTTAACTTGGACTGCCGAGCCACATTTGGAAACAAGACATAAAATGGGAGTTAAAGTAATAATTTTCTTAACAATATTCACTCTACTGGTTTACCTAAGCATGAGAAGAATTTGGTCAAGGATTGACTCTGAAAAATAATACGTCCCCATCTTTAACTAAATAATCTTTTCCTTCTAACCTTAGTTTTCCATTTTCTTTAGCTTTTTCAAAACTTCCATATTTTTGAAAATCATCAAAAGAAACTGCTTCGGCTCTAATAAATTTTTTTTCAAAATCTGTGTGTATTACAGCGGCAGCTTGAGGTGCGGCTGTATTTTTTTTTATTGTCCATGCTCTTGTTTCTTCAGGACCTGAAGTAAAAAAAGTGTTTAAATTAAGTAAATCATAACCTGTATTTATAAGTTTATTTAGTCCAGTTTTTTCCAAACCAATATTTTTCATATAAAGCTCTTTTTCTTCTAATTTTAGTTCAGTAATTTGGTCTTCGATATCAGCACAAATTATAACAAATTTTTCACTAGGGTACTTTTCTTTTAAGATTTTTGTGTAATTATTCCCTTCAGAGACATTTTCCTCATCAACATTACAAACTATTATATATGGTTTTATAGATATCAGACCTATCTCTCTCAAAATATTATAATTTTCTAAACTGCTATATTCTTTAATATTATCACCGGCATTTAATTTTTTAAGAACTTCCTCTAATAACATTATTTCTTTATCTGAAATCTTTTTTTTTGAGTTTTTCTCAAGTTTTTTTTCCAGCGTCCCAATATCTGATAGTAAAATTTCTGTTTTTATGGTTTCTAAATCATTTATAGGATCTATTTTTTTATTTACATGCTGTATATTTGTTGAGTCGAAGCATCTAACAAGATGAATAATTGCATCAACTTCCCTGATATGCGATAAAAACTTATTACCCAAACCTTCACCCTTTGATGCTCCTTTTACTAGTCCAGCAATATCAACAAATGTAATATTCGTATTAATTTTTTTTTTTGATTTGGATAATTTATGCAAAATATTAAGCCTGGCATCTGGAACATCAACTATTCCAATATTAGGATCTATTGTACAAAAAGGAAAATTCGCAGCTTGTGCATTTTTAGAAGATGTTAAAGCATTAAATAAAGTAGACTTCCCAACATTTGGCAGCCCAACAATTCCACACTTAAATCCCATTAAGATTTTCGTTCACCTTGCTAGAAAAAATATCAATTTTTTTCTCAATTAAAGTTGGAATAAGCTTTACAATATTTTCAGTTATATCTTTTATTCTATCTTCCTCGTTTTCACTGAAGTCCTCAAGAACATGTGTATCAACTTTTTTGCCATTTTTTGGATGACCAATTCCTATTCTTACTCTTGAGTAGTCTTTCCCTATTGATTTATCTATTGACTCTATACCGTGATGGCCTGCGCTACTTCCACCGAATTTTGCTTTTACTTTACCAAGGTCTATGTCTAAGTCGTCATGAAAAACAAAAACATTCTTCGCATCTATTTTAAAATATTCTATTAACTCTTTAATACAAGTTCCGGAGTTGTTCATGAATGTTAAGGGTTTAATTGCGTAAACCTTTTTATTTTCAATATTCCCAGTTGTAAGAAGACCTTTAAATTTTGGTTTTTGTTTTGAGAGACTAAATTGTTGATTGATCGCATCAATAACCTTAAATCCAATATTGTGTCTGTTGTTATCGTAATTTGGACCTGGGTTTCCTAAACCTACTAATAATAACATATTGATTTATTTTTTTTCTGGTTTTTTTTCACCACTAGACTTTTTATCGCCAGCAGATTCTTTACCTTTATCATCTTTCTTAGCCGCATCACCTTCTTTAGCAGGTGCAGCTGCTTCGCCGCCTTCTGCAGCAGCAGCGGCTTCACCCTCAGCTCCCTCTGCAGGAACTTCCTCAGCAGGTTTTTCAGGCTCTTTGACAATTGTTGGAGCAGCAATTGTTGCAACTACAAAATCTCTATCAGTAATTGTTGGTTGAGCGTTTTCTGGAAGCTTTACTGATGAAATTTTTATACTTGCCCCGATTTCAAGATTAGCTAAATCGACAGTAATGTTTTCTGGGATATTTTCTGCAGAACAACTTAATTCAACTTTCCTTCGTACAATATTTAATACACCACCGCTCTTTAAGCCTGGGCAATCTTTATTATTTTTAAAAATAACTGGTATTTGTAAAATAATTTTTGAACCTTTAGTCACTCTCATAAAATCTATATGTATAGGCTTATCAGAAATTACATGATAGGAAATGTCCCTTGGAATTACCTTCTCAGTTTGTCCATCTATATTTAAATCAATTACTGTTGAAAGAAATGAGTCTGAGCTAAACACTTTGCTTAAAAGCTTCTCATCAATACTTATTTTTAAACTTGGGTCATTTCCTCCGTATAAAATCGCTGGAATAAATCCTTTTGATCGAAGGTTATTCAGATCTCCAGAAGTTTTCGATTCTCTTTTAGTTGCTTTTAAATTATTTGTCATTTGAAACAGCAATTTATAACCCAACTTTGAAATAAAACAAGCGCTAATTGAATAGGCTGGATACAGATGTTGAATTTGAAATCCTTTTTATTGCTTCAGCCATTAGCTGAGCGATGGATAAAACTTGTATTTTATTAGTTTTTTTAATTTTTTTTGAATTATCGATTGTATCTGTAATAATTAATTTCTTAATTTTTGATTTTTGAATATTTTTAATTGCATTTCCACTCAATACCGCATGTGAAATAAAGACATAAACACTCTTAGCACCTTTTTTAACAAGAGCATCTGCTGCATTTATGATTGTTCCTCCACTATCAATTATATCATCTATGATTACACAATCTTTACCCTTAACATTTCCAATAATATTCATAACTTTGGATTTTCCAGGCTCTGGTCTTCTTTTGTCGATAATAGCTAAGTCAGCGTTAATTTTAGTTGCTAATGCTCTCGTTCTCTCAATCGCACCCGCATCTGGTGAGACACAAATAAAGTTTTTACTTTTTATATTTTTTTTTATGAATCTAGCAAACAATGGAGTTGTAAATAAATTGTCAACGGGCATATCAAAAAAACCTTGGATTTGACCTGCATGTAAATCAACTGTGACTATTCTGTTTGCGCCAGCATTAGTAATAAGATTAGAAACTAGTTTTGCAGAAATCGAAGTTCTTGGAACAACCTTTCTATCCTGTCTTGCGTATCCAAAATATGGAATTACCGCTGTAATATTTTTTGCAGAGGATCTTCTTAAAGCATCAATGCACAAAAGAAGTTCCATAAGATTATCGTTAGCAGGATTTGCACTGGACTGAATAACAAAAACACTGTTACCTCTAATATTCTCATTAATTTCAACATAGATTTCACCATCTGCAAACTTTTTTATGTTTGTATTAACAAGTTTAGTTCTAAGATACCTTGATATATTTTTACTTAATGCGGGGTTGCTTGTTCCTGATAAAATTTTCATTAGGACATTTACTTTATACATCCAATGAATGAGGGTTTCAATTAATTTTGTGTATTAGTTTTCATTATAACCGATATACATCTACCGTAATCATTCTCTCCTAACTTTTTGGCCCTTCTATGGCTAAAATACTCATCAGTCATTGTAAAACTATCTAAATTAATGTTATCAACTTGCAAAACACCATTTTTATTTAATTTTTTTGTTACAAAAGCTCGTAAATCAAAAAAGAGTGAACCATTTTCCTTTCTGATAAAAAAAGAATCACTATTTTCTACATTCTCTTTAAATTTTAAATAAAAATCTTGTTTTACCTCATAGCTCTCTTGACTAATACAAGGACCGACTGTAGCGACTATACTTTTTGCATCTCCACCCATTTTAATTACTTTATCAATAGTATTTTCTATTATACCGCCGATTGCACCTTTCCATCCAGCATGAATACAACCAATAATTTCTTTTTTAGTTTCGTAAATTAATATTGGAGCACAATCTGCTGTTAAAACCCCCAAAGCTAAATCTACTTTTTTTGTTAATATAGCGTCAGCATCAACTCTAAGTTTTTCATTTTCATCGTTTAAAATTGATACTCTATTACTGTGAGTTTGCTTCATTAGTACCAACTTTTCACGTTTTACATTGAAGTTTGTTGCGACAATACATAAATTTTTTTCTACTATTTGCTTTTTATCTTTACTACCAACACCACAATTAAGACTTTTATAAATTCCAGAAGAATTGCCATTCTTTCTCGAAAAAAAACAATGCCTAATTTGGTTAATTTTTTTTAAATTACTAGAGTAAAACATTATCTAAAAGCTAGAGAAAATTTACATTTTTTGTTTTTAGTGAAAATTACTTTAAAAGTTTGTCCCATCATTGATGGGCTTATCAACCTTTGTATTCTTGAATATAAATCATTTTTCTTTTTATTATTCATTTTATCAGATAAAATTTTATACCTTTCCAAAATACCCATTTTTTGAAGAAATTCACTCTGGGTAATAATTTTTTCAGTATATAAGTCATTTAAAAGAAAGTGCTTTCTATATAAATCAAAATTTACTAGTGATGTTACATCTGAGTTGCTAATATTTTTACTCAAGTCATTAAAGCCATGCTTAAACACAGACTGTAAAGTATCAATATTTTTTTTAGTGTAATATCCATAATCAATAAATAGCGCCCCGCCATTTAGTTTCTTAATTTTACTACAGACTTTGTCGATTTCCTTAAAACCAAATACAGGATATTCAATAATTCCATCGTCACCAAGAAGTTTATAATTTCTTAACTTTTTAATATTTACCTTTGAAGCTTTTTTTAAAATAAAATTGATTTTTTTATTTTTAATTGACACATGTTTTTCGTAAATATTATTTTTAACTTTTTTAAACTGTTTAATAGGCAAGGCATCTAAAAACTCATTACCAAAAAAAATAACAGGACCATTCTTAATACGGTCAAAATTTTTAATCCATGATACTTTTCTCGAATTTATTTTTTTCTTCTGAATTCTAATAAGTTTTTCACTTCTCTCATATAAATAAATTTTGGTAGCCTTTGATAAATTTGGGAATCTTTTTAGTGTATTTATTAATGATAAGCTGAAATCACCATTCCCAGGACCTAATTCAATAAAATTTATCCTATCAGGTCTATTCAAATTTTCCCAAAAACTGACAAACCAGATTGCAATCATTTCAGAAAAAACATTTGAAATGTTTGGCGCAGTAACAAAATCACCTTTTTTTCCAAATGGATTCTTCTTTTGATAATATCCTAGTTTTTTATGATAAAGAATTTTATCCAGAAACAAATCAACTGGAATTGATTTTTCCTTAAAAAAAATTTTATCAATGCTTTTCTGCATTTATTATCCTTAATGAATACAATATTCCAAACAATATCATTACAAAACTTAATAGTGTCCCTACACTATAATTTTGGAAAATATAACCAATGTGACTATCAGGTTCTCTAAAATTTTCACAAATGATCCTAAAAAAACCATAAGAAATTAAAAAAATTCCGGAAATTAAGCCAGGTATATTTTTTCTAAATAAAATAATCAAATTTAAGATTATAAAAAGTAATACCCCCTCAAGAAGAGCTTCATAAATCTGGGATGGATGTCTAATTAAACCATCAATTTTTGGAAATACTACACCCCAAGGCTTTTGTGTTTCGGTACCATAAAGTTCACCATTTATAAAATTTGATATCCTTCCCAAAAATAACCCAATTGGAGCAACAGCAGAAATGTTATCAAAATAAACATGATGGTTTAGATCATTTTTTTTTGAAAATATAAAAATACTTAAAGCTACACCTATAAAACCACCATGGAAAGACATCCCCCCTTTCCATATTTTGAAAATCTCAAATAAGTTTTCTAGATAAAAATTAAAATTATAGAAGAAAACGTAACCGAGTCTTCCTCCCACAATCACACCAATAATTATATACGTAACTAAATCATCATATTTATGAGTGTATAAATCGATTAATTTTTTTTCTAATTGTTTTTTTATTAACCTTTTCCCATACCACCACCCAAATAAAATACCAAATATATAAGCAAGCGAGTACCAACGTATCTCGATTATTCCAAAGTCAATAAATACCGGATCAAAGTTATGAACTATCATTTTAATTTAATTTATCATAATTGAAATTAAATTACTTATAATTTAAAGTGAGTTAAATGAATAATTCTGAAAAGCTTTTAAAGATGTTATCTGGTTTGATCGAAACAGGGGTACTCACTTCTCAAGATATTGCTAAAGCACTTTTAACATCTGTAAAATTTAATAAAGAGAAATTCGCAAGTAAATTAGATTTAGTAAATAGAGATGAGTTTAATGTTCTTAAAAAAATAATAGAGAAACAACAAAAAGAAATAACAAATCTTAAAAAAAAGAAATCAAAAAGGTAAAGAAATTTTAACCAATAAACCACCCATTTTACTTTTTGATAACGCAATCTTTCCCCCATGCGATTTAACGATGTCTTGTGAAATTGATAAACCAAGACCTACTCCAGATTTATTGAGCCCTCTACTTTTATCTATTCTATAAAAAGGTTTAAAAACATTTAAGAATTCACTTTCTGGTATTCCTGGGCCATTATCCTCAACAATAATAATACCGCCATTAATAGATTTCTTAATTTGAATTTTAATTTTATCACCATATGCAAGACCGTTTCCAATAATATTTACAATGCATCTTTTTATTAAGTTCTCTCTACCTTCAATTTCTATTGTTTCACTTTTTTCAAATTCATATTTATTTTTATCGTAATTTTTAAGTATTTCAGTGATCATATTACTTAAATTAATTTTTGTTGAATTTTCTTCAGCTTGTGATTTTGCATATTGTAGATAATCACTTAACATTTTTTCCATTTCGTCAATGTCATTTGTCATTTTTTCGGCCAGATCTTTTTTATCCATCATGGCCAACTGTAATTTTAATCTTGTGAGAGGAGTTCTTAAATCATGACTGATTCCTGATAACATTTCAGATCTTTGAGCCAAATGTCTATTAATTCTTTTCATCATTCGATCAAATTCATAAGTAGCTTTTCTAATTTCTAATGCACCTGAAGGTCTTAAATCATCGACTAATTCTCCTTTCCCAAATCTCTCTGCGGCCTTAGATAATTTAACAAGAGGTCTTGTTTGATTTTTTAAAAAAATTAATGCAATTGCGATTAAAAGCAGAGAAGGCACAGTTAGCCAAAGGACAAAAACTCTGACAGATGAAGGAGCAATCTTATCTTTTGGGAAGTATATTTGAATAACCTCGTTATTTGTTTTTATTCTTAGATCAACTAAATCTATATAGGTAACGGTATCAAACCAAAAATTATTTTGAAATGTGCTTTTCATTTCTCTTCTAAGCGATCTGTCCATTGGACTAAAACGTCTATCTGATCGTGTAACTGGAAGTAATTCATCAGATTTAATATTAATTACAAAATCAAAATTTTTTTTGTAAAGATCAGTAATTTGTTTTATATTTTCTTTAGTTTGATTAGACTTGTAAACATCAAACAATGTTTGTATTTCGCTCACCAAAGATCTTGTCATCCCTTTATTTGCTTTTATCCAAATACTATCAAAAAAAACTATACTGATTGTTATTTGAAGGATTATTACTGGCGCCGCGACTATTATTAAAGCCCTATAAAATAATCTTTTAGGAAATATTCTTTTAAAAAAATTATTTAACCCATAAAACATATCCTGAACCTCGTATTGTTTGTAAAAACTTTGGATTTTTTGGATCTATTTCAATTTTTTTTCTAAGCCTAGTTATCATCACATCTATTGAGCGCTCTTTAGTTATATTAGCAATTTTACCTATTTCTAATCTAGAGAAAATTTTACCTGGTGATGACAGCATTTTCATTAAAACTTTTTTTTCAGACAAATTAATTTTTTTTACTTTATTTTTAAGTTTGATTATCATTTTATTTAAATTTAGCTCTGCCTCACCAATTTTACTCGAAAGTACCTTATTTGGATCAAGGTTCATTTTAATAACATTTTTGACTCTTAATAAAAGTTCTTTGGGGTCAAAAGGCTTTCCAAGATAATCGTCCGCACCAAGTTCTAAACCATGAATTCTATTTTCGACTTCACCTTTAGCAGTTAATAATATTATTGGAATATTTTTAGACTCTTTAAGTTCCTTAGTAAGATCATATCCACTTTGACCTGGCATCATCACATCTAAAATTATTAAATTAAAATTAAAAATTTCAATTATCTTTTTTGCATTTTCAGCATTTTCAGCTGTAGATATTAAAAAACCTTTATCAATAAGATACTGTTTAATTAGTGATCTTATTTTATCATCATCATCAACTACTAGAATATGAAATTTATTTTTTTCCATTTATAATTTTTTTTAAAACTTCTTTGAATTTTATAACAGAGTCTGAGTCTGAATGTTTTAATGCATTAAAAATTCTTTTCTTTTGGATTTCAAATACTTCTTGATAGAATTTTTTTCCATTTTGATCTAAATAAAGCAATTTTCTTCTTGTGTCATTTTTATCCCTTACTTGTTTAATTAATTTCAATCTTTTTAATTCTTTCAAAACTCTATTTAAACTTTGTTTAGTTATTTTTAGTTTTATTAATAACTCATTAACATTAATGCCTTCATTTCTCTCAACTAAGTGAAGCGTTCGATAATGTGCGGCACCTAATGAGTTTTTTTTTAGAATTTCTAAGGGGTCCGAAAACGTTTCCCTATATGCGTACAAGAGTAACTGTATGCAATCTTTTATCTGTTCGTCCTTTAAATAGAGCAAATTTTTCATATTTTGGTCAGATATGTTGACATATTTTATCAACAAATATACTTTTTTGTTAGAAAAAAATTATTTAATTTATACTTAATGGAAACAATTCCTTACGATAAGAGATCTGGAAAAATTTGGTTTAATGGAGAATTAGTCAATTGGACAAACGCAAAAGTCCACTTATTAAATCATGGCTTACATTATGCTAGTTGTGTTTTTGAAGGTGAAAGAATTTATGAGGGTGAAATCTTCAAACTTCAAGACCATACAAGCCGATTATTTTACTCAGCTAAAAGAATGGGAATAAAAATGCCTTACAGTGAAAAAGAAATTAATGATGCGTCTAATGAAATTATTAGGATTCAAAAAATTAAAAATGGATACGTAAGACCTGTTGTTTGGAGAGGAAGTGAAATGATGGCAATTTCCGCACAAAAAAACAAAATTCATGTAGCTATAGCTGCGTGGGAATGGGGATCATATTTCGATCCAAAATTAAAACTCGAAGGAATTAAACTTCAAACTTCATCGTGGAGACGACCTTCACCAGATTCGGTTCCATGGGATACCAAAGCCGCAGGTCTTTATATGATTTGTACTTTGTCTAAACATGAGGCTGAGAGTAAAGGGTATGCCGACGCTCTGATGTTAGATCATCAAGGAAACATTGCTGAAGCAACTGGTGCTAATATCTTTTTTAAAGATAAAGATGGAGCTCTTCACACTCCAGTTCCAGATTCTTTCCTAGACGGAATTACAAGAAAATGTGTAATTGGAATAGCCAAATCCAAAGGTTTCAAAATTATTGAGAGAAAAATTAAACCAGAAGAGATGTCTAATTTTGTAGGATGTTTTTTAACAGGAACAGCAGCAGAAATTACCCCGGTTTCCCAAATTGATAAATATAAATTTACAGTTTGTGAAGTTATAAAAAGTTTATCTGAAAGTTATATAAATCTTGTTAGAAAAAAAGTTGCTGCTTAACTACTTTTTTCATCATCATTAATTGCAGTCATGATACCTTTTCTCAAATAGTCATATCCAGTATATAAAGTTAAAAACGCTGCAATCCATAGTAAAATAATTCCAATTGTCTGAGCATTATAATCTTGAAAGCTAACAATTTTATTACCTGTTTCCCCTGTTAAAAGTATAGCTATAGAAAACATTTGAATAAAAGTTTTGAATTTTGACAAGCTTGAAACTGGTAAATTCAATTCCTTTTGCTTAGCTAAAAATTCTCTAAGACCGGAAATTAATATTTCTCTTGTTAAAATTATAATTGCAGCTACGACCTCAAGATTTTTAATTATTCCATTCATTATTAACAAAACCAAAGCAGCTGCAACCAAAATTTTATCTGCAATAGGATCAAGTAATTCACCTAATTTAGATTCCTCTTTATAAAGTCTTGCAAGTAAGCCATCTAAATAATCCGTAAAACTTGCTACAGCAAAAAGAAAAAAGGGCACTAAATCACCAACAATACCTGGAATATAAAAACTAAATACAAAAATTGGTACAATTATAATTCTGCCAATTGTTAATATATTAGGTATTTTAATTTTCATAATTAATTATCGTGGAAAAAATCGTGAATTTTTTTAGCAACCTTTTCCTCGATACCTTCTACAGACTTTAAATCTTCAAAACTTGCTGACTCAACTGATTTTGCAGAACCAAAGTGATGTAACAATGCTCTTTTTCTATTTCTACCTATTCCTGAGATTTGATCAAGTAATGATTTGCTTAGATTTTTTCTTCTTTTTGCTCTATGTGTGCTTATACTAAACCTGTGCGCTTCATCTCTGAGCCTTTGTAAAAAGAATAGAGTAGGGTCATTTTTTTTAAATTTAATGACTTTATTTTGATGAAAAAAAGTTTCTTCGCCCGCATTTCTGTTTTTGCCTTTTGCAATTGCAATAATAGGTAATTCGTGAAGACCAAGGTCATTTAAGGTTTCTCTACTTACGGAATATTGACCTTTACCACCGTCTATTAGTATTAAGTCCGGTAAAGTCATATTTGTATTTTCATCTTTAAGCGCTCTTACAAATCTCCTGTTTAAAACTTCTTTCATCATCCCATAGTCATCACCTTTAACTGCATCTGATTTAATATTAAACTTTCTATATCTTTTTTTGATAAATCCTTCTTTGCCAAAGGTAATAAGGGCACCAACTGCGTCTGATCCTTGAACATGGCTGTTATCATAGACTTCAATAAGATTTACATTGAAATTTAAATTAAATTTATCGGCTAGATTATCTATTAGTTTTGAATTACTCTCAGTTTCTAAAATTTTTTGAGTTAATGCTTGTTTAGCATTTTTTTGGGCCATTTCTGAGACAATTTTTTCATCTTTTGTTGCAGCCTTTTTAATTACTATTTCTTTTTTTTCTCTAGTAGAAAATGTTTTTTCTAATAAATTTTTTTCATTAATTTCAATATTTAGAAGTACAAGTTTTGGCACTGTTTTGTTTTCATAAAATTGACTTAAAAAATAAGATAAAATTTTTTCTTCTTTTTCATCAGGGTCATGCTTAGGAAAATAGGCTTGATTACCCCAGTTTTGTTTTGATCTAAAAAAGAAAACCTGAACACAAGTTTTACCAGACTCTTTAAAAACTGATACGACGTCAGCCTCTTTGAGGTTAGTTTGATTTATTTTTTGGGAAGACTGAATTTGAGTTAGTGCTTTTATTCTGTCTCTGAGAATAGCAGCCTTTTCGTAATCTAAGTCCTCACTCGCTTTTTCCATTTCTGAAGATAAATTTTTTTGAATTCTTTGTGACTTACCAGAAATAAAATCAACTGCATCACCCACCAAATTTTTATAGTTTTTCTCCTCTATTTTACCCACACATGGAGCAGAGCATCTTCTAATTTGGTACAAAATGCATGCTCTATCTCTATTTTTAAAAACCGTATCATCGCAAACTCTTAACAAAAATATTTTTTGAAGAATTTTAATTGTCCAGTTTGCTGATCCTACAGATGCAAAAGGTCCAAAATAATAACCATCTCTATTTTTTTTTCCTCTTAGTTTGGTTAATTGAGGCCATTTATCTTTTTGACCAATAAATATGTATGGGAATGATTTGTCGTCTCTTAGCAAAATATTGAATCTTGGTTTATGCTTTTTTATAAGATTTGCCTCTAATAATAGAGCCTCACTTTCATTAGTCGTTGTTGTAGTTTCAAGTTTTCTTGTAAGCGAAAGCATTCTTTCTGTCCGGATTGGGAGGTGACTATCCGAGACATAACTTTTTAGGCGATTAGGAATATTTTTGGCTTTACCGACATAAAGAATTTCATTTTTATCACTTAACATTTTATAAACCCCTGGATTATTTGTGAGATTTACGATTTTTTTTCGAATTATTTCTTTACCGTTTTCAATACTCATTTGATCTAGTCTTTTCTAATTCTATTCCTACAGACGCAGTATTCTTTATCACATCTAATTTTTCAATTCTTAAAAGTATTTTTTTTATTCTCAAATTTTCAAAAAGTTTTGAAAATATTTTTTCAGCTAAAGTTTCTAGAAGTGGATAATGTCTTCTGGATGTAATCCTCATAATAGTTTTAATTACTTGTTCATAGTTTACAATACTTTTAAGATCTTTATCATTTGGAACTAAATTTTGATCAACATTTATAACTAGATTAAATCTCACTCTTTGCTTTTTTCTTTTTTCAAAATTATGAATTCCTACAAGCATGTTTAAAACCAGATCCTTTATTAGAATTTTTCTTTTATAACTATAAGATCTTTTTTGTTTAAATTTAATTATTTTCATTCTTTTGAGTTTATTATATCGGGTGTTTTCCATGCTAAACTTTGTCCACTATCTACGTTAACTATTTGACCTGTAATGCTTTTGTTCTCAATAAAATATTTAACCGATGAACAAATATTGTTTAAATCAACTTTCTTCTGAAGGATTGTAGATTTCCATTGTGCTTTAAAATGTTTCTCAGATTGTCTCTTATTTTTTAAAGTTGGACCTGGCGAAATTCCATTTACTCTAATATTAGGAGCAAGTTTCATAGCAGTGGTAGTTGTAAGTGTTGCAAGTGCAGCTTTACTTAAAGTATACGAAAAAAAGAAAGGAGTGAGTTTTTTAACTCTTTGATCAATAATATTTATAATGTTTGCCTCTTTATTTTTTACGTATCTTTTAAAGTCTTTGATTAAAAACGCCGGTGCTTTTAAATTTATATTTAAATGTTTTGAAAAGCTTTTATCACTAAAATTTTCCAAACCATCTTTTTCAAACAAAGATGCATTGTTAATTAAACAATCTAAACCCTTCATTTTTTTATAAGCAAACGGGACTATTTTCCTAGTCTGATTAATATTACTAAGGTCAGCCTTAATCAAAAAAACTTTAGTGCCTATTTCTTCTAGTTCTGTCTTTAATTGCAATGCTGATTTTCTTGATTTATTAAAATGAATTACAATATCAACATCATATCCAGCTAAACTCTTTGCTATAGCTGAACCAATTCTAGTAGCGCCACCAGTTATAATTATTTTTTTGGCTTCCATTTTTTTATAGATTTTCTTGGCTTAGTGCCTGGCATTCCCATCTTAGATCTACCTTGAGGATAAACCTTTTTGTTTAAGTTATACTGTGAAATTTTTGGATTCAAGTTAATCTCAAGTTCATTTGTCTCCAATTTTCTTATTTCATCTCTAATTTTTGCTGCTTCTTCAAACTCTAAATTTGATGCAGATTCTTTCATTTTTTTATTGAGTGCTTTTAGATGTTTTTTTAAGTTTCCGCCAACATTTGAACCTTCACTAATTTTTACATAATCTTTTTCGTAAACCGATTCTAAAATATCGGTAATTTCCTTCTTAACCGACTCTGCGCTTATATTATTTTTTTTATTATATTCTACCTGTCTACCTCTTCTCCTATCTGTCTCTTTTATAGCTTTATCGATACTTTTTGTTACTTTGTCCGCATAAAGAATTACTTTGCCATCTACATTTCTAGCAGCTCTACCTATAGTTTGAATTAGTGAGGTTTCTGATCTTAAAAAACCTTCTTTGTCAGCATCCAAAATTGCAACTAAAGCGCATTCTGGTATATCTAACCCTTCTCTTAATAGATTTATACCAACCAAAATATCAAAAACACCCATTCGTAAATCCCTGATGATTTCAATTCTCTCAAGTGTGTCTATGTCTGAGTGCATATATCTTACTTTCAAACCGTTTTCGTGAAGATATTCTGTTAAATCTTCTGCCATTTTCTTTGTAAGGGTTGTTACTAGAATTCTATATCCTTTATCAATAACTTTTTTAGACTCATGGAACAAATCATCCACCTGAGTTTTTGCAGGTCTTATTTCAACAGGTGGATCAATTAAACCCGTTGGTCTTATAACTTGATCTATATATTTATTTTGAGTTTGTTTTAGTTCCCAAGGGCCAGGGGTTGCAGATACAAAAACTGTTTGTGTTCTCATAGCATCCCACTCTTCAAATTTTAATGGTCTATTATCCATACATGAAGGTAATCTGAAACCATACTCTGCAAGTGTTTTTTTTCTCGTGTGATCACCTTTGTACATTCCATTTAATTGAGGCACGGTTACGTGGCTTTCGTCTACAAATATAATAGTATTGTCAGGAAAATATTCAAAAAGAGTAGGTGGAGGCTCCCCTTTATTTCTTCCAGAAAGAAATCTTGAATAATTTTCAATACCCGCACAGGTTCCAGTTGCTTCAATCATTTCAAGATCAAATTTTGTTCTCTCCCTCAACCTTTGAGCTTCTAGAAGTTTATTATTTGCCTTATGGTCCTCTAGAGTCATCTCCAATTCTTTTTTAATTTCTTTGATAGCTTGATCAATAGTTGGTTTTGGAGTTATGTAGTGGCTGTTAGCATATAATTTTATTACTGCAAAATCATTTGTTTTGTCTCCTGTTAAGGGATCAAATTCTTCTATTTTTTCAAGTTTATTTCCGTTTAAACTTAATCTCCAAGCTCTGTCCTCTAAATGTGATGGGAATATCTCTAAATTTTCTCCCCTAACTCTAAAAGTACCTCTAAAAAAATTTTGGTCATTTCTCTTATATTGTAAATTAACAAATGTTTTAATAATTTCGTCTCTCTCATATTCATAATTCTTTTTTAATGCCAATGTCATCTTGCTATAGGCCTCAACCGAACCAAGTCCATAAATACAAGAAACACTAGCCACAATAATCACATCATCACGTTCAAGCAAAGATCTTGTTGCTGAATGTCTCATCCTATCTATTTGTTCATTTATAGAAGCTTCCTTTTCAATATAAGTATCTGATCTTGGAACATATGCTTCTGGAGTATAGTAATCATAATAGGAGACAAAATACTCAACAGCATTGTCTGGGAAAAAACTTTTCATTTCGCCGTATAATTGTGCAGCTAAAGTTTTATTTGGTGCTAAAACTAAAGCAGGTCGATTTGCAGACTCTATTACTTTTGCCATAGTAAAGGTTTTTCCAGATCCAGTGACACCAAGCAGAACCTGTTCGCTCTTTTTATCTTTTAAATTTTTGAGTATCTTTTTAATTGCCTCAGGTTGATCCCCGGCAGGTTGAAAATTACTTTTTATTTTAAACCTTATTCCACCCTCAAGTTTTTTCCTCACAGGAGAGTTATTAGCCTCTAAATTATCTATTTTTTCTTGGTATGTATTTTGCATTTTGTGTTAATAATAACAAAATATTATAAATTTCAATGAGCATAGTTTCCAATAATTTAAAGCGAATTAAACCCTCACCAACCATAGCGGTTACATCAAAAGCCAGGGAAATGAGGGCAGCTGGTAAAGATGTAATAGGTTTAGGAGCAGGTGAGCCGGATTTTGACACTCCAGATAACATTAAAAATGCTGCTATCGAAGCAATTAAAAAAGGAGAAACAAAGTATACAGCTGTGGATGGTACACCTAAACTTAAAAAGGCGATCCAGGGGAAATTTACAAGAGAAAATAATTTGTCTTACGAATTAGATCAAATTTCGGTTGGTACGGGAGGAAAACAAGTTTTGTATAACGTCTTTATGGCAACTCTAAATCCAGGAGACGAAGTCATCATCCCAGCACCTTATTGGGTATCTTATCCTGATATGGTTTTATTAGCTGGCGGCAAACCCAAAATAGTAAAGTGCTCAGAAAAAAATGAATTCAAAATAACACCAGATGAATTAAAAAAAGCTATTGGAAAAAAAACCAAATGGTTAATTATAAACTCACCGTCTAATCCAACTGGATCTTGTTACACAAGGAATGAGATAGAAGAATTATCTAAAATATTAATAAAAAATAAAAATGTATATATACTTAGTGACGATATCTATGAGCATATTACATATGATGATTTTAAATTTTTCACTATTGCCCAAATTAAAGCTTTAAAAGACAGAACATTAACAATGAACGGTGTGAGTAAATCTTACTCTATGACTGGATGGAGAATAGGCTATGGAGCTGGGCCGAAAGACATAATTAAAGCTGTAGCAAAAATTCAATCCCAATCAACAACAAATCCATCATCGATTAGTCAGGCAGCAGCAGTAGAAGCTTTGAATGGAACTCAAGATTTTATAAAAACAAGATCTGACTCTTTTAAGGAGAGAAGGGATTACGTTGTTGATACTTTAAATAGTATCAATGGTTTAAGTTGCTTGAAACCAAGCGGAGCTTTTTATGTTTTCCCAAATTGCAAAAAGTTGTTAGGTAAAAAGACAAAATTAAAAACAGATAAAGAATTTGTAGAAAAATTACTTGAAAAAGCTCAAGTAGCAGTAGTTCAGGGATCTGCATTTGGTTTAGATGGATATTTTAGAATTTCTTATGCTACATCCATGGAAAATCTTAAAAAAGCTTTAGATAGAATAAAATCGTTTTGTGAAAGTTTAAACTAATCCAAGTCTTACGACTGATTTAGCATTCTCAATCATACAATCTTTTGCAGGTTTAAATTTAAAACCTAATAATTCTTCTGCATAAGCAGTATCGGTTTGCATTAAAATTCCAAGATCGGGTATCATCATTTTAGCACTTGAGTCTATATAGCTTATTAATTTTACCATGAAATTTGGAAGTTCTTTTTTGGGAAGTTTTTTTGCATACTCAGGCATTGCTTCAGCCATTATTTGAGATAACTCAACTAGTTTTTTTACTTCTTTTCCAACAATTAATCTCCTTCCGCCGATTTTATTATTTCCAATACAAGCAACATGTGCTTTTGCTATATCTTTCACATCAGAAATTAAAACTGCAAATTTAGGCGCACCTGGAAATTTACCTGCCATAAATTGTCTAACATATTCTATTGATGTACCTCCTTTCTTATCTAAAGCATCTCCAAAAACTCCACCAGGACAAATACAAGTTAATTTATTTCTTAATCCTTTGCTCTCCATAAACTCCCAAGCTGATTTTTCTGCTTTTGTTTTTGACAAGAAATAGTCATTCACACCTTCTACCCAATTTTCATCAGTCCAATCATTTTCTCCAAATGTGTAAGGATTACTTCTGTTGGGTTTTCTAAACATCGCAACGATTGAAGAAGTTTTTATTATTCGTTCTACACCTGCATTTACTCCTGCTTTTAAAACTCTTAAAGTTCCATCAACAGCAGGAGGTAATAGACTTTCTCTATTTCTGGAAACTTTCATAGGAAAAGGTGAGGCAATGTGAAATATGTATTTACATCCCTTTGCTGCTTCATCCCATCCATCATCTTTAACAAGATCTAATTCAACAAATGATAATTTATCAATCGAGGCATATTTACTTATAGTTTCTTTCGTTTGTTCAATTAAATTTTTATTTCTTACTGTTCCTAAAACTTCGTAACCAGAATTTAATAATTCTATAGCAGTGTGTTTTGCAATCCATCCACTTATGCCTGTAAGTAATATTTTTCCACTCATTTTGAAGACAAATGTTTTTCAGCTTCAAGTGCAGCCATACATCCCATTCCAGCTGCAGTGACTGCCTGCCTGAATATTTTATCTTTAACATCGCCAGCTGCAAAAACTCCTGGCACATTAGTTATTGTAGAGTCGGGATTAGTTATAATATATCCCTCTTTGTCCATGTTTAATTGACCTTTAAAAAGTGATGTTGCTGGATCATGACCGATCGCTATAAAAAGACCATCTACTTTCAACTCTGTAGTTTTATTAGTTTTAATATTTTTAATTTTAATTGCCTTAACTGATTTTGGATTTTTGTCCCCAATGACATCCTCAACAACGCTATCCCAGATGATTTCAATTTTTTTATTTGCTTTTAATTTTGCTTGGAGCATTTTTTCTGCCCTTAATTCATTTCTTCTATGAATTAGTTTAACTTTTGAGGCAAACTTCGTCAAAAACATTGCTTCTTCTACGGCAGCATTTCCACCTCCAACAACAGCAACTTCTTTTTCTTTAAAAAAGAAACCATCGCATGTTGCGCATGCTGAAACACCAAACCCTCTAAATTCTTGTTCTGATTTTAAATTTAACCACCTTGCCTGAGCTCCTGTAGAAATAATAAAACTATCTGCACTATAAACTTGACCACTATCTCCAATAGCTTCAAAAGGTTTTTTTGATAGATCAACTTTTTTTATGTGATCTTGTATCATTTCTGTTCCAACAGCTTTTGCTTGTCCCTTCATTTCCTCCATTAACCAAGGACCTTGAATAACTTTTGAATATCCTGGAAAGTTTTCTACGTCAGTTGTGGTAGTTAGTTGACCACCTGGTTCGGATCCAAAAACTAAAATTGGCTTTAACATAGCTCTTGCTGCATATATTGCAGCTGTGTATCCAGCGGGTCCGGATCCAAGAATTAGTACTTTAGAATGTTTTGCCATATTAAAGTTTATATAAGTATTTTTGTAATAATTTAAAGTTGTAAAATTTACTCAAATGTATCGTTATATTGTTGATTTACTCTTACAAATGTTGTGCACTTGCTTAATTGTTTCAAAGAAGGTGCACCTACATACGTGCAACTACTTCTCAATCCACCTAAAATATTTAAAACTGTATCCTTAATTTTTCCTCTGTATTGTAATTGGACTTTTTTACCTTCGCTGCTTCTATAATCTGCATGGCCACCATAGTGTTTGTTTAAAGCTGTCTCTGAGCTTGAGCCATAAAACTCGATAACTTTTGAACCGTTTTTTTTTATTATTTTTCCACCACCCTCATCGTGGCCAGCAAACATTCCACCAAGCATTACAAAATCTGCACCACCACCGAAGGCTTTTGCAACATCACCTGGGCAAGTGCATCCACCATCAGCTATAATGTGCGCGCCTAAACCATGAGCCGCATCAGCACATTCAATAACAGCACTTAATTGAGGATAACCAACGCCCGTTTGAATACGAGTTGTACATACACTTCCAGGTCCAATTCCAACTTTTACAATGTCTGCACCTGCAAGTATTAATTCTTGTGTCATATCCGCCGTAACAACATTTCCAGCGATAATAGTTTTTGTTGGATATTTTTTTCGAACCGAACTTACAAATTTACTAAAGTGA
>CACFTH010000010.1 GCA_902569185.1 uncultured Pelagibacteraceae bacterium
CTCTAAAAAAATTGTTACTGAGGAAAATAAAATAAAGCCTGTTTCTCCATATGCAAAAAGTAAACATAATAGTGAAAACTTTTTAAAAGATTTTTCAAAAAAACGAAAAATAGACTTTGTGTCTTTAAGATTATTTAACGTTTATGGTCCAAAATCACAGATCAATTCTTATGCTGGTGTAATAGATAATTTTATAACAAGTTATTTCAAAAAGAAAAATCTCAAGATTTATTCAGATGGAAAGCAAACGAGAAGTTTTGTTTACGTATCAGATGTTGTAAGAGCATTTGTAAAAACTTGTGAAAGTGAAGTTAAAAATGAAGTTTTTAATATAGGAAGCAGCAAATCAACAACAATCAATTCACTCGCAAATTATTTTAATCTAGACAGAACATATCTTCCCAAAAAAAAAGGCGATATTAGATTTTCAAAATCAAAAATAACAAAAATTTTTAAATATATTGGCTGGAAACCAAAAGTTAATTTAAAAAAAGGTTTAAAACTTACAATAGCCTATAAAAGAAAATATGATTAATCTTGTTATAATTGGTGCTGGTTACATTTCAAAAGAGCATCTAAAAGCAATAAAAACCATTAAAGAATTTAATTTGGTAGGTATATACTCAAGAACATTTTCAAAAGCACAAATATTATCGAAACAATTTAAAATTAAAAATACATATAAATCTATAAGTGAAATGTTTTATAATGAAAAGCCCGATGCAGTTGCAGTTTTCGTAAGCGCCGAAAATATGTACAAAGTTTTAAGTCAGGTAATTAAATATAAAACGCCAGTTTTTTTTGAAAAACCTGCAGGACTGACTTTCAAAGAAACACAAAAATTATATGAGCTATCAATTAAATATAAAACTAAAAATATGGTTGCCCTTAACAGACGATTTTATTCTGTCTTTGATAAAGGAATAAATTTTTTAAAAAAGAATGGCGGTATTAGTGGCTTCTTGGTTGAAGGACATGAGAGATTTTGGAAAATTAATAATTCAATAAACAAAAAGGTTTATAGGAATTGGGTGTACTCAAATGGAGTTCATACAATCGATTTATTAAGATTTTTCGGTGGTGAAGTAAAAAATTTCAAATCTTTTTCTAATCACAAGGGATCGTTTAAAAACTTCACTATAGCTGTTAAGTTCAAGAATAATCTTATTGGTACATATATATCGAATTGGAATTCTCCAGGGGGATGGTCGGTCACTCTTTTTGGGAAAGGATATACTGTTGTTTTTAAACCCTTAGAAAAAGGTTTTATTATAGATAAAAAATTTAAAATGAAAGAAATTGAACCAGAAAATTACGACAGAAAATATAAACCTGGATTTTATAAACAATTAATATTTTTTAAAAAATTAGTTTTATCTGGAAAACTTCAAAATCCGGCTCAAAATTTAGGTGGTTTAATAAATACAACGAAAATTATAAGAGATATTTAAAACTTTTATATGAAAATTCAATTACATAAGCCAAATTTTGACTTAAAAGAAACTCAGTTTTTAAAAAATTGTATTAAAACTGGCTGGGTTTCAAACCAAGGAAAATATGTAAATCTTTTTAAAAAAAAAATAAATCAATTTACAAATTCAAATTATGTAGTTCCTACAGTAAATGGAACATCAGCTTTACACGTATCACTAAAACTATCTAATGTTAAAGAGAACGATGAGGTAATTGTTCCAACAATTACATATATAGCAACAATAAACCCAATTCTATATTTAAAAGCCTCACCAATTTTTCTTGATGTATCAAGTGATTTAAATATTTCGGTTGGCGCTGTGAAAAAATTCATAAATGAGGAAACTTTTTTTAAAAACGGATGTACTTATAACAAATTATCTAAAAAAAAAATATCGGCAATTATTGTTACACATGTTTTTGGAAATGCAGTTGATATAAAACCAATTTTAAAAATATGCAAAAAAAGAAAAATAAAAATTATTGAGGATGCTGCAGAAAGCCTAGGTACTTTTTATAATAAAAATTATTTAAAAAATAAACACACTGGAACTTTAGGAGACTTTGGCTGTTTATCCTTCAATGGAAACAAAATTATAACTACTGGAGGAGGAGGAGCTGTCTTGATGAAAGATAAAAAAAATTATGAATACTGTAATTATTTATGTGATCAGGCAAAAGATAATAAAATATACTCAATACACAATGAAACAGGTTTTAATTACAAACTTTCAAATATACAGTCTGCATTAGGCTGTTCTCAATTTCTTAAATTAAAAAGCTACCTAAAAAAAAAAAGAAAAATTTACAAAAATTACTGCAAATTATTTGAAAAAAATAATAATTATTCATTGCTTAAACCTAGGAGTTTTTACTCGAGTAATCATTGGCTAAATGTATTAATTCTGAAAAATAAAAAAAAAACTGATTTAGAAAAGATTATTAAAAGATGCCACAAAAATGGTATTGAGGTAAGACCAGTTTGGAAGCCAAATCACATGCAATTACCCTTTAAAAAATTTCAAAAGTATAACGTTAGAAAAGCAAATAAAATTATCTTAACACATTTGTGTATTCCTTCAAGTCCTGATTTGAAATTCAAAGATCAAAAAAAAATTTATAAAATAATTAATGCGTAAAATAATTTTAATCGGCGCCGGGGGGCACGCTAAATCTTGTATAGATGTTATTAAGTCTACAAGAAAGTATAAAATCATTGGTATTCTAGATAAAGATAAAAAAGGAAGATTTGAAAATATAAAAATTTTAGGTAATGAAAATTATTTAAATAAGATAAAAAAGAAAACATCTATAAGCGTATCAATTACAGTAGGTCAGATTAAATCTTATCGTTTAAGAGAAAATTTATTTGAAAAAGTAAAAAATTTAAAATTTAATTTACCAAAAATCGTCTCAAAATATTCTCTTGTGTCTAAAAAATCCTCTATTGATCAAGGTACAATGATTTTTCATAATGTTTTTATTAATTCAAATGTGACGGTTGGAAAAAACTGCATTATAAACACTTCTGCGCTTTTAGAGCATGATGTAACCATAGGAGACAACTGCCATATTTCTACCGGTTCAATTCTGAACGGTGGTGTGATAATTGGAAACCGAACTTTTATAGGAAGTGGTTCCAGGATAAAAGAAGGCGTTAAAGTGGGCAATAACTGTATTATCGGAATGGGTTCAATAATAAAAAAAGATATAAGTGATTTTTCTGTAATTAAAAAATAAAATGCATTCTAAAGATATCACTATTATTATTCCTTCTAAAAACAGAAGTAATAATTTGATTAAACTTGCAAATTATTACTTAACTGCAGGTTTTCAAGGAGACATTTTAATGCTAGATGCATCCGAGAAACAAGAAACTTTAAATTTGCAAAATTCTTTATCTAAATTTAAAAATATTAGGGTTCTTCATACTCCCGTAGATTATTTTATCGCTGTATCAAGATCACTAGATCATATTAAAACAAAATACGTTGCTTGCACAGGTGATGACGATTTTCTTTTTATTAAAGGGCTAATTGATTGTAAATGTTTTTTAGAAAGAGAACAATCTTTTGGTGGAGTTAGTGGCTTAGGAATTTTAGGAGTTTATGATAATGAAAGAGATGTCATATCTAAATTTTCCATTTATCATATAGAAAAATATATTGATAAGAAAAAAGGTGATCGATTGAAAAAGATAATAAATACTTATTCGGTTATTAACTTTTGTTTACATAGAACGTCACTTTTTAAAAAAGCCTTTATAGAATATCCTGATGAAATTCATCCTTCAAAATATGAATTATTTAACTCTTTTTTATTTATTTTAAATGAAAAAATTGGAAAAATCAGTAGCTTTTATATTTTAAGATTATCACATAAGTTCAATAAAAAATTTCCTGAGGATTTAAATTATTACAACGACAGTTTTATTAAATTTTTTGAACAAAAAATATTTTCTCAATTATCAGAGGATTTTAGAATTAGAATAAAAAATAAAGAGTTCTTCTTTAAAAATTTATTAAATAAATTAAAAGATAAACACAGAAAAACATCTTATTTTTCTCATCTTGTAAAAATGATTTTTTTAAGAATTAGATATCCAAAATATTTAAAATTATTTTTTTTGAAAAACAAAAAACTTTCATTTGGTAAAGTAAATTCAATTTCTAGAATAATAAGCTAAATTTTATAATATGTTTAATTATAAAAAGCATCCTTTTATCATAGCCGAAGTTGGCATTAATCATGAGGGAAGTCTAAAAAAAGCAAAGAAACTTATATCTTTAGCTCAAAAGTCCGGAGCAAGTGCAGTAAAATTTCAAATTTATAAAACTGAAAAAATTATGTCCAAAAATTATACTTTAAAAAAAATTAAAAATTATTCACCGACAAAACAGTATAAATTATTGAAAAAAAATGAACTTTCGCTTTCACAATTTCACGAACTTAAAAAATTTTGCAATAAAAAGAAAATTGAGTTTTTAGCTACACCATTTGACAATGAGTCTGCTGATTTTCTAAAAAAAATAAATGTAAGGTTAATCAAGGTTGCTTCGGGTGATTTTAATAATTTTCTTTTTATTGATTACCTAATTAAAAAAAGAAAGCATATAATTTTTTCGACAGGAAGAATGAATTTAAGTCAAATTAAAAAAACCATAAAATTTCTTAAAAAAAAACGTTTTTCAAATTATTCTTTACTTCATTGTATAAGTTCGTACCCAACAATTCCAAACGAAATTAATTTAAAAACTATAAATTTTTTGAAAAAGAAATTTAAATGTAATATTGGATTTTCTGATCATTCCAAAGGAATCTTAGCGCCAGTTATCGCATTTACACTTGGTGCAACAATAATAGAAAAACATATAACATTGAACCGTAATGGAAACGGACCTGACCATCAGTCATCACTTGAGCCAGATGAATTCAGAAAAATGGTTGATGCAATTGCTTTTACTAAAGTGGCATTAGGTAAAGAAATAAAAAAAACTAGCAAATCAGAATTAATAACAAAAGACAAATCTCAAAGAAGTCTTTATTTAAAAAGAGATATGAAAAAGGGTCAAAGAATTAAGTTTCAAGATCTTATTTCTCTAAGACCTTCTGTTGGAATAAAATCTTATGATTATGAAAAAGTCATAAATAAAAAAGTAGCGAAAAATATAAAAAAAAATCAAGTTTTAAATTGGAGACTATTGAACTAATGAAAGTACTTTTGACAGGTTCTTCAGGTTTTTTAGGTCAAGAAATACTTAAAAAATTATTAGCGAAAAATCACAAAGTTTTAGGATTAGATATAAGGAAAGGTTTAGTAAATCATAAAAATTTTAAATTTTTTAAAACTGATTTGAAAAAGAAAGCGAATATTAATATAAAAGAAAAATATGATGTAGCTATACACACTGCTGCAATACAGCCTTTCAAAAAGGATGAAAATTTCAAAAAATATATAAATGGAAATTTAATAACTGGTAAAAATTTCTTTGATATTGCAATTAGCTTAGGAATTAAAAAGTTTATAATATGCTCAAGTTTCAGTGTTTACGGAAAAACAAAAAAATATATTCATGAGAATGAAAATTTAAATCCTAAAAATTTTTATGGTCTAAGCAAGAAATTTCTTGAAAGTTTAGCTGAGTATTATCATGATAATTATAACATAAATGTTATTATTCTTAGATTTGATGGAATATTTGGTCAAAACCAAAACCTACCCAGCTTGATTAAAATGGTAATAAAAAACGCTATTTTGAACAAAAAAATAGTTCTTTTTAATAGCGGCAAGTTGAAAAGGGATTACGTTTATGTAGAAGATGCCGCAGATTCAATTATTCTTTCACTTAAAAAAATTGATAAATATAAATTTGATGTCTTTAATATTGGTAGTGGTTTTCCGAAAACAAACTTAAAAATTACTAAAACCATAGTTAGATATTTGGACTCTAAATCAAAAGTAGAGGTAATTAAAAATAAAAATAAAAATTTTAATCAAGATATTTTTATGAATATTAGCAAAGCTAAAAAAAAACTAGAATTTAAACCAAAAAAACTTATCAATAATTTGAAAAAAATTGGATTTAAAAAGTAATGAAAACTTATAATGTAGCAAGTCCATACTTTAGTAATGCAGAAAAAAAACGTATTCTTGATGGAACACAAAAAGTTTTAGACGGTAGACTAAGTACAGGGCCATATACTAAAGAATTTGAAAAAAAATTTGCAAGATTTATTGGATGTAAATTCGCTGTTTTTCTTAACTCCTGTACAAGTGCATTAGAAATAGCAGTAAAATCTCTTAATTTAAACTCTAGTGATGAGGTTATAGTGCCTTGCGAAACTTTTATTGCAACTGGTATGGCTGTCACTTCTCAAGGTGCAAAAGTAGTTTTTGCAAATATAAATCCAAATACATTTTGTATTGACCTAGACGAAATTAAAAAAAAACGTACAAAAAATACAAAAGCATTAATGCTTGTTCATTTTGGCGGTTATATGCCAAAAGATTTAAAATTAATTATTCAATATTGTAAAAGAAAAAATATTAAAATAATCGAAGATTGTGCTCACGCATTAGGATCAAAATTTGGCAAATATACAGCTGGCAACATTGGCATAGCTGGTTGTTTCTCTTTTTTTTCAACTAAAACCATTACCACTGGGGAAGGTGGTATGCTGACAACAAATGACAATAGTATTTATAAACTTGCTTTATCTTTAAGAGAGAGAGGAAGAGACTGGGAAAAAGAAGGTGAACAATATGCTATTGGCTGGAGAACTTGTAGAGTGCCAGAAATTTCCGCAGTAATCGGTATCAATCAATTTTCAAATATTAAAAAAATAATTTCTCACAGAATGAAAATTTCCAAAATTTACAATAATGAAATAAGCAAAACTAACTTTTTGACTGCATTACCAATTTATAAAAAAGCCAAATTATCTATTTGGAAACACATTACATTAATCAAAAATAATAAAATTAAACGCCAAAATTTGGCAAAAAAGTTAAAAGACAATCACAAAATATTTATCAATTGGGCTTATGATCCACCATTACATTTACAACCTGTTTATAAAAAATATTTAAAAGGAAGAAAAAATTTCAGATCATCCGAGAACATTCTTAGTAGACATTTTCACCTTCCATTACATATGCAAATCAGCGAACAAGATGCAAAATTTGTTATAAAAAAAGTAATTGAAGAATGTAATAATATTTTACGTAGTGAGTAAAACTCTAATTCATCAGCCAGAATACTTACCCTGGATAAATCTATTCATTAAAATGAATTTGGTCGAAAAATTTGTTATTTTAGATAACGTTCAATATTCAAGAAGAAGCTTTCAAAATAGAAATTTATTACCAAACATAAAAAAAAATTGTAAAGATTATATAACAATCCCTATCCAAAAAGCTGCGTTTACTTGTAAAATAAACAAAATTAAAATTGATTATACTCAAAATTGGATAGAGAAACATTTAGAAAAAATAAAAACAAATTATAGTAAAAGTAAATTTTTCGAAGAAGTTTTTGAATTAATACGTAAACAACTAAATCTTAAAGAGGAATATTTATGTAATCTGAATGAAAACTTTCTTAAATTAATTTCTTTAAAGTCAAAAATAAAATGTGAATTTATTAAAGCTTCAGAACTTAATGTTATGGGGAGCAAATCAGATCTAATTTTAAATATTTGTAAAAAAATTGGAACAAACACATATATTACTGGGGTTGGTTCAAAAAATTATTTAGATGAAAAATCATTCGATCAAAATAACATTGATGTTAAATTTATAAAACCAATTGTTGAGAATTTTCAATTTAAGAATCAAAGCATAAATCCAAATTATTCAATTATTGATTTTTTATTTAATTTTGGATTTAAAAATCTTAACGAATTTTTAGACAAAAATGCCAATTAAAAAGGTATTATTTATAACCGGTGCAAGATCTGACTTTTATATCCAAAAACCAATTATTGATGAATGTATTAAATCTAAATTTTTGATACCACAAATGATAATTACTGGCTCACATCTTTCAAGGCAGTTTGGACAGAGTTTAAAGGAAATCTTGAAAAATTATAAAAAAATTAAACCTCAAAAAGTCAAAAACTTATTAATAAGCGATAAGCCTGAGTCAAGAGTTTTAGGTTTATCAATACAATTAAAAAAATTAATTGGGATAATAGTTAAGTTAAAACCAGATATTTTAATTGCACCATTTGATAGAGAGGAAGCCTTATCAATAGCAATAGCAGGGGCTTATTTAAGAATACCTGTAGCACACATAGGAGCTGGTGATAAAACAGATTACAACATAGACGGTATTGTTAGACATTCAGTAAGCAAACTTTCAAATCTATTTTTTTGTTTTACACCACAAAATGCAGAGAGGTTATATAAAATGGGTGAAGACAAAAAATTTATTTTTACAGTTGGGCATACTGTTTATGATAGATATAATTCTGTAAAAAAAATTAATACACTTAAATTAGAAAAAATTATTAAACTTAAATTGAACAATCAACCTTTGATAGTTTTTATACAGCACCCAGTAAGTAATTTTTTGAATAAAACAAAAGATCACATAAAAGAGTCTTTCAAAGCTCTTGATGAAATAAATGTGCCTACATTAATAATAAGATCTAACTCAGATCCTGGAACTTTAATTATACATAAAGAATTTAAAAAATATAATTTTAAAAAAAATAAACAAATAAGATATTGTGAAAATTTACCTGAAGAAATATTTGTAAATATTATTAAAAAGTGCTCATTGATACTCGGAAATTCAAGTATGGGGATTTTAGAAGCTCCAGTTTTAGGCAAAAATACTATTAATATTGGTCCAAGACAAATTGGAAGACAAAATGCAAATAATATAATTTATGTTGAAAATAATTCAAAAAAAATAATAAGCGCTACTTTAAAGATTTTAAAATTACAAAATAAAAAAAATAAAAGGTTTAAAAAGGTTTATTCTAGCAAAGGAACTGCTAAAAGAATTGTAAATATTTTAGAAAAAATTAAAATTAATGATAAGTTGATAAATAAAAAAATCTTATATTAAATGCAAAGTTTTTACTTAACAAATACGAATAAAGATCACAATTTTGAAAAATTTAATTCTTTTCTAAATTTATATAAAGAGATAAAAATTAATGAAAAAATAAAATTATTTTTATTTAATTCAAAAAATAAAGAAAGTTTTCTACAAAAAGATAAAAGTTTTTTATGTAATTTGGGGGTTTTTATTTATAAAAATCACTTTAACTCAGACGCACTTAAGCTGTTTATCTCTGATCTGGAAAAAGGAAATAAATTAGATGATATGTTAACTTCAGATCACATAAGAGGCCAATTTCTTTTAATTATTTATTTAAACAATAAACTAACTTTGATAACGGATCGTCTTGGTTATTATCCAGTTTATATTTATCAAAATAATAATGATTTTTCATTTTCAAATTCTATGCTTACTATTTCATCAAATAATAAATTGAAACTTAATAAAGTAGGTGTTGCAGAATATTTATCCGAAAATTATAAATACATTACATATGCATGTTGTGATCAAAATTTGTTCGAAAATATTAATTACCTTAAACCCGGAACAAAATACACAATAGAAAATAACAAAGTCGATAACCAAGAATATTTTCATTTAAAAAAATATTTAAAAATTGGAAGATATAATAATTTTGATGAATTAGTTCACCTAGCTGAAAAATACTTTATAGACAACTTATCCTTTTTAGAAAACTATAAAAATTACGTTAGCAGTGATATAACCGGAGGTGTCGATACGAGGTTAGTTTTAGCGACTTTACAAAAAATTGGAATTAAACCTCAGGTAGGTTTACAAGCAGTTAAAGAGTATTCAGATTTTTCAAATACTGGAAAATTTAGCGAGGTAAACATAGTAAACCAAATTGTTAATCATTATGACCTAAATCTAAATCTTTTTAGTGAAAACGAATATTCAAAAAATAGAGATAAAATTGAGGATTTATCTTTATTTTTAAGTCATAAACAAACATATAACAGAAGAACAGGATATTTTATGTCTATGAGAAATTTAGATACTAAAATATTAACCTCTGGTTTGAGTGGAACAGAACAATTAAGATTATCTTACTACAATTATTTTAAAAAAAATAAAAAATTAAATTTAAATACCTTTTTGAGGGAACACGTTGAATTGGTAGACATTTTAAAAGATAATTTCTTATCGCAAAATCAATACTACGATCATTTAAATAAATTTTATAAAAATAATTTACAAGACTTAAATTACCAACATGACAGAGACCTTTCAGCCTACATAGACTATTTTGCTTTTTATAGGACACACTTTTCTAAATACTTATCTCTCGCAAACTCTTTCATGCCTTTTTATACACCATACGGTGATTTCAAATTTGCAAAATTAATGTACGAAACATCTTATGACTTAAAGAAAAAATTTAAAATACAACGACATTTAATTTCAAAATTTGATAAAAAATTAGCCTCATTATATTGTACAAGAGGTTTCCCTTTAGATTTGGTAAGTATAAGAAATTTTTTTAAGTACTCAAGAATGATAAAAAACGACATTCCACAACAATATTTCAATATTAATGAAAAGATAAAAAATTTTTATTATAAAAAATTAATAAAACTTTCTTTTGCAAATAAATGGTTCTATAAAAAAATCTTTGATCAAAAAACTTACATAGAAGAAACAAAGCAAAAAAACTTGTGGAATTTACCAAACCAATTATCAATCGTTTTCGACCTTGAGAGTTTTTTGAAAAAAGATTTACCTGTTTTTGAATTTATCGATAAAAAAAAATTAGCGTATTACGTAAAAAAAGATTGCAATTATAATGTTTTAAATAGAGTAATTAACTTAAACAAAATTTTAAAAATCACAAAATTCTAAATATGAAAACTTTAATTATTGCACCACATGCTGATGATGAAACTCTTGGCCTTGGCGGTACACTTTTAAAAAGATCATCCAAAAAAGGTAATAAATTGTATTGGCTTTTGATTACAGAACCACAATCACCAGATTATAGTCAAAAATTTATTAATAGTAGAATAAAACAAATACAAAAAATAAAAAAAATCTATAATTTTGAGAAGACTTTTAATTTAAATTTGAGACCTGGGAGTTTGGACAAAATTTCAAAAAAAAAAATAGTCTTTGAAATTTCGAAAATTATAAAACTAATAAAACCTGACGAGATTTTTACTCCACATTTAGGCGATGTTCATTCGGACCATAAAATAATATCATCAGTAATTTCTACTTGCACCAAAAATTTCAGATTTAAATCTATAAAAAGAATATTTGCTTATGAGACTTTGTCAGAAACAAATTTTAATCTAATAAAAAAAAATGTTTTTTTTCCGAATTATTATGAAGATATATCTAAATTTATGAATAAGAAAATCAAAGCTTTAAAAATTTATAAAAGTGAAGTTAAAAAATTTCCATTTCCAAGAAGTATCGATGCAATAAAAGCTTTAGCTAAAGTAAGGGGATCAGAAATAGGTGTTAATTTCGCTGAAGCATTTGAAGTATTAAAAATTATAAAAAAATAAATATTATAAATGAAATTTAGTAAAGATTTAATAATTTACAAAACAGATACAATTAAATCTGCCATGATTAAGATAAAAAGGAACGGTTCTCGAACAATCATTGTTTTAGACAAAAAGATTAAAAATAAACTTTTGGGTACCTTGTCTGAAGGAGATATTCAAAGAGCATTAATCAATAATGCCGATGTTTTGGAAAAAATTGGAAAATTTTATAATAAAAACCCAAAAAAGATTTTTATAAAAAATATTAAAAACATAAAATTAAAGAAGATGTTTATTGATAATCAAATTGGATTAACCCCAGTTGTAGATAGTAAAAATAAATTAAAAAAAATAATCACATGGAACGATATTTTTACTTATAACGAGAAATTTGATCTCAAGGATATTGACGTGGTAATTATGGCTGGTGGAAAAGGTAAAAGATTAAAGCCACTTACAGAAGTTTTACCAAAACCTTTGGTTCCAATAAATGGAAAACCAATGCTAGAGCATATAATAGAAAATTTTAGTTTTTTTAATTTTTTAAATTTTCATCTGATTCTTAATCATCAAGCCAATTTAATAAAATCTTATTTTAGTTCTAAAAAAAGAGGGTATGAAATTAACTTTTTTAAAGAGCCAGGAATACTCGGAACAGTTGGTGGTTTAGCCCATTTGAAAAAAATAAAATCAAGAAATTTTATTTTAACAAATTGTGATACTTTATTTAAAATTGACTATCAAAAACTTTACGATTCTCATATTTCTAATAAAAATCAAATAACCATCGTTGTAGCAAAAAAAACCCATGAATTTCCTTACGGTTCTTGTAAAATAAATTCTAAAAGATTGATTTCTTTAAAAGAAAAACCAAAATTTAATTTTATAGCTAATACTGGATTATATTTATTAAGAAAAGATATTATTAAACTTATAGATAAAGGAAAAAAAGTAGAAATGACTGAACTTATAAGCAAATGCCTAAAACAAAAAATTAAAATAGGTGTCTATGAAATTAATTCAAACCAATGGACAGATCTTGGGCAACTCTCTTATTTTAGGAAAGCTATAAAAGAAATATAAATATGAATGTTATTTGTACAATTTGTGCAAGGAAAGGATCTAAAGGTATTAAAAATAAAGCTTTAAGAAAAATAAATAATATTCCTCTAATTGCTTATACTATAAAACAAGCTCTAAGCTCTAGATTATTTCGTAAGGTGATAGTTTCGACTGACTCAAAAGAAATTCAAAAAGTAGCATTGAAATATGGTGCGAGTTCTTGGTTCTTACGTCCAAAAAAATATGCTAATGACTACTGTTCCAAATTAGAAGCTGTTAAACATGCATTTAACGAAAGCGAAAATTACTTAAGAAAAAAAATTGATATATGTGTAGACCTAGATGTGACTTCACCACTAAGAAAAATTAATGATATTAAAATAGCATTAAAAAAATTTAAAAAATCAAATTCAGAGGTTTTATTTTCTGTTTGTGAGGCAAAAAAAAATCCATATTTCAATATGGTTGAATTGGAAAAAGGTTATATTAATCTTGTAAAGAAAGAAAAAAAAAATCAGAAGAATTTTTTTTATAATATTGTAAGACGACAAGATACTCCAAAAGTTTTTGAAATGAATGCATCAATTTATATTTATTCAAGAAATTTTTTAAAAAATGGTAGAAATATTTTTTCAAAAAAAACATCTTATTATTTAATGCCAAGAGAAAGATCAATTGATATCGATGATATATTTGATCTGAATATTGTAAAACGTTTTTTAAAATAATGAAAAAATCAATTTTAAACAAATTTTCTTTAAAAAATAAAAAAGCATTTGTATTTGGTGGATGTGGTTTAATTGGTAAAGAAATTACAAAAACATTTGTAGAAGCCGGTGCAAAAACACTTGTTTTTGATACAAATCTAAAAATAGGTAAATTACTTGAAAAAAAATATGATAACTTAAACTTTAAATTTATTAGATCTGATACTTCTGACTTAAAAAAAATAGATGTAAAATTTAACAATTTTATTAAGAAATATGGCTGTCCAGACATTTTTGTTAATTGCTCATATCCTATAACTAAAGATTGGGCACAAAGTACATTTCAAAAAAATACATTAAAATCTCTAAAAAAAAACGTCGAAATACATTTAGACTCGTATGTTTGGTGGTCTCATAAGATTTGTAGAGAAATGAAAAAAAGAAAAATTAAAGGTAGCGTAGTTTTATTTAGTTCAATTTATGGAATATTGGGTCAAAATTTAAATATTTATAAAAATACTTCAATCAGTGAAAATATGAATTACTCGGTTATTAAGGGTGGAATAACAAATTTCTCTAAACAATTGGCTTCTTATTATGGGAAAGACGGAATAAGAATTAATTCAATTTGTCCTGGAGGAATTTTAGGGCATGTAAAAGGCTCTAGTAAAAAACAAAGTAAAAAATTTATAAAAAATTATTCAGAGAATTGCCCACTTTCAAGACTTGGTACTCCAGAGGAAGTGGCTTTGTCGGTACTATTCCTATCCTCTAATGCCTCATCATATATAACTGGTACAAGTTTTATGGTGGATGGAGGGTGGTCAGCAATTTAGATTTATGTTTTGGTGTAAAAATTGTCTCAATACTTCAACAAGGCCAAGGATTACTTTTGATAAAAAAGGGTTTTGTAATGCTTGTCAGTGGTCTGAGGAAAAGAAGAAAATTAATTGGAAATCCAGACAAAGACTTTTAAAAAAACTTATTAAAAATAAAAATAAACTATATGATTGTATAGTTCCTGTTAGTGGTGGAAAAGATGGCTCTTATGTTGCATACATGCTTAAAAAAAAATTTAATTTTAACCCTTTATGCATAACTGTTAGACCACCATTAGAAGAAGAAATTGGTAAGAAAAATTTAATTAATTTTATTAAATCTGGTTATGACCATATTCACATATCACCAAATCAAGAAGCAATGCAAAAACTTAATAAATTTGGTTTTATTCATAAGGGTTTTCCATATTATGGATGGTTGATTGCAATACACACTAGCATTCTAAGAATAGCTGCATCATTTGGCATAAATTTAATTTTTTATGGAGAAGACGGTGAGGTTGAGTATGGAGGGTCGGACTCAACTAAAAACAAAGCTTTCTATAATGTTATCTATCAGAAGAAAATTTATCTTGAAGACGGATATGATAAAATAATTAAAAAATTAAAATTACAAGAGTCAAAAAAATATTTTTTTCAATTTCCTGAAAATAAAGAAATCAAAGACGTTCTAATTACTCATTGGTCCTATTTTGAAAATTGGGACTCCTACAGAAATTATTTGGTAGCCAAAAGAGAATGTGGTTTAAATGAGCAGCAAGAAAGTAATGTGGGTACTTTCACAAATTTTGCACAAAATGATCAAGCTTTATATTCATTACATACTTATATGATGTATTTAAAATTTGGTTTTGGTAGAGCCACTCAAGATGCAGGTATTGAAATTAGAAGAGGTTCAATGACAAGATCACAAGCAATAAATTTAGTAAATATGTACGATAACTCTTATCCAGAAAAATTTATAAAACTATACTTGGATTATTTTAATATTAATAGAAAGACTTTTGATAAAATTTTAGATAAGTGGGCTAATAAAAAACTATTTTCCAAAGTTAACGGCAGATGGAAACCAAAATTTCAAATATCTTAAAATCAAGAAAAGTACTTATTATTAATTATGGCATGGGAAACATAAAGTCCCTTCATGCTGCCTTCAGATATTTGGGTATAAGAAGCGAGGAATCTGATAGACCCGATAAAATTTATAATTCAAATATTTTAGTTTTACCAGGTGTTGGCTCTTTTAAAAAGGCGATGAAAAATATCAAAGACAAAAACATTGATGAAGCAATAGTTAATAATTTAAAAAAGAAAAATTCATCTATTTTAGGAATTTGTCTTGGTATGCAATTGATGGGAAAAACTAGTAACGAGGATGGTTTATCAAAGGGATTAAATTTGATTGAAAACAATGTAAGAAAATTCAGTTTTTCAGATACAAAAAATAACAAAATACCACATGTAGGATTTAATAATTTAAAATTTAATTCTTCTAATAAACTTTTTAAAGGTATCAAAAAGAGTCACGATTTTTATTTTAATCATTCTTATCGAATGTTAATTGAAAAGTTTAAAGGGGATTATTCATTTACTGTTTATGGCCAAAAATTTTTGTCCTCCTTTGTCAAAGATAATATATTTGGTACTCAGTTCCACCCTGAAAAAAGTCAATCTAATGGATTAAAAGTTTTAGAAAATTTTATTAATCATACTTAATGTTAAAAAAAAGAATCATATTTACTTTATTATATCAAGATAGAAATTTTTTTCTTAGTAGAAATTTTAATTTGCAAAAAATTGGAAGCCTTGAATGGCTTAAAAAAAATTATAATTTTACTCTTATGGCTAAATCAGTAGATGAGATTTTACTTCTTGATGTTTCAAGAAAGAAACAAAATACAAGTGAATTTTGTTCAATTATTAAATCTTTAACTAAAAATTGTTTTATTCCAATAGCCGTTGGTGGAAAGATAGAGAGTCTTGATAAAGCAAAAAAATATATAGACTCTGGCGCAGACAAACTTGTAATCAATTCAAAATTATTTCTTAACAAAAAACTTCTTGAAAAAATTGCTAGGGTGTATGGTGAACAATGTATTATTGGCTCTATAGATTATAAAAGAGATGAAAACAATATCCGTATACTTATCAATAATGGTTCGAATAGCATTAATATAAACTTTAAAAAAGCATTAAAGTCGTTAATAAATTTACCAATTGGGGAGGTAATTCTCAACTCTATTGATAGAGATGGAACTGGAAATGGTTTTGATTTTAAGATCTTAGATCAGGTTCCAAATAAATTTATAAAGCCTATAATTTTTTCAGGAGGTGCTGGCAATTATAAACATTTTATTTTAGCACTTAAAAATAAAAAGATAGATGCTGTTGCAACTGCAAATCTTTTAAACTTTGTAGGAAGTGGTTTACAGGATGTTCGAAAATTAATAATTAATCAGGGTTTTGAATTGTCAGAGTGGATGTGAAAAAAATAAAAAACATAATTATATGTGGTTGTGGCAATATAGGCTTAAGACACGCCCAGGGATTGGCTAAATCGAAATACAAAATCAATCTATTTTTAATCGATAAATCACAAAAAAAGATGAATTTTTTAATTAGAAACCTTAATAAAAATAAAAATTTAAAAGTTGTTTATCAATCAAAAAAAATTGAAAAGATTAATAAAAGGGTAAATTTGTTAATTTTATCTACAGATAGCCTTAAAAGATACGAATTGTTAAAAAAAATCTTAAGATTTAATCAAGTTGAATATATCATTTTAGAAAAATTTGCATTTTTAAAGAAAAAACATTTTAAAAATATCTTATCATTAAACAAAAAAATATGGGTCAATACCCCAAACAGAGTCTACGAAAGCTATAAGAAACTAAAAAAACAATTAAAAAACAAAAAAATTAATATGGAAGTATCTGGTAATAGATGGAATATGGCATCAAATATGATCCATTATTTAGATTTATTTCATTTTTTAAATAATTTTAAGAAAATTAAATCACAAGAGATCGCGCTAGATAAAAAAATATTTGATTCCAAAAGAAAGGGTTATAAAGAAATTAGTGGTAGTATAAAACTTTTTACAGAAACAAATAATTTAATTTTATTTGAAGATTCGAGAAATATTAAACATAATGGAGTAAGAATAAAAATTTTTAATAAATATCAAAACTATTTAATAGATGAGAAAACGAAGTCATGTATTAACGGACATAGAAAAACAAATTTTAAAATTCCTTTTCAGAGTAATCTTACAAATAAATATGTGGACAAAATTTTTTCTACAGGGCGATGTGATTTACCAAAATTAAAAATTTCATCATATTTACATATTGTTATTATTAATATTTTTAATAACTTTACTTTATACAGAAATAAAAATTTTTTTCCTGTATCCTAATGAAAACTAAAGTCTTGATTATTGGGTTTGGATCAGCTGGAGAAAGGCATGCTTATATTTTAAAAAAAAAATTTAAAATTAGAAATTTATCTGTAATAACAAATAGAAAGATAGGTTTAATTACTCTCAAAAAAACACAAGATATTAAAAATTTTAATCCAGATATTGTAGTTGTATCAAATTCAACCTCTAAACATTTAAAAACAATAAAATATATTGAGAAAAATTTTAAAAATAAAATTATATTAGTTGAAAAACCTCTTATAGATAAATTTAAAAAATTTTATGCATTGAAAAATAGATATTTTGTTGCATATCAACTTCGCTTCCATCCAGTGTTAATACATTTAAAAAAATTTTTAAGGAATCAAGAGGTTTTAAATACAAATATTATTTGTAACTCTTTTTTGCCCTCTTGGAGAAACAGAGATTATAAAAGATCTTATAGTTCTAATAAAAATAAGGGTGGCGGCGTGTTACTAGATTTAAGCCACGAAATAGACTATCTGCAATGGTTATTCCCAAATTTAGAATATAATTATTTTTTCCAAAAAAAAATTTCATCATTAAAAATTAAATCAGAGGATATAGCTATAATTAATGGATGTGATTTAAGAAACAGAATGCAATTCCAAATAAATTTAAATTATTTTTCACGTATTCCTAAACGCTTAATAATGGTAGACACTAATAATTTTTCATTCGTAGGAGATTTAACAAATAATTTTTATAAAATTAAATTTAAAAATAGAAGTGTAACGAAAAATTTTAAAAAATATGATCAAAATTACCTTACTTATTTAATGTATAAATCAATTTTTAAAAAAAATTATAAAAATTTATGTAGTTTCAAATCAGGCCTTAAAATTCTTAAAACGTTAGAAAAATTAAAAACAATCTCATAAATTTATTTTACATGTTATTAAATTTTGATAAAATTCCAAAATCGGATATTCTGTTTTTAGATAATAATTTGCTTAATCTTAAAATTAAAAATAAGTCTTCAATTATTTATAATTTTAATGAAATAAGAGTTTATTATTTAATAATAGCAATTTTTGATTTTTGTTTTAAAAATGAAAATCTAAACTTTAAACAAGTTTACAAGAAAAAGATTTACGAAGCTATCTCACCCAAGGTAGCAATCTCAGAATATATAAATCAAAGGTCCTTTGAATTTAAATTTTTAATGCCTGGCACGAAAGTTATTACATATCAATTTTCGTTTATTAATAATAGAAATGATATTTTAAAAAAGTATAAATATAAAAAGACAGACTATTTTTTTGTTTTTAGCATTTTAGAAAAAAAACTTCTAAGTAAAATTTTTCAAGCTAAATTTATAGTATCAGGTTCATGTATCAGCAACAGTATTAAAAAAATGAATAAAATAAAATATGATATTTGTTATATTTCAGAGTTTAGTAAACCAAAAAATGTTTCAAAAAAATCTTTAAAACAAATTAACAAGGCTCACAATAATCATCAAAAAATTATTGTAAAAAATATAAGTTATTACTGCCAAAAAAACAAAAAAAAATTTGTTATTGCATTAAGAACTAATAGGCGAGATAAAAGTAAAAATAATTTGTTTAATAATAAAACTGAGATAAATTATTATAAAGAATTAATTTCTAAAAATTTTAAATATGAAAAAAATGTTAACTCTTATTCAGTTGCTGATAAATCTAAACTAATAGTTTGTTTGTCATCAGCACTTGGCATTGAAATGTTAGGACGACAAAAAAAAGTTTTATTTCTGCCATTTGATCAAATCATTGATAAAAATAGAAAAAATCCATACTTTAAATTTAAAACAGAAAAAATAGCTTTTATCAAAAAGAATCCAAATAAAATTATTGGTTTAATAGATAAATATTTAAAGCTTAATAAAAAAGAGTGGATAAAATATAAAAACAGAAATTTTCATGATTTATCTTTCAATTATCAAAATAAATTATTAAAAGAAAAAATTATTGAAATTGTTAATGCAAAATAAATTTAAAAATTACTAAAAACTCAAATGAAAATAGTTGCCATAATTCCAATTAAATCTACCTCTAAAAGAGTCAAAGGGAAAAATTTTAGAATTGTAGGAAATAAGCCTCTCTATAAACATCTTTTGGATAAATTAAAGAAAACAAATTTTGATGAAATCTATATTGATAGCGATAGCGCAGAAATTAAAAAGTATTGTCATAAAATGGGATATAAATTTATTAAAAGGCAACCAAAATTATCAAAAGACAATGCTAATGGAAACGATCTATTAAATTACCACTCTAAAATAATCAAAGCTGATATTTACTTTCAGTTATTTGTAACCGCACCACTTCTAAAGGTTAACACTATTAACAAATGTATAAAAATTTTAAAAAATACAAAAAATAAAGACTCAATTTTTACAGTAAATAAAATTTACTCTTGGTTTTGGTTTAAAAACAAACCAGTTAATTATAAACCAGAAATCCTACCTAGAAGCCAAGACGCCCAGCCAATTATACAAGAGACAACTGGATTGTATGGCATTAAGAAAAAGGTGCTTTTTAAAAAAAAGTGCAGAATTGGGTACAAACCTATTTTTTATCCAATTTCAGTATCAGAGTCTGTAGATTTGGATACAATAAAAGATTTTAACTACTTAAATAAATTCCTAAAAAAGTAAAATAACTATTTTTTTATGACTACTAAAAAGCTGGTTTTAGCTCAAACGTCAGAAGAACTTAAATTTATAATTAATAAATATAAAAATAATAAAAATTTATTTTGTGTTCCTTTAGATCTAGAAACTCAACTTTATTGTTTAGATAAAAATATAAACTTTTTTAATCCTCTTAACTATATCAGATCTAGTTTTCATAGAGACTCATTAATAGAGTCTGAAAAGATGCTTAAAAAGATAAATTTTGCTAAAGATTATAAATTGAGTGAAATAACTACAATAAAAGCATTTTTAAGGTTTCATTTTAATAGTGTTGTATTTTTAATTGAATTAATAAATAAAATTTTATTAAAAGAAAAGATAGAAGAAATCATAGTTTCTGGATGGCATTGTTACAAAGATACTTACTCGAGAGAAAACTATTTTGTCTCTTATTTAGCTAAATCTTTATTTAAAGAGAAAACACTAGTTTTAAATAAAATTAAAAAAGATAAAATAAGAAATCAATCTTATCAATATCATATCGAAATAAACAAACCCAATATAAATAATACAATTCTTTTTACTAATTTAGGATATAATATTTTTAGGATTATAAAAATATTAAAAAAAAAATACAATGACGTATTAGTTCTATCTCCTAAAATTCAGTCATTAAGTTTAGCAAAAAAAATTTTATTTAGGTTTTTTAATGTACACTTTTTTGAAATTAAAAAGACTAAATCTAAAAAAAATTTTTCGATAAAATTACCAAATATTAGTTATAATTATAAAAAAAAATTCAATCTTACCAAAATTTTAAATAGAAGAATAAAATTAGAAAAGTGGCGTATAATTCAAAATAGAAGCAAATATTTTGCTATTAATGATTTTTTTTTAAATTATAAACCCCAACTTATTGTTTCAAATAACTCTAGGGATATTGATGGACAATTCTTGGATAGTGCCAAAAAAAAACATATACCATTAATGTGCATTCCCCACGGGACTATAAGCGCCTATTTTAACAAGTATGATAAAATTTATAAAAATATAATTGCGGACTCTATAACTTATCAAGGAAGTGATTTTATTTCTCAATCTAATATTTCATCTCAATTTTATCAAAAAGAAAAGAGAAAGTATAAAAATATTATTAGAAGTGGGAACCTACTATTTTGTGAAGATAAAAGTCTTGTTAAAAAAAATAAAAAAATTCTTTATGCAGTAACATCTAAAGATTTTCAAAATATTCAGTTTTTAGGTGTTGAAATGTATTATGAATATTTAGATAATTTAAATTTTTTAAATAATTTTTCAAAAAAAAACGATTTAGAAATATTTGTTAAAAATCATCCATCTATATCCAAATTCACCGAATTGTTACAAAAAAGATTTACAAATCTATTATTCACTGACCTACAAATTCAAAAAATTTTATCCAAAACTAGTTTGACTATAAGTTTTTCTTCTTCTGTTATAGAGGATTCATTACACTGTCATAACCCTATCATTTTATTAGATAGATGGAAAAGATATAAGCATTGTAATGCAGAATTAAATCCGAACAGAAAAAATAGATCGATCTATTATATTAACAATGACGATAGTTTAATAAAATGTATTAATACTATTTTTAATAGTAAAAGTTATAATTTTAAAAAATATATTTCAAAAAGCAGTTCTAAAGCAAATATTAAAAAAGTATTTAGTCAGTACTACTAAATTTTTTATGAAAAAAGCTATAAAAAAAACCATTAATTTTATTATTAAAAAAATATTAGATTTTCTATTTCTATTTAATTTTGGGAGATATTTAATTGAAAAAATACAATTAACTATTAATTTAAAAAAGTATTCGATAAATTATAAAAATAAAAAATATGAGTTCTTTATTCCAAACAGACTTAATTACTTCAGAGCAGAAACCTTTTTAACTAAAGAGCCCGAAACAATTCATTGGATAGAGAACTTCAGTAAAGATAAAATTTTTTGGGATGTAGGCGCAAATATTGGTCTTTATAGTTGTTTTGCAGCAAAAGAGAGTAATTCAAAAGTTTATGCTTTTGAACCATCTATGTTTAATTTAGAGTTGTTAAGTAAAAATATTTATCATAATGATATATCAGATAAGATTACAATTGTTCCAATTAGTTTAACTGATAAAATTAAAGTCTCTAATTTTAATATGTCAAACACAGAAGCTGGCGGATCAATGTCAACTTTTTCAAAAAAATATAGCGACGATGGTAAATTTTTTCATCCAGTTTTTAATTATAAGACTTTAGGAGCAACCGGCAACATTATGGTGAATATATTTAATTTAGAAAAACCTCATTATATTAAAATAGATGTTGATGGTATCGAAGATCTGATTTTGAATGGATGTGGTGGAATTTTAGGTAATGTAAAAAGTATTATGATTGAGATTAATGAAAATTTTGCAGAAAAAGAAAAAAATGTAGAAAATTTTTTAAAAAGTAGAAATTTTTTTTTGATGAAAAAAAAACAATTTGATATTGAGAAACACCCTAAATTTAATTCGAAAATCAATAATCAGATTTGGTATAAAAAACAAAATATTTAGATGAAACAAATTACAGTTTTAGGTGGAAGTGGTTTTATTGGATCTGCACTTGCTGATCTACTTTCAAAAAAAGGCAAAATAAAAGTTATAATTTTTGATAGAAAAAAAAAAAATAATCTCCTAAAAAATCAAAAATTTATAAAAGGTAATATTTTAAATGAAAAACAATTATCAAAGGCAATCAAAAACTCAGATTATGTGTTTAATTTTGCAGCATTAGCTGATTTAAATGATGCTCGTAATAAACCTATGCAATCTGTAGAAATTAATTTGATTGGAACTATTAAAGCTTTAATTATAAGTAATAAATTCAAAATAAAAAAATTTATTCAAGCTAGTTCTATATACGCAAACAGTGAACAGGGTGGATTTTATGGAGCTAGTAAAAAAGCTTCTGAAGACTATATCGAAAGATTTCATCAAAAGTATGGTCTGAAATATACTATACTAAGATTTGGATCCCTCTATGGACCTGGAGCAGATAAAAGCAATGGGATAAATATAATAATTGATCATTCTTTAAAAAATAAATCATTATTGTATAAAGGAAATAAAAAAGCAGCCAGAAAATATATCCATGTTCTTGATGCTTGTAGAGCTTGTGCCCTGTGTATTGGCAGAAAGTATGACAATAAGTATTTAAATATAACTGGTAAAAATAAAATCAAAATTGCAAATTTACTTAATATAATGTCTAAAATAACCAAAATTTCTAAGAAAAAAATATTTTACAAAAATTATCTAAATGAAGGCCATTATATCAGTGAACCAAGAAAGTTTATACCTAGACACGGTATTAATTTAAATTTAAAAAAGTATCAAAACTTTAAAATAGGACTGCTTAACCAATATCTTGAAAGGAAAAAAAAATATAAACGATGATAGTAGCTTTAATGATGGGAAGGGCTGGTAGCCGAGGTCTAAAAAATAAAAATCTTTTAAAGATTAATGGAAAAAAATTATGTGAATACCCATTAATTGCAGCGATAAAGTCTAAGTATATACAAAGTATTTATGTAACTACAGATTGTCCAAAAATAAAAAAAATATCACAAAAGTACCAAGCAACAATTATTGAGAGACCTAAAATATTGTGTAATTCAAGTGCTCTAGGTGAAAGTGTTTATGAGCATGGATATTTTGAGATTAAAAAAGATTTAGAAAAAAAATCAAAAAAAATAGAACTTATAGTTTTATTAATGGCTAATTCAGGAACAGTAACTTGGAAAATGATTGATAAGGGAATAAAATTTTTAAGGCGAAATAAATCTTTTGACTCTGCTGTTTCAACTTCTATTTATAATATGTGGAGTCCATTGAGAGCCAGAAAATTAGATAAAAAGGGAGCATTAAAACCATTCGTTCCATTCAAAGTTTTTGGAAATCCAAAAACTTTAAATTGTGATAGAGACTCACAAGGAGATGTTTATTATGCAGATATGTCAGTTTCTATAGTTCGACCTAAATGTTTAGAAAATCTTAAATCTGGTTTGTTACCCCAAAAATGGATGGGAAAAAAAATTGCTCCAATCAAATCTGACGCAGGTTTTGATGTAGATTATGAATGGCAAATACCACAATTACAATACTGGTTAAAAAAGAATAAAGTAATATGAATGAAAAAAAAGATATAAATAAACAAAATACCTATAATAAACATAATAGTTTTTTCTCTTTTAGTTCAATTAATAAAGAATTTAATGATGATAAGATTACAAAAAAAATAAATACTCTATACAAAAATAAAATTGGTCTTGATAAAATTAATACGAATGACCACTTAATATTGGATAAAACAGTTCAAGATCTCAATCTTAATTCTGAACAAAAGAAGAAAAGTAATTTTACTTTATCAAAAAATGTTATTGATGAAATTCTCTCACTAAATGAAAATGAGATCTTAAGATATCTAGTTTTTAGATATAAATATGAAATATTTCCATTAGTAAAAAAATTGGATAAATACCCTCCATATTTACAAATTGAGCCTTCATCAATATGTAACTATAGATGTGTTTTTTGTTTTGAGACTGACAAAACATTCACAAACAAAAAAAATGGTTTTATGGGAAAAATGGATATTAATTTATTTAAAAATATAATAGATCAAATACATGGAAATATAGAATTTATTTCTTTAGCATCAAGAGGAGAACCTTTGGCAAACCCTGACATTCCTAAAATGCTAGAATATTGCTCAAATAAGTTCTTAAATTTAAAAATTAATACAAATGCTTCTCTACTTGATGAAAAAAAAATACACGCCATTTTAGCTGGCGGTGTAAAAACTCTTGTTTTTTCAGCTGACGCAGCAGATGAAAAGCTTTATAGCGAACTTAGAGTGAATGGAGATTTAAAAAAGGTTTTGAAAAATATTGAAAAATTTCAAAACATAAGAGAAAAACAATATTCAAAAAATTCAATTATTACAAGAGTATCAGGAGTAAAATTTAACGATAAACAAAATTTTGATGAAATGATAAAATTGTGGAGTGGTCTAGTAGACCAAGTTGCGTTTGTAGATTATAACCCTTGGGAAAATTCCTATCAAAAACCATCAAATGATATACAGGAGCCCTGTTCAGATTTATGGAGAAGAATGTTTATATGGTGGGACGGAAAGATCAATCCTTGTGATGTTGATTATAAATCATTTTTATCTGTAGGAAATATTAAAGATAATAGCATAAGCAATTTGTGGTTATCAAAACAATATAATGAATACAGAGAAGAACACCTCAACTCAAACAGAAAAAAAATAAAACCTTGTAATTCATGTACAGTAATTTGAAAAAATATAAAAGAGTTCTTATTTTAGGAGCAAGCTCTGACATTGGTATGTCCGTAATAAAGAAATTTCTCAAAGAGGATTGGCATGTTTTTGCACATGCCAACAAAAGTACTAGAAGATTTAAAAAATTTTCAATTTTTGGAAAGAAATTAAAACTCTTAAAATGCGATTTAAATAAACAAAATCAAGTCAAAAAATTAATTAAATTTACTTCAAAAACAAAAATTATTTCTTATATCAATTTGGTTGGTTACTTAGACAATATTAGTTACAAAAAAACAAACCTTGAGTCATTAATTAAATCTTTGACTATAAATACCCTGGCCCCAAACCTGATAAAAAGATCTTTAATCACAAATATGGTAAAACTGAAATTTGGACGAATTTTAGATTTAAGTAGTATCGGAGTAAAGTATGGAGGCAGTGAGTTTACATATAACTACTCGTTTTCAAAACATGCTCTTGAATATATTCCTTCATTCTTTAAAAATCTTACAAAAAAAAATATTTTAACCAATATTGTTAGAGTTGGGGTGGTAAATACAAGATTGTTACGTAAGATTAAGGGAAAAAATATAAAAAAGAGAAAAAAACTAATTCCAATAAAAAGATTAGCTAGCGCAGAAGAAATTAGTGAAACAATTTACAATTTAGCTTCAGAAAAAAATACGTATATTTCTGGAGAAGTAACCACAATTGCTGGCGGAGAGTAGTGGATATAATTAGTTCACAAATAATCTTAATAAAAAAAATTAAGAGTTTTTTGAAAAAATCAGAGGTAAAAAAAATACCTGTTTTTAAACTTGGAAGATTTTATTTTGCGCCGTTTAGTAAATCACAGGGCTTTGCAAAAATAATATCTGAGCAAAATAAATTAAAAGGATTAGTATTAAATTTAGAAATATTTTTGAAAGATATTTATAGAATTTTGTTTTTAGGACAATTTAAAATTATCAAAAACTCAAATAAAAAAAATTATAAAAATATAATAGTTAATTGGGCGTCATCAAAAGATTTTGATAAAAACGGAAACTTTAAAGATAAACATTTTTATACTTATTCAAAAAATAATTCTGATATTTTTTGGGTTTTAATTTTAATAGGTGATGATATTCCCAATAAAATTCCTGATAACATTGCTTTAATATTAAATGAAAAAAAAAATTTCAATTTAAAATTTTTATGGGACGCTATTAAAAAATCTCTAAAGTCAAATAATGGTTCTAGTTTTTTGGATCAAATTTCGTATTTTACTATTCTAGCTAATTTTGTTTACAAAAATATTGATCAATTTATATATAAAAACACACAAAAAATTTTAATGCCTTATGAAGGGCAACCTTTCCAGAATGCAATTTTTAAGAAAATAAATAACACTAATAAAAAAATTAAAACTATTGGATTTTTGCACTCCTTCCCAATTGGCTTACCTTTGAACTTAATAAAAAGAGATGGAGCACCAAAAAAAATTATTGTATCTAGCGACTCCCAATTTTATTGTTTAAAACAATTTTTAGGATGGAAAAGTAACGAAATTAAAATTTTACCATCTACAAGATTAAGAATATCAAAAAAAGTTGATATGAAAAATAAAGTTTTTTTACCAATTAAGTTTGAGTCTTCAGATAAAATAATTCATAACCTTAATATATTATCTGATAAACTGGATATTAATTTATCAAATTTACAAATTAAAAATCATCCAAGTTGTATAAAATCAAAAAAGCATATTAAACTAATAAAAAAAATTAAGTATGCGTTAGCATCACATAATAAAAAAAAAATAATAAAAAATTTATCAATATTTATTGGTGCTACCGGATCAGTTGTAGAGGCGTTAGAAAGAAATGTTTATACAATTCATATTTGTGAAAATCCTTCTTTAGAATTATATTCAAAAAAGTTATGGAAATTTATTCAAGTTCAGAGGATTAATAATTATATTTATAAATATGATACTATAGCAAGAAATAGGTTGATAAAATTTGGAAAGAATGTAAATTTATATAAAAAATATCTTCATTAAAAAATGTCAGAAATAAATTTTTTAAAAAACTATTTTACCAGTCTTAAGAAACTGTTGGATAATGATAAATATCTTAAAGACCTAATAAGTGTTAAGGATATTTTAAAAGCAACACACTCAAATGGAAAAAAAACCATGATTTTTGGAAACGGTGGTAGTGCAGCAATAGCTAGTCATTTTAGTGTCGATTTAACAAAAAACGCAAGAGTCAGATGCACAAACTATAACGAGTCGGATTTACTCACATGTTTCTCTAATGATTTTGGGTACGAGAGATGGGTAGAAAAGGCAATAGACTTTTATGGTGATGAAGGAGATTCGCTAATATTAATTTCTGCTGGAGGAAATTCTCCAAATATGATTAACGGTGCCAACCAAGCTCGAAAGAAAAAAATTAAAAAAATTATTACATTCACAGGTAATAGCGAAGATAATAAATTAAAAAAACTTGGTGACATAAACTTTTGGGTGAACAGTAAAGCATATAATCATATTGAAAATGTTCACCAAATTTTACTATTATCTTTAGTTGATCTAATTATAGGTAAAACAGAGTATCCCCCAAACTAAAAAATAAATTGAAAAATAACAATTCTTTCTTAAAAAGTTATAAAAACTTAAAGGTCTTAGTTACTGGCTCAACTGGATTTAAGGGATCTTGGTTATGTTATTGGTTATTCTTATTAGGATCAAAAGTGGTCGGTGTAGGCCTTAAACCCGAAAAGGATTCAATTATTTTTGATAGTTTAAAATTAAAAAAGAAAATAAAACAATACTTTATAGATATTAAAGATTTTTATAAAATTAATAAAATTATCGAAAGTGAAAAACCAGACATCATTTTCCATCTCGCAGCCCAATCTATTGTCTCTGCTAGTTTTACAAATCCATTAGAAACATTTGGAACAAATATTATTGGAAGCACAAATATTTTGGAAAGTATAAGAAAAAATAAAATTTCAAATTTGGTCTATATAACTTCAGATAAATGTTATTTAAACCTTGGAAAAAAAGACAGTTTTAAGGAAAGTGATTTATTAGGTGGCCTTGATAATTATTCATCTTCGAAAGCAAGCGCAGAATTAGTTTTTGCATCATATTTTGATAGCTATTTCAAAAAGCAAAAACGATTATCTATTGGCAGTGCTAGAGCTGGGAATGTAATAGGCGGTGGTGATTTTAAAAAAGATCGAATAGTTCCTGATGTTATTAAATCGCTTAAAAGAAAAAAAAATATAATTTTAAGAAATCCAAACGCGACTCGACCCTGGCAACATGTTTTAGAGCCATTGAGTGGATATTTGTCTTTAGGAAAAATGTTGATGAATAGAGAACTTAAATCAAACATTACACCAAGTTGGAATTTTGGTCCGCATAAAAAAAATTGCAAAAAGGTTATTTCGATAGTTAATTTACTAACCAGGGGATGGGGAAATAGTAAAGTAAAAATATTAAATAAAAAAAGCAAAAAATTTCATGAGTCAAAATTACTAAGTCTAAATATAAATAAAGCTAACAAAGAATTAAAATGGCAACCAAGACTTAGTTTAGATGAAACAATAAATTTCACTATTGAGTGGTATAAAAGTTATCTTTCAAAAGAGGATATTGAAGATATTACAAATTATCAGATAAAATATTTTACAGATAAATAGCATAATGAGTAATTGTAGAATTTGTGACGGTAAAATTAAAAAAATTATAGACTTTGGAAAAATTGCCTTAGTCGGTAATTTTTTAAAAAAAAAAAGAAAACAAAAAAAATATAAAATTAGTCTCAATTACTGTGTGTCATGTAAGCATGTTCAAATTTCTGAAAAACTTAATCCACATTTACTTTTTAAAAATTACCTTTGGGAAACAGGGATTTCTGAGAGCAATATTCATATATTAAAAGACCTTTTACAAAAACTTAAAAAGCTTGGAATTAATAAAAAATCAAAAATTTTAGAAATAGCTAGTAATGATGGTTCCTTTATTAAAATTTTAAAAGAGAAATTTGATTGTTTTGTAATAGGGGTTGATCCAGCAAAAAATCTAGCCACAAAAGCTAACAAAAAAAATATTTTTACAATAAATAATTTTTTCGATTATAAACTTTCTTGCTCTATTAAAGGAAAATACAATAAATTTGATTATATTTTTGCGCGAAATGTTATTGCCCATATCAAAGAACCTAATAATATATTTAGGGGTATTAATAACCTACTAAAAGATGATGGAATATTTATTTTAGAAGTTCCACATTTATTAAATATTTTAAATAAAAACCAATATGATAATATTTTTCATGAGCATATTGGATTTCATAGCTTGAAATCAATTCAGGATTTATGTAAGGCAAATAATCTTAAAGTTTTTGATGTAGATAAAATAGATTCACAAGGTGGTTCAATAAGATGTTTTATATCTAAATCGACATCAACTCAATTAGTATCAAAAAAAATAAGCGTTATTAGTAAAATAGAAAAAAAATCTAATTTATTTTTAAACTCAAATTTAAATATGTTTAAAAATAAAATTTTAAATCATATAGAAAGATTACATGAGCTAATATTAAGTCTTAAGAGGAAGAAAAAGAAAATTTCTGTTTATGGAGCATCAGGAAAAGGACAAGCTTTACTTCAATTTTCAAAAATAAACAACAACATGATAGATTTTGTTTTTGACAAAAGTAAACTTAAGCAAGGACTTTTTACTCCTGGTACAAACATTGAAATAAAAAACCCCAAATTTATTTCAAGAAAAAACGTAGATTATTTGTTAATTTTATCATGGAATATTAAAGAAGAAATAATAAGACAGGAAAAAAAATTTTTAAAAGAGGGTGGAAAATTCATTGTTCCTTTTCCGCAACCAAAAATAATAAATTGATATGAAAGTTGTTATTTTAGCCGGAGGCTTTGGAACTCGTTTATCTGAATATACAGATACAATTCCAAAACCGATGGTACCGATTGGCAATAAACCAATAATCGAACATATAATGGATATTTATGCAAGCTATGGTCATATAGATTTTTATATTGCTCTTGGCTACAAAGGTGAGATTATAAAAGATCATTTTAAAAATTTTCCAAAAAAATGGAATATAAATTTAATTGATACAGGATCAGACACCCTCACAGGAGGAAGATTAAAAAGATTAAATAAATACCTGAATGATGATGATTTTTTGTTAACTTACGGAGACGGAATTTCTGATATCGACATAAATCAACTTATTAAATTTCATAAGGATCATGGGAAATTAGTTACTATTTCTGCTGTACGACCACCCGCTCGTTTTGGATCACTAAGTTTAAAGGGTTCGGACGTTTTAAAATTTAAGGAAAAAACTCAATTAGGTGAAAGTTGGATTAATGGTGGATTTTTTGTGATGAAACCAAAATTCTTAGATTTTATTCAAGGAGACGCGACTGTTTTAGAGTCTAATCCTTTAGAAAAAGTTACAGATTTAAAGGAAATCAAAGCTTTTAAACATAAGGGTTTTTGGCAATGTATGGATCACAAATCAGACAAAGATCTTTTAGACCAAATGTTGAAAGCTAAAAAAGCCCCTTGGATTAGATGAAAAAAATATTAGTAATAGGAGGAACAGGATTTATTGGCTTTCATGTAATAAAAGAGGCGTTAAAAAGAAAATGGAAAGTCACCAGCATTTCTTTGACAAAACCAAATGGGAATAGACGTCAAAAGAAAGTTAAATATATAATATTAAATTTAACAAATTTTGAAAAATTAAAAAAAAAAATTAATGATAATTATGATTTTGTCGTCAATGCTGCTGGTTATAACAAAATTACAAGTTTAAGTGAGAGTCTATTTGACTCCCATTTTTTGGGATTGTTAAATTTACTCAAGGTTTTAAAAACAAAAAAATTAAAAAAGTTTATTCAAATAGGAAGCTCGGCGGAATATGGAAAAGCAACTTCTCCTCAAAGAGAGAATGCAATATGCCTACCAAAAACTTCTTACGCTATGGCAAAATTTGCATGTACTAATTTTTTACAAAATTATCATCGTAATAATAACTTCCCTGCAACTATATTAAGGTTTTTCTTAGTTTATGGA
>CACFTH010000011.1 GCA_902569185.1 uncultured Pelagibacteraceae bacterium
TGCAGTATTGTTTTTAATTGTTGCTGCAATTTTAGATGGATTAGATGGAAGAGTTGCAAGATTAATCAAGGGAACATCAAATTTTGGAAAAGAATTAGACTCATTAACAGATTTTGTTAGCTTTGGTATTGCACCAGCATTTATAGTTTATTTTTGGGAATTAAATAAATTAGGTAAAATTGGATGGTTAATCGTTTTGTTTTATTCGGTATGTTGTGTTTTAAGATTAGCAAGATTTAATTTAACTAAGTTTGAAGATAAAGAGGAATGGAAAAATAATTTTTTTCAAGGTATCCCATCACCAGCCGGTGGCTGTTTAATATTGTTACCTTTAATTTTTGAATTATCAAACTTTTCAAATTTGATGAGTTTAAAAGTAATTACACCATATCTAATTATAATAGTATCATTACTTTTAATTTCAAAATTACCCACTTACTCTTTTAAAAAAATTTCAATAAAAAGAAATATGACAATATTTCTTTTACTAGGTGTTGGTCTGTTTTTTGTTTCTATTATTCAATTCACTTTCGAAACACTATCTTTGGGACTATTTATTTATTTATTGCTCATACCCATTGGGATTTTAAATTATAATAAAAAATCTAAATCAGTCGAAAATGAATTATTAGAAGAAGATCAACAAGATATTTTGTAATTTTAAATGGATAAAACAAACTATCAGGATCATTTTTTTTTCAAGGCAAAAAAATTAGGCTACCGCTCAAGATCTGCATTAAAATTAATTGAATTAAACGAAAAGTTTAAATTTCTCAAAAATGGTTTAAATATTTTAGATGTAGGATCATACCCTGGTGGTTGGTGCCAGGTTATCCAAAAAAAAAATAATAAAGGAAAAACTTTAGGGATAGACTTGAAAAAAATAGAGAAAATAAAAGGTATAAAATTAATTGAAGGGGATTTTCTCGATAAAAATTCAAAAAAAAAAATAAATGAATATTTTGCTACAAGAATTGATTTAATTTTATCTGATATGGCTTCAAATACCACTGGTAATAAAGGTTTAGATTGTATGAGGACCAATCAATTGTGCCTTGATATATTAGATTTTTCTAAAGAGAAACTAAGTAAAAATGGTGTTGTTATCTCGAAATTTTTTATGGGCGAAGAATTTAATGAAATAAAAATTAAAGCAAAAAAAAACTTTAATAAAATTGATTTTTTTAAACCACACTCAAGCAGAGGTGAGTCAAGAGAAAGTTATATACATTGTTGTGGATTAAGTACATAATGGTTAATAATTTATGATAAAAACAAAAAAATATTTGTTTATCATCGTACTAATGAGCGTCTTAAATTTGAATGGAATTACAAAAGAAAATTTCTTTTCAGAGGGGGTTAAACTTTTCAATGAAAAAAAATTTCCTGAATCTAAATTTAAATTTGAACAAGATATAGTTTTTAACCCAAAAAGTGAGAATTCTTATCTTTATTTAGCCAAAATATTTAAAGAAAGAAAAAATGATGAACTACAGGAGCAAAATTTAAATACTGTTATATTAATAAATCCACAAAATGAAGAAGCCTTATATCTATTGACACTTCTAAACATTAAAAAATCGGATTATGAGGAGTCTGATAAATTAATTAAAAAGTTTAATAATGTATGTAAAAAAATCTGTGAGAAAAAATCTGAATTGATTTTAAAATTAAAAACTTTAGAAACTAATTAAAAGTTTTTACATGAGCTCTATAAAAAAAATAAAAAATATTACAAATTTAAATAGAAAAATTGTTTGCCTTACAGCATATTCAAAACCATTAGCTAAAATTTTGGATAAACATTGCGATATTATATTAATGGGTGATTCAGTGGCGACAGCTTTTTACGGAATGAAAAATACAAGAGAAATTAAGCTAGACACTATGATCAATCATGCAATAAGCGTTAAGAAGTCAATTAAAAAAAGCTTATTAGTGTTTGATATGCCTTTTAATACTTATAGAAATATAAAGGAAGCTAAAAAAAATGTTAAAAAAGTTTTACTCAAAACAAATTGTGATGCTATCAAATTAGAAAGTAATGGAAATAACTTTAAAATTTTAAAAACTTTAACCAACTCTGGTATTAAAGTGATGGGACATATAGGATACACACCACAATACAAAAAATATTTCTCGCCACAAGGTCTTAAACATAAGGAAGAAATAAAATTAATTAAAGAAGCCAAAAATATCGAGGATGCTGGTGCTTTTGCAATTGTTCTTGAATGTGTAAGTGCTGATTTGGCAAAAAAAATTACTAAAAACTTGCAAATACCCACTATTGGTATTGGATCATCCAAGTTTTGTGATGGACAGATTTTAGTATTAGATGATTTAATTGGTTTAAGTGGGTTTTATCCTAAATTTGTTAAAAAATATATTAGTCTGGAAAAAATTTTAAATAAAGCAATTAAAAAGTTTAGGAATGATGTCATAAGAAATAATTTTCCTAAAAATTCAAACACATATAAAACAAAATGAATATTAACTCTCCAGAAAATAACTTCTTAAATTTTATTAGATCAAACTCAAAAATATTTATTTATTCCTTATCTATAATTTTCATATCACTACTAATTTTTTTTTGGTATCTTAATAATAAAGAAAATAATAAAATAGTAATTTCCGATAATTATATACAAGCTCAGTCACTTTTAAAAAATGAAAAAAAGGATGATGCAAAAAAAATTTTGTTAGATATAATAGAAAAAAATAACTCTCCATATTCAAGTTTGGCACTTTTCCTCGTCATAGAAAATAAATTAGTTGAAAATAAAAGTATTGTCTTAGGTTATTTTGATAAAATTATCGATAATAACAATCTTCAAAAAGAGGATCTCAATTTAATTAAATTTAAAAAAGCTATATATATTTCAGATTTAAAAAATGAACAAGAGATATTAAAATTGCTAAACCCTATTATTAATTCAAATTCAGTGTGGAAAAATCATGTTCTTAAATTTTTAGGGGATTTTTATACATCAAATAATCAAACCCAAAAAGCAAACCAATATTATTCATTACTATCTAATAATAATTAATGAAAAAAAAGATATTTTTGAAAAAAAATTTACTTAAAAAAATATTATTTTTAAATGTATCATTCTTCCTTATAAGCTGCTCTTTTGGAGCAGGTAAATGGGATAATATTGAGGAAGATCTTAGGATAGCTAAGCAAAGAGAGAATGCTAAAATAATTTTTTCTACTAAAAAAAAATTTGATTTAGAAATAAATGGCGAAGCTAAAATAAATGTTAAAGAATCTTTACTAAACAAAAATTGGCAAGAACAAAATTTTTCTAGCAATAATATAATACCTCATCTTAAATATGAAAATAAAAAAGAATTAGTTTTTAGAAGCCATAAAATAGGTAAAAATAAATTCAATATTAAAAATCTAGATTTTGAACCTATATTAGAAAACGATACTATTTTTTTTTATGACCCAAGTGGAACTATATTTAGTTATTCCCTTAAAGATGAAAAAATTAATTGGAAGTACAATTTCTATAAAAAAAGATTTAGAAACAGTCCAAAGGAGCTTAACATATCAATTGAAAACGAAAACTTAATTGTATCAGATAACTTTGGATATATTTACAATTTAAGTAAAAATAATGGGGAAATAAAATGGGCAAAAAACTATAATGTTCCATTTAAATCTAATATAAAAATTGATAACGATAAAATATTTTTAATTAATCAGGATAATAAGTTTTATATAATTTCTGCAAAAAATGGTAATCAGATTTTAGATTTAGAAACATTTCCATCATTATTAAAAACAAATACCAAAAACAATGTAAGTGTTGATAAAATAAAAAAAAATGTTTACTTTATAACTTCTTCAGCAGAAGTTTATTCTTTAAACTATAAGAATAGAAACATAAACTGGTTGTTTAGTTTAGCCACGAGAAGTACTGATAAGCAAATTGATCTCTTTTTCTCTTCTCCTATAGTTTACAAAAATGACCAAATTATTTTGAGTAGTGCTATATCTACTTTCTCAATGAATTCAAATGATGGTAGATTAAACTGGGAAATACCTGTTGTAAGTAATATTTTACCTATATTAGTAGGAGACAACATTTGTCTTTCTTCAAAAGATGGTTTTATTTTAAATGTAGAACAAAATAGTGGTAAAGTAATTTGGTCAAAAAAAATATTTACGAAATTAAAAAAACTAAGTTACCAAAAAACTGGCGACATAACGTCTATTTTATTTTTATCTAATAGACTTTTTCTAACAACTGAAAATGGATACTTTATATTTTTAAATTTTGAAACAGGTAAAATTATTAGTTATATAAAAGTTGCTAAAAGTTTTTTAACAAAACCAATAGTTAAGGATGGAAAAATTTTTATTATAGATACTAAAATGAGAATATTGCAGTTCAATTAATTTTAATTGCTTGATTTACCACTGAGTAATGATAACTGTGTTATTTTATCATCTTTGAGTTGATCAACTAAATCAACCGGGTAATCACCTGTAAAGTAATGATCAGTCAATTGTGGATAAGTCTTATTTCTTCTTTCACGAAAAATTGCCTTATAGAGTCCATCAATACTTAAAAATTTTAGTGAACTAGCCTCAATATATTTACACATTTCCTTTAAATTTTTGTTTGCTGCTAGCAATTCCTTTCTTGAAGGCATGTCTATTCCATAAAAATCTGGATATTTTATTGGAGGAGATGCTATTCTAACATGAACTTCTTTGGCTCCACCGTCATACAACATTTTGACAATTTTTGTGCAGGTTGTACCTCTTACAATAGAGTCATCAATTAATATGATTGATTTATTTTTTATAGATGATTTATTTGAACTAAGTTTCAATTTAACTCCAAAACTTCTTATATTTTGTTTTGGTTCAATAAAAGTTCTTCCAACGTAATGATTTCTTATTAATCCAAGTTCAAACCGTTTTTTTTTATATTGGCTATAGCCAATAGCCGCAGGCACACCTGAGTCAGGAACTGGAACTACTATATCACCCACATCATCAGATTCTTTTGCTAATTCGTAACCAAAGTCTTTTCTATATTCGTAAGCGCATTTACCTTGCAGATAACTGTCTGGTCTTGAAAAATATACGTACTCAAAAACACAAGGCCTTGCTCTCTTTTTGGTAAAAGGCTTTATACTTTTGAGATTATTATTTTCGATTACTACAATTTCCCCATTCTGGATTTCTCTAATAAATTTTGCACCAATTATGTCAAAAGCACATGTCTCAGATGCTAAAACATATGAATTTTTTATTTTACCTAAAACTAAAGGACGAATTCCTAAGGGATCACGGGCGCCAATCAATTTCTTATTACTCATCATGACTAATGCGTAACCACCCTGGACTTGGAAGAGTGTATCTATAATTTTATCTATCATTTTAGGTCTTTTTGATTTGGCAATTAATTGTACAACAGTTTCAGTATCAGACGTAGTCCTGAAGATTGCGCCATCTCTGACTAACTTATCTCTAAGTTTTAAAGCGTTGGTAAAATTTCCGTTATGAGCAACACTTATACCCCCGCTAAAAATATCAGCAAAAAAAGGCTGAATATTTCTAAGAGATGTTTCACCAGTTGTTGAATAACGATTATGACCAATTGCTGATTTACCAGGTAATTTTTTTAAGATTTCATTATTTGTAAAATTGTCTCCTACTAAACCATGTCGTTTCTCTGAATGAAAATTTTTTCCGTCAAATGAGACAATTCCACAACCTTCTTGTCCTCTATGCTGCAAGGCATGAAGACCTAGTGCAGTAATTGTTGAGGCATCATTAAAGTCGTGAATACCAAAAACACCACATTCTTCTCTAATTTTTTCTTGTTTAAATGTTTTCAATTTCTTCTTTTGTTTCTTTAATTTCATCTCTACTAGGAAATTCCTCAATTAACAACTTGCTTCCTTTTTCTACAATTGGAAAAGAAAGAGATTTATTTAATGACATATCCCATTTTTCATAAGAATAAAACCAATTAACTACTGTAAATATACAAACAATAAAAACATAACCCTTAAAAATACCAAAGAAAAAACCAAAAGATTTATCCACAGATCCTACTCCGGTATATGCAAAAAGTTTACCCATCGTTTTTCCAGCAAGAATCAGTATAAAAAGTAAGACTATGTAAATAAATATTCCTAAACCAATTCCTGATATAAATTTATTATTAAAATAATCTGTAAGATATGGCTCTAATTTTGGAACTAAAATTATAGTTACAATAAGTGCTAATACCCATTTTAAAAAAGAAATGAGACTTAAAAAAAAACCTTTAACAAAACATTGAATAGAAAAATAGATAACAAAAGATAAAAAAATAATATCAAATAAAACAATATTTTCTTTGACTAAAGTAACTAGGGTATTAAACATTCCCGAATGGTTTAAAAGTTAATATTAATTTTGGTAAAAGAGTTAATACAGAAAGCATTGCTAAAAGCATAGCGATTCCAGTGAAAACCCCAAAATAGATTGTTGGTATAAAATTAGAAAGTACTAGTATTGAAAATCCAAATACAATCGTTATTGAAGTATTTAATATTGCTATCCCCACAGTATTATGACATTTATCAACAGTTAAATTATAATTATTATTTTTTTCAAATTCCTCTTTAAATCTATAAATATAGTGAATACTGTTATCCACAGCTATACCTATTGTAATTGCAGCTATAGTGATTGTCATCATGTCTAAAGGTATTTCTAATAAACCAATTATTCCTAGAATTAAAAATGCAGCCATAAAATTTGGAACTACACCAATTAGTGAGAGTGTTATATTTCTAAAAAGAATTAAAAACATTAATGTGATACCTACCATTACCACTCCTAAAGTTAATATCTGAGATTTAAATAAACTTTGAAGAAGATTATTAAATAATATTAATACACCAGCTAATTTAAATTCTTTAGCTTCTAAACCTATTTCATTTCTCAAATCATAATCAATTTTTTTTAGTAATTCATTTCTTCTTAGATCTTCCTTTGAGTCCATTACTCTTAAACCAATCCTAGCCTCATTATTTTTTATAGAGATATAAGGATCAATTACCTCTTTTTTTATCGAATCTGGTAATTTTGTATACAAAACTCCCATCTCAAGTCCCTGAAGTTTTTTTCCATCATTTAAATCCTCAGCAACTCTCACAATTGATGCAAAAGATATAACTTTACCAACTGAGTCCAAGCTATCAAGATAGTCATGTACTTTTATAATTTTATCTATTTTATCTCTCGTAAACCAATATTTCGATTCATCTTCGTCTTGTTCACCCCAGTCATCATCATCTTCAGTCTTATCTTTTTCAGGAAATTTTATTATTACATTTAAGGGCGTAGTACCTCCTAATTTATTATCAATTAACTTCATTCCTTTATAAATTTCTGTTTCTTTATTAAAATAATTAATAAAACTATTCTCCACTTCAAGTTTTGTTATTCCAACTACACTTACAATTATTACTATCAAAGCAGATGAAAATATAATTTTTGTATTGTTCTTAGATACTTTTGCTAAGAAAGATGTTATTCTTGATTTTTTTTGGTCTTGGTAACTAATATTTTTTTTACTTAAGATGTTTAATACTGAAGGTAATAATGTAAAAGTAATAAACATTGATACCAACAAACCAACAGTCATCATCCAACCAAAATCAATAATTGGTTTAATCCCGCTAAAAATTAAAGATAAGAACGCACAAATTGTCGTTAGCACAGTATAAAATATTGGCCAAAACATTTTTTGTGAAGTCCAAAGAAGAGCCTCACTATTCGAAACTTCAGGACTATCTTTTCTATATTGCAAATATCTTACGCTAATATGAATATTCATAGCCATAGTTAAAATTAGCATCAGAGCTATAAAATTTGATGATATGACTGTTACTTTCCAACCTACTAGACCTAAAAAGCCAATCATAATTAAAACAGAAAAAAAACAACTTAATAATGGTATAATAACCCATAACAAATTTCTAAATACAAACCACAATGTAAAAATAATAAATAAAAATACCCCTCCACCAAAAACTACAATATCATTTTTTATAAAAGTCATCATATCGTCAGCAATCATTGGTATACCACCAAGATGAATTATAGGATAAATATCTGATTTAGCTCTTTTAACTTTACCAGGAGGGGGATGATCTTTTATTATTTTTCTTATTTGGTTTATGTTTTCATGATTTTGTTTATTAAAATATTTTTTATAATTATCGTATTCTTTTAAAAAAGCTTTATAAGAATTCTTTTCATTAGATGTTAATTCTCCTTTTGATCTACGTTCTAAATACTCATTTTTAGTTTTGATATATTCTGAAAGTTTTTTATCTGGTTTAATGTAAACTAATATTCCACTGGTTTGGCCATCCTCGCTTATAACAAAATTTCTATATATTGGACTTTCGGTTATTTCGTTAAAACCTCTATTTAGATTAACATCTGCGCTGGATAAAGTTTTAAAGTTTCTAATCCTTTCTGACAAAGGATCATCATTATTTTTTAGCAGTGGAACATCTAAAATTGTAATGACATTATCTACCCAATCAAGATTTTCTAATGAGTTTTTTAATAATCCTATATTTTTAATAGTATTCTCCGATTTGAAGTCATATTCTTCTTGAGGTTGATGGCTATACGTCAAAACCAAAAAATCTTTAGTACCGTATTTCTCATTAACTTCTCTCAAGTATTTTAAGTCTGGATCATTCTCAAGAAGCAGAGTATCTGAAGAGGCATCTAATTGAAAATTTTTTGCATAATATCCAAAAGTTAAAAGCAGAATCAATAGTAAAGCCAAAGTAAACTTTGGACTTTCTATTATTAGTTTTTTGTATAATTTATTAAACAACACTATTATGAGATATAACGTAAAAGGAAAGAATTTAAAATTATATATTTTTTAATTTTTTTGAGCGTCTTTGAACTTAGTGTAAATAGCCTCAAATTCAACTTTTACATTTCCAGTTGGTCCGTGTCTTTGTTTTCCAATCATAATGTCTGCAGAACCTAAAATTTCATTCATTTTTGATTGCCATTCTGCATGTTCAATGCTACCGAGTTTAGGCTCTTTTCTTTCCAGATAATATTCTTCTCTGTAAACAAACATAACTACATCAGCATCCTGTTCAATAGATCCTGACTCTCTTAAATCAGATAACTGAGGTCTTTTATCATCTCTTTGCTCTGCTGCCCTAGAAAGTTGAGAAAGTGCTAGTACAGGAACATTTAGTTCTTTAGCTAAAGCTTTCAAACCCTGTGTAATTTCAGAAATTTCTTGAACTCTTCCATCGTATCGCCTTGATCCTGCTGACATTAACTGTATGTAGTCTACAACAATTAAATCTAGTCCAAATAATCTCTTAATTCTTCTAGCTCTATTTGATAATGTAGAAATAGTAATTGCAGGTGTTTCGTCAATTAACATTGGAAGTTCATGTATACTTCTAGAAGTTTCTATTAATCTGTTCATTTCATCCTCAGTAATTTTACCTCTCCTTATATCGTTTGATTTAATTTTTGATTGTTCTGAAACAATTCTTGTTGAAAGTTGTTCTGAAGACATTTCTAAAGAAAAAAAAGCAACCACAGATTTTTTGTTATCATCTGAATTTTTTTTTGCAGCATGGAAAGCTATATTGGTAGCCAAAGCGGTTTTACCCATTGAAGGACGTCCCGCAATAATAATTAAATCTGATTTATGAAGTCCGCCTAGTCTTTCATCAAGGTCAGTTAGCCCTGTGGGAATTCCAACGATCCCCTGGTCATTTTTCATGGCATTAGTTGCCATTTCTAAAGTTTGGTCTAAAGCTTTTCCAAATTGTGAAAAAGATTGACTAAAAGTTCCTCGCTCAGCTAAATCAAACAAAAGTTTTTCAGTATTTTGAATTATTTCGTCTCCGGAAAGTTCAAGAGATTCATCCATAGATTCATCCGATAAATTTTCAGAAATTTTTATTAACTCTCTTTTAACAAATTTCTCATGAATAATTTTTGCGTAGTCAATACATTGTCTTACAGATGAGGAAAATCTTGTAAGTTTTACAAGGTATTCCGTACCCCCGACTTCTGATAAACTGCTCTCATTTTCAAAAGCACTTTTTAAAGTGATTGGATTTGCTATCATCCCTTTATTATGTAATTTTTCAATTTGTTGATAAATCTTTGAATGCAGAGGATCATAAAACTCTTTTTCATTTATGATATTTGCAATTTCATCAATAATGTCATTATTTACCAGTACAGAACCTATTAAAGTTTGTTCTGCTTCAATATTTGAAGGTAACTTTATCTCTTTTGAAATTGGTTTAATTTGTAAATTGTCCATTTAAACTCCTATTTATCCTTATAAAACTAATGTTGTAAAAACAAAAGTTATCAACCATTTTTTTTTGGCTGTGGAAAATTTGATTATTTTTTTAAAGTCTTTTTTTCAACTGATACACGTAATTCAGCGATTAAATCAGAATGTAAATTTATTGTAATAGGAAATTGGCCAATTTTATTTATTTCTTTTTTTATGTCTATTTGAGACGGATGTATAGTTTGTTTAAAATTGTCTAAAAAGTATTTTGATATTTCTTTTGGTTTAATTGCACCATACAAATCACCATTTTCTTTGGTTTCTTTACCAAAAACAATGAGTTTCTTTTTAATTTTCTCATAAACTTCTTTTGCAATTTTTTTCTGTTCTGAGTTCTTTTTATTAATTTCAGTCCTTTTTTTATTAACAAATTCTATATTTTTTTTATCTGCTCTAAGTGCTTTTCCAAATTTAATAAGAAAATTTCTTCCATACCCATCTTTTACATTTACAACTTGACCAACATCTCCTAAGTTTCTAATTTTCTCTAATAAGATTATTTCCATTAGATTAGCCCCAAGACTTTCGCTCTTTTTATAGCAGTAGATAGTTCTCTTTGCTTAAACTGACTTACAGAAGTTATTCGTGAAGGTAAAATTTTACCTGTATCAGATGTATATCTTTTTAATAATTTTATGTTTTTGTAGTCTACTACGGGAGAATTTTTCTGGGAAAGGGGACAACTTTTTCCAAATTTCATTTCTGGTTTTTGAAAAAGTGTCAATTTATTCTGAGAACCAAACTTTTTACCTTTTTTATTTTTTTTATCTCTCCGCATATAAATTTATTTTTTTACCCCAAAATACTCATTTTCTAAATCTAATTTATTGTATTTTACAGTGAGATATCTAATGACGTTAGCATCGATTGAAAGTAATTTTTCAATTTCTCTAACAACCTTTCCTTCACTTTCCATTTTAAAATGGACAAAAATACCTTTCTTATTTTTCTTTATCTTATTAGCTAAATTTAACAAACCCCATTTTTCGGTTTTTAATATTTTTCCTGATTTATCAATTATTTTAGAATATTTGGATATAAGACTTTCTACCTCTTTTTCTGAAAGATCTTGTTTTCCAACAATTGTATGCTCGTAAAATGCCATTTTTCTAATATAATAATACTTTTTTAGTCGGGACTTATACTATTTAAATTTTGTTTGTACAATAGTAATAATAATGAAATTTATATTTGATTAAAATGAAAACTCTAATGTTTCCAGGTCAAGGTTCACAATCAGTCGGTATGGGTGCCGATTTATATAAAAATTTTGAACTAGTAAAAAAGATTTTTAAAGAAGCAGATGAAAAATTAAATTTTCATTTATCCAGAATAATATTGGACGGTCCTGAAAAGGAGCTTAAACTCACCAAAAATACTCAGCCAGCAATAATGACATTAAGCTACTCAATTTATAAACTTATCGTCGAGGAGTTTGGTTTCGACATTAAAGATACAAAATATTTTTGTGGGCATTCATTAGGTGAATATAGCGCGCTAGTTTCAATTGGATCACTCACATTTGAAGATGCTTTATATCTTTTGCATGAGAGAGGTAAATCAATGCAGGAGGCCGTTCCCGAAGGTCACGGTGCAATGTTAGCTGTTTTAGGAATTAAATTAGAAGATATAGAGAAATTGATTAAGGAAATAAAAGTTAAAGGGATATGCGAAATTGCAAATGACAATTCAGATAGCCAAGTAATTTTAAGTGGCGAAAAAAAAGCAATAGATGAAATTAGCGACATATTAAAAAAAAATAAAAAAAAATCAATTTTTTTACCTGTTAGCGCTCCATTCCATTGTTCTTTAATGAAAAGCGCAGCTGAAAAAATGAAAGATAAAATTCTTAAAACAAATTTTAAAAAACCAAATAAGGAAATAATCAGCAACGTTACTGCAAGACCAGTAGTGGATACTGAGATTATTAAAAAATTATTAATCGACCAGATTAGTTCTAAAGTAAGATGGAGAGAAAGCCTTCTATATATGGTAGAAAATGGTGTTAATGAATTTATTGAAATTGGTCCTGGTAAAGTTTTATCAGGTTTGGCTAAAAGAATTAGTGGAAATATCAATGTCAAAAGTATAAATACAATTGAAGATATCAAAAGTCTTAAATGATAAATTTTAAAAATAAAAAAATTTTGATTACAGGTGCTACTGGAGGAATTGGTGGTTCATTAGTTAAAAAGTTTTGTTCTCTTGGAGGAACTGTTTTAGGAACTGGTACAAAAAAAGAAAAACTAGATATAATTAAAAAAGAAAATCCTGAAGTAAAAACTATCAAGTTTAATCTTTCAGAGCATAATGAAATTGAAAATTTTATAAATTCTACAACATCAGAATTAGGTGGACTAGATATTTTAATCAATAATGCAGGAATGAATATTGATAATTTATCATTAAGAATGAAAGACGAAGACTGGAAAAAAGTAATTGATGTTAATCTAACCTCTACTTTTTTATTATCAAAATATGCCATTAAAAATATGCTTAAGAATAAATTTGGAAGAATTGTTAATATTACCTCTATCGTAGGCCATACAGGAAATCTTGGTCAATCAAACTACTCTGCATCGAAATCAGGTATAATCGGAATGTCCAAAAGTTTAGCGATAGAGTATGCAAAAAAAAATATTACAATTAATTGTGTATCACCTGGATTTATAGTTTCAGACATGACTGATGCAATTAACGAAAAGGTTAAACTTAATTTGATCTCAAGAATACCTATGGCTAAATTAGGAACAGCCGAAGATGTATCGAATTGTGTTGCCTTTTTGTCTTCTGATTTGGCTTCATATGTTACAGGTGAAACAATACATGTTAATGGCGGAATGTATATGTCTTGACAAAAAAACAGAAAAAATTTAATACGGATTAATAAATATTCAAAAAGGAATTTAAAAATGACAAAAGATGTAGGAGCAACAGTTAAGAAGATAGTAGCAGATCACTTAGGTGTAGATGAACAAAAGGTAACCGAAGAAGCAAGTTTCATTGATGATCTTGGCGCAGATAGCTTAGATACAGTTGAATTAGTCATGGCTTTCAAGGAAGAGTTTGGATCAGAAATTTCGGATAGTGAAGCTGAAAAAATTTTGACAGTTGGAGATGCAATAAAATTTATTGAAAGTCATTCTAACTAATTAGAGTAATTTTTTCACTAAATGAATAAACCTAAAAAGCCTTTGATGCTAGTGCTATCATCACCTTCTGGGGCAGGAAAGACAACTCTTTCAAAAAAAATCCAACAATCTGACAATTCTTTTGAAATTTCCGTATCTCACACAACAAGAAAGCCACGACCAAATGAGGTTGATGGTGTTGACTATCATTTTGTGAGCAAAGAAAAATTTAGTTTACTTTTGAAAGAGAAAGCTTTTTATGAACATGCTCAAATATTTGGAAATTTTTATGGAACATCTAAGAATTCAATAAAAAAAATAACAAACAATAACCATAACGTTTTATTTGATATTGATTGGCAAGGGAGTGAGCAACTAAGCAAGTTTAAAGAATTAAACTTAGTTAAAGTGTTTATTCTTCCACCTAGCAAGGAGGAATTAGAAAAAAGGTTAATTTCACGAAATCAGGATGATAAAGAAGCAATAAAAAGAAGAATGCTTGCATACTCCAAAGATATATCTCATAAAAAAGATTATGATTATGTTCTCATCAATGACAATGTAGAAAATTGTTTTAATGAACTTAAAAAAAATGTTTCTAAATATCTAAATTAAAAAAATTAATTAATTTTTTTTTCATATTTTTCGGTTATTCTAAAATAATCATTACTTGATAAATCTCCTGGTCTCTTATCTAAATCAATTTTTAATGAATTAGCAATATCCTTATAATTTTTAAAAATTTTTGAAAAAGGTTTATTTATCATTTTTCTTTTAGTGGAAAAAAAGATTTGAGTAATTTTCTCTAAATTTTCAATATTTTTAATATTAAAAGACAGCTTTGGTTTTGGTTTAAAAACTATTATTTGTGACTCAACTTTGGGAACTGGAAAAAAACACTTTTTTGAAATTTTGAAATTTTCAACAATATCTAATCTTAAATTAGATAGTACTGTAATTCTACTAAAGTTTTTAGTGTTAGGTTTTGCTAAAATTCGATCAGCAACTTCTTTTTGGAACATAAAAATAATTTTTGAGAATGAAGGAGGCCATTCTTTTAACTTGATAAATTTTGCTAATATTTGTGTAGAAATATTGTAGGGTAGATTTCCAAATATTAAATCTATTTTTAAATTTTGATCAATATTAAATTTTAAAATATCATCATTAAATAAAGTATAATTTGGGAAAGGACTTAGTTTTGAATTTAAGATCTCACAAAGCATTTTATCTTTCTCAACTAAAAAAATTTTTTTAGGTTTTTTTTGCATAATATTTCTTGTCAAATTTCCAGTTCCCGGGCCTATCTCTAGAACAGTCCTATTTTTAATATCAACAAGATTTGAAATTTTTCTAATTATATTTTGATCAATTAATAAATTTTGGCCTAATGATTTTTTAAATTTAACCATTAATTTCACTAAAAAATTTAATACATTGAACTAAACTTTTAGGGTTCGCTAAATTTTTTTTAATAATATTTTCTCCAGTTCCATGATCAGGTGAAACTCTTATATAAGGCAGCCCAAGAGTTACATTAATTGCATTGAAGTTATATAATGTTTTAAATGGTGATAAAACTTGATCATGATACATTCCTATTATTACATCATATTTTGTTTTTGATTGATTACTAAAAGCTGTATCACCAGAAATTGGACCATTAACTAAAATTTTATTTTTTTTTAAAGTTTTGATAGCTGGAATGATTGTTTTTAATTCTTCAGATCCTTTCCTTAACTCAAAATTATGTGGATTTAAACCTAATAAACCAATTTTAGGTTTTATATTAAACCTCTTCTTATAAAAATTACTTATTGTTAAAGATTTGTCTATAATAATTTTTTTGGTTATTTTTTTTGAAACATTTTTGATTTTAATATGGGTAGTGATGGGAGAAACTGATAATGACTTATTATAGATAAGCATTGCCTCTTTACCCAAAACTTTTTCTTTTTTTGCTAAAAATTCAGTAATTCCCATAGTTCTTAGGCCGAATGTTTCAAATTTATTTATTGGGCAATTTATAAATCCCACAACTTTCTTTTTTTTTGCAAGATCGATTGCAATCTTGAAACTATTCATTATGTAAGATCTTTTATTTTTTATTGGAATTTTAAATGGGTTTTTGAATACAAGAGGTACATCTAATACAAAATTATTTTTTGTAAAATTATTATTTTCAATTTTTATAATTTTCTTTAATTTAATATTAAATTTAAGTTGCTCAAATTGCTTTTTAATCAATTTATAATTTCCAATAATAAAAAAATTTTGCCTATTTAATTTTTTTCTTATTTTTAAAACTTTACCAATTATTTCAGAATTAATACTGTTAGGTTCTCCAGCAATTATACAAATCAAATTTTTCATAAAAATTTAATTTGAATTGATCTTTCAAGATTGGAAAAATGCATGTTTGAAAACATTTTTAATTTTTTTTCCTTCTCCTGATTAATTATTTGCTCTTTTATGAGATTGATTTCACTTTGATCAGAATTATCTTTCAAATTTTCAACTTTAATTTGAATTTTATTTTCTATCTCTGCAGTATTAAGCGAAATCTTGTTTTTATAAATTTGGAAAATCATGTAATTCCATTTTAGGTCAGTTTCAAACCTTTTTATTAATTGTTCATAACTCAGATTATTTTTTTCTAGAATTTGCTTCAAACCCTGTTGATCAAGCCCTAATTTTTTCGAGGTATTTAAAATTAACGCATTAAGTTGTTTTTTATTATATTTATAAACGTTTCTTTTCTTAATTTCGCTTTCTTTAATATTCCTTTTTATGAGAGACTTTACTGCCAACGCTTTAATTTGTTCTCTATTGTTTTGATTTATATCTGTATTAGAGAGTACAGATATTAGCTTTATCTCATTTAGTAAATCAACTGTAGTGATAGGATAATCTCCAACTGAAATTATAATTTTATTATCAATTTGTGAATAAACAATTTTATTTTGCAATAAAAAAAAAATTATTATAACAAAAAATAATGTTAGTTTTTTTTTCATCTATCAATAAGTGGAGACCTTGCTTCACCAAATGGGAAAAGTGTAACTCTAAACATCAAAGAGTCTGATGGCTCTACATCTTTATCAGAGTAAAATTCTCTTCTAAAAACTAATCCTGCTCTCAGACAATCATTTATATAATCATATGCTAAATCATAAAACTCCGTTGAATCTGTCTCTAAGTTTTTCTTAATGTTAAAGTTTAGTTGTCCAGAATTGTTAAAATCAACATTTATTCCAGACTTAATATAGTTACTCGTACCTACATGATTGCTTTCCTCGAGGTAATTTAAATTAAAACTTGTATTTCCTAATATAAGATTAGCTTCAAAGTCATTATAATTAATATCATTAAAATTATGATCTAATGAAAATTCGTTTTGTATATTAAAATTTTCACTTATTTTAATGAAAGCTTCGCCAACAAGATCAGATGCTTTTTGATCTAAGGAACTTTTGGAAGGTATTGAGTTATTTTCTTTAAAACTTTGAATTTGTGCAAGCGATAATGAGTAATTCTTGTCTCCTGTAAGTCCTTCATTTAATTCATAACTTGATATCTCAAATCCAGTCGCAATACTTTCACCTTCCTCGATTACATCAGGTTCTGCGTTTTTATTTAATAGAAATGCATTAGAATATGACAATTTTAAATCATCATCTTGAATATTTCTCATATGACCCGGAGCGTATCTAAACGAAAGTTTTGGTGTAAAAAAATTTATCTTATTTTTTTCTCGGTTTTTTTTAGACATTGGAAGTTTTGCGTTATAAGCTAAGACTCCTGATATTTCACTATTTAGACCTTCAGTTTTATATTTTTGTGCTCCCTCAGCTTCATAATTAACAATTTTGAAAAGCCCTTTAAACTTGTTTTGTATTCCATATAGACTAATAAAAGGGTTAGATTGCCAGTTAACATCATTTATCCAAAATTTTGTAGTTTGATTAACTTTAAAATTCTTAACGAAGGCATTACTCTTAATGTCAAATACTCCAGTTTTATCTCCGGTAAACAAGTTACGCTCAAATAAAATATTTGGAATGGAATACTCAAACCTTGTTTTATCAGAGTCACTACTAGTTAAATTTTCATACATTGCTGCACTGATACCTAGATAATTTTTATCACTCTGAAACTCATAGTTTATGTCTTTCGTGATAATATTATCGTATTTATCAACAAGTTCTGTTTCAATGTCATGAACCTTTAAGTAGGTATCGTTGTTTACTTGTTGAAAATTTATTTCTAAATTACTTGAAAAATCATCTTTGGAAAGGTCGTGATTATATTTTACAAATAGGTGTGATCTCGAACCTTCAGATTTTTTTAACTTGTCAGTTTTTTTATAGCCTTTCGTATACCCTGAGTCGACCAAAAGAAAAGAGTCTTTGAATGCATGTCTATATTCATGCAAAACCAGAAGATTTTCTTTCGTATAAATCTTAGGAGTGAAAGTCATATCCCTATTATCTGAGATCGCCCAAAAATAAGGTGTCGACATACTAAAACCGACTGTACTATTATCTTCCAGAGTTGGGAACAAAAAACCAGATTGTCTCTTTACAGTAGGACCTGGATGAAAAAATTTTGGAAAATAAAAGATTGGAAAATCGTAAATTTTCAATACTGCGTTATCATAATAAACTGTTTTTTTTGCTTTATTATGTTGAATTTTCTTGGCTTGAATCGACCATGGCGGACATTTTTTTCCCTCTCTATTTTTACATGTTGTAAAAATACCTTTTTGAAAAGTTGCACCATTATCATTTATGAATGCTGAATTAGCAAAAAATCTTGGTTCATTTTTCTCATTATTTTTAAAATTACCGTCTTTTAAAAAAGATTTAACATCACTTCCAACAATTTTTCTATTTATTTCATCAATATAAATTTCCGAAAAAGAATATTTATTTGTTTTATTATCAAAGACTTCAATATTACCTTGCGAAAAGAACATTTTTTTAGAGGTAGAGTAATCAAACATATTTACATAAATCTGATTACCATTAATATCGGTAATTATTGTTTCTGAAGTTGAATAAATAATTCCCTTTTTATTATCATAAAAAATATTTTTTCCTTGTATTCTAAATTTTTCTGAGGTTATGATATCTGTCTCTCCAAAAGACCTCATCAATTCGTTATTTTTATCGTACTCAGCTTTTTCAGCAAATATTATATTTTTTTTGATATCTGTTATTTGAACATTACCCTCAGCCTGAATAATCCTGTTATCTTTATTAAATTTTAACTGATTTGCTTTAATATCTAACTCGTTCGCAATAACATTTAAACTTTGCAATAAGCAAAATATTATCGATAATATTTTTAAAAATTTATTTTTCATTAAGTTGCATAATTCCCACAGAACAGAACAAGGTTAAAATTAGGATTGGTGACCAAACAGAAAGTTCCATTGGTATCCTCTCAGTAGTTCCCAAAGCCATTGAAAAATTTTTAAAATAAAAAATAATTACACAAGTAATAATTGATAAAATAATATAATATATATTTTGCTTTTTTTCATTTGAGCTTAAAATAAAAATACTTGCAAGACAAACCATTAAAACCAAAAAAAACGGGAGAGATAAATAATAATGTCTTTTTTCATTAAGTAATCTTTCATTATAGCCTTTTTGACTTAATTGCTTAAAGTTTGTCATTATTTTAAAAAAAGAAATAGTATCTAAATTTGAATATATTGAATTAAA
>CACFTH010000012.1 GCA_902569185.1 uncultured Pelagibacteraceae bacterium
TTTTTCCCTTTGATAATAGGTTTAATTGGTTTGCAAATGATAAGGCTTGAATATTCAGGTAATAGACTAGTTGATAAAATTAACCAAAATATAAATAATAATTCATTCAATGCGGGATTAACTTTAATAATTATATTTCTTACTCTTTTAGTAATTCCACCGGCTTTAGATTGGATGATACTTGAAGCAACGATTTCTGGTGACACAAAAGAAGCATGTGTAGCAACAGAAGGAGCTTGCTGGACATATATAAAAGTATGGTTCAGAAGATTTATGTACGGCATGTATCCTAATGATTTTCACTGGAGAATAAACACTGCATTCATTGTTTTAATTGCATTTGCATTTGTAGGTTATTTTATGAGAGGTAAATTAAAAAATTATATAACTTTTTATTATGCAATTCTTTATCCAATAATCGCATTTATTATTATTAATTTTTTAATTTCAGGAGGTTCTTTTGGTCTTGAGTGGGTTGAAACCAATGCATGGGGAGGATTATCTTTAACATTTATCGTCTCATTCTTTGGCTTAATTTTTTGTTTTCCTTTAGGAATGATTTTAGCTCTGGGAAGAAGATCTGAATTACCAATTATTAAATATATTTCAATTGGTTATATTGAGTTTTGGAGAGGCGTTCCATTGATTACAGTTTTATTTATGTCATCTGTAATGTTTCCAATGTTCTTACCGTCTGACGCTTTTGTAGATAAACTTATTAGAGTGATTGCAGCGATTATACTTTTCGAGGCCGCTTATGTTGCAGAGGTTATAAGAGGTGGTTTGCAAGCTTTACCAAGAGGACAATATGATGCCGCTAAATCTTTAGGAATGGGTTATTGGAAAATGCAAATTTTCGTAATTCTTCCACAGGCATTAAAATTAGTAATACCTGGAATTGCAAATACATTCTTAGCACTAGTGAAAGACACACCATTAATTTTTGTTGTTGGCCTATCTGAAGTGGTCGGAATGTTGCAAATGGCTAAAACAAATCCTAAATGGCTCGGATATGCCATGGAAGGCTATATATTTGCCTCTATATTATTCTGGGCAATTTGTTATGCTATGAGTAAATATAGTCAGTATTTAGAACTAAAATATAAAACGGAAAGATAAAATGTCAGAGTCAATTATACAAATGAAGGAAGTTAACAAGTGGTTCGGTGATTTTCAGGTTTTAAAAGACATTAATCTTGAAGTTAAAGAAAAACAGAAAATAGTGGTATGTGGTCCATCTGGTTCTGGAAAATCAACATTAATAAGATGTATCAATAGGCTTGAAGAACATCAAAAAGGACAAATAATAGTTGATGGTAATGAATTATCTGAAAAAACAAAAGATATAGAAAAGATTAGAGCAGAAGTCGGAATGGTTTTTCAACAATTTAATTTATTTCCACACTTATCAATTTTAGATAATTGTACATTAGCTCCTATTTGGGTAAAGAAAACTCCGAAAAAAAAAGCAGAGGAATTTGCCATGAAACAGTTAGAACAAGTTCAAATAGCTGATCAAGCAGCAAAATTTCCAGGTCAACTTTCTGGGGGACAACAGCAAAGAGCAGCTCTTGCGAGAGCATTATGTATGGAACCAAAAATTATGCTTTTTGATGAACCAACATCAGCCTTAGACCCTGAAATGATCAAAGAAGTTTTAGATGCAATGGTAAATCTTGCAAAAGCCGGTATGACAATGATCGTTGTTACTCACGAAATGGGTTTTGCTAAAGAAGTTGCTGATGAAGTAGTTTTTATGGATGAGGGAATGATAGTTGAAAGAGCAAAAACAAATGATTTCTTTGCAAATCCAAAAAATGAAAGAACGAAACTTTTCTTAAGTCAAATACTTTAAAATTTTCTGTTTTCACAAAGAAAATTATGAGAAAAATTATTATATTTTTAACTTTATTTAATATAATTCTTTTTCCAAATTTTTTATTAAGTCATGTAAATCATTACGGTAATTTAAAATTCCTAGAGTATGAAATTTACCTAAACAATGAACTAATTGGCACTCATGTTTTTAATTTTAAAACAGAAAAAGATAAATTCTCTGTAACAAGCAAGGGGTATTTCAAAGTTAAAAAACTTGGTATAGATTTAATGAATTATAGTACCACAACAAAAGAAACTTATCTAAATGAACAATTAAATAATTTTATTTCTGAAACATTTCAAAACGATAAAAGAAAATATGTTAATTTAAAGCTAAATAATAATGAAAAAATGTTTGATATTGATGGTTCTTCCTTTAAAGGACGAACAGATAGCAATAATATTATTGGAAGCTGGTGGAATCATGAAATTATTAACAAAAATGTCCAAATTAGTGCTGTTTCTGGAAGAATATTGCCTCAAAAAGTTAAATTTCTAGGTAAAGAGAAAATAATTTTATTTGATAGAAAATATAATGCGTTGAAATTTCACTTTTTATCTAATGATAATGCGCCTTTAAAAAAAAAGAAAATAAATTTTAACCTCTGGTATGACGCAGAAAGTCTTTTATGGTTAAAAATGTCTTATGAAAAATTAGGTCATTGGGAATATAGACTGAAAAATCATGCTTTTTTTTAATTGGGAATAAATCTTGTCCTATATTTTCTATATAAGTCAACCCCTTTTCGAAGATATTTTAAGGTCAATCAGACCCAAAAAAAAATTATTTTTACTGTTGCCTAAAATGATTTTTTCATGTTCAATTTAATTATTTCAAGAGTTAATTAAGGGGATAATGGAAGAAACTTTTAACACGCATATGGGTAAAAGACTGAGAATGCGAAGATTGTCTCTTGGCTTAACTCAAACTAAAGTTGCAAACGCAATAAACGTTACATTTCAACAAATTCAAAAATATGAAAAAGGGACTAACGGCGTGAGCTCTAGTAGACTTATGCAACTTGCAAATTTTCTAAAAGTTCCAATTACTTACTTTTATGAGGATTTTCCATCATATAAAGTTGATGGTTCTGCAGATTTTAATAATATCGATCTAAATTATTCTTTTCTAGTCAAAACTTTTTCTAAACTATCCGATACAGATAAAAATAAGTTAATTCAGCTGTTAAGAAATTCTTCAAACCTAAAAGAAACAGGTTAAAAACAATTAATTGAGTATTTGGCTCCTCGGGCAGGACTCGAACCTGCGACCAATTGATTAACAGTCAACTGCTCTACCAACTGAGCTACCGAGGAATAGAAAAAGAACATACATTTTTAAAAAAATTAAAACAACTAATTATTTAAAGCTCTTAATAAAGTTTTTAAAGGCAAAAGCAAACACTCTTTTCTAGATAAATTGGTTTTATTCATTATTTTTTTAAATGATAACCATTTACTGATTTTCAAATTTTTCTGATTTTTAAATAAAGTGTTAGAATTTTTCAAAAAATTTACTGTTTCTTTGACTGATTTATTTTTAGATTTTTTAGCTAATAAACTTGCCGATGCATTACAATAAATACAAAAGTTACCTTGATATTTAAGATTAATTATTTTTTCGTTTTTTACTTGAATATATATTTTTATATTATCGCCACACGTTGAACTCTTCGAATTTGAATAATGAGAGTATTTATCAAGATGGCCATAATCTTTATTATTTGACGCAGTTTTAAAAATTTCTTTATCAATCATAAATACTAATCATTTTGGAGGCCACGCCCAGAATCGAACTGGGATAGAAGGATTTGCAATCCTCTGCGTAACCATTCCGCCACGTGGCCATACTAGATTAATATAGGTTTATTTATAAAAATAAAGCTAGAAGTTTGCAAATATTATTAATATTTATAAGTATGAGTTTTGATAAATATAATCATCAAAAAGTAGAAACAAAAATATATTCATATTGGGAAAAAAATAACCTATTCAAACCTGCGAAAAACAAACGTACTTTTTCAATTGTAATCCCTCCTCCAAACGTAACCGGTAGTTTGCACATGGGTCATGCATTAAATAATTCATTACAAGATGTTTTGGTTAGATTCCATAGAATGAATAACTATGAGACTTTGTGGCAACCTGGCACTGATCATGCCGGAATAGCAACCCAAGCTTTAGTTGAAAAAAATTTAAAAATTCAGGGTATTGATAAAAATCAAATTGGAAGAGAAAAATTTATAAAACGAGTTTGGGAATGGAAGGATGAATATGGTGGAAAAATAATCAATCAACTTAAAAAATTAGGCTGTTCATGTGATTGGTCAAGAAATGCATTTACAATGGATAAAAATTTATCAAACTCTGTTGTAAAAGTATTTATTGAACTTTATAAAAAAAATTTAATATATAAAGCCAAAAAACTAGTAAATTGGGATACAGTTTTAAAAACAGCAATATCTGATCTAGAAGTCGATCAAAGAGAAGTAAGTTCAAAACTTTATTATATAAAGTATAAAATAGAAAATTCATCTGAAACAATTACTATTGCCACTACTAGACCAGAGACCATGCTTGGTGACACAGCTATTGCAGTTAATCCTAATGATAAAAGATATTTTGATTTAGTTAATAAGTTTGCAATACTTCCTATTGTTGGAAGAAAATTAAAAATAGTTCAGGATAATTATGCTGATCCGGAGCAGGGTAGTGGTGCTGTTAAAATTACGCCAGCTCATGATTTTAATGATTTTGAAGTTGGTAAAAGACACAAGCTTAAATCTATTAATATTTTTACCGAAGATGGAAAAATTAATAATAATGCTCCGAATGAATATATCGGTTTGGACAGATTTGAAGCTAGAAAAAAAATAATTGATAAATTGAAAGAATTACAAATCTTTGAAAAAGAAGAAACCATAAAGAACAAAGTGCCTTACGGTGATAGATCTAATTCTGTAATCGAACCCTTTTTGACCGAACAATGGTTTTGTGATGCAAAAAAATTATCTATTAAGGCTAAGAAAATTGTTAAAAAAAAAGATACAAATTTTTTTCCATCAAACTGGTCTAAAACATATTTTCAATGGATGAACAACATTGAGCCCTGGTGTATATCTAGACAACTTTGGTGGGGACATCAAATTCCAGCCTGGTATGGTCCAGATAAAAAAATATTTGTTGCAGAAAATCAAAAGAAAGCAGAACTATTAGCTAAAAAATTTTATAAAAGAAAAACAAATTTAAAAAGAGACCCAGATGTACTTGACACATGGTTTTCTTCAGGTCTATGGCCCTTTGCTACACTAGGGTGGCCTGATAAAAACTATTATTTAAAAAAATTTTATCCAACATCAGTTTTAGTTACAGGTTTTGATATAATTTTTTTCTGGGTAGCAAGAATGATGATGCTGGGTATGGAATTTTTAAATAAAGAACCGTTTAAAGAAATTTATGTACACGCGCTAGTTAGAGATGAAAAAGGTCAAAAAATGTCTAAATCAAAAGGAAACGTTATTGATCCTTTAGTCCTTATAGATAGTTATAGCGCAGATGCTTTAAGATTTACTTTGTTATCTATGGCATCACCAGGTAGAGATGTAAAACTTTCAGAACAAAGAGTAAAAGGATATAGAAATTTCTTAACGAAAATATGGAACGTTAATAATTTTCTCAAAGTAAATAAATGTACATTTGATGGGGTCATTAAACCTAAAAACCTCAAACTTAATATTAATAAATGGATTTATAACGAACTTATTGAAACAAAAATTTTAACAGAAAACTTTATTAAAAACTATCGTTTCGATGAAGCTGCAAAAACTATTTATAAATTTGTTTGGAATACTTATTGCGATTGGTACTTAGAACTCTCCAAAACCATTTTACTATCTAAAAATAACCCAGATATTAAAGAGATAAAAACGACATCTGGTCAGGTTTTTAAGGAAATATTAATATTATTACATCCATTTATACCATTTATTACAGAGGAACTATGGCTAAGAAATAAATTGAAAACAAAAAATACTAAATATCTAATGTATTCCAATTGGATAAGTCTAAAGAAATTAAAAACTGATAAAAGCATTCAAAGTGTTAATGAGATTATAGAATTAATATCAAGTGTGAGATCATTTAAAAATGAACTCAATGTAAGTCCAGGTTCATTTGTAGATATCTCGATAGAGAAATTGGATAAAAAAAAACAAATGTTATACTTAAAAAACGAAATAGTAATTAAAAAACTAGGGAGAATTAATTCAATCTTCAAAAAAGATTTGTCAAAACAATCAGCAAATTTAGTATTTGGCGGTCAAATATTAAAATTATATTTTGATAAAAGTATCGATCTTGAATTGATTAGACAAAATTTATTAAAAAAACAAAGCAAAATACAACAAGATTTAGATGTAGTGAATAAAAAATTAAATAATTCTAGTTTTATAAAACGTGCACCAAAGCATATTGTAGAACAGGAAAAAAATATCTATAATAATTTAATAATTAATATTAAAAAGATTACTTTTACATTAAATAGTTTAAAATGAAAAAATTTAATAAGAAAAAATTACCCAGTCGTCACACTACTTTAGGTCCAGAGAAAGCTTTCCAAAGATCTTTTTATTATGGTATGAATTTGACAGAAAAAGATGTTTCCAAACCCTTTGTTGGTGTTGTATCAACTTGGAATGAGGCTGCTCCATGCAACATAGCTTTAATGAGACAGGCGCAGTCAGTAAAAAAAGGAGTTAAATTAGCTGGCGGTACTCCAAGGGAATTCTGTACTATTACTGTTACTGATGGAATAGCTATGGGTCATGAAGGTATGAAATCATCTCTAGTTTCAAGAGATGTAATTGCAGATTCAACAGAGCTGACAGTTAGGGGGCATTGTTATGATGCTTTAGTAGGTTTGGCAGGTTGCGATAAATCATTACCTGGATTAATGATGGCAATGGTAAGATTAAATGTACCTAGCGTTTTTATTTATGGAGGATCAATTTTACCAGGTAGATTAAATGGAAAAGATATAACTGTTCAAGATGTTATTGAAGGTGTTGGCGAATATTCATCTGGAAGAATATCTGAACACGCTTTAAGAAAATTAGAATTAAAAGCCTGTCCCAGTGCTGGTGCTTGCGGTGGACAATTTACAGCAAATACTATGGCGTGTGTATCAGAAGCAATTGGATTGGCTCTACCTTATTCTGCAGGAACACCAGCTCCATATCAAAAAAGAGACAAATATGCATTTGATAGTGGGAAGATGGTTATGAATTTGTTAAGAAAAAAAATTAGACCAAGAGATATCGTAACGAAGAAATCACTAGAAAATGCTGCAGCAATTGTTGCAGCGACTGGAGGTTCTACAAACGCAGCACTACATCTTCCTGCTATCGCAAATGAAATAGGAATAAAATTTGATCTGATGGATGTTGCAAGAATATTTAGAAAGACACCTTATCTTGCAAACTTAAAACCAGGTGGATTATATGTAGCAAAAGATATGTGGAAGGCTGGTGGCATACCAATGTTACTTAAAACAATGTTGGACGGAGGATATATTCATGGTGATTGTTTGACTGTAACAGGAAAAACCATGAGAGAGAATTTAAAAAACGTTAAATTTAATAAAAAACAAAAAGTCATGAGAAGCTATAGCAATCCTTTATCAAAAGATGGTGGTGTTGTGGGACTTAAAGGAAACCTTTCACCTGATGGTGCAATTGTAAAAATTGCTGGACTTAAAAATTTAAATTTTACTGGGAGAGCAAGATGTTTTGACACTGAGGAAGCAGCCTTGAAAGCAGTCTTAAAAAAAAAATATAAAAAAGGTGATGTAATTGTGATTAGATACGAGGGTCCAAAAGGAGGACCAGGCATGAGAGAAATGTTGCAGACAACTGCTGCAATATATGGACAAGGAATGGGAGAAAAAGTTGCACTCATAACGGATGGAAGATTTTCTGGAGCAACTAGAGGTTTTTGTATTGGACACGTAGGTCCAGAAGCATCAGTAGGTGGTCCAATAGGATTATTGAAAAATGGAGACATAATTCATATAGACGCAAAAAAAGGAACCATTAATGTTGATCTCTCAAGAAAAGAATTATTAAAAAGAAAGAAAAAGTGGAAACCTAAAAGAATTAATTTTGGAAATGGAACACTTTGGAAATACGCCCAAACAGTCGGACCTGCATATCTTGGTGCATCAACACATCCTGGTGGAAAAGAAGAAGTCAAGTGTTATGCAGATATTTAAATGAAAATTAGACCCATCATTCTTTGTGGAGGAGAGGGAACAAGACTTTGGCAAAAATCAACAAACAATGAACCAAAACAATTTATTAACTTTGGTGGCTGGAATTTGTTTGAAAAAACGTTAAAAAGAATTAAAGGCCCGCTATTTGATTATCCTATTATAAGCACAAACGTAAAATATTTAAAAAAAACCAAATTTTATTTAAAAAAAAATAAATTTAAAAAGTATCGTATTGTACTTGAACCAGCTAAAAGAAACACGGGCCCCGCTGTATTATCTGCTGCATTAGTAACTGATATTCCTAACAAACAACCTCTGCTTTTTTTGCCCTCGGATCATCTTTTAGAAAAAAATAATATTTTTAATAAAAATTTAATTAAGAATTCTAAATATTTAAATAACAAAAATATTTTTTTATTTGGAATTAAACCCGGCAATCCTTCAAAAGAATATGGATATTTAAATGTTAAAAAATCAGGTAGTCATTTAATTAAAATAGTAAAGTTTATTGAAAAACCTTCTGTTAAAAAAGCAAAAGCATTAATAAAAAGTAAAGGACTATGGAACTCAGGAATGTTTTTTGCAAGAAAAGACTCAATTATAAATAATTTTAAAAAATTTGAAAAAAAAATCTTAAAAAATTGTTACATATCTATGTCTAAAGCCAGAACGAAAGGAAAAATAATTAATTTAAATAAAAGGTATTTTTTAAAGTCTCCTATAAACTCATTTGACTACGCTATTTTAGAGAAATGTTCTGATATAAATTGTATTGTGCTCAACCTTCCATGGTCAGATTTAGGAAACTGGAAGGAAATTTTAAAAGTATTTAAAAATAATAAATTAAAATATTTGAAAAAGAAGAACGTTTTTAAAAGACCATGGGGAAAATATACAAATTTATTTCGAGGAAATAATTTTTTGATTAAAGAGTTGGTCATAAATTCAAAATCATCTATAAGTTTACAAAAGCATAACCATAGATCTGAGCACTGGACAGTTATACAAGGCAAACCAAGAATAACACTCAATAATAAAAAGTTTTTTCTTAATGAAAAAGAATCTATTTTCATACCAGTAAGAACTATTCATAGAATTGAAAATTTTTATAAAAAACCAATCAAAATTATGGAAGCGCAAATAGGTTCAGTTTTAAAAGAGAGCGATATTGTTAGATATAAAGATATTTACGGAAGAATTAATTAATATCCAGCTCAATAGGAGTGTGATCTGAAGGCTTAATTTTAGATCTTGGTTTTTTATTAATAAAGATATTTTGTACATTTTTGAGAATATTATTTGAAACAAGAAAATGATCTATCCTCAAACCATTATTTTTTTGCCACGAACCTGAAGTATAATCCCAAAATGTAAATTCTTGTTTATTTCTATTAATATAACGGTAAACGTCCGTAAATCCTAAATTTAAAAGTTCTCTAAATTTTTTTCTAATTTCTATTTTAAATAGTGCATCATTTTCATATTTTTTATGATCATGACAATCTATCTCCTCAGGTATTACATTAAAGTCACCTGATATTATAATATTTTTATTTTTTTTTAGAGCCTTATCTACCTCTTTAATAAAAGAATTAAGCCAATTCTTTTTATAATCATATTTCTCTGTTTCTACAGGATTTCCGTTAGGCACGTACACATTGATGAGTTTAATAGAATCTTTTTTATTTTTAATATTTCCTTCAATAATTCTAGATTGTTTAAGTTTATCTTTTATAAAATTTGTACTGATATTATTAATTTTGATTTTTGATAAAAAAGCAACACCATTATAACTTTTTTGTCCAAATATATATGAGGTATAACCTTCCTTTTTAAAATCAATGGTTGGAAAATTTTTATTTTCTGTTTTTATTTCTTGTAACATTAATATGTCAGGTTTAGAGTGTTTAATGTAATCAAGAATATTGTTTATTCTCGCTCTTACGGAATTTACATTCCAGGAAATAATTTTCATTTAAACTGAAAAAGACAGGCCGCAACCACAAGAAGAGCTCGCCTGAGGATTATTAATAACAAACGAGTTACCAATAAGTTCTTTTTTAAAATCGACTACAGAACCATCAATAATTTTTAATGAATTATTATCAATTATTGCTCTGTCAAAAATATTATCATTTTTATCAACTTTCTCATCAAAATTGAAATTATACTTAAATCCAGAGCATCCACCACCCTGTACAGAAATTCTAAAATAAGTTTTAGGACTTTTGTTTAAAAGAATCCGATTAATCTCTTTTTTTGCTGAGTCAGTAAATTGAATTTTGTTATTCATATTTTGTAAATGTTGTATTATACATTTTTATCATATCTTATGCAAAAAAGTGAATATTCTAAATTTGCCACACCGATTAAGTCAAAAGGTAGAATTTTTGAGGAAAAATCAAGTTCATTTAGATCGCCCTATCAAAGAGACAGAGATCGCATTGTTCACTCAACTGCTTTTAGAAGACTGAAACATAAAACTCAAGTTTTTGTTAATACCATAGATGATCATTATAGAACAAGACTAACTCATTCCTTAGAAGTTTCGCAAATAGCAAGAACTTTAGGAAAAATATTTAATTTAAACGAAGACCTTTGTGAAACACTGAGCCTCTCCCATGATATTGGTCATCCTCCTTTTGGTCATGCGGGTGAGGAGGCTCTCGACGAGTGTATGAACAATTTTGGGGGTTTTGACCACAACATTCAAACATTAAGAATTCTCACTCTAATAGAAAATAAATATTATAGTTTTGTAGGATTAAATCTAACGATAGAAACTTTAGATGGTTTAATTAAACACAATGGACCCGTAGACGATAAATCAAAATTTGATGAAATCTTAGGAAAAAACATTTTTAAGAACAAAATAATTTACAAAAACAATCCATCTTTAGAGGCTCAAATTTCAACTATATCTGACGACATTGCTTATAACAGTCATGATCTAGAGGATGGTTTAAAAGCAAAACTTTTTAACATTAACGACTTAGTTCATATTCCAGTAATCTCAGAAATAGTTCAAAAACATAAGAAAAAAATCAAATCTAAAGATATTGAGCTAATATTAAGACAAATAATAAGAGAAGTGATTAATGTAATGGTAAGTGATGTAGTTAAAAATATAAAAATAAATTTAAAAAAATTTAGTCCTAAAAATGTCAATGATATTTATAAATCCAATGTAAATTACGTAAACTTTTCTGAGGAGCTATTAAATTTTGATTATCATATCAGAGATTTTTTGAAGTATAAAATGTATAATAATAAAGAAGTATTAAAAAAAAATGTAAAAGGTAAAAAAATTATTAATTTTTTATTTACTAAAATTAAAAAAAATCCAAAAAAATATATTAAAAAAAATCTTATGAAAATTTCCCCAAATAAGGAAAGGGCAGTTTGTGATTTTATAGCAGGAATGACAGATAGATATGCTATAAACCTATTTAATTCATTAAAATGATCAAGAGTCTTAAAATTAGTAAAAAGTTAGAGGATTATATAGTTGAACATAGCTACGAACTAAACCCGATACAAAAAGAAATTATTAATTATAATGAAAAAATGGGAAGCCAAAAAAAAATGCAAATATCCGTAACACAAGGATATTTTTTTCAATTCTTCATCAAATCTTTTAATATAAAAAAAGTTTTAGAAATCGGAACCTTTACTGGGTATAGCTCATTAACAATGGCCTTGGCTTTACCAAAAAATGGACATATTACTTGCTTAGATAAAAATAAAACAACTTCTGAAATTGCAAAAAACTTTTTTATTAAGGCTGGTATTAAAAAAAAAATAGATATTTTTTTAGGGCCAGCTTTAGATAACTTAATCAAACTCGTAAATGATAAAAAAAAATTTGATATGGTTTTCATAGATGCAGATAAGGATA
>CACFTH010000013.1 GCA_902569185.1 uncultured Pelagibacteraceae bacterium
AAAAGACTCTATAAATTTAGTTTGTAAATTAATTGGAAAAGGTCAGCCATTATTTGGAAAACTAAAGTACAAAAAAGGTACCAACATGAAATTGTATCCAGATATAAGAAAAGCAAAAAAAATAATTGGTTGGACACCAAAAATAAATTTTTTCCAAGGAATTAAAAAGACGATTGCAACTTATAAATGAGTAAAAGTCCATTAGTTAGCGTAATCATGAATTGTTACAATGGTGAGAAATATTTGACCGAATCACTGAATAGTCTTTTGAGACAGAATTATAGTAATTGGGAATTAATATTTTGGGATAATTTATCTACAGATAATAGCAAAAAAATTTTCAAAAGTTTTAACGAAAAAAGATTTAAATATTTTCTCGCCGATAAGCATACAGTTTTGTATGAAGCTAGAAATTTAGCGATAAAAAAAACATCTGGTGATTATATTGCATTTCTTGACACAGATGATATTTGGTCAAAAGATAAATTATCAAGCCAGATTAAATTGTTCAGTGATGAAAAAATAGGTTTAGTTTATGGAAATTATTGGCGTTATAATCCAGTTAGTTTTTTTAATAAAAAAAAATTAGCAAAAAAAAATAATTTACCAAAGGGTAAAATAACCGAATTTCTTTTGAAAGAATATTTTATTGGAATGTTAACCGTTGTTATTAGAAAAAAACTTATAGAGGATAAGGAAAGCGTATTTAATACAAAGTTTGACATGCTCTCAGATATGGACTTTATACTGCGATTTTCAAAGATGCATGATTTTGAATGCGTTAACAATCCTATTGCTACTTATAGAATCCATAAAGATCAGCTTCAAAATAAGAACTTTTTAATTCAGGCAGAACAATTTAATGAATGGTATGAGAAAATCAGATCTTCGAAGGAATTTGGAGAAGAAAAAAAAATAAATACTATTAAAAATAAAGCTAAATTCTTTAAAATTTTGAGTTTAATTTATAAAAAAAAATATTTTAGAAGTCTAATGGATATTATTTTTTATCCAAATAATTTAGAAAAAATAAAACTTTTTATAATTTTATTTATGCCAAATTTTATTTCAAATAAAATAATCAATTTAAGATAAATTTTTAGTTTAATAAATGGAAAGACTCGGTATCATAAGCAATGAAAAAGTTCATTTAGAAGGAGAAAGTTTCTTTTGTGACAATATTGATATGAAATCATTACCAGAAGGACTTAGCAAAAGATTTGAAGTTCAGGTTTTTGCGAGAAAATCAAAAGTCCAAAGAAACTCTCATAAAATCAATATAAAGAATATTATAATTTCAAAAAATATATTTTCATATATTTTAAAAATAATTAAAAATAATAAATCTCAAAAAAAATATTTAATTATATCTTTGTCACCATATACATTTATAGCGTGTTTATTACTTTTTATTTTAAGAAAAAAAGTTTACCTTTACTTAAGAAGTGACGGTTACGAAGAATATAAATGCTACTCTAAATACTTGGGTCCCGTCATTTATCATTTAATGTTTACAATGGCAAGTATTCAATCAAAATTAATTGCTTGCAGGAAACACATCTTGAAAAATAAAAATGGCATATTAGTAAATCCTTCGCAGCTAAACGACAAATGGTTCACGGAAAGAAAACCATTTGATCCATCAAAAATAAAACTTTTATATATTGGAAGAATTAAAATAGAAAAAGGTGTTTTTTCTCTCATAAAAATTTTAAAAAAAATCGATGATGAATTCTCTCTTTCAATCATAAATTCTGAAAAGTTTTATGATAAAAAACTTGAAAATGACAAAATCAAGATATTTCATTTTAAAAATGAAAATGATTCAATTATAAAATTTTATGATGATCACAACATTTTTATTTTACCTTCATTTACAGAGGCTCATCCACAAGTTTTAGATGAGGCATTGTCAAGACTCAGACCTGTCATAGTTTTTTCAGAAATATCTCATGTAAAAAGGGATCGAGAAGGTGTCTTTGTTTGCAAAAGGGACCATAAATCTTTAATAGATACCATAAAATATATAATTAATAATTATAAAGATATAGAAAAAAAAATGAACAATAATAAGTTGCCAACTAAAAATATCTTTCTAAAAGACCTCACACAAATAATAAAAAATGAAAAAAGTTAAGGCAACAAATATAATAATTCTTTGTGGTGGTATGGGAAAAAGGATGGGTAAATTTACAAAAAAAATTCCTAAACCATTATTAAAAGTTGGAAAAATTCCAATAATTGAGCATAAAATTAATTATTATAAAAGTCAGGGATTTAAAAATTTAATTTTTTGTATAGGCTACAAAGCAAACAAAATGAAAAAGTTTTTAAGAAAAAAAAATAAAACCCCAATTTTTTCAAATGCAGGTGTGAATAGCGGTATTTTAAAAAGAGTTTTTGTAGCTACAAAAAATATCAAGATAACCTCAATAATAAGCTATGGCGATACTCTTGCCAAAATTAATTTATCTGATCTTTTAACCAAACATAAAAAGTCAAATTCTTTAATGTCTTTAGTAATTGCACCAATAAGAAATCCTTTTGGAATTGTTAAGTGGAATAATAAAAATAAACTTACTTTTTTTGATGAAAAACCTATTTTAAATCACTTTATAGGTTATGCAGTAATTGAGCCAAATATTTTCAAATATCTAAGTAAAAGTATAATTAATTCAAAAAATGGTATAGGAATGGTTAGAGCAATTAAGCACTTAGTCTCAAAAAGACTTGTGAACGTATATAAGTATAACGGCCTTCAATTGACAGTTAATTCTGTCTCGGAGTTGAGAGAAGCAAGAAATAAAATTGGTAAATATGTTACTTTCAGTTAAAAATTATAAAAATAAAAAGGTTTTGGTTACTGGTGGAGCAGGTTTCATAGGTTCCCATTTAACAAACAGGCTTGTTAACGCTGGTGCAAAAGTAAGTGTAGTTGTTAAATACAATAGTATTATAAATTGCCCAAGATTGCTTAAGGTTTGGGACAAAATAAATATTATTGAGTCTGATCTAAGAAACATGGACTCAGTCGCATCGTTGAAAAACTTTAGTTTTGATTATGTTTTTCATTTTGCAGCTTATAATCATGTTGGTGATAGCTTTAGACATGTTACAGAAAATATAAATTCTAATTTATTCTCTACTATAAGTTTGTTTGATCATGGACCTAAATTTAAAAAATTTATTCATATAGGTTCCTCAGAGATATATGGTAAGCAAAAAAAGATTCCATTTGATGCAAAAGAAATTCCTGTGCCTATGTCACCATATGCTTTGGCAAAATACTCAAGTGAGTTATATGCAAGACTTAAGTCTAGACAAACCAAAAATAACCTTATTTGTATCAGGCCATTTAATACTTTTGGTCCGTATCAAAGTGAAAAGGCAATCATACCTGAACTAATTATTAAATGTTTGCTTGGAAAAGATATAAAGACCACATCAGGAGAACAAACTAGGGAGTTCAACTATGTTGAGAACATAATCGATGGAATTTTATTAGCATGCAATAAAATAACAAATCTTGATCATCCAATTAATTTGGGAAGTAATAATCCAATTAAAATTAAAAATTTAGTGAAAAAAATTCATAAGTATACTAACTCTAAATCTAAACTTAAAATTGGAGCTATAAAACACCGTCCAAATGAAATTTGGAAAATGCAGGCCGAAAATAAATTTGTAACTAAAAATTTAGGATGGAAACCATCTGTAAGTTTTGATGATGGCTTAAAAAAATCCATAGAATGGTACAAAAAATTTGTAAAACTTTACATAGATAGAAAAAGTTTTTTTAAAAATCTCTTATAAAAAAAGTGAATATTACAGAAGGCCCATTTGTCGATATTATAATGCCGAATTATAATAAAGCGGAGTTTATATCTGAAGCAGTAGACTCGGTTGTTAAACAAACATATAAAAATTGGTATCTTTATATATTGGACGGTGGATCAACAGACTCATCTCTCCAAAAACTAAGTAAATTCTCAAAAATAAAAAATATTAGAATTATCTCTTTTAAGAGAAACAAGGGCCCTGGATTTAGTAGGAATTATGGAATGAGAATATCAAATTCTAAATATATATCTTTTTTAGACTCAGACGATGGATGGTCAAGTGATAAATTAGAAAAACAATTAAACCTTATGAGAAAAAACCAATATAACTTTACTTATACTGATTACACCCCATTTTTTCAAAATAAAGGAAAAAAAATATTTAAACAAAAAACAAATCTTAAGTCCAATCTAAATTTTAGTGAGTTCATTAAAAATACTTCAATCAATACCTCTACAATGATAATTGAAAGATCTATCGTCAAAACCCATAAATTTAAAAAAGTAAAATTAGAGGACTACTTATTCAAATGTGATATTTTAAAAAATAACATAATTGCCCATAAATACAATGAAAGCTTAGCTTTTTATAGAATTTTAAAAGTTTCTAGATCCAGTCAAAAAATAAAGAACGTGAGCTCAGTTTGGCAAATAAATAAAAAATATAATAAACTTAACTTCATTCAAAACTTAATTTCAGTCTTTTCAATTGCTATAAATTCAATTAAAAAATACGGAATAAAATAATTTTTTAAATTGGGCGTGTAGTTCAGTGGTAGAACGCTTCGTTGACATCGAAGAGGCCATAAGTTCAATTCTTATCACGCCCACCAGAATCCCTCCTTAAAGCTATTTTTCAGCTATTTACAATCTCAAATAAAAATACTATAAATTCTGGCCTGGTGATTATTGCGAAGGGGTCATACCCGATCCCATTCCGAACTCGGAAGTCAAGCCCTTCTGCGCCGATGGTACTTTATCTTAAGATATGGGAGAGTAGGACGTTGCCAGGCTAAAAAATTATGAAAATTGCTAGTTCATTAAAGTCGTTAAAAAAAAGAGATCTAGATTCTAAGTTAGTTAGACGTAGAGGAAAAGTTTACGTTATAAATAAGAAGAAGCCAAAGTTTAAAGCAAGACAAGGCTAATTTCCATAATGAATGTTGGGTCAACAAAAGAATTAAGTCCAGAAAAAAGAATTTCAATTACACCTGAAACATCCAAGAGTTTTAAGAATTTAGGTTTAAAAGTCATTTTAGAAAAAGGTTTTGGTGAAAGTTTAGGTTTTAGCGACAAGGATTATATTGATAATGGTGTAGAAATTTTAAGTAATGCTTCAGATGTTCTGTCTAAATCAGATTTAATTTGTAAAGTAAATTTTCCAGAAGCTAAAGATATAGGACAAATTAAAGAGAATTCCCATTTAATTGTATCAAATTATAATCCTGAAAAAGAAAAACAATTTCTTAATAACAAACTAAATATTTTTGCATTAAATTTATTGCCTAGAATAACAAGAGCTCAGTCAATGGATGTTCTCTCTTCTCAAGCTAATCTAGCAGGTTATAGAGCTGTTATAGAATCTATATATGAATACCAGAAGGCAGTTCCTATGATGATGACTGCAGCAGGTACAGTCCCAGCTGCCAAAGTTTTAGTTGTTGGTGCTGGGGTTGCAGGATTACAAGCAATTGCTACTGCAAAAAGATTGGGAGCAATAGTTTCTGCTACAGATGTAAGGCTAACTGCAAAGGAACAAGTTGAGAGTTTAGGTGGAAAATTTTTAACAGTAGAGGGTTCTGAAAATTTAGAGACAAAAGGTGGTTATGCTAAAGAGGCGAGCGAGGATTTTAAAAAGAAACAAGCTGAAATGTTAGAAAATGCAGCTTCAAAAAGTGATATTATTATTTGTACAGCTTTAATACCTGGAAGACCCGCACCAAGAATTATAACAGAAAAAATGATAGATAAGATGAAGTCTGGATCTGTTATTTTCGACCTAGCAGTTACTCAAGGTGGTAACGCAGCTTACTCTGAAGTAGATAAAATTGTTGATAAAAACGGAAAAAAAATAATTGGAATATCAAATGTTATGAATAAATTGCCTTTAACAGCGTCAAATTTATATGCAAAAAATTTATTTAGTTTTGTTAGAAATCTTTATAGTAGAGAGAAAAAACAATTTGTTATTAATCTTGAGGATGAAATTATTAAAAATACTTTATTAAAGGAGTAGAATTATCATGGAAATAGATCCGTTTATATTTAGATTTAGTATTTTTATTTTAGCGATTTTTGTGGGTTATTATGTTGTGTGGAGTGTAACGCCTTCTCTTCATACTCCTTTAATGTCTGTGACTAACGCAATTTCCTCGGTAATTATTGTTGGTGCAATCATTGCTGCTTTAGCAGGCTCATCAGAAAATATTTTTGAAATATCAAGTATATTTGGATTTTTAGCTATTGTTTTAGCTGCAGTAAATATTTTTGGTGGATTTTTAGTTACCCAACGAATGCTTCAAATGTACAAAAAAAAGAAGAAAAATAAATAATGATTTCAGCAAACTTATCAGCAATATTTTATTTAGTTTCTGGAATACTTTTTATTCTTGCGCTTAGAGGTTTATCTTCACCCGAAACATCTAGACAAGGAAATCTTTTTGGAATTCTAGGAATGATAATTGCTATAACTGTAACTTTTCTAACAGTAGGTAATTTTTCTACTTCAACAATTTATGTGTTTATATTTCTTCTTGTTGGTGGAGCGATTGGAGCATTCATTGCTTTCAAAATTCCAATGACTGCCATGCCAGAGCTAGTAGCTGGCTTTCATAGTCTTGTTGGTTTAGCTGCAGTTTTTGTAGCAATATCTGCATTTAAAAATCCAGAAGCTTTTAACCTCGGTTTTCCTGGCGATATTAAACTCGCTAGTTTGATTGAGATGTCAATTGGCGCAGCAGTAGGTGCAATTACTTTTTCTGGTTCAATAATAGCTTTTTTAAAACTAAGAGGGATAATGTCAGGATCGCCTATTACTTTTCCTGGCCAACACATTGTTAATTTATTAATTGGAATATCAATTTTTGTATTAATTTATTTTTTATGTAGTTCACAGTCTGAAAGTTTCTTTTGGAGCATGATCGCAATATCTTTTTTAATTGGTGTTCTTTTAATTATTCCAATTGGTGGAGCAGATATGCCTGTAGTAATTTCAATGTTAAATTCTTACTCGGGCTGGGCGGCAGCTGGTATTGGTTTTACTTTAGAAAATACAGCATTAATAATAACAGGAGCACTTGTAGGATCATCTGGTGCAATTCTTTCATATATAATGTGTAAAGGAATGAATAGATCATTCTTTAGTGTGATACTTGGTGGATTCGGGGGAGACGCTAGTGTTAGCAAAGATAAGAAAAAAGATCAAAAGCCAGTCAAAAGTGGTAATGCAGAAGACGCAGCATTTCTTTTAAAAAATGCTTCTTCAGTAATAATTGTACCAGGATATGGTATGGCAGTTGCACAAGCTCAACATGCATTAAGGGAGATGGTCGACACTTTAAAGAAAAACGATATTAAAGTTTCTTATGCTGTTCACCCTGTAGCTGGAAGAATGCCTGGACACATGAATGTTTTATTAGCAGAAGCAAACGTGCCATATGATGAAGTATTTGAATTAGATGATATTAATAATGACTTTGCAAATACAGATGTTGCTTTTGTCATTGGTGCTAACGATGTTACTAACCCTGTCGCAAAAACAGATCCGCAGAGTCCAATTTTTGGAATGCCTGTATTAGATGTTGAAAAATGTAAGTCTGTTTTATTTGTTAAAAGAAGTTTATCCCCAGGGTACGCAGGTGTTGACAATGAACTCTTCTACCGTGAAAATACTATGATGTTATTTGCTGACGCTAAAAAAATGACAGAGGACATAGTAAAAAATATTTAAAAATGCCAAAAATAAAAATCTTCTGTGATATTGCTGACAGTAAGGCAATAAATAAGTTTAATAAAAAATCAATTGTTAATGGTTTTACTACTAATCCAAGCTTAATGAGAAAAGCTGGTGCTAAAAGTTATGAAAAATATTCAAAAATTTTACTAAAAATTTGTAAAAAGAAACCAATTTCCTTAGAGGTTTTTGCTGACAATTTTAAAGATATGGAAAAACAAGCTTTGAAAATAAACTCTTGGGGTAAAAATATTTATGTTAAAATCCCTGTAGTAAACAGTAAAGGAAAATTTACTGGTCAATTAATAAGAAAATTAAACAAAAGAAGAATTAAACTTAACATAACTGCCGTTTATACAATCGCTCAGGTTAAGAAGATTAACAAATGTCTTGATAACAAAACCAATTCGATCATTTCAATTTTTTCCGGTCGTATGGCTGATGTTGGGAAAGACCCAGTACCTATTATTAAAAAAGCTGTACAAATGACCAATAAAAAAAATAAGGTTGAAATACTTTGGGCAAGCGTGAGAGAGCCGTATAATTATATTCAAGCTAAACAATTAGGTTGCCAAATCATCACGATGCCACCTAAAATAATTGAAAAAGTATCTAATTTTGGAAAATCATTTGACCGACTAACCAAAGATACTGTGATAGCATTCTTAAAAGATAGTAGAAAATCAAGGTTTAGAATTTAGATTATTTCTTAATAGGAAAAGAACTGTCAGATTTTAATTCTTGATAAGCCCTAATTTTTTTTTATTCAAAATTGAAAAATATAGAATAATTTGGTTAAATATTAAAATGAAAAATATTTATACTTGGGCGGCTAATCCTGCAAAAAGAACTGTCACTGTAGGTGATATTATAAAAGCTAAAGGAAAAAAAACTCTTACACAAGTAACTGCAAATAATTCATTAGAGGCAAAAGCAGCTGAAGAAGCTGGTTTTGACATGATAATAGGAAGTGCTTCAAATGTTAAGAAGGTTCGGGAAGGATCTAAATCTCTTTTTTATACAGCAGCACTTGAACTACATAATTATCCTACAGCCGAAGATGTGTTACGTGGTGCCTTTAAAGCTTTAGAGAATGGTGCTGATGCGGTTATGACTGCTAGAAGTATGGATGTTGTTACTATGCTTGCAAAAGAAGATGTTCCAGTTATGGGTCATTTAGGTTTAGTTCCTAGAAAATCAACATGGATTGGTGGATTAAGAGCTGTAGGTAAAACTGCTGATGAGGCATACGAATTATATAAAAAATTTAAACGTTTAGAAGATGCTGGGGCCTTTTCAGCTGAATGTGAAGTTATTCCTGAAAATATTATGGGGGAAATCTCAAAAAGGACAAGTATTGTTACTGTATCTCTTGGATCTGGAAAAAAAGCCGATGTTATGTATCTCTTCATGAATGATATCTGTGGCGAGCAAGAAAAGTCCCCTAGACATGCAAAAGCTTATACAAATTTAAAAAAGATGAAAGATGAAATTGAAATCGAAAGAGTTAAAGCCTTAAAAGCATTTATTAAAGACAGTTTAGAGGGGAAGTTTCCTGGGCCTGAAAATTCAGTAAATGTTAGTGAAGAAATTCTAGAAAATTTCAAAAAGAAACTTTAATCTTTTTTAATAGGGATAGTCGGATGTCTAGCTGTTGAAGTAACAATATTTTTCTTAAGCTGCATTTCTCTAAACACAATATATAAACCAGCACCTATTATGATTATATTTCCGATATAATTATTTAACGTTGGAATTTCAGAAAAAATAAAATAACCCACTAAAACCCCACCAAATATTTGCACATAAAGAATTGAGCCAAAAATAGCTCCGGGTAAATGTCTTGCTGCATTTACCACAAAAATTGTTGCAATTCCCCTCATTAATCCTGCTGCT
>CACFTH010000014.1 GCA_902569185.1 uncultured Pelagibacteraceae bacterium
ACCTAAAAGCATTTGGTTGTGAGGTTTCCCAGATGGTATCATTGGAAAACAATTCTCAGCTGGATCAACTCTACAGTCAAATATAACTGGTTCTTTTGTATTTATCATTTCGTTTATTTTTTCATCTAATTCATCTGGTTTTGTTGCTTGTATTCCAACACATCCATAAGCCTCTGCTAATTTTACAAAATCTGGTAGAGCTGCTGTATAACTTTCAGAATAATTTTTTTCATGTAAAAGTTCTTGCCACTGTCTAACCATTCCCATGTATTGATTATTTAAAATAAATATTTTAATTGGTAATTTGTACTGCACAGCAGTTGACATTTCTTGCATAGTCATCAAAACAGATGCTTCTCCTGCAATATCGATGACTAGTTTGTCTGGGTGAGCAATTTGAACTCCTACTGCTGCTGGTAAACCGTATCCCATGGTACCAAGACCACCTGAAGTCATCCATCTGTTTGGTTTATTAAATTTGTAATGTTGAGCAGCCCACATTTGATGCTGACCTACTTCAGTAGTGATGTAGGTGTCTTGATTTTTTGATAATTCATAAAGTCTTTGCACTGCATACTGTGGTTTTATTACTTCTTTGCTGTTTTTGAAGCTTAAAGATTTTTTTTGTCTCCACTTATCTATATCCTTCCACCATTTAGAGATATTTTGTTTATTAGAGTTTAAAAAATCTTTATGTTTTTCTTTTATTCTTTTATTTAAAGCTTGTAAAAAACTGCCAACATCACTGACAACTGCTAAATCTACTTTAATATTTTTACCAATAGACGATGGATCAATATCCACGTGAATTTTTTTTGATTTTGGTGAAAACTCATCTACTTTTCCAGTAATTCTGTCATCAAACCTTGCACCTATGTTTATCATCAGGTCACAACTATACATAGAATTATTTGCTTCATATGTTCCGTGCATTCCCAACATTCCTAAAAATAAAGGATCGTCGCCTGGGTAGGCGCCAAGACCTTGTAAAGTAGATGTTATTGGGAAACCAGTTGTTGAAACAAGTTCCCTTAATGATTTACTTGCCTCAGGACCTGAATTAATTACGCCTCCACCAGTATAGAAAATTGGTTTTGATGATTTTTTCATCAGATTTATAACTTTATCTAAATCACTGGAACTTATTTTTCCATTTGGTTTAGATTTTCCGTTCAGTTTTTTTTTATTTGAATTTTTTAAAACAAAATTTGTTTTTTTAAATTGAATATCTTTTGGTATATCGACTAAGACTGGTCCAGGTCTACCAGTTGTTGCAACCTCAAATGCTAAATCCATAATTTTAGCTAAATCATTTACATCTTTAACTAACCAATTATGTTTTGTGCAAGGTCGCGTAATTCCAGTCGTGTCACATTCTTGAAATGCATCTGTTCCAATTAAATGAGTTGGAACCTGACCACTAATGCAAACTAAAGGAACTGAGTCCATATAAGCATCTGTTAGAGCAGTAACAGCGTTTGTCGCTCCAGGTCCAGAGGTAACTAATAAAACTCCAGGCTTTCCAGATGAACGTGCATATCCCTCAGCTGCATGTCCTGCGCCTTGTTCATGACGAGCTAAAATATGTTTTATAGTTTTATGATTTTTTAATTCATCATAGATTGGTAGAACAGCACCACCTGGATATCCAAATATATGCTCAACTTTATGATGCTCTAAAACTTTAAAAACGATTTCTGCACCTGATATTAATTTTCCCATTGATATAATCTATCTTAGGAAAATTTTGGGTCAAGTTTTAGATAAATAACTTAGAATTTTTTTTCTTAAATCTAGATAATTTGTATCGTTAAACCCCTTCCAATCCTTCATCTGACCTCTTTGCCAGGTCAATTGCCTTTTCGCATATTGCCTAGTCCTTATAGCGACTCTTTCTTTAACTTCTTCTAATGAAATTTTGTTTTTTAAAAATTCTGATATTTCATTAATACCAATTATAAAATTTGAAGATTTGAGGGAGTTCACACGTTTTTTTTTAAAATTTTCTGTCTCCTTTATTGCTCCCCCTTTCAACATATCTGAAAATCTTTTTCTAATCCTTTTTTCAATTTCAACCTTGGGAGGACATAAAAAAATTTTTGTAAATTGAGATTTCTTGAATTCTTTTTTATTTTCTTTTTGCCATAACCAAAGGGGTTTTTTTGTAAATTTATATACAGAAAAAGCTCTTTGAACCCTTTGCGTATCGTTCAAGGAAATACCTTTAAAAATATCTGGATTTTTTAATACAAATTTTTTTTCAATCTTTAATTTTTTATATCTTTCCGGGATGTCAGGTATTTGAGTAAAACCATCAGTCAGTGATTTAAAATAAAGGCCAGTTCCACCAACAACTATCGCAACTTTTCCTTTTTTATTTATTTGTTTAATTTTTTTTGTTGCAAGTTTATACCAGGCCCCAGTTGAAAAAGTTTTCTTTATTGAAACAAAGCCATATAAATGATGTTTGATATTTTTTTTTTCAGGTCTTGCTGATAAAATTTTAACTTCCTTATAGATTTGCATACTATCTGCATTTATTATTTCAGCGTTGTATATTTTAGCTATGTCTTCTGCTATTTTTGATTTCCCTGATGCAGTAGGACCAAATAAAAGTATTATCTTTTTATTTATTTTTTTAGGCAAACTATTTGTCTTTAAATTCTTCTGCTGACTCCATTCTACCTAATATAAATTTTTTTGATATCAGCTTCTTTTCTCTCCAAATTTTTACGTTTACTCTTTTATTGGGTTTTGTATTGGCAACTACTCTTGGGAGGTTTCTCATTGTTTTTATTTTTTCTCCATCAAATTCTAAAATAATATCTCCTGATTTAATTCCACCTTTATCTGCTGGGCCGCCTTCAGATACTCCGCCTATAAAAGCTCCTTTGGGTTCTTTTAAACCTGCAACTGATGCTATCTCTTTTGTAACTTCTTGAATTCTTACACCAAGCCATCCTCTTTTAGTTTCTCCAAATTCAATTAATTGATCAATTATTGTTGAAGCATAATTCGAAGGTATTGCAAAACCAATTCCACTACTTGCTCCTGAGGGACTTATTATTGCTGTGTTAATTCCAATTACATTTCCATTCATATCAAAAAGAGGTCCACCAGAGTTTCCTTGATTAATAGATGCGTCTGTTTGGATAAAATCATCGTAACGAGTTAAATTTATATCACGGTTTCTTGCTGAAATAATTCCTGAGGTAACTGTTCCACCCAGTCCAAATGGATTTCCTATTGCCATGACCCAGTCACCAACTCTTGATTTGTCAGAGTTTCCGAACTCTACAATCTTAAAAGTATCTTTCGTATCAATTTTTAAAACAGCTAAATCAGAATAAGGATCGGCACCAACAACTTTGGCTTTATATTCTTTATTGTTTATTCTAACAATTATATCCTCAGCATTTGCTATTACATGGTTGTTTGTAATTACTGTTCCATTTTTTTTAATAACAAAACCTGAGCCAAGTGAAGTTGCTTTTCTTTCAGTTGGTCTATCAAATTCTTTGAACATTTCTCCAAATGGTGATCCAGGTGGAAATTGAAATGGAAATGGGTTTGCCTGAGTTTTAACAGTTTGTGTTGTTGAAATATTTACAACTGATGGCATTAATTCCTCAGCTAGATCCGCAAAAGACTCTGGTGCTGCCTTTGACCAAAGATTGGTATTTATAAAAAAAATTAATAAAAAAACTTTAGTCGTGATTTGTTTTAAAAATTTCATTATTTTTTAATATACCAAATAATTATAAATCCAATTATCGTAAATACTACTCCTAGAATTCTTAAATTATTAGCTGGCATAACCTCAATTAATTTAGTCATATTCTTGATTTTTGACGGAAACAAGGCGCATATCAGCCCCTCGATGAATAATATTAAACCAATGGCAATAATGAATTCCTTCACGCCTTGATTATTGTTTTTTTGTAGCTCCTGCTTTACCGAAGAATTTAAAGAAGTCACTGTCAGGTGATAGGATTAGTGATGTATCTCCACCGATCAACGCTTTTTCATAGGATTGCATTGCTCTGTAAAATCCAAAGAACTCAGGGTCACGGCCAAACGCGTTTGCAAAAATTCTATTTCTTGCACCGTCACCCTCACCTTTCATAATCTCGGATTGTTTGTTTGCTGTTGCTAAGATTACGGTTACTTCTTTATCAGCAGTAGATGTAATTTTTGCCGCTATCTCTGCACCTTGTGCTCTAAATTCTTTTGCTTCTCTTTCTCTTTCGGTTTGCATTCTTTTAAAAATTGCTTCACTGTTTGCTTGAGGTAAGTCGGCTCTTTTTATTCTTACATCAACAATGGTTATTCCAAAATTTTTAGCTTCAGTATTCACATCGTTTTGAATAGTCGCCATATGTTTAGATCTATCAATTGATAAAAGTGTTGCTAAATTTTGAGTACCTAAAACACCTCTAATTCTTGAATTTATAATTGTTGCTAATCTTTGTCTTGCAACACTTTCATTGCCAACTGAAATATAGAATTTTAACGGATCAACAATTCTGAAACGTGCAAATGCATCAACAATAAGTCTTTTTTGATCAGCAGCGATAACCTCTTCAGGTGGGTTATCTAAATTTAAAACTCTCCTATCAAGATAAACAACGTTTTGAATGAAAGGTAATTTGAAATTTAATCCAGGTTTGGTAATAATTTTTTTCGGGTCACCAAACTGTAATACTATTGCTTGATTAATTTCTTGAACAATAAAAAGGCTTTGGTAACCAGTTATTGCTAAAACTACTATTAGTGGTATTAAAAATTTTTTCATTAGTTCGCTTTCTTCTTAATTTCTGGAAGAGGTAAGTAAGGTACTACTCCTGATCCTGACTCTTTATCAATTATTACTTTGTCGATATCAGCTAAAACTTTTTCCATTGTTTCTAAATACATTCTCTCTTGAGTAACTTTTTTTGCCTTTGTATATTCATTGTAAATAGCTAAAAATCTACTTGCTTCACCTTCTGCCTTCGCAACTACCTCTTTTTTGTAAGCTTCAGCTTGTTGTAATATTTTTTCTGCTTCCCCTCGTGCTCTAGGTATTACATCATTAGCATAGGCTTCGGCTTCGTTTTTAGATCTTTCTCTATCTGCCCTAGCAGCCTGTACGTCTCTAAATGCATCAATAACCTGATCTGGTGGATCTGCTTTTTGGGTTTGAACTTGTGTAACTTGAATTCCTGAACCGTACTCATCTAAAATTCCTTGTGTAATTTCTTGAACTTCTCTCTCAATTTTAGATCTTCCTTCTGTTAAAATAGATTGTATTTTGCTTTTTGCAATAACTTCTCTCATTGCAGTTTCTGAAGCAGCTTTAACTGTTTCTAAAGGACTTTGAATATTAAAAAGAAATTTTCCTGCATCTTTTATTACCCAGAAAACTGAGTAGTCGATATCAACTATATTTTCATCTCCAGTTAACATTAAACTTTCTTCTGAAACATCTCCTATGCCAGAAGATCTTCCACTATCACTTGCGGATCTAAATCCAACGTCAATTCTATTAACTTTTGTTACTTTAGGTGTAAAAACTCTCTCTATAGGAAATGGTATGTGGTAGTTTAACCCTGGTTGAGTTGTTTTTGTAAATTGTCCAAATCTTAAAACGACTCCTTGTTCATCCGGTAAAACTCTGTAAAGACCGCTCAATGCCCAAAGAACTAACAAAACAACTAAACCAATATAGATTGGTTTATTACCACTTGATCGTCCACCTGGAAATATTCTTCCAACTGAACCTTGAGCTTTTCTGATTAAGTCGTCAATGTTAGGAGGCTGTCTTCTCTGGCCTGATCCGTTACCGTTGCCGTTATTATCATTTCCTCCACCCGGGGGTGACCCCCATGGAGACTCTCTTTTAAATGTATTACCGTCTGATGACATGACACTTTATATAGTGACTTTTTGAACAAAAACAAGTTATGATAAAGCGATATAATGTCCGAAAACAAAGCAAAATTAAGCGATAGCCTCAAAAAGAATGTTACACCAAAAAATTTTAAGAAAAATCCGATAAAGGGGACAAAATTCACAATTATGGTCTCCAGTGCAAAGGGTGGAGTTGGAAAATCTACATTTGCAATAAACCTAACATTTGCACTTCAAAAAAAAGGTAAAAAAGTCGGATTGTTAGATGCAGACATTCATGGGCCCTCTTTACCAAAAATGATTGGACTAAATGACAAGCCTAAAACTGACGGAAAATTTCTTTTTCCATTAGAGAAATATGGTGCACAATTTATGTCTTTAGGTTTTTTAGTAGATGAAAAAACTCCAATGATTTGGCGAGGTCCAATGGTTATAAGCGCTATAAAAACTTTAACTGAAAAAGTAGCATGGAAAGATCTGGACTACCTCGTGGTAGATATGCCTCCTGGAACGGGTGACACTCAGCTTACTTTTGCCCAGGATGTAAAGATTGATGGAGCAATAATTGTTTCCACTCCTCAAGAATTGGCCTTAATGGATGTACAAAGAGGTATTCAAATGTTTGGCAAAACTAAGATTAAAATAGTTGGATTAGTAGACAATATGAGTTTTTTTGAAAGTGATGATGGGAAAAAACATAATATATTCGGTGAAGGTGGTGTTGAAAAGACCGCAAAAGAATTTAAGAAAAACTTTTTAGGAAAAATTCCTATAAGCACAAAGTTAAGAGAGTCGGCAGATTTAGGGTTGCCACTAACTTATAAAGAACCTGATGATAAAATTTCAAAAATATTTTTAGAGATTGCAGATAAAGTTATGCAAGATGTTGCTTAAAACCAAAAGAGTCCATTAACTCATTCCATTCTCTTTTAGAAAGTCCTGAAGTTTCTATATCGCATTTTTCACCTTTTATCATTTTTTGAATTACTATTTTTCCTTTAGCGGAAAGCTCCATACCTCCAACTCTATAATCAATAAAAGCATCATAAGTTGTAGGTACCCATTTTTTAACAGTGTTTAACATTACATCAGCATACTCTCTAATTTCAAATTGTGCATGACTATCCGCTCTTAAAGCTAAAAAATTTAGAAGATTTAATAGATCTGTCTTCCAATACCATTGAGTGTAAGAATTTAATGTAAGATTCATTCGAGCTAATTCTCTAGCTAGTCCTTGCTTTTTATCATCAATAATACTTCCATCATATTTCTCATTAAGCATTTCTTCATAATGTTTGTAATTTCTCTCCGCATCCTCCTTTAAAATTTTAAGAATGTTGTCAGCTTGCTTTCCATTTATGAGTTCACCACGACCTTGTCTATTATTGGTAGATTGAGCGGCAAGATTTTCCCTTTCTGGCACATAAAATTCTTTATCCATTATAGAATATCTAGCGGAATATTCATTTACATTTGCAGTTCGGTGTCTAATCCATTGCCTTGCAATAAATATTGGAAGCTTTATATGATATTTTATTTCACACATCTCAAATGGAGTGCTGTGTCTATGTCTCATTAAATATTTTATTAAACCACTGTCAGTTGAGACTTTTTTAGTCCCTTTTCCGTACGAAACTCTTGCTGACTGAACTATTGATGTATCATCTCCCATGTAATCGACTACTCTCACAAAACCATGGTCTAAAACGGGCATCGCCTCATAAAGAACTTTTTCTAACTCAGGCGAAGTCACTCTTTTAGTAATATTTTTTTGTGATTGTTGATCTAAAATTTCCTGTTTTTGCTCTTTCGTAAGTTTCATTTGAAATATTTATTGAATCTTTATTTTTTGATTTTATATTATATCTGTTGGTTTTCCAACTATGACGATAAACGAGTTTCGTAATAAACATTGCGGACGTGGGGGCAGTACCCACCACCTCCACCATTTACAACTTATGGGGGTGAATCAGAATCGACGAGTGTCTAAAGGCTATTCTTTCGTTCGAGATGGTTCCGACGTAACGGGCTAATTATAAATGCAAATGATAAATTTGCACTTGCTGCTTAATTAACTTTGTTAATTAGGTAAACGGGGCTTGGGGCACCTGGCAACAGAACGCCCCTGCGTATTGGCGTTAACACTTATTAATTCACAACATTTTTTAATTAGATCACAATACGATCACACTGAAGAAAGACAAATAGCGACTGCGGGGGATTAAATTTGCTTTTTTGGTTTATTTGTTGTGTCACAAATAAAATTGTTAAAAGTAGATTTTTTTAAAAGGTTTTCAACATATAAATCATTTCTTAAATCTGAATTTTTTTCATAAAAGTTCTGTAATACAGAGGCCTTAAGTGAAATTCTATCTATTGCAAAAACATCTTTTCGGTAAATCCATCCTGTGGCGAAAACTAAATATTTATCTGAAGAATACATTAACATACCTTGTGGTTTCACTTGTTTCGTAAAAGTATAATCGTCTCCATAGTTTCTAATGGTTGCCATGTATATATCAGAGTCTTTTAATCTCAGATCCTGTAAGGAAAGATAATAGCCACCTCCGGTAGTACCTCTACATGATAAAAATTTTTGATTTTTAACGTCTGGGAGTTCACTACATTGGTTTGTTAACAAACCCAGAACCACGATCGCTAAAAGTTTTTTCATTTAAGCTGGTTTATATTTAAATATATCTAGTTTTAGAAAATCTCTTCTGCTGATTTGAGATTTAATATAGGGCAAATAAATTCTTAAATTTCTAAGATATTGTATATATTCAAATAGTCTTAAACTTTTAACTACTTTTTTAACTATCGTTGCAGCAATCATGCCAATTAAAAAATTTAGTACTGGTATTGAAATGAGTTTCGTTGATAAAGCAAAGGCTCCAACGCCAGCAATACCTCTGATAGCAGACCATTTATATTTTCTTAAATCGTTTTTATTCTTATTTTTATTAAACCCGTGAGCTAAAGCAGCTAATGAACCAATTGTTGTTAATGGATCACCATAAACAAAACTTGAAGCTAAAGTACCGCTAGCGATTTCAATGAATTCATCTTTTTTAGATTTATTCCAGCTATAAACCATCGCTAAAACTCCTACCGAGGACCCTAAAATTTCATTGAACTCCAAATGTTTTATATCCTTTATCCATTTATGTGGAACAGATATCAAATGATGTGTTGTAGATGAGATATATGGAAAAATTTTAAAGTCTATCTTCATTTTTTTAAAAAACGTTTAGAGCTAAATTCAAACTCTTCTTCTTTTTTATTAATGTGTACATCTATACCTTCTTTATCTCTTTTCGATAGTTTATCATTAAAAACTTCTTTTGAAAGAACTTCCGAAAATTCTGTACCGCCGCTGTTATAAAGTTCTCTATATTTTGCAACTAATTCTGCGCCTAAAGGATGTTGTTTTGCTAATTTAGAATAAATTTCTCCCCAGGTATGAGCGTATTCTTCTTTTGATAAATATCCATCTAATCCATA
>CACFTH010000015.1 GCA_902569185.1 uncultured Pelagibacteraceae bacterium
TCTTGAATTAACGAACTATTTCTTAATCTATAAACTATTTTTAATTTTGTTTTGTCTTCAGGTATAATTTTTACAATTTTTTTTGCTCTTGGCTCAGGAATTCTAATATCTTTTAATTGTACTTCCTTAAAACTTATCCAAATATTTGCAAATATTGGAAATAAAACTATGGCGAAGACTAAAAACACCGCTGGTAATAGGAGGGTGTAAGCAGTTCTTTTTTCTATTTTTGATAAAGTGTCTGTCATATAAAAAGCGGATAATATTATATTACCCGCTTTTTAAAAATATTTTTACTAAAATTTAGCTAATTCAGCGTTGATTTTATCAACTGCTTCATCTGCTGTAATTTGATCATCAATAAATTCTCTTGTGATTCTATTTAAGAATTGTGCATTGATGATTTTAGATGCTCTAGAAAGTTCACCTTCTTTAACACCCCATCTGTTAGCAGTATCTAAACCTGCTACAATGTTATTAATAACATCACCAGAATAAAGTTCTGTTAAAGGTTTCTTTCTATCAACACCAACTGGAAGCTTACTCCAAGCTTTTGTAAACGCAGCTGGATCACTAGCATTTCCTCTTCTTACAGGAAATTTACCTTCTGGCGCGATAGATAATGTAGCTGTGTAACCTTCATCCATTGAGTATTCGATGAATTTTTTAGCTTCATCAGTATCAGCATCAGCAGTAATACCAAAGTATCTAACATCAGCCCAAGCAGCACCTTTTTTATTATCTGGACCACTAAAGTTAGTGATGAAACCAGTTTTTGATGCAAGTTCCGGCGATGTTGGATCACTGTTTATTGTTGGAGGAGCAGAGTCTCTTAATCCTGCTAATTCGTCCATAATAAATGGTGACCAAATAATCATTGGTGTTTTGCCAGCGAAGTAAAGCTCTCTAGATTGTTTCCAGAATAATTCTCCTGGAGGGCTTGCCTTAGCAAGTTCCTTGTAAAACACTAGAGCATTTTTAAGTTCTTTACCTTGTTTCTTTGTTCCACCCTTTTTAACAAAATTAACTCCATTAGCTAAAAGTACATGTTCGAGTACTTGGCTCATAAAGTTTTCATCTGTTTTAGTAGCGGCAACGAATCCAAATCTGTCAGCATTAGATAAAGCTTTTACAGCTTTAGAAATGTTTTCATAATTTGTTGGTGGTTGAAGATTAAATTCTTTGAATAAATCTTTTCTGTAAACAACCATCTGTGTCCAGCCATCAACTGGTACAGCAGCAATTTTTCCACCTTTTTTTGCCATGTTAAGCGCACCTGGAGCAAAAGTATCTTTGCCCAAAGATTTAACAACCGCGTTGTTAGCATTAACATCTAATATCCCAGCTTCTGCCCATGGTAATACGTACTGAAGTGTATGATAGATCACATCAGGTAGATCACCTGCAGCTGCTGCAGCTGTAGCTCTTTTTCCAAGATCTTTTTCTTCAACAGGAATTACTTCTACGCTAATACCTGACTTGGCTTCAAAAGCTTTAGCCATTGCTTTTTGTTTTTCCATTCTAGCCGGCTGTACTTCGGTCGTCCAAAATGTAATTCCGGCATAACTAGAGTTAGCCAAAAATGCAAAAGCGAATAAATAAATTAATATTTTTCTCATTATTCCCCCTATAGAATTATTAATTTTCTCGAAAACCTATCAAACTGAACAAGATATGGAACCCCTCAAAAAAGTTATAGAAGCATCCTAATTTTTGCATTACTTTAAAATACTTAAAAAACAATTCTTATTTAAACTTGAAGTTGCATTTTTATGAGTACAGTTGAATTAAAGGGTATAGAAAAAAGTTTTGGAACAAACAAAGTTATTAATAAATTTGATATTAAAATCGAACACGGTGAATTTATAGTTTTGGTTGGACCTTCAGGATGTGGAAAATCCACACTCCTGAGAATGATCTCAGGACTAGAGTCAGTTGATGTTGGAGAAATATTTTTAGATGAAAAGTTAATAAATAATTTAATTCCTTCTAAAAGAGAGATAGCAATGGTTTTTCAATCCTACGCTCTCTATCCGCATATGAATGTTTATGAGAACATGTCTTTCGGTTTAAAAACAGAAAAATTAGATAAAAAAGAGATAGATAAAAAAGTTTTAGCCGCAGCTAAAACTTTGCAGATAGAGGATCTTCTCGATAGGAAGCCAAGACAGTTATCTGGAGGTCAAAGACAAAGGGTAGCAATTGGTAGAGCAATTACAAGAAACCCAAAACTTTTCCTATTTGATGAACCTTTATCAAACCTAGATGCAGCTTTAAGATCTGAAATGCGTGTGGAAATTTCAAAACTACATAAAAAGTTAAACACAAATATGATTTACGTAACTCATGACCAAGTAGAAGCTATGACTTTAGCTGATAAGATTGTTATTTTAAACCAAGGAGTAATGGAGCAATATGGATCACCAGATGAAATATATAACAATCCAAATAATATTTTTGTAGCAGAATTTATAGGGTCACCGAGAATGAATATTTTAAAAATTGATAAAGGAAAAATTAAAAACGGAAATACAATTAATATTTTTAACAGCGATATCCAGTTTAATGGTTATAAATTTAATGATGATATTTATCTTGGAATTAGACCTGAACATATTAAGGCTGATAATTCTCAAGATATAAAAGCCAAGATTAAGATTGATCTTATAGAAAATCTTGGATTTGATAAGATTATATACTCGTCTGTAGATGGTGAAGAGTTTAGAATAAAAACTTCAAGCAATATAGATAAAAATCATTCCCAAATATCATTCTCTAAAGAAAATGTTTATTTCTTTGATTCAAATAAAAATAGGATCAAAAATTAGCAGCCTTTAAAGGACGAAGACATATTCTTAAGTAGTTCAGAATACATGCCTTTACCTTTGTCTAGGGTTGCTCCCAGAGGATCTAACACACCAGTTTTAATATTTGTATCCTTTGCAATTGTTTTTATAATTGATGGATTAAACTGTGGTTCTGAAAAAATACAATTAACTTTTTCATGTTCAATAACTTCTCTAATTTCAGCTAATTGTTCAGCACCAGGTAATACATCTGTATTAACAGTTAACGCCCCAAGAATTTTAATTCCAAATCTATTTTCAAAATATTGATAAGCATCATGGAAAACTACAACTCTTGAATTTTTATTTAAGTCTTTTTTGATGGATTTTGTTAACGCGTCTATATCAGAAATAGCTTCTCTAGAATTAGCTTTGTATTTTGCGCTGTTTGCTGAATCAAGCTTAACTAATTGATTTGTAATTTCTTTAATAATCACTTTGGCGTTCATTGGGTCTAACCAAATGTGCGGATCGTGTTCTCCGTGAGCATGTCCCTCGTGACCGTGATCATCATGTTTATCCTCTTTGTGTTTATCCTCTTTGTGTCCATGCTCTTTGTGCTCTTTGTGACCATGATCGTCATGTTTATCTTTTTTATGTCCATGATCGTCATGTTTATCTTTTTTATGTCCATGATCATCGTGCTTATCTTCTTTATGTCCATGATCATCATGACCTTCAAAAATATTTTTTTCTCTAAATTTTAATTTTTTAATTCCTTTTAAATCCATTAATTCTACTTTTGTTGCTTTTTTTGCAATTGAATCTAATGGTTTTTCTAAAAATGCTTCTAAATCTTCACCAACCCAAATAATTAGATCAGCGTTTTCAATCATTTTTGCATGTGATGGTTTTAAGCTAAAACCGTGTGGTGAATTATAACCATCTACTATTACATTAGGTTTTCCAACACCATCCATTACGTATGCAGCCAAAGAATGTATTGGCTTAATCGAAGTAACTACTTTAACGTCTGCAGACACTGTGCTGTTAAAAGAAAATATAGATAAAAATAATGTAATAAATAGGGTTCGTTTCATGTTGCTCCTTAATTTGTTATAATATAACGTTTGTTATAATATTACATTTTGTTAATCAAGAGTTTTATTATGGAAAATAAAAATAAAAAAATTCTCTTAAAAGTGGAAAACGCTAGCTTTTATTTAAATGACAAAGCATTAATAAAAGAAGTTTCATTAGAAATAAAACAAGGTGAAATAGTTACTTTAATTGGCCCCAATGGATCAGGCAAGTCGACCACAGCGAAAATTGCTCTAGGTATTTATAAAAAAATAGAAGGTAGAGTAAGAAGATTTACTGAAAGAATAGGTTATGTACCACAAAAAGTTTCAGTAGATTGGACGCTTCCTATTAGAGTAATTGATTTTATGTCGTTAACTGAAGATTTAAAAAATGATCAAATTAACGTTGCTTTAAATTTAACAGGGGTTGATCATTTAAAAAATAAAAGCTTGAGTAATTTATCTGGCGGTGAATTTCAAAGAGTTTTAATAGCAAGAGCTATTGCAAAAAAAACCTGAACTTTTAGTATTAGATGAACCAGTACAAGGCGTTGATTTTAAAGGTGAAATTGCATTGTATGAGTTAATTAAAAAAATATCAGAAAAATTAAATTGTGGAATTCTTTTAATTTCACATGATCTTCATGTTGTAATGTCAGCAACAGACTTTGTTATATGTTTAAATGGACATGTATGTTGTTCAGGGAAACCTCACACAGTAGTTAAAGATGAAAAATATAAAGAGTTATTTGGGGACAGAGCTTCAAATATATTATCTTTATATGAACACGAACACGATCATTCACACTCAGCAGATGGATCAATAGATCCAAAAAAATAATTATGTTTGATGATTTTTTTACTAGAGCACTGATAGCGGGGATAGGAATCTCACTTGTAACAGGACCGCTTGGATGCTTTGTAGTTTGGAGGAGATTGTCTTTTTTTGCGGGTACATTGGCTCATTCAGCACTATTAGGTGTTACCATGGCTTTATTTTTTGAAATTAATATTGCGTTTTCAGTTTTTATAATCTCTGCAGTCTTAGCAATTTTGTTATTACAATTACAAAAGAAAACAAAATTACCAAATGATGCTTTATTAGGTCTATTAGCTCATGCCTCATTAGCTGTTGGACTTGTAGTTATAGGTTTTTTAACTTCAATTAGATTTGATGTAATGGCCTTGTTATTTGGAGACATTTTAGCTGTAAATCAAAATGATTTATTGGTTATTTGGCTTGGTGGAGGTTTAATACTAATTGTTCTTAAATTAATCTGGAAGCCATTATTTGCATCAACGGTGAATTATGAATTATCAGAAGCTGAAGGTATGAAACCAGATAAATTTAATGCAATTTTTACAATTTTAACTGCAGCTCTTATTGCCATCTCAATTAAAATTGTAGGACTCCTTTTGATAACCGGTATGCTTATTATTCCTGCTGCAACTGCAAGAAATGTTTCTAATAATCCTAAACAGATGGTTATTTTTTCAGTAGTATTTGGATTGATATCTGTTTTAGTCGGTTTGTTCACATCATTGAAAATTAATTCAGCTTCAGGACCATCAATTATAACTGCTACATTATTATTATTTATATTATCACTAATAAAATTTAAAAAAGTTTCAGATTTGAAAAAGTAAAATGAAAGTGTTAAAATAATTTATGACTCAGAAACAAGAACAGCTATCGAAAAACCAACAAATTGTTCTTAATATAATTGAAAAGGCAAAAGGACCACTTAAAGCTTATTCAATACTTTATAACGTTCAAAAAAGGGGAATTAAAGCACCCCTCCAGGTTTACAGAGCTTTAGAAAAGCTTATTGAAATAGGAAAAATACATAAAATCGAAAGCAAAAATGCTTTTATTGCTTGTAAAAATTCTGATTGTGAAATTTCAAAAGCAACAGCATTTTCGATTTGCAATAATTGTGAGCACGTTAAAGAAATTAAAAATACCAAACTTTCAAAATATTTAAGTAATTTTGAAGATAATTCTGGAATGAAATATAAGAAATATAATTTAGAATTTTTTGGTTTATGTAAAGATTGTAAATTAAAACAATAATTTCTTCAAAAAACCCTTATTTTACTTACATATAAGATTCACTTTTTAGTTGTGTTCCGGTTACATTAACTTTTTATACATGCTAGTTTTTCGCAATTATTAATTAATAATTAAGGGGGAAAAATGAGACTATTTAAGTTAATAGTTGCTCTGTTTACTTCGATCACTATCACAAACGCTGCTAATGCTGCGGAAGTTAAAATGGCAAAAGCAAATTGGGATACTGGTTATTTCCAAGCTGAAATATACAAGCAAGCTTTGGAAGCAATGGGACACACAGTAACTGAACCTAAAGCTATCAAACCTTCTGTATTCTACGTAGCTGCAGCTGCGGGAGATTTAGACCTATGGGTTAATGGATGGTTTGGAACACACGATGGTTACATCAAAGAAGCCAAAGGAAAAGTTAAAACTGTTGGTTACGTGATGAAAAAAGGCGGATTGCAAGGCTATCTAGTTGATAAAAAATCAGCAGATAAGTATGGAATCAAAAGCGTAATGGATATTAAAGCAAACGCTAAAGCATGGGACTCTAATGGCGATGGTAAAGCAGACATGGTTGCTTGCCCTCCAGGTTGGGGTTGTGAAAAGCAAATTACAAAACACTTTGCTGAACTAGGCTTAGGTGATTTTATTAATCCAGTAAAAGCTGACTACTCTGCTTCAATGGCTGATGTAGTTGCTAAATACAAAAACGGAAAACCAGTATTATTTTATACATGGACTCCGAATTGGACTGTTGGTGCTTTAAAACTTGGACAGGACGTTGTTTGGATAGAAGTTCCTTACAGCGCTACTAAAAAAGTTAGCGTAGATAACGCAACAAAATCTAAAATTAATATGGGTTTTGGTGCTGATGACATCAGACCAGCTGCTAACGCAGATTTCTTAAAAGCAAATAAAGACATAGAGAAGATGCTTAAAAAAGCATCAATTCCTCTAGCTGATATTGCTGCTCAAAACATGAAAATGAATGCGGGCGAGAAAAGCGAAAGAGCAATCAAAAAGCATGCTGCTGAATGGATCAAAGCTAACCAAAGTACTTTCAATAGTTGGATTAAATAGGTCGCAATCATAAGTTCAGTGAACTTAAAACTTGCACCTTCTGACTACGAAATCTACATTCCAATAGCAGAATGGATTGAAAGAAATATTAAAGAGTGGCTGTTTACACAACGGCCGCTCTTTAAGAAGTTAGCCGCACCCATTGATGCTACTCTCGAAGGATTAGATACTCTATTTAATTGGATACCGTTTCCAATTGTCGTTTTAATATTTATTTTTTTTGCATGGAAAACAAATGGGGTAAAATTTGCTTTTTTTGCAGCCGTAAGCTTAATCGCTATTGATTTAGTTGATCTATGGAAAGAAACCATGACAACTCTTGCTATGATTTTTACCGCGGTTATCTTTTGTATGATTATTGGAATACCGTTAGGTATTGCAGCATCAAGAAGTAGAATTTTTGAAATAATTTTAAGACCAATACTAGATATAATGCAAACCATACCCAGTTTTGTTTACCTTATACCCGTTGTCATGCTATTTGGTGTTGGTTTAACACCTGGAGTAGTAGCAACAATTATTTTTGCATTACCACCGGTAATCAGACTTACAAATCTTGGAATTAGACAAGTGGGTAAAGGATTTAAAGAGGCTGGTGCCAGTTTAGGATTATCAAAATTTAAGATTTTACACAGAATTGAATTACCACTTGCATTAAAAACAATTATGGCAGGAGTAAACCAAACTTTAATGTTAGCTTTATCAATGGTTGTGATAGCGGCATTAATTGGTGCCGGTGGCCTTGGTTTAACTGTTTATGTTGCACTTGGAAGATTAGATATTGGTGCGGCAGTAATTGGCGGCACTGGAATTGTAATATTAGCTATCGTATTAGATCGAATTACTCAAAAAATAGTACCTCAGGACAATATTAAAACTAGGTAAATATTATTGATCCAATAACAAAAATCACTATGGCAGTTAAGACAAAAAACATTAACCACCAATACGTCATAACTTTAAGTGAGGGTTTGGTGAATTTACCTTTTTTATATGTCCAAGGCATAAAAGTATACGTGAGTAAAGTTACAAGAATAAAAAAAAGTAAAATATTTGTTAATAGCATATGAGATCTTTAATGTTTAAAGAAGATATGTCAATTGTACATTTGCAGTTATATCTGTTAACAAAAACACCAATAAAACAATGACATTTAAAAAAGACCTCATAATTGGGCTTTCCAAAAAAAATAAGTCTATTCCGTCTAAATATCACTACGATTTAAAGGGAAGTAAATATTTTGAAAAGATAACAAAACAAAAAGAATATTATCCCACAAGAAAAGAAAAGGAGATTTTAAAAAAAATCTCTAAAGAAATACCGAAACTATTTAATGGTAAGCTATCATATGTAGAATTGGGAAGTGGAGCTATAGATAAAATAAAATTATTAATTAATAAAAATGTTAAATATTATGTTCCACTTGACATATCCTTAGATTATGTAAAAAAGTCAGTAAAAAAACTTAAAAAACAATATCCAAAAATCAAAATAAAACCTAAAAAAATTGATTATTCTAAGCATTTTAAAATACCCAATCTAAAAGAAACAACTAAAGTCTATTTTTTTCTAGGTTCTTCTATCGGAAATTTTAATAATAGAGAGGAAGTTAAATTTTTAAAAAAGTTAAGAAAGAGTATAAATAAAAACAACTATTTATTTATTGGAGTTGATCTTATCAAAAATAAAACAACTCTTGA
>CACFTH010000016.1 GCA_902569185.1 uncultured Pelagibacteraceae bacterium
CCCTAAAAAGACCTAAAAAAAATAAATTTAATTTATTTTACGCATTTTATATTGGTAAAGTAAGATTAATTGATAATTTTTAATTTAAAAAGAAGAAAGATCCAATTCCAAGAAAAGATAAAAAACCAATTACATCTGTAATAGTTGTAACAAAAACACTTGAGGCTAATGCTGGATCAACATTAAATTTTTTCAAAGAAACTGGAACTAAAATTCCAAATAAACCTGCAACTATCATATTCAATATCATTGCAACTGCAATTAAAATTGAGAGATCCAATTCTTTAAACCAGAATTGAACAACTCCAGCAGAAATGATAGCAAAAATTATTCCGTTGAGTATACCTATAACAAATTCTTTTGAAACAACCTTATAAAAATTTCCTGATGAAATTTCTTGTTTTGCGATTGCTCTTATGGTTACCGCCAAGGTTTGCATCCCAGCATTCCCTCCCATTGAAGCTACTATTGGCATAAGAACCGCTAATGCAACTACTTTTTCTATGTCTTCTTGAAAAAAACCGATAACAACTGATGCAATGATTGCAGTAAATAAATTTAGTAAAAGCCAACTAAATCTTCTTTTAGTTTTTTTAAATACCCCATCTGTAATTTCTTCATCACCTACCCCTGCCAATCTTAGTACATCTTCCTCGGCTTCTTCTTGTACTACGGTAACAACATCATCGGCTGTTATCATACCAATTAATTTATTATCTTTATTAACTACTCCTGCTGATACTAAATTATAGTTTTCAAAAGTTAGACCAACTTCTTCTTTATCCATATTCACGGAAATTAAAACAGGTATCTCTCTCATAATAGAATTCATTTTTGAATTTCTTGGTGTTCTCAAAACTCTTGATGACGGCACTGTTCCAATAGGTTTAAAATCTTTGTCAACTATAAATATTTCTAAAAATTCCTCTGGTAATTCTTTATTCTCCCTCAGATAATCTATTGTTTGACCAACAGTCCAGTCACTTGGTACGGCAGTAAACTCTCTCTGCATTATTCTTGCAGCTGAGTCTTCAGGATAACTTAAACCTTCTTCTAAAAGAAATCTATCTTGTGGTGTTAATCTATCTAATACTTTTTGTTTCTTTTCCTCATCAATTTTTTCTAGGATTTGAAGAGCATTATCAGATTCAAGTTTACGTAATATTTTAGCTATTGAGTCAGGTGTTAAAAGAATTAGCACCTCAGATTGTAGAGATTCGTTTAATTCAATAAATATTTCGGGTTCAATATTAAATTCCTCGATTTCAATTAATTTATTTCTAGTCTCCGTGTCTAAATTTTCAATTAAGTCAGCTACATCAGCTGCATGTAAATCCTCAAGTGTTTGATTGATAAACTGAATATCTTTTTGTTTAATTTTTTGAGTAAATAGATTAATAAAATCTTTATTAAAATCTAGATTTACCTTCTGCTTTCCAATTGATTTTACTAAACTCATAAATCACCTGATTATTCAAATTTTTGAGACTTTTAGTTTATCTGGTGGTAAAATTCAATTTAAAATGAACATAGAATTTAAAATAAGTAAAAAACCTGTTGTTTATGACAAAGCTATAAGATTTCTAGAAAAAAGAGTGGAAAAAGTCAAAAATGGAGGAAGAGAATTTATATGGATTTTAGAACATCCAACAACTTTTACAGGTGGGATAAGATTTAATAAAAATGAAATTATAGATAAATCAATTTCAATTAAAAAAACTAATCGGGGAGGTAAAATTACCTTACATAACCCCGGTCAAAAAATTGTATATTTTGTAATTAATTTAAATAAAAGAAAAAAAAATATTAGAAATTTAGTTAGACAGATAGAAAATATTATAATTAATTTTTTAAAGTTTTACGGAATAAAATCTAATGCAGATAGAAAAAATATTGGTATATGGGTAAATAATAAAAAAATTGCAGCAATTGGTATTAGAGTGTCTAGATGGGTGGCTTACCATGGGTTTTCAATAAATGTGAACAATAATCTTGAGGATTACAAAAAAATTATTCCATGCGGATTAGACAATAATAAAATTACATCAATTAAAAATGAAGGAAGTAAATATAAGAATATTAATGAGAATTTAAAAAAAGTTATTAGCGAATATTTGTCTAAAATTTAATATTTTTTTTGATAAAATTTTCAAATTGTAAACCATAATCAGCTTTAAAATTATATTTAATTTTATTAATCATAAATTTAATTTTATATGCGTGGAGTAGTAAGTTTTTGTTATTTTTCTCATTTTTAAAAGAATATTTTTCATCGCCAACAACTGGATGGCCAATATTAAATAACTGTTTTCTTAACTGATGTTTTCTTCCTGTAATAGGTTTTAATTCAACAAATGAAAATTTATTATTCGATTTTAAAACCTTAATGTAAGAAATTGCCTTTTGAATGATTTTCCTTTTTTTTTCGTATAAAATTAAATCATCTTTCATAATTTGTAATTTACTATTTACAGTGCCATGAGTAACAGCGATATAAATTTTGTGTATTTTTCGTATCCTAAAAAGTGATGTAAATAATTGAGCATATTCTCTATTCTTAGCAATTATCATTACACCAGAAGTTTCTTTATCTAATCTGTGGACTATATATGGCTTTGAGTCATTAAAATATTCTGTGTTTTTAAGAATGTCTATAATGTTCTTAAATGATTTAGTGCCAGACTGTACGGGTATACCTGCAGGTTTATTTATGACTATGAAATTATCATTATTTTCTATAATAAAATTTCCATAAATTCTTTTTTCTTTTTCTGACGGTTTGTATTTTTTAATCTCAATTTTATTTTTATGTTTTATTTTATCAAAATTAAATACCTCGATAATATCATTCAATTGAACTCTATATTTAGTTTTAGTTTTTTTTTTGTTAACTTTAATTTTATTTTTTCTGATTAACTTTTCCAAAAAAGATTGTGGTAAGTTTGAAACATTATGTTTGAACCAACGATCAAGTCTAGAATTATGATAGTCTCTTTTGACTACAAATTTACTTATCATTTAGCGATTTTTTACTTTGCAGCAGATTTTTTTAGTGGCTCTTTTTCTTTTTTAGTAGAATCAATCTTTTTTGGTTTATCCACTTTTTTTGCATTAATATCTCTATCTACAAGCTCAATAACAGCCATTGGTGCATCATCACCTGTTCTAAATCCTGCTTTTAGAACTCTGCAATATCCACCTTTTCTATTGGCATATCTTTTTGAAAGCGTTTCAAAAACTTTTTTTACTGAATTTTTATCTTGTAATGTTGAAAATAAACTTTTTTTATTACTTAGATCGGTGTTTTTTCCAATTGTTATAACTTTATCTATTTTAGGCTTTAACTCCTTTGCTTTTGGAAGAGTCGTAATTATCTGTTCATACTTTATCAAAGAATTTAACATATTTTTAAAAAGGGCCTTTCTATGCTCGGATGTCCTGTTAAGTTTTCTATATCCTATCTTGTGTCTCATTTAATACGTGCTCTCTTCCAATTTTTTCGATAATTCTACAATATTATCTGGTGGCCAATTAGGTATTTCCATACCCAGGTATAACGACATAGAACTTAGCACCTCTTTAATTTCATTTAGTGATTTTCTTCCAAAGTTAGGAGTTCTCAACATTTCTGACTCAGATTTTTGTACAAGATCACCAATATAAATAATGTTGTCGTTCTTTAAACAATTCATTGATCGTACAGAAAGTTCTAACTCCTCTACTCTTTTAAGTAAATTCTTATTAAATTCAGGTTCAGTTGATTTAGTCTGTGCAGGTATCTCTTTTGGATCCTCAAAATTTACAAACATTGAAAGCTGATCTTGAAATATTCTAGCAGCAAACGCTACAGCATCTTCTGCTGGAATAGTTCCATTTGTTTCAACTTGCATTGTCAATTTATCATAGTCTAAAGCATCGCCTTCTCTTGTGGTGTCAATTGAATAAGAAACTTTTTTTACGGGACTGAATAATGAGTCAATGGCAATCAAACCAAGTGGTGTATCTTCTGTTTTATTTTTTTGAGCTAAAACATAACCTCTTCCATTATTAACAACTAATTCCATATGAAATTTGGTTTTTTCATCAAGATTACATATCGTCTGATCCAGGTTTAAAATTTCAACACCATTTACCGGTGTTATATCTTTTGCTTTAACCTCTTTTGGTCCGGTTGCATCTAAAATTAATTTTTTTGATCCTGAGGTATTTAATTTTACTGCTAAATTCTTTACATTTAGAACGATGTCTGTAACATCCTCTCTAACTCCTTTTATTGATGAAAATTCGTGAAGCACTCCATCAATTTGAATCGCGGTCACTGCTGCACCTTGAATAGATGATAAAAGAATTCTTCTAAGTGCATTTCCTATTGTTTGACCAAAACCTTTTTCTAAAGGTTCGGCAATTACTTTTGCCATTGATTTATCATCATTGCTAGTTATAGCAAGTTTGGAAGGCTTAATTAGTGTTTTCCAATTTTTGTCTATTATATTAATATTCTCCATCATACTCTCCTTTTTTTTGGTGGTCGTGCTCCGTTATGAGGCATAGGCGTTGTATCTTTAATTGAGATAATTTTAAAACCTCTTGATTGTAAAGCTCTTAAAGCAGTTTCTCTACCTGAGCCAGGACCTTTTACCTGAACTGACAAAGTCCTCAAACCTTGTTCATAAGCTTTACCTCCAGCGTCGTCCGCAGCAACTTGGGCAGCATATGGTGTTGATTTTCTTGACCCCTTGAAACCCTTTGTGCCCGCGGATGACCAAGCAACAACATTTCCTTGCTCATCGGCAATAGATATTATCGTATTATTAAATGTGGAATTTACAAATGCTATCCCTGAAGAAATATTTTTTTTGTTTTTAGACTTTTTTTTTACTACTTTTTTTATTACTTTTTCTTCAGTATTTTTTTTTTCTGTTTCTAAATTATTTTTATTTTTAATATTCATTTCTATTTTTTCATAGGTGTTAATTTCTTACCTGCAATCGCAATAGCTTTACCTTTTCTTGTTCTGGCATTTGAATGAGTTCTTTGGCCTCTAACGGGTAATTTTTTTTTATGTCTAGAACCTCTGTAACATGCTAAATCGACTAATCTTTTTATGTTCATTGATTTTTCTCTTCTTAGATCACCTTCGACTTTATAATTAGCATCAATGTATTCTCGAATTTTCAAAACTTCTTCTTCTGAAAGTTTATTAACTCTTTTATTCAAAGGTATATTTAGTTTTTCACAGATAATCTTAGAATTATTATCGCCTATGCCGTGGATATAAGTTAATGCTGTATGAACAACTTTGTTAATAGGTATGTTAATGCCTGCTATTCGAGCCATATTTTGTGATGTTTAAGTTCTTGCGTATTTATATTGAGTAATCATTTAAAGTCAACCCTTGATAGTGTCAATTAAGTCGCTAATTTCAGTATTTATTTCTGATATTCCAGCCTCACCATTTATAAATTTCAATAAATTAGATTGCTTGTAATAGTCTATAACTGGTTCAGCTGATTTTTCATAAGTTTTATATCTTTTAATTGCTATTTCCTCATTGTCATCAGCTCTATTTTCTTTAATTTGTCTTTCTAAAATTCGTTTTTTGACTGTTTCTAAACTTACAGATAACTTTAAAACTACATCTATTTTTTGATTATATTTTTTTAGTAAAATTTCCAAATTCTTTGCTTGAGATAGTGTTCTGGGGTATCCATCGAAAATAATATGGTTTTTATATGTGTCATTTGAAATAAATTTTTCAATTAAATTGCTCACAATTTCATCTGAGACTAAATCACCAGAATTTATTATTGATGAAATTTGTGAACCTAGTTCTGTTTTATTTTTTATTTCTTCACGCAAAAGCTCGCCTGTTGATAATTGATAAAGATTGTATTTATTTACAATAAATTTAGCCTGAGTTCCCTTACCTGCGCCAGGTGGACCAAAAATTATTATGTTCATAATTATTTATTAAATTTTGCCTTTTTTATCAGGTGTTCATACTGGGAACTCATAAGGCGTGTTTGAACCTGAGTTACTGTATCCATAGCAACTACTACTACGATTAAAACAGATGTTCCCCCTAAATAAAATGGAATTGGATATTTAGCAATTAAAAATTCAGGCATTAAACAAACTAAAGTTAAATAACATGCCCCGATTGTTGTTAGTTTAGTTAAAATACTTTCAATATACTCTGCAGTTCTATCACCCGGTCTAATACCAGGAATATATCCTCCATATTTTCTTAAATTTTCTGACGTTTCCTTTGGATTAAATACAATTGATGTATAAAAAAAAGCGAAGAAGATAATTCCAAATGCATATAACAACATGTATAAAGGTTTGCCTTGAGAAAATAATGATGAAAAATTTATAAAAAATTCAGAGTCTGAAACACCGAAATTTGAAAAAGTTATAGGTAATAATAATAATGCTGATGCAAAAATTGCCGGAATTACCCCAGCTGTATTTATTTTGAGTGGTAAATATGACGATTCCCCACCATAAATTTTATTTCCCATTTGTCTCTTAGGATAATTAACAAGAATTTTACGCATCGCTCTTTCCATAAAGACAATAAACATTACTGTTGCAATTAATAATATAAAAATAGATATAATCATTACTGGTGATAGAGCACCAGTTCTCCCTAGTTCAAAAGTTGAAGCAAGCGCTCTTGGTATTTCAGCAACAATACCTGCAAAAATTATTAGTGAAATACCATTTCCAATGCCACGTGAGGTAATCTGTTCGCCTAACCACATTAGAAAAGTTGTTCCAGCAACTAAAGAAATTGTGGTCATTATTTTAAAATAAGCGCCTGGAACTAAAACTAGATCACCTGCGTTTTCTAAACCAACTGAAACTCCATAACCTTGTAATGTTGCAATCAAAACTGTTCCATAACGAGTAATTTGTGTAATTTTTTTTCTTCCAATTTCACCTTGTTCCTTTAAATTTTTAAAATAATCTGAAACACCTGTAAGTAATTGAACTATGATAGAAGATGAAATGTATGGCATTATTCCTAATGCGAAAATTGCCATCCTTTGCACTGCTCCTCCAGAAAAAACATTAAACATTCCTAATAAACCTTTTTGGCTTGAAGACATTATTTGAGATAACGAATTAGGATCTATACCTGCTATTGGAACGTAAGTGCCTAATCTATAAATACATAAAATGA
>CACFTH010000017.1 GCA_902569185.1 uncultured Pelagibacteraceae bacterium
GTGAGAGAATTTTAGTCGAAATTTCAAATAAATTTACTATTCAATCTTTTACAAAGCTGGCTTTAAATACTGGTTGGAACACTGAGCGAGTTTGGTTAGATAATCAAAAATATTATTCTCTTTTCCTACTAAAATAGTCAGGTATGCGACGTTTTTGCCATTGATAATCATTATCACTTATGTGATAACCATTCTCAATTGGAAAAAATTATGAAAAAATTAATTAAAATTATTGGACTAACTATTGTTGGTTTGTTTTCAACTTTACTAGTTGCAAACTCAGTTTTCGCAAATGAAGTAAACATCTTCAGTGCAAGACATTATGATTCCGATGTTCAGCTTTATGAAAAATTCACGGCAAAAACTGGAATAAAAGTTAATGTTGTGTCTGGAAAGGATAAAGCTTTACAGAAAAGAATTAAAGAAGAAGGGAAGGACAGTAAAGCAGATATTTATATAACTGCGGATGCTGGAAGATTAGGAGCTTTTCAAGCTGAAGGAATGTTTCAAAAGGGAGCAAGTTCTGCAGCCTTAAAAAAAGTTGTACCTGCTAATTTTAGATCACCTTATTGGGTTGGAATAGCAAAAAGAGCAAGAATAATTTATTACAATCCAAAAACAGTTAACCCTTCATGGAATATGAGTTATGAAGATTTAGCTGATCCTAAATACAAAGGTAGAGTAGTAATAAGAAAATCAAGCAACATTTATAATCAGTCTTTAGTTGCATCACTTATTAAAAATAATGGTGAGAAAAAAACTGCAGCATGGGCTAAAGGAATGGTAAATAACTTTGCTAGAAAACCAACTGGTAACGACAGAGCACAGATATTAGCAGTAGCTGCTGGAGAAGCAGATTGGGCTGTAGCAAATACATATTACTTAGCTTTAATGTTATCTGGAAAAAAAGGTGCCGAACAACAAGCGGCAGCTAAAAAAGTAATGCCTTTCTTCCCAAATCAGGACGGAAGAGGCACACATATGAACATTAGTGGCAGCGGTATATTAAAACACGCACCAAATAAAGCTAATGCAGTTAAATTGTTAGAGTTTCTTCTAACCCCTGAAGCTCAACAGCATATTGTTAACAATACTTTTGAGTATCCAATGATACCTGGTGTTGAGGCAAATAAATTAATTGCACAATTTGGTTTAGATTTTAAACAAGATCTAAAAACAAAAGTTTCTAATTATGGAAAACTCCAAGCTAAAGCTTTGAAAGTAATGAACGAAGCTGGCTGGTAATTCTATAATAGAACAATTTAGTCCCTGGACTCCTCCGGGGACTAAATTTAGGAGGAGAATTGATAAAGAGGATAAATTTTTGGGTTATTTTTGCTTTTTTAGTACCTTTACTGGTTGCTATACCTATATTCACAGTTTTTTTAAGTTTTTTTGATACAACAGGAAACTATTTAGATCTTTTAAAAGACACCTTTCTTTTAAAGTATTTAAGTAATTCATTTTTAATTTTATTAGGTGTATTGTCACTAACTTTTATATTTGGTGTAACCTCAGCTTATTTTGTATCTTTCTATAAATTTCCTGGTGTTAACTTTTTTAAATGGGCGTTGATATTGTCTTTTGCTGTCCCAGCTTACATTTATGCTTATTCTTTAGTTGCTTTTTTTGAAAATTATGGGACAGCATTTAGTATTTTAACTTATTTATTTGGCGAAGGAGATTATAATAAAAATATACCAAAATTTGATGGCTTAATTGGATCCATGTTTTCGATTTCTTTCTCTTTATTTGGTTACGTTTATGTTTTAACAAGAGCTTCTTTTGTATTTCAATCTCACAATCTTATAGAAGTTGGAAAAAATTTAGGTTTATCATCATATGAAAGTTTTTTTAAAATTATTTTACCATCAGCAAGACCCGCAATAGTAGTGGGGTTATCGCTTGTTGCGATGGAAACCCTGTCAGATTTTGGAACAGTAGATTTTTTTAATATTTCAACACTAACCACAGCTATTTACAATGCCTGGATTTCTTTTGATGATTTAACAACTGCAAATCAATTATCATTTGTTTTATTATTTTTTATCCTTCTACTATTTATTCTTGAAAATCTTTCAAGAAAAGGAGCAAAATATCATCAAAATTCAAAAGGAAACAAACCTATTCCAAAAATCCAGTTAGTCGGAGGTAAATCTATTCTTGCGACCTGTTTTTGTTCAATTTTATTTTTCTGTAGTTTTGTTTTTCCAGTTTCTCAAATGACTTATTGGACGATAAAATTTCCAAAATATTTTCAGGATATCAATTTTTGGTCACTAAATATGAATACATTGCTATTAGTATTTTTATCTAGTTTATTCTTGATCATATTTTCTTTTATGACTAATTATGGAAATAGAGTATCTAAAAATAAACTAATTAGTTATTTATCAACTTTTTCAGTATCTGGTTATGCGTTACCAGGAATAATTTTAGCAGTTGCATTTATAACATTTATTTCGTGGTTTAGTGATTTTTTAAGTTCAATTTTTGGATTTAATAGTTTCAAGAATGTATTTATTGGATCTGTAGTTGGTCTTGTGATTGCGTATTTTGTAAGATTTTTCTCACTTTCTTACAATGGAATTAAGTCTGGTTACTCTAAAATAAATAACTCTATTGATGAAAATGCATACCTTCTTGGATATTCTAAACTTAAAACATTCTCAACTATTCACTTACCTTATTTAAAGACTAATATATTGCTTGTTGGCGTTTTAATAGCTTTAGAAATTATTAAAGAACTTCCCATCACTTTAATATTGAGACCTTTTAATTTTGAGACTTTTGCAACAAAAGCTTATTCGTATGCCGCACAAGATTTGCTGGAGGCAGCTGCCTTTCCATCTTTATGCCTTATTATGTGGGCCAGCATATTTATATTATTTATCTCTAAATATATACTTTCTGAAAAATAAAGTTATATTACCTCTAAATGAACCCAAATTTTCTTGAAATTAAAAATGCCACATTTGTTGCGAGTGAAAAAAACAAAATTAATAATGTGTCATTAACAATAAAAGAAAAAGGGGAGATTGTGTGTTTGTTAGGCCCATCTGGAGTTGGAAAGACAACTATTTTAAGAACAATTGCAGGCTTACAAGAATTAAAATCTGGGCAGATAAATTTAAAAGGAAAAACAATATCTTCTAAAAATTTTAACCTAGAACCTGAAAAAAGAAACATTGCTATGTGTTTTCAAGATAATTCTTTATTTCCTCATTTCAATGTAATTGAAAATATAAATATTGGAGCCAAAAGAAAAAATGGTTCTAAATTTAATTATTCAGACAAAGATTTAATTAAAATCCTTCGCTTAGACGGTGTTCAGGAAAAATATCCTCATCAAATTAGTTCTGGTGAAGCACAGAGAGTTTCATTAGCAAGATCTTTACTTTCTCGACCAGATTTACTCTTACTAGATGAGCCATTTGCTAATATAGACACTAGTTTGAAAGAAGAATTACAAAAGAAAATTAAAGATATTTTAAAAGAATTCAATATTACTACAATTATCGTAACTCACGATTCATACGAAGCATTCTTTATGGGTGATAAATGCGGAATACTATTAGATCAATCACTCAAACAGTATGATGATCCGTACAATATACATCACGAACCAAATTCTCTTGAAGTTGCTAAATTTTTAAATAGAGGAGTTTTTGTTGATGTAAAAGTAGTTGAGACTGATTGTGCTGTTCATAGTTTAAGTCACCCAACTCTTGGTGAAATCAGAGGCAAACTAGTAAATAATTTTCCCGTTGGTACTACTGTTAAATTATTATTACAACCAGAGGATTTAAGACATGATGATCAAAGTAAACTAAAATTAGAGGTTATCGACAGAAAGTTTAGAGGTACAAATTTTATTTATACTTTAAAAACGAGCAGTGATGAAAAAATCCCGGTATTTGTTCATTCTCATCATATTCATCAACATGAGAAATCCGAAAAATTTGGAATTAAAACTCCAATTTTCATTGACCACCTGGTATGTTTTTAAGTAAGTATATATAATTAAATTAGAGCGCCCTTAGCTCAGCTGGATAGAGCATCGGTTTTCTAAACCGAGGGTCGTAGGTTCGAATCCTTCAGGGCGCGCCATTAACACTTTAGAATTGTTGAAATCATTATTTAGGCTGAATCTTTATAATATAACCATATAAAGTGTATATTTATAACCCTAATATGATCGTGTCATTAAAAGACGCCTCTTTAACATCTTGAAGTACTGAATTTTATCAAACATAATAAGCAAAATTACATACAAATGTAATTTATTGTTAACAATAAAAAGGGGATAAATAATGCTAAGAACATTTAAAGCGTTGGTTTATTTGCTTACTTCAATTGCACTATTAGTTAGTTTCGAAACTAGTGCGTTTGCAAAAAAATCAAAAACTCTTAAGAAAACTCAGAAGATGGGTTTTGTAAGATGTGGTGTCTCTCAAGGTCTTCCAGGATTTTCTAATGCTGATGCATCAGGAAACTGGACAGGTGTTGACGTAGATCTATGTAGAGCTGTTGCAGCTGCTACTCTTGGCGACTCTGGAAAAGTTAAATTTTTTCCATTAAGCGCAAAAGAAAGATTTACAGCACTTACATCTGGTGAAATAGACGTCTTATCAAGAAATACTACTTGGACATTATCTAGAGATGCTGACATTGGTTTAACTTTTGTTGGTGTAAACTTTTATGATGGACAAGGTTTCATGGTTAGAAAAAGTTCTGGAATAACATCTGTAAATCAATTTAAAGCAGGTGTATCAGCTTGTACAAACTTAGGTACAACAACAGAGCTTAACATGAGGGACTTTTTTAATTCTAAAGGAATTAAATATGAGCCAGTAACTTTTGAAAAAGCTGATGAAGTCGTAGCTGCATATGATGCAGGAAGATGCGATACTTACACTACTGATAAATCTGGTTTAGCAGCTCAAAGAATTAAATTGAGCAAGCCAGATGATCATATAGTGTTACCAGAAACAATTTCTAAAGAACCATTAGGACCTGTTGTAAGACAGGGTGATGCTGTTTGGGAAGACATTGTTAGATGGTCACTAAACGTTATGATCGAAGCAGAAGAGTACGGTATAACATCTGCTAATGCTGACAGCATGAAATCTTCAGACAATCCAGCAGTAAAAAGATTAGTTGGAACTGAAGGTGAATTAGGAGCAGCATTTGGTCTAGATAACGACTGGAGCTTAAGAATTATCAAGCAAGTTGGTAATTACGGTGAAAGCTATAAACGAAATATAGCTGATACTGGAATTTTACCAGACAGAGGTCCAAATCAACTTTGGACTAAAGGTGGTATACTTTACGTTCCACCAGCAAGATAATTGCTAATAATTATTACCAAAAAAGAAAGGGCTAGATTTATCTGGCCCTTTTTTTTATACATAAGAAAAGATGAATTTTAGAATTAAAAGTATTATTCCCCAATTATTAACACTGTTATTTGTGGTAGCAGTGATAGGCTTTTTCACTATTAATGCACAACTGAACATGGAAGAGAGAGGTATTGATTTCGGTTATGGATTTTTAAACCAGGAGTCATCATTCGATGTTCAATTTTCATTGATAGAATATGATGGTTCTCATTCCTATGCAAAAGCATACTTGGTTGGACTATTAAACACTATTTTAGTTTCAGTTTTAGGCATAATTTTTTGCACCATAATTGGTGTAATTGTTGGTATAGCAAGATTATCTCCAAATTATTTAATAAGAAATACTGCTGCTTGGTATGTTGAATTTTTTAGAAATGTTCCTTTACTATTACAAATCTTTTTCTGGTACTATGCTGCTTTAAGAGCATTACCTTTACCTGAAAATACAGAACCTCTATTTGGTGTCACTTATTTAACCGTTAAAGGTTATTATATTCCACGTTTAATATGGGAAAATTTTGATATCTTAATTTATTCAATTTTAGCAGCGATAATTTCTATTATTTTTATAAGAAATTATGCGAGAAAATTACAAGAGGAAAAAGGTCAACAGCTTCCAGTTCTTTTGATTTCAGTCGGATTACTATTAATATTTCCAGGGATAACATTTATAACTGGAATGGTTCAATTAGACGTTTCATTACCAGTTTTAAAACAATTGTCTAAAACGTCTTTTATATACGCTGAAGGTATAAGTGTCCCACCAGAATTAATAGCATTAGTATTAGCTTTATCTTTATACACTGCTACTTTTGTTGCAGAATGTGTAAGGGCAGGGATTCAAGGTATTAGCAAAGGGCAGAAAGAAGCAGCTGCCTCAGTAGGCTTAACACCTAATCAAATTCTCAAACTTGTAATAATGCCTCAAGCTTTAAGAATAATTATTCCACCAACTACCAATCAATATTTAAATTTAACCAAAAATTCATCATTAGCAGCAGCTATAGCTTATCCTGATCTTGTCTTGGTTTTTGCTGGTACTGCATTAATGCAGACTGGTAGAGCAATTGAGATAGTTTCAATAACAATGTTAACTTATTTAACCTTAAGCTTATCAA
>CACFTH010000018.1 GCA_902569185.1 uncultured Pelagibacteraceae bacterium
GCCAAGGTAGAATTAATTTCTATTTTTATATTAATACAAAAAGTTTTTATTAAAAATTAATTATGAGTAAAATATTAATAATTGGAGCAGGTGCAATGGGATCAGCTTTTACTTTTCCATGTATTGATAATAAACATGACGTCACACTTATTGGATCTCCATTAGAAAACGATCAAATTGATAATTTAAATAAGGACAGTTTTCACAAACCTCTTAATTGTAAACTTTCAGATAAAATAGTGTTTTTAAATTCTAAAAGTCTTAATGAAGAAATTAAAAAAAAATACGATGTCATTGTTTTAGGTGTTAATTCAAAGGGAATAAATTGGATTTCAAGTGAACTTAATTCCTCAAATTCAAAAACACCGTTACTTTTACTCACCAAAGGTTTATCAGTTAAAAACGACAAACTAGAAATATTAACAAATTTATTTAAAAATCCTAATGTTTCAGCTGTAGCGGGACCTTGTTTGGCTAAAGATTTATCTAAAAGAAATAAAACCGGCGTAGTTTTCACTAATAAAAATATTTCCTCAGCCGAGGTCATTGGTAAGCTAGTGAAAACCAGTTATTATTTTATGGATTATTCTGATGATATTGTTGGAGTTGAAATGTGTGCTGCAATAAAAAATTTTTATTCAATGGTTATTGGTTCAGCAAAAGATCTAAACTCAGCAGCTATATTGATGCAAAAATCTGTGATTGAGATGGGAAAATTTATTAAGCTATTTGGTGGTTCTGAACAAACGGTTTACGGATTAGCTGGCTTAGGGGATTTATACGTTAGTATTGCGGGTGGAAGAAACCGTAAAATGGGACAACACTTAGGTGAGGGCCATTCATATTCTGAGGCAAAGAAAAAGTTTATGCCAAACGATACAGTTGAAGGTGCTGAATTAGCATTTGAAATAGGACCAAAGATTTTAAAAGACCTATCTAAAAAAGATTTTCCTATTATGTATTCACTTGTAGAGTCTATTTGTAAAGATAAAAAATTTGTTATTAACTTTTTATAACAAGCTTATTTGCATTCTAATTACTAAAATAATTGTTGATGGAATCATTAAAGCGGATTAAAGAATACAAAGTGAATCTATAAATGGTAAAAATTGGAATTAACGGTTTTGGAAGAATAGGCAGGCTAATTCTCAGGGCTTTATTAGAGAATTACAAAGATAAAATTCAAGTTGTTGGTATTAATGATCTTGGTTCCATAGATACAAACGCACATTTAATAAAATACGATAGTACGCATGGAACTCTACCACATGATGTAAGTACATCAAAAGATGGTTTTAAAATTTTAAATCAAAATATAAAAGTTTTTGCTGAAAGGGATCCAGCAAATTTACCCTGGGGTAAAGTTGGTGCTGATATTGTTTTAGAGTGTACAGGTTTATTTTTGAATAAAGAAACTGCAGGCAAACATTTAAAAGCCGGAGCAAAAAAAGTTATTATATCAGCTCCTGGAAAAGATGTAGATTTTACAATTGTACAAGGAGTAAATAGTAAAGATTTAAAAAAAGAGCACAATGTTATTTCCAATGGATCTTGCACAACAAATTGCTTAGCTCCTGTTGCAATGGTTTTGGAGAATAGTTTTGGTATTGAGTATGGATATATGACCACTATTCATAGTTACACAGGAGACCAAAAATTATTAGATACTCTTCATAAAGATTTAAGAAGAGCAAGATCTACTGAGGGAGCAATGATACCTACCTCAACAGGAGCTGCTAAAGCAATGAGTTTAGTTTTACCGAGTCTAAAAGGAAAACTTGATGGTACGGCCATAAGAGTTCCAACACCAAATGTCTCTTTAATCGATTTTACATTAGTTACAAAAAAAGATGTTACCGCCGATAGTATAAATGATGCCATGACAAAAGCTGCTAGTGCTGAGCTAAAAGGTATTCTTGGAATTAATAAACAGCCACTAGTTTCAAAAGATTTTAATCATGATTCACACAGTTCAATATTTGACGTTACCCAAACCCAAGTTGTAAAAAATAAATTTAGTAGAGTACTATCTTGGTATGATAATGAATGGGGTTTTTCAAATCGTATGTGTGATACATCAATACAAATATCAAAACTTATTTAATAAATGGAAGTAGTAACAAAAATTGCGCCTATAGCTCTCGCACTAATAATGTTAGCTCTTGGATTAGGTTTAACCGGTCAAGATTTTTTAAGAGTAGCAAAACAGCCAAAAGATTTTTTAGTTGGATTAATTTGTCAGTTAATACTGCTTCCAATTATTGCTTTTCTACTACTTAAAATTTTTAATTTACCTTTAGAGATTGCTCTTGGTGTAATGATTATTGCCGCTGCACCTGGTGGTGTAACATCTAATGTACTTACAAAATTTGCTAATGGAGATGTGGCTCTTTCAATTTCATTAACAGCAATTATAAGTTTAATCAGCATTATTTCGGTTCCATTTATTGTATTTAAATCTGCAGAATTATTAGAAGTTGCGGAAATTTCAAAAGAAATTTCAATGATAGGAATATCAATGAAAATGTTTTTGGTTGTAACTCTTCCAGTAATTATTGGAATGTTAATAAGAAAATTTGCAACAAACTTTGTTATGTCTAAATCTCAATTGATTGAAAGAGTTTCAGTTTTTTTATTTGTAATTGTTTTTGCTGCTATATGGGTTGAAGAGTGGGAGAATATAATGGGTTATATTAAACAAGCTGGATTAATTACTTTAGTTTTAAATATTGTCATGATGTTTATCGGTTACTATGTTGCAAAATTTCTTGCCAGCGGAGTTTCACAAAGAAAATCTATTTCTCTTGAGTGTGGACTTCAAAACGGAACTTTAGCTGTATTTGTAGCAAGTCAACTCTTTACTGAAATAACCTATCTCATACCTACGGCTACTTATGCGATAGTAATGTTCTTAACTTCAATAATTTACGTTTTTATCGTTAGAAAAATTAATTAAACTTTAAATCTAAATACAAAGCGGCAGACCAAGAAAAATTCTTTGCACCCATTGGTTTACCATTCTTACAACTGTAATATTCAAAAAAACCTTTTTTCTCTAACATTTCAATAGTTTTATTTTTAATTTTATCAGAAAAAAACTTATCTTTATTTTTTAATCCTTTGTAAATAAACCAGTTACAATTAATCCAGACAGGGCCTCTCCAGTATCTTTTCTCCTCAAAACTTTTATGATTTGGTTTAATTGATGAAAAAAAATATTTTTCTTTAGGGTTATATTTTTTAAGATTTTCAATTAGTTTGTTATTAATTTTACTATTGTTTAAATCAGCAAATAATACAAAATAATTGGTTATTGATGGCATATAGATCTTTTTATTATTTTTCACATCTTTTGAAAAAAAAGTTCCTTTTTTTTTATCATATAATTTAAGGAAATTTTTTTCTGTCATTTTGACGTATCCATCTATTTTATTTTTATCTAAACCAAAGGCATCTAACAATGTAACTAGATCTTTGTTTGCTTTTAAAAATATTGAATTAAAACCAACATCTACGACATTAAAAAAAGAGGATTTATAAACTTTTTTTGGATTATATCTAATTTTTCTTAAATGATTTTTTATTGTGACATATCTATCGTAATCAATATCATGTGGTCTATAATCTGGATTTACAACTTTATTATCAGCTCTTTTATATCTTATATTTTTTTCAATTTTTACTTTATTCATAGGCTCATCCCATAAAGGGGAATTATCATATCCACTTTCCCAAGGATGCAAAATTGATACCAAACCACTTTTTTTTGGATCTCTAAATTGAATTAACCATTCATGAAATTTTTTAATTTTTAAAATTATTTTTTTAATATTTAAAAGTTGGGTTTTGTTAATACTATTTTTATTTAAAATTTCTTTTAAAATTGTTGCTAATATCGGTGGTTGAGTTATTCCAGATGAGTGGATTTTATTACCACAATTCCATGCAGTATAATTTGGATAATAGTTTGTTCTTGTATTATGAAATAAAATGTGTGGAACCATTCCATCCTTCCATTGCCCATCTAACAAAGTATTTATTTCTTTTAATGCAAAGTTTAAATTAAAGTAAGAATATCCTAGAGCAATAAAGCCTGAGTCCCAATTCCACTGAGCAGGGTAAAGTTTATTATTCGTTGGTAAGGTGTATCCTTTTCTTCTGTTACCAAGTAAAGTTTTTTTTGCTTTATTTATCGAAATTTTCATTAACCCTTTACACTTCCCGCAGTTAATCCACTGACAAGATATTTTTCAAAGTAAACAAAAATTAAAAGAATAGGCAAAGTTACCACTACTGATCCGGCCATCAGGTATTGTCTAGGTGTTTCAGCATCACCAGTTAAATGATTAATAGCCCTGGATAATGTAAATGTTTTAGGATTGTCCAAAAACATTAAAGAAAATAAAAATTCATTCCATGCAATCATAAAAACATACAAGGCAACAGACGCTATTGCTGGTAAACTTAAAGGGATAATAATTTTAACTATTATTCCAAACCAATTTTGTCCATCCATTAGTCCAGCATCTTCAATTTCTTTTGGAATACTTTTAAAGTAACCTTGTAGCATATAAATTGCGACAGGTAGGGTTGTTGCTGTGTAAACAATTAGAAGCCCTTCAATTGAATTTCTTAAACCTAACTGACTAAAAACAGTATAAAGGGGTATCACTAAAACTATAGCTGGGAACATATATATAATTAATATTGAAGTAGATAAAAAAGTCTTGCCAAAAAAGTTCAACCTAGCAACAGCATACGCCGCTGGTATCGCAAAGATCAGAGTAATAATTACAGTTCCTATTGAAACAATAGAGCTTGTATAAATATATCTTCCAAAGTCATAAGTATTAAAAATAACAAAATAAGATTTAAATGTTTCTGTTAGATTATTTGTTAAACTAATACTTAAATCTAAAGGATTAAACAAAAGAGCGGCTTGAGTTTTGAAGCTCGTTACGAACATTAAATAAAAGGGAAATAAAATTACAAAAGCAAAAAATACAATTGCAAAAAGTGATAAAAAATCAAAAACAATCTTTTCAGAGATAAAATCTTCTCTTAGAAAATTTAAATCATAATTTTTAAGTCTATTTGTAAAAAATAAGCATATTAAAAGAATGCCAGCATTATACCAAATTGGAGCACCTTCATTTATCAAAATATAAAAAAAAGTGAATATTAAAGAAAGAATTACAATTTTAATTAAATGATTAAACTTTTTGCCTATTAATATAAACGCCAGACTTAAGAATAGAGCTAGGAGAAAATTAATATTAAGGTTTATCTCTGTAAGTTTCAGTCCTTGTAGAGTTGCCATAATTTTCCAGATCGAATTGACCAAAGTTAAAAAGAATGATGAAATAAATAAATAAATGAATAACGGTTTATATTTCATTTGCTCTCTTTCCAATTAGTTTAAAGTAAATAATCATAAAAATTATCAGCAACATAACTATAACTATAGAAACAGCAGATCCCATTCCTATGTTTGAAACAGCAAAACCTTGTTGATATACATTAATTGGCAATGTTCTTGTTCCTGATGCTCCACCAGTCAAAAGAAAAATATCTTCAAACTTATTAAAATTCCAAATAAACCTTATCATAAACAGAATAGATAAAATTGCTGTTATCTGTGGAAGAGTAATATTTATAAATTTTCTAAATGGCCCAGCACCATCAACTTCCGCAGCTTCATACAAATCTTTAGGAACAGCTTGCAGCCTAGCTAAAATAAACAAGAAGGCTAGGGGAAAGTATCTCCAAATTTCAAACATAATTACAGTTGTTAATGCTAATCTTAATTTAATTTCAAAACCAAAAAGACTTAATATTAAATATTTCTGACCTAATAGATTAATTGGTTTATCAATAATACCGAAGTTAACCAGTAGAGCATTTAAAGTTCCACTGTTTGGATCAAGCATTAATGTCCAAGTGTAAGCTAATGCAACTACTGGACCCACATATGGAAAAAGTAAAATACTTCTCATAAAAGTCCTACCATAAAACTTTTGATTTACTAATTGAGCAGCAAACATTCCAAAAATAATAGCACCAACAGTTCCAAAAAATGTGAAGTAAAAAGTAGTAAGCAATAAATCTAAAAACTCATTTTCATTAAAAACATTTTTAAAGTTTTTTAATGTAAACTTTGTCGTTAATAAAATATTATC
>CACFTH010000019.1 GCA_902569185.1 uncultured Pelagibacteraceae bacterium
TTGTATGATGAGCTACATTTTTGTATTGTTTTTTTGACCCAAAGTAATAGACAAAAAGCCCCATCGAATAATCCATTCTTTTCATTTTTTGTTTAAATAAAAAATTATAATTATCTTTAGACCTGATTAAATTTTTATATACATTTGGTGGATCAGAATTACAAACAACATAATCACAATCAATTATTTTTGACTTATTAATTTCCACTGCTTTAACATCTTTGTTTTTTGAAATTATTTCAGTAACTTCTGCATCTTTAATAATTCTTATATTTTCCTCTTCCATTAGCTTCTCAAGAGCTTTTACTACTGACCCGGTACCACCCATTGAATAATGAATACCCCACTTCTTTTCTAAGAATAGAATAAGCGTATATATCGACGTAGTAGTAAAAGGATTTCCACCTACAAGAAGAGGATGCATGCTAAAAACTCTCCTTAATTTTTCATTCGATATATAGTTTGAAACTAATCCGTAAACTGACTTATAACTTTTTAAATTTAATAAAGATGGGATTTGTTTAATCATGAAAGAAAAGTTATTAAATGGTTTATCTGATAGGTCTGTAAAACCCTTATCAAAAATCTTTTCTGTAAACTTTACTAGTTTATTATATCCTTGATAATCTTTCTCTGAAAATTTCTTAATTTCTTTCTCCATTGATTTTTCATTCCCCGAATAATCAAAAGTTTCACCATCATTGAAAACAAAACGGTACCACAAGTCTAAAGGAACTATTTTTACATAATTAGATATTTTTTTGTTAAATAATGAAAATAATTCCTCTATTAAATAAGGGGCAGTTATAACGGTTGGACCGCCATCATAAATAAAGTTACCCTTTCTAAACACTCTTGCTCTTCCACCTAAATCAGGATGTTTTTCCAATAAAGTTACTTCATAACCTTTTGCTCTTAATCTCAAAGCTGAAGCTAATCCACCGAATCCTGATCCGATAACAATAACTTTTTTTGTCATAGATAGTGATCTTACGCTAGATTGATTTGTTTTTTAAAATTTTTTTTGCCTCATTAACGCTTGAAACATAAATTTTATCAAGCTTTTTCTTATCGATAGAATTTTTAATGATTTTTTCTAGTGCGATTATCGCAACTTCAACTGAATAATTTTTAATATCTTTTGTTGCTTGAAGTTTCATCTGTTTTATTTTTTCCTCAGCCATTTTTTTTCTATTTTCAAATATTTTATGAAATTGATCATTGATTTTAATGATATTAGACTCAGACTCTTTTTGGGCATTTTTAATCATAAGATCAATCTCAACTTTAGACTTATCTAACTTAGCTTCATAGTCGCTAAGAATATTTTTGGCTTCTTCTTTTAATTTTTCAGCTTCTTCTACATCTTTTTTAATCTTGTTTATACTTTCATCCAATGTAGTAAATATTTTTTGGGGAACTTTAAAATATAGCAAAACTCCCACAAATAAAACGAAAGAGACCGCAACCCAAAATGTAGCATCAAAGTTCATATTTGATTTCTTCTCTCTTTCATAACTTCTGAAACTGTCGCTTTTATACTACTTTTATTTAAATCTTCTTTAAAAATATCTTGAATGATGTCGGATATTATTTCTTCAGAAATAATATTTACTTTATTTAAAGAATTTATTTTAAACTTTTTGATTTCTTTGGTAGCTTCTAAAGTTTCTTTTTGAATGTCTTTTTCGATCTGCTCTTTCTTTGACTGTATATCCTCATTAATTTTTTTTCGACCATCAGATAATATTTTTCTAGCTTCTAGCTTAGCCTCATCAATAAGACTGTTATATTTTTGCAATTTCCTATCAGCTTCTTCCTTAAGAGAATTTGCTTCATCAATATCCTTTCTAATCTGACTTTCTCTAGCATCAATGTTTCCTTTTATTTTTGGTACAAAAATTTTTGCTATTAAAAAGTAAATTCCTGAAAAAATTATAGTTAACCAGAATATCTGAGATGCCCAATAAGTTGGGTCGAGCTGAGGCATACCAGCCTCAGCTGCAAATACAGTATTTAAGGTCAACAACAATAAAGTTGTTAAACTGATAATCTTAATCATGCTTTTTCCTTTTTACTAAAATGCAAAAAGTATTATTAAAGCAACAACCAGCCCGAAAAGTCCAGTTGCCTCTGCTAAAGCAAATCCTAAAAGTAAATTAGGAAATTGTTTTTGAGCAGCTGATGGGTTTCTCATAGCACCAGATAAATAATTTCCAAATATCAATCCGATACCAACACCAGCACCAGCTAATGCAATGGCTGCTAAACCTGCGCCAATCATTTTTGCTGCTTCTAGTTCCATGTTTCCTCCTTTTTTATTGTTAGTGATGTAAATTTAACGCGTCATTTAAGTAAATGCATGTTAAAATTGCAAAAACGTAAGCTTGTAAAAATGCTACTAAAATTTCTAAACCTGTTAGAGCAACAGAGAAAGTGAGCGGTAACCAACCAGCAACTAAGCCAAGACTGATAACAAATCCACCAAAAACCTTTAGCATTGTGTGACCAGCCATCATATTGGCAAATAACCTCACTGATAAACTTACTGGTCTGCTTAAATAAGATATAATTTCAATTACCATAATAATAGGTAATAAAATTACTGGCACGCCGCTAGGAACAAAAATTTTTAAATATTTGAAACCATGAATAACAAAACCTAAGATAGTTACTCCAATAAAAATAAACATAGCAAATGCTAAGGTCACGATTATGTGACTTGTTACTGTAAAAGAATATGGCAACATGCCTACCATATTGCAAAACAATACGAATATGAAAAGACTAAAAATAAATGGAAAATATGGTTTTGCTTTTTTACCTGCGGTATCGCTAATCATTTTAGAAATAAAATTATAAAGCATCTCTGATAATAGTTGAAATTTTCCAGGAATAATTTTTTTATCTTTTGTTCCTAATAATAAAAAAATGGATATAGAAATTGCACTAATTAGCATAAATAGACTTGAATTTGTAAACGACAAGTCTATACCATTGATTTTAATTTCAGGCCCAATCTTGTAAACGTTAAATTGATGCATTGGGTTAGTAGCCATAGTTTATTCCTTGTTTTCTTGCATTTTTTTTGCAGTTTTTATAACATTGTATATCCCGGCTGCGGAGCCAAAAAGAAAGAGCAAAATTATAAATAAAGGTTTAGTACCAAACCAATTATCTAAAATAAACCCAATAATTGATCCCACTGCAACTGCGGCAACAAGCTCGGTACCTAATTTAAATGCATTTCCAAGAAAAGCACCTTTTTTTGTATCCGCTTTTGAGTGTTTAATTTCTAATTTAGATTTTGCAATCTTAAGGCGAGTTTCTAAATCATCTTGTTTTGTCATTATTTTTTTATGCAACTAATTCTTCGGCTCTCTCCAAATTTACAGCTACTAATTTGCTAATGCCTTTTTCTGGCATTGTAACACCATAAAGTCTGTTCATTTTAGACATAGTTAGGGCATGATGAGTTATAATAACGAACTTTGTTTTTGTTATGTTTGTTAGTTCTTCTAGAAGCGAGCAAAAACGGGTTACGTTTGCATCGTCCAATGGTGCATCAACCTCATCCAACACGCAAATTGGAGAGGGATTTGTTAAGAAAATTGCAAATACCAATGATAAAGCCGTTAAAGCTTGTTCACCCCCAGACAATAAAGTTATCGATTGTAATCTTTTTCCCGGAGGAGAAACTAACATTTCTAGGCCTGCTTCTAACGGGTCTTCAGAGTCTACCAGTTCAAGTTTAGCGTTACCTCCATTAAAGAGTTTCACATAAACTTCATTAAATTTTTTGTTAATTTTTGAAAAAGCATCTAAAAGTCTTTCACGACCTTTTTGATTAAGTTCATTTATACTTGATTTAAGCTTAACTATTGCTGATACTAGGTCAGTTCTATCCTCCTCCATTTTTTTTATTGTGACTTTAAATTTTTCAGTTTCTAAATCTGCTCTTAAATTTACAGAACCTAATTCATCCCTGCTTTTTTTTAATTCAGATAAACTAATTTCTTGCTCATCTATTGATGGCAATTTTTCAGGATCTGTAAATCCAGTTATTGAAAATAAGTTATTTATATTATCAATTTTTAACTCTTTTTTAACAACGTAAATCAAATCCATTTTTCTTTGATCAATACCCTCTACGGTAGCCTCAAATCTCGCTTTATTTTCTCTTAAAACTGCAAATTTCTCTTGTAGAGATTTTAGCTCCTCATTAGTTGAATTAAATTTTTTTTCAGCATTTTCTACTTCAAATTCTAATTCTTCAATTTGTTTTTTTGTATTTTCTAAATTTTGTAAATTTTGTCCCTTATTAATTGCAATTTTCTCTGGATTTTTTTGATTTTCTTCTAATTCAATATTTAATTTTTTCCGTCTTTCATTCAATTCTAAAACCATTTTTTCTGAATTAAGTTTTAAATCTTTCCAATTTTCAAGTTCTTGATCAATATTATTGATCCTTTGTTTTCTTTTTATAGAGTCACTCTTAATAGTTTCATTTTTACCAAAATATATTGCATACTCTTCTTGGCTTGAAGTTATCTTGTTTATTAATTGTTTAAGCTCTTCAAATATTTCCTTGGAAAGTTTTCTATCACCATCAATGTATGTTCCAATTTCGTTTATTAAATTATCTAATTGGGCTTGCAATTTTTGGAGTTTGCTACTAGAAGCATCAAGATCTAACTTTGATTTGTTTTCTATATCAAAAAGCTCTTTTTCCGTTTTTAAAAGTTCATTTTTTTCCTCTAGCATTCTCTTTTCATTTAATGAAGCATCTAAAGAAATACTTTTCTCTCTTTCCAAGTCAGAGTCTATAGTTCTCAAGTTATTTTGAATTTTCTTTTTAAGATCTTTAATTCTTTCCTCCTCCTTTTGTAAATTTACAATCTCTAAATTAATTTTTTGTAGTCTAGAAAGATTTTCTATTTTTTTATCTTTCAAAGGTTGTAGTTTTTTGTTTTGTTCCTCAAGAAGTGAGTTAGTATTATCAATTTTATTTTTTAAAGAACTTATTTGTGCATCTATATTTGAGGAACTATCTTTTAGAAAAGAATAAATTTTTTCTATTTTTTTCAATAATTTTTTCAAAATTAATTTTTTTTTCGTGTTTGTTAAATATTCTAGAGAAAACCCTTTTAACATTCCCGTCTAAGGCTAATCGAGGCTGATTATATACAAGTGCGAGTAAAATGTTTCCTGTATAATCGCCTATCCCAGGAAGTTTTTTTATATCATCTAAAGTTTTAGGCAGGATTGATTTTTTTTGTTTAGTGACAATTTTTGCTGTAGCCATTAAATTTCTACATCTTCTGTAATAACCTAAACCCTCCCATAACTTAAGAACTTTTCTTTCGCTAGCAGAAGAAAGTTTTTTCAAAGTTTTAATTTCTTTTGTAAATTTCTTAAAATAAGGAATCACAGTTTTTACTTGCGTTTGTTGCAACATAAATTCACTTAATAATCTATAATATAGCTTTCTTGGTGAATTATAATGCACTCTCCATGGTAAGACGCGCTTATTATTATCATACCAACTAATTATTTTTTTTGATAAATTTGTTTTAATATGCATGGTAAAAAAGTTTATATTAATAAATCAATGTACTCTATTCAAGGACTTAAGACTGTATCAAATTCTTTGCCAAAAGGATTAAAAAAAATTTTTAAAAAGGGTGGTCATAATTATAACTCTATAATTGAAAATTGGTCTAATTTAGTTGGAAAGAAAATTTC
>CACFTH010000020.1 GCA_902569185.1 uncultured Pelagibacteraceae bacterium
TGTCTTCAAGTATCTGCTGGGTTTAGATATATGAATTCGTCTTGGAGTTTGGCTGGTAGAGCTTTTTTAGAGAGAAATATAAAAGATAAAATTAAATACTTATTAAATGAGAAAGTCAAAATTTCTATTGGTAACAAGTTATGTCCTCAACCGATTAAACTTAAAGATGGTGAAATCTACTTAAAGACCAAATTTATATGGATTCTAAAATTTGGAGATCCTGTTAAAGTCGAAATAAATAATCTTTACGAAGAGAGTGAAATCTTTCAAAATTTTATTGATCTTTATCTCCTGTCAGAAAAAAGATAAAACAGTCATTTTAAATAAACCCCTGTCCGTTACTGTCAATACCTTCTGTGCTATCAGACATCATGACATTAAATCAAAAAAAGGAGGTATTTATGTCAAATAATATGACTAATCCGCCAGTTGTTGTTCCTACAGCGGTAAGGATTAATGAAGAAAAAATAGAAAAAGGAACGCTGAACGTTGAGATCAAACGTCTTAATCTAAAGAAAGATGATCTTAACCAGCCTCAAAGGTGGATAAAGAAACTATTCAGAAAAGTTGAAAATAGTTTTATCACCAAGATGGAGGCGATCGCTTTAACAGGTCCAATCATTAGACCCAAAACAAGCGACATCGATTGTGAGGACTTTACAGTAACTGTTGTTGCTGTAGATGTAAGTCCCGTTTTTGTAAAGGAGGGCCTATGAGTCGAATAAACGAATGGCATCCTTGGAAAAGGGAGTCTCACTTCAAGTTAGCTGAGCCAAGTATAACAGTTGATGTTAATGGTATTCATTTGAATGCTGCTTTATCAAATATTGTTAACTTAACTCAGTTTAGAAATGTCAGTTTGGAATATAACCATCCAGACATCAGTAAAGCTGACAAAGTTAGATTTGTTCTGAACAATGAAGAGGAATCTGATCATAACTTTAAGTTGACGAGAGGTAGAACTATAAGACATCGCTTTTTTGTATCTTGTAGAGATCTTATCAGAAGTCAGCCTCGCTTGAATGCAATAAGTCAAAGGACTCGGTCTGGGAAAAGACTTTATGCAAAACAATATAACAGAGATGTTAATTCGTTTTACGTAGATCTAAATCCTTGCTTCGAACTTTCAGTTGAAAAAGCTGATGACATACCCTCAGATGTTAAAGGTATATACAGATACCTTCATGCTGGTGAGATCGTATACATCGGTAGAGGTCGCATTAGGAAAAGATGCAAATCTACTGAAAGAAGAAGTTGGACGTATGATAAAATTGAATACGCCCATATAGAGGCAGAACAGTCTCAAATATTTTGGGAAGATAAATTTCTCAATGACTTCAAAGCAGATAACAACAGATTACCAAGATACAATGAAGTATCTGGTGCTGCTACTAACAAAGAAACGGGGGTGATCCGAGTTATCTAAAATATGAAGCCCCTTAACTGGGGCTTCATAAAAATATAAGATATAGGAAAAATATGAGTGAAATATATAAACTAAGCCCATCAGACTTTGGATTTCTCTATGATGAGTGCAAAAAATGCTTTTACCATAAAGTAAAGCACGGCCTTAACAGACCGAGAGGAATCATGCCTTCAATATTTACAAAAATAGATGGTATCATGAAGGACCACTTCGAAGGTAAAAGTCCAAAGGATATAACAGATGATCTACCAAACGGTAGAGTAGAATTTGGTGATCGTTGGATTCAGTCAAAACCTTTTACAGACAAAAAAACTGGTAATAAATGTTTTATAAAAGGTAAAACTGATACAGTCTTAGGTTTCGATGATATGAGCTATGGAATTGTAGATTTTAAAACATCTTCAGTTAAAGGTTCTAACGTTGAAAAATACTCAAGACAACTTCATGCATATACACTTGCATTGGAAAATGCTGCTGAAGGTAAACCATCATTAAGCCCAATATCAAAAATTGGACTTTTTGTAGTTGAACCAAATAAATTTTTAAAAGATGATAATAATGAGTACATCTTTAAAAATATTGTTAAGTGGCAAGAAATCGAAAGAAACGATGAAAAGTTTTTTGATTTTCTAAGAGAGGTAATGTCACTTTTATCAAATGATAAAGTGCCAGCTGCTGGTTCTAATTGCACGCATTGTCAATTTGTTAAAAACACTAACGATTTCAATGCCGGTGTAAAATCAGTTAAGGAAATAGCCCTTTAAAACTGCGTCAAGAAAAGCCCAGGGATAAGATATTTTATGATATATATCTCTGGGTATGGCTATGAATATAATAATCAGAAACATTCAGTTAGTGGCTGTAATATTTATTTTGGTCGGAACTGTGTTGGCTTTTGGTTTTGAAATCAACGAAATGTATAAAGCTGGTCGTGTAACTTTAGCTGACCTTCTTTTGATGTTTATCTATATTGAAGTTATCGGAATGATTGGAGTTTTCTGGGCTAGTAAAACAATAAGAATTACTTACCCTGTGTTAATTGCAATCACAGCATTAGCTAGACTAATAATTTTACAAGACAAAGATAGTGCCTCGGTAAATTTAATTTATCAGGGTGCTGCTATTCTATTATTAGCTTTATCAGTTTTTTTCTTAACTTTGAGATACAGTAAAAAACTTGGAATGGATAAAAAAAATCCTGGTGAGGAAGCTTAATTAAAATGAAACAACTAGTAGCAATTGTTGCATATTACATGTTTGGATATCTTATTTTTTGGACTTTTCTTCACGAGACAGATTTTTTTCCAAAAGTTTGGGTACAAGATAATTTTAGTATAGCAATTTATTTATGGGTTTTCTTTTTTATAGTTCCACTTTTCCTAATTGCTCTTGGAACAGAATATATTAAAAGACGAATTGCTGATTTTAAATCACTAGGACAAGGTTCGAGATGGCCACTTTATATTTTATTATTTGGTGTTTGGGACTTAATGATTGGTTTTGCTTATTTACTGTTCTCCTATTTCGAAATCACACATGTAACTATGATAATTGCTAACGGATTATTCATTACTGGAACCTATTTAACTTTTTTGAGTTTTGGAATAGCAAAGAAATTGCAATTAAGTAAAAATAATTAAATATATGGCTAATAAAATTTTAATATTTGGTGCTACTGGGGCTGTTGGAAGTTCTCTTGCCAAATTAATGCAAAATGGATCAACCGAATGTCATCTTGTAGGAAAAAATCAGGATGAAGTTTCAAAACTGTCGGATGAAACTGGTCATAGCTTTAGTGTTGCTGATGTATTAGAAGAGGATTTTTTAGATAAAATTGATAGTGATCTTGCTGACACTGAAATTAAAGGTATTGCTTATTGCGTAGGATCTATAGACCTTAAACCAATAAATTTGATTTCAAAAAAAGATGTAATGAAATCATTTTCACTAAATTTATTTCCTATTTACGACATTATAAAAAAATTTCATCAAAGTTTAAAAAATAATAAAGGATCAATAGTTTTGTTTTCGACAGTTGCTGCAAATCAAGGTTTCCCTAATCATGGAATTATCTCGCCGGTAAAAGCGTCTTTGGAGGGTCTTACTATTTCTTTGGCAGCAGAATTTTCTCCAAACGTAAGAGTTAATTGTATAGCTCCAAGTATGAGTAACTCAAAAATGGCTAGTAAAATTTTAAAAAATCCAAAAATTGCAGAAGGTATTGCTAAAATGCATCCACTTAAAAGACTTGGCGAAGGAAAAGACTCGGCAGCACTTGCAAAGTTTCTTCTATCTGATGAAAGCTCATGGATTACTGGCCAAATTATTGGAGTTGATGGTGGAAGATCAAACGTTGGTTAATATTTCTTAACACTACCGATATAATTAAGATTTTTATCAACTACAACAATTTCACCAGAGGAAACTGTTTTGTTCAAACTTTCTAAAATCACTACATAGTGAGTAATCAAAATTAAATTTTTATTACTTTCCCAGTTATTTAAAAATTTATTTAAATCTTTCATCTGTTTTTCTTTATTTTTTTCAAATTTTGAGGAAAAAAAAGAGTTAAGAGCATTAAAAGTCTCATAATCTTTAAAAGCAAATTTAGCCGTATCTTTACAACGGCACCATTCACTGGATAGTACCTTGTCTATAGGAATATTGTTTTGTTGAAAAAATAACCCCATTTTTTTTGATTGTTCAATACCTTGACTATCTAAATTCCTTTGAGTCGAACAATCATTCAATCTAAAATTTTCTGGGTCACCACCGCCAGGCGCAATCGCATGTCTTATAAATACAATATTACCACCTTTTTTTAATTGTTTGATTACTATCTCGTCAGATTTTACGTTCGTTAAAAGTAGAGTAAAAATTGATAAAATAATTAAAAGTTTTTTATGCATGTGCTTAAATAGATAATATCAAATAACTGTGAAAAGTATTATCTAAAGTTTTAATAAACTATGATATTTGAAACAACACGAAATGGTGCACTGAAGAAATTAGATGATTTCATTGAAAACGAAATTATCAACTATAATTCTAAAAGAAATTTTGATTTTGGACCTAAAGAAAGAAAAAATGTTTCATGTTTATCTCCATATATTACTCACCGACTAATAACTGAATATGAAACTGTTGAAAGGGTTTTAAGAAAACAACCTTACCAAAAAGTTGAAAAATATATTCAAGAAATTTTTTGGAGAGTATACTGGAAAGGTTGGTTGGAACTGAGACCAAAAGTCTGGACAGATTTTACTGAAGATCTAAAAAATATAAAAGATGATCAAAGATTACAGCAGGCTGTTAATGGAAAAACCCAAATTGCATGCTTTAATGATTGGGTAAACGAGTTAAAAGAATTTAATTATCTTCATAACCATACAAGAATGTGGTTTGCGAGTATTTGGATATTTACATTAAAATTACCTTGGCAGAAGGGTGCTGAATTTTTTTTAAAATATCTTTTAGATGGTGATGCTGCATCTAATACTCTGAGCTGGAGATGGGTGGCTGGTCTTCAAACTAAAGGAAAAAATTATTCTGCACAATCTTGGAATATTGAAAAGTTTACAAATAATAAATACAAAAATATAAGATTAGTTGAAAATCCAATACCATTACAGGATAAACGTGAGTATAAATTGACTGAGATTGAAAATTTTAATGATTCTGAAAAAGTAAAAAATCTTATTTTTTTTGAGAATGATTTAAATTTAGAAAATTATAATTTAGACAATTATCAAAATATTTATTGCTTATTA
>CACFTH010000021.1 GCA_902569185.1 uncultured Pelagibacteraceae bacterium
TTTTTATCAAAAAATGGAATAATAAAACTCAACACATCAGCGGTTGATCAATCAATTGAAATAGTTCGTAAAAGAATTGATGAAACGGGTACAAAAGAACCATCTATAATCAAAAGGGGTAGTAACAGAATTTTAGTTGAGCTACCAGGTATTAAAGATCCTGAAAGGATAAAAGATTTACTTGGAAAGACTGCCCAATTGTCTTTTAGAATGGTAACTGATGACAAAACTGAATTTGGAATTGAAACTTTTATTCTCAAAGATACCAAAGAAAAAATATCAGTTAGTAAAAGAATAATTTTAACTGGGGATAACCTAATAGATGCTAATCCAAAATATGATAATATAAATCAAGAACCAATAGTTGCTTTCACACTCAATAGATTAGGATCTCAAAGATTTGGGCAGGCAACTAGTAAAAATATTGGTAAAAGATTGGCAATAATTTTAGATAATGAAGCTATAAGTGCGCCTGTTATAAGAGATTCAATTACTGGCGGACAAGGAACAATCTCTGGAAATTTTACCTTTCAAAGTGCTACAGATCTTTCTTTATTGTTACGTTCTGGTGCTCTTCCAGCACCTTTATCAGTAGTAGAGGAAAGAACTGTTGGACCTGATTTAGGACAAGACTCAATAGATGCGGGTGTATTCTCATTGATTATTGGTTTTTTTTTAGTAATAATTTTTATGATAATTAAATATCGCCTGTTTGGTTTGATAGCTAATATCTCATTAATATCAAATTTACTAATGTTAATTGGTTTTTTAACTCTTCTTGAAGCCACTTTAACATTACCAGGTATTGCCGGCATCATATTGACTGTTGGAATGGCAGTAGATGCAAATGTTTTAATATTTGAGAGAATAAAAGAAGAATTAAGAAAAAATATTTCAAACAATATTCAAGCTTTTGACTTAGGTTTTAAAAGGTCAGTAGTAACAATTTTGGATGCAAATATAACAACACTCATTGCCTCAATAATTCTTTTTATTTTTGGATCTGGGCCAGTTAAAGGTTTTGCAGTAACTTTATCAATAGGCTTAATTACGACATTGTTTTCAGCATATTTTATCTCAAGGCATTTAACCTCAATTATAGTTTTAAGAAATAGAGAGAAAAAATTTTTTATATGAAAAAAGAATATAATTATAATTTCACAAAAAATTTTAAAATGGCAAATTTAATCTCTATTTTCTTTGTTTTAATAAGTCTAATCCTAATTATTTTTAAAGGTTTAAATTTTGGTATCGATTTTAAAGGTGGGACGCTAATTGAGTTAAGAGTAGAGTCAAATAATATCAAAATAAATGATATACGATCGGCTTTTTCTAACATGGATTTAGGAGATTTGAATGTTAAAGAATTTGGAAAAAAAGGTGACTATCTTATAAAATTTGAGAAAAAAGAATTTAATAAAGTTGTAAATATCAAATCTATAAAAGAAAGTGTAGTTAATAAGTTGGGTGTAGATGTAAATTTTAGACGTATAGAAAACGTAGGTCCTAAAGTTAGCGCAGAATTATTAAATTCAGGTTTAATTGCTATATGTCTAGCACTTGGTGCTATGTTATTTTATATTTGGATTAGATTTGAATGGCAATTTAGTTTAGGATCAATTTTAGCGATTTTTCACGATGTATTAATTACTATCGGTATTTTTTCAATTTTATCATTAGAAGTTAATCTTTCTATTGTAGCAGCTGTTCTGACTATTGTTGGTTATTCGATGAATGATACAGTTGTTATCTATGATCGTATTAGAGAAAATTTATCAAAGTATTCTTCTAGCACTATTGATGATGTTTCCAACACATCTATCAACGAGACATTATCACGAACGATAATAACTTCTGTCACGACTTTATTAGCCTTAGGCTCTATTTATGTTTTAGGTGGTGAAATTTTAAAAGGCTTCTCACTAGCAATGATTATTGGAGTAATCATCGGAACTTACTCATCCATATTTGTGGCCTCACCTGTATTAAAATATTTAAGAGTAAGTTATAAATCTATTGCTAAGGAAGAAGAAAAAAATTAGTAAAGATTCTGAGCTATAACCATCGTCATAAGCATTGGTAATGACAATAAAGTATTAACTCGAGATGTAATTACTGCAGTTTTTGCGTGTTTTGGTTTGTCTTCCGGGGCGCAATCAACAATACCTAGAACTTTTTTTTGATTAGGCCAAATTATAAACCATACATTAAAAGCCATAATTATTCCAAGCCACATCCCAATGCCAATAGCAGTATTTTTACCACCGCTACCAATTCCAAGAATCATCGCGTCATGAGCATAGCCGTTTAAATAAGCAACGATCAAACCAGTTACTATTGTTGCTAGTGCAGCCCATCTAAAATAAAACAAAACTGCTGGGGCAATAATTTTTGTAATGGCTGGTTTCTGCTCATCTGTGAATTTAGGCATACTTGGTATTTGAACAAAGTTTAGATACCATAGTAACCCGATCCACATTATACCAACAACAACATGGAGATATCTAAATAACCAGCTCCAAAAAAGTCTATCAAAAGCCCATTCTCCACCAGCGAAAAAAAGGCCAGCAAATAACAAGATAGCCAATATAGCTGAAAGGTGAATAGTTTTTGATAAAGACTGTAATATATTAACCATATATACTTATACCATAAATTTTAATTTTATGCAGTTTTTTTCATTTTCCCATTAATTAGATTTTTAAGAAATTTACCCGTATAACTGCTATCAACTGTGGCTACTTTTTCAGGTGATCCCTCAGCAATGACTTTGCCTCCTTCGGCACCGCCCTCCGGTCCCATATCTATTATCCAATCAGCTGTTTTTATTACATCTAAATTATGTTCAATAACTACTACGGTGTTACCTGTATTCACAAATGCTTGTAAAATTTCAAGCAATTTTTTAATATCATGCGTATGTAAACCAGTTGTTGGTTCATCTAAGATATAAAGTGTTCTGCCAGTAGATCTTTTTGATAATTCTTTGGCTAACTTAATTCTTTGAGCCTCACCTCCAGATAAGGTAGTGGCTTGCTGTCCAATTTTTATATACCCCAAGCCAACATGCTTCAATGTTAATAGTTTTGAATGAACTGTTGGAATATTTTCAAAAAAATTACAACCTTCCTCAACTGTCATATCTAAAACCTCTGCTATATTCTTATTTTTAAATTTTATTTCTAGAGTTTCCCTATTGTACCTACTTCCTTTACAAGCATCACAGGGTATGTAAACGTCGGGTAAAAAATGCATTTCATAAGTAATCACGCCATCACCTTCACAAGTTTCGCATCTTCCACCTCTTACATTAAAAGAATATCTTCCAGGTTTATATCCCCGAGTTTTTGAGTCTGGTAAATTAGCAAACCAATCTCTGATAGGACCAAACGCACCCGTATATGTAGCCGGATTAGATCTTGGTGTTCTTCCGATAGGAGACTGATCAATATCAATAACTTTATCAATTAATTCTATTCCCTTATAACCTTTAAATGGTTTAGGTAGTTTCCTAGATTTATTTTTATTAAGAGATAGATTAAGAGCATTATATAAAGTTTGTAAAACTAAAGTTGATTTACCACTACCTGATACTCCAGTTACACATGTAAATGTTCCAGTTGGTATTTTAAGATTTGCATTTTGAAGATTATTTCCAGTTGCACCTAAAATTTCTAAATATCTTCCATTTTTTGCTGTTCTTCTTTTTCTAGGTAAATGTATATATTTTTTACCAGATAAATAATTTCCAGTAATACTATCATCCGTATTTATAATATCTTTTAAATTACCTTGGGCAGTTATTTGGCCACCATTTAAACCAGCCTCTGGACCCAGATCAATTATATGATCAGCATTTTCCATAGTCTCTGTGTCATGCTCAACAACAATTACTGTATTACCTAGATCTCTAAGTTTTTTTAATGCAGCAATTAATTTTTTATTATCTCTTTGATGAAGACCTATAGAGGGCTCGTCTAAAACATAAAGAACCCCCGTTAATCCTGACCCAATTTGTGATGCTAATCTTATTCGTTGTGACTCTCCTCCTGAAAGTGTTCCAGATTCCCTTGATAGAGTTAAATAGTTTAAACCAACATTTAACAAAAAGTTTAGCCTCTCGTTAATTTCCTTAAGTATATGTTGTGCAATTTTTTTCTCTCTAGAAGATAGTATATTTTCAAGATTTGCAAACCACTTCTGAGAGTCTTCTATAGAAAATTTTGTTATTTCGCTTATGTTTAATTTATTAATTTTTACACATAAAGCCTCCTCTTTAAGCCTCATACCATTACATTTTTCACAACTACTTTCACTTTGGTACTGGGCAATTTCATCTCTTTTCCAATCACTATCTGTTTCTAAATATCTTCTTTCAAGATTATTTATTACACCCTCAAAAGTCTTTTTAGTGTCATATTTTTCATATCCGTCGTCATAATAAAACTTTATTTCTTCATCATCTGATCCATAAAGAATTATATCTTGAAATTTTTTTGGTAACTTTTTCCATTTTGTATCTAAAGAAAATTTATAATGTTTCGCAATAGACGATAATGTTTGAGCATAATACATTGAAGTAGATTTTGCCCAGGGTTCAATTGCTCCATCTGCAATAGTTTTATTTTTATCTGACACAACTAAATTCGGATCAACGTTTAAATTATGTCCTATACCTTCACACTCCTCACATGCTCCAAAAGGGCTATTAAATGAAAATAATCTTGGTTCGATTTCTTCAATTGTAAAACCACTTTCTGGACATGAGAATTTGGATGAAAACAAAATACTTTCTTTTTTTCTGAATTTTTTTGGCAAAGTCTCATTTTCATACTCAGCTATAAGCAAGCCATTTGATAGATTTAATGCAGTTTCTATACTATCAGCTAATCTATTACCTAATTTTGAATTTAAAACTATTCTATCAACAACAATA
>CACFTH010000022.1 GCA_902569185.1 uncultured Pelagibacteraceae bacterium
ATAGATAATATGACAAAGGTATAGCAGAAATTACTAGAAATGGTGTTATATAAAGGATCCACAATGGTATCAAGCTGTGGTCAAAATCACTTAAAATTAGTATAGATGATCCCCAAAATTCTTGATTAGTTTTTCCTATAAGTAAGTCTTTGAAAAGAAATCCAGAAAAGATTGATCCTAAAATTAAAATTCCTAAAGGAACGGTAATAGATAAGCCCGACTCCTTAATTTTTGATTTCGAAATATCTTTGTTGTTAAATTTTCCATGAAAAGTTTTAAATATTAATCTCCAAGAATAAATAGCCGTTAAAAGCGCCGTTATTATTCCTACTGCAGTCGCAATATAACCAATGTTACTTTGACTTAAATAAGCGTACTCAATTATTGCATCTTTAGAATAAAATCCGGATAAAAGTGGAAATCCAGTTAATGCAAGTGTACCAACAATCATTGCCAACCAAGTAAAAGGCATTTTTTTCCATATATCACCCATATTTCTTATATCCTGCTCGTCATTTAAAGAATGAATTACAGAACCTGATCCTAAAAACAAAAGTGCTTTGAAAAACGCATGTGTGAATAAATGAAACATAGCAACATTGTAAGCTCCAACTCCAGCTGCAAAAAACATATAGCCAAGTTGACTACATGTTGAGTAAGCTATTATTTTTTTTATATCATTTTGTACAATCGCAACCGTTGCAGCAAAAAATGCTGTGGTCATTCCAATGATTGTCACAATATTTAATGCAAATTGAGAATACTCAAAAATCGGAGAGCATCTTACAACTAAAAAAACTCCAGCTGTAACCATTGTTGCAGCATGTATAAGTGCAGAAACAGGAGTGGGACCCTCCATTGCATCTGGCAACCAGGTATGTAAAAAAAATTGAGCTGATTTACCCATAGCACCAATAAAAAGAAACAAACTTATTAAAGTTATTAAATTTGCCTCTAAACCTAAGAAATTGATCTCTTTACTAGAAAAATTTGAAACTTGTTGGAAAACTTCTTCATAGTTTAATGTTCCAAAATACAAAAATATTAAAAATACGCCAATGGCAAGGCCAAAATCACCAATTCTATTAACTAAGAAAGCTTTAATTGCAGCTTTGTTAGCAGATTCTCTTTTGTACCAAAAACCAATTAAAAGATAAGATGACAGACCGACCCCTTCCCATCCAAAAAATAGCTGTATGAAATTATCCGATACAACCAAAACCAACATGGCAAAAGTAAATAATGACAGATAAGACATAAATCGTGGTTTAAACGGATCATGACTCATGTAGCCAATTGAATAAATATGAACCAAAGCCGAAACAAGTGTAACTACTACTAACATTATCGAACTTAAAGGATCAATATTTATTGACCAATTAATCTGAAAATCTCCTGACTTAATCCACTCGAAAATAATATAATTTCCATAATTATCATGAACTAGGCCATTATAAAAAATTGCTAATGATAATATAGCTGCTATGCAAACTGTAAGAGTAGTTAATAATTGTGATGCGATATCACCAAAGTATTTAGATAAATATCCAATTATTGTTCCTAACAACGGTAAAAAAATAACCGCGTACTCCATTTAACCTTTCATCTCATTAATTTCTTCTACCCTGACTGACCCACGATTTCTATAATAAGAAACAATAATTGCTAATCCAATTGCTGCTTCGGCTGCTGCGACCGTTAAAATAAGCATTGTAAATATTTGGCCAGTAATATCTTCTAGATATATGGAAAAAGAAACTAAGTTGATATTAACTGCAAGCAAAATTAGTTCTACCGACATTAAAATAACAATAACATTTTTCCTATTTAAAAAAATACCGAGAGTGCCTATTGAAAATATTATTGCTCCAAAAGTTAAATAGTGGCCTAAACCAATTTCAATCATCTAAATTGATTCCTTTCCCTGACTCTACTTCAACAAGTTTAATAGAGTCCTCTCTTTCTCTTCCAACTTGCGTAAAATAATCCTGTCTTTTCACACCCTCCCTTTTCCTATAAGTTAAAACTATAGCTCCGATCATTGACAAAAGTAATATTAAGCCAGATATTTGAAAGAGATGTATATATTCGGTGTACATCACATTACCAATTGCATGGGTATTAGTAAAATCTTTTTCAAAATTTAGGAACTTAGTTTCAGAAAAAGTATCTCTATATTTCCAACCACCTACAACAACTATAAGTTCAAGCAAAATTACAGCGCCAACTGCCAAACCTATTGGTATATGCTTTGTTTTTCTTGCTCCTCGAAACCAGGAAAGTTTTTGTTCACTAACGTTTAATAGCATCACCACGAACAGAAATAAAACTGCAACAGCTCCAACGTAAACTATTATCATCATCATTCCTAAAAACTCCGCACCAATCAGAATAAAAAGTGATGCAATGGATATAAAGTCTAATATTAAAAAGAATACAGCATGAACAGTGTTCCTAGAAACAATAACCATAATTGCAGAAAGTATCGCTATTATAGAAAAAAAATAAAAAAATAATGCGTGTGCTATCATTAAAATTATCTGTAGGGTTTATCCAGTTTTAAATTTTTATCCAAAACTGACTCCCATTGATCCCCATTTTTAAGCAACTTCTCCTTATTATAATAGAGCTCTTCTCTAGTTTCTGTTGCAAATTCAAAATTAGGACCTTGTACAATAGCATCTACAGGACAAGATTCCTCACACAATCCACAATAAATACATTTAAGCATATCAATATCATATCGAGTTGTTTTTCTACTTCCATCAGCTCGTTCTTCTGACTCGATTGTTATAGCTTGAGCAGGGCATACGGCTTCACATAATTTACAAGCGATACATCTTTCTTCACCATTTGGATATCTTCTCAAAGCATGTTCACCCCTAAATCTTGGACTTATTGCTCCTTTTTCAAATGGATAGTTAATTGTTTTCTTCTTCTTAAAAATTTCTTTAAAAGCAATTGCTAAGGACTTGATAAATTCTGATAAAAAAATAATCTTTAAAATACGATTTAGTTTCATTTAATTTCCTGTGTTTGGAAGTAAGTCAAAATAAATTAAAAAACTTGCTGTCAATACAACATATATTAAAGAGAAAGGTAAAAATACTTTCCAGCCTAATCTCATAAGTTGATCATATCTGTATCTTGGAACGATTGCTTTTATAATTGCAAACATGAAAAATAAAATTAATATTTTTATTATCATCCATACAGCACCTGGGATTAAATTTAATGGATAAATATCAATAGGCGATAACCAACCGCCAAGAAATAAAATTGAACCAAGTGCACACATCAATAGAATGTTTGCATATTCTCCAAGCCAAAACATTGCATACATCATCCCAGAATATTCTGTTTGATATCCGGCCACCAATTCAGCTTCGGCTTCTGGTAAATCAAATGGAGGTCGATTAGTTTCTGCAAGTGCGGAAATAAAAAAAATAACAAACATTGGGAAAAGAGGAATTACAAACCATAAATTTTGTTGAGCCAAAACAATTTCACTTAAATTTAAAGAACCTGTACACAAAAGAACATTAATAATGATTATTCCAATTGACACTTCGTAAGAAACCATCTGTGCAGCAGATCTTACTGCACCAAGAAAGGGATACTTAGAATTTGATGCCCAACCACCCATTAAAATTCCATAGACACCTAAAGAGGAAATTGCAAAAATATAGAGTATTCCAACATTAATATCGGCGATTACCATCTTATCACTTAAAGGAATTACGGCCCAAGCAGATAAAGCAAGAGTCATTGTGACTATTGGTGCCAAAATAAAAATAACTTTATTGGAACTTGCGGGAATAATTATTTCCTTAAATATATATTTTAATGCATCAGCTAAAGTTTGAAATAATCCAAATGGACCTACAACATTTGGGCCTTTCCGCTTTTGAACAAATCCCCAAACTCTTCTGTCAAACCAGACTATCATGGCTACAGAAACTAAAATAGGAATTAATAAAAATAAAATTTTATAAACTTCATTATATAGAACAATTAAAGACTCCATTTAGCCTGTCTTTCTATTTTCTGAATTACGAATTTTCTCAATTCTACAATCACTCATAGTTTTTGATGCTCTCGCAACTGGATTGCTGAAATAATAATCAATTGGTCTTATTAAAACTTGTTCACTATAAAAATTGCCTGAGGTTAAATTTATTTTTTTTATTTTGGGTTCAGGTAATGTATCTATATTTTTATTTTCTCTAACTTTTGACAAACTATCCTCAATTAAATTTTTGTAGTTTGTGAATAAATTTTTATTTTTTATTTTATCAACAATAAGATTAAATATTTTCCAATCCTCTTTGGCATTACCTATTGGGTTTGTTGCTTTAAATGCTTTTTGCAATCTGCCCTCTAAATTTATAAAAAAACCATTTTGTTCTGTATAAGCTGGGCTAGGTAATATTACATCTGCGATTTGAGCCATTCTATCTCCGTGACTACCTTGATAAATAATAAATTCATTATTTTTTTGAAAGTTTAATTCATCGGAACCAACCAAATATAACAGATCAAAATTATGATTATTCATTTTATCAAAAAAACTTCCGCTTCCGTTTGGTTTATTAAAAAAGTTTAAGTCTAACGCGCCGACTGTAGCAGCGTTTTGAGTTAATATATTAAAAGAATTCCAATCTTCGTTTATAAATTTATTTTTATACAGAAACTCCTTAAAACCTTCAAAA
>CACFTH010000023.1 GCA_902569185.1 uncultured Pelagibacteraceae bacterium
AATCCAAAATTTTTTATTTGGTCTAATAATTTTTCTGATCTTGATAAAATATTCGATAAAAATAAGTTTATTTTTGTTCAGAATAATGACTATATAAATGATTTCTATTTATTTAGCTTCGCAAAACATTTTATTGTAAGCCCATCTTCATTTCATTGGTGGGGTGCGTGGTTGAACCAAAATCCTAATAAAATATGTGTAAGACCTTCTGACAATTTAAATCCTTCAAATAATAAAGATTTCTGGCCAGAGTCCTGGTCTATAATTTAACTTTATTTAAGGCGTTATTTTTAAATAAATTCGCTTCTTTAATATATCTTCTAACCATTTGAGTTGTTTTATGGCCTGTCATTGCCATAATACTTCTTTCATCAGCGCCAGACTCAGCCGAAACTGTTGCAAATCCTGACCTTAAACTATGGCCTGAAAAGTTTTTATTATCTATCCCTGCCATTTCCAAATATCTTTTTATTATTAGAACTACTGATTGATCAGTTAACCTGTGATTTGTTAATGATGATCCTTTTGCAAATCTTCTAAAAATTGGACCTTCTTTAATTTGTGATAAATCTATCCATTTCTTTAAGTGAGATACAGGACAATAATGTTTATTTGAGAAGTAGGGCAGTCCTTTGATCATCCCTTCTCCAAATTGGTCTGTTTTTGATCTTCTAAGAGTGATTTTTAAACCTTCAGGTACAAACTCCAGATCTTCATAATCTATTGATATTAATTCTGTTCTTCTAAACCCGCCTCCGAAACCAGTTAATATGATTGTTTTGTCTCTAATTTTCTTAATTTCCTCAGTTTTATCTTCATCTATTACTTTAATTATTGCTTTTAAATGATTGATTAATATTGGTTTTTTGCCCCTTTGAATACTTCCTTTTGTACGTTTAATACCCATTAGGTTTTCAATAATTATCGGATGCTTTGTATCAAGATAATGGCCCTTATGTTTATGAATCATGCTTATAGAAACCAATCTACGCCTTAAAGTACTCATTTTAGAGTCTTTTCCAGACAGATAAGTCAGATATAAAGCCACTATTTTAGGTTCTGTAGGTAATGATTTAAAACCATGCTTAGCACAGAAGGCTCCAAAGTCCTTAAAGTCTGATTTATAAGCTCTTACAGTATTGCTTGCTTTTGAGCTTTTAAGGTTATTTAAAGTTTCCTCATGTAAAGCTTTTAGATCTGTAACTAGTTCATTCATATCTATTACTATTGATAACAATTAATTATCACTACTAATATAATAGATGATTTTTAAAGTCAAGTGATTAAATATACGATGATGTTCGAGTCTAGAAAAAGAATTGTCATGGACAGAGGTCCAAGCTGGCCAGATTATGATAAAGCTGAGCCATTTATGGTTAGATACTATCCCTTATTTCGTAAAAGACCTAAATGGTTCCCTTTCAATATCTTCGTTCACCAAATTTTAAAGAGTGATAGAGGTGATTTACACGACCATTATTGGTCTTATTTGACTATTGTCGTTAAGGGTGGATATTGGGAAACAAGGGAAAACGGGACTTTTTGGAGAGGGCCTGGCTACATCGGTTATAGAAAGGGCACAGATAGACATAGTTTAAAGATCCCAAAGGGTAAATCGGCCTGGACAATCATATTTGTGGGTCCCAATAAGGGTTCAAAGAAGTACTCAAGTTATCAAAAAAACCACTAAAAAAGGGGTATTTTATGGCCAAAAAACCCTTATTTTTCAATGTTTTTTGCAATCTGAGGGTGTAATTTTTTAAAAATATAGGTTTTATGCGGTCTATTAGAGCCTATATGTACACATCACAAAAATAGGCCTATATATGGCCCATTAAACGCTATATTCTGATACTGCATTGCTCTTCAGTTTATATCCATATCCTTCTAACAATCTTGAACTTTAATACAATAGTATTGTTCAAAAAGCCTTATTTTATGGGATTTATTCACCTTCCCTTTCGTTAGATGATATTTTTACATCTATTTAAAACTTTGGTTTAATAATAAAACAAATTTATCTAATAAAAACAACGATATAAAACAAACACTTAAAGTATATTATTAAGTTAAAATACAGTACTTTAGTTGAAAAACTTTAGGGATAAATAAACAACAATAGGAATTGTAATAAAGGACATAAGTGTGGAAGAAACAATAACGCTAGCTATATTGTCCACTGCCCTCTTTTTCGAATACATAGAACCCACAAGATAAGTTAGCACAGCGCTAGGCATAGCTGATTGAATTAAAAGTACACCAGCCATAAATCCTGACAAATCTAAAAACCTAATTAATAAAAAACCTATAATTGGACCTAAAATTACCCTAACAGACCCTAAAATTACAGCGTGTGACCATGAAACTACCTGTAGCCTTGTTAGTGCTACACCCAAAGACATCAAAACTAAAAAAATTGTCGTATATGTTAACAAAAATGTAGTGTTCTCTAAATAACCAGGAACATCTAGATCAAAATAAAGAAAAATCACTGAAGCAATAATTCCATAAATAGGTCCATTTTTTACCAAAACACCAAATGAGAATTTTTTACTAGCTAACAATATACCAATTGAAAAATGAAATAATATAATTACAGAGGCTATTGCTGAAGCAACTCCTAAACCAGCTGTACCATATGCAAAGAGGCATATAGGAACACCCATATTACCGGTGTTAGGTAAAAACATTGGAGGTAGTTCTGTAATTGGGTCTTTTTTAAGTAATAATAAAAAAATAAATCCAACAATCGCGAATACACTTAAAATTATTACAGCGTAAATAAAATACTCAGTAAAAATTTGTAATGTTACTCCTGTAGTCGTGATTGTATAAAAAATCATCGCTGGGGTACCAATTGTACCAGCAAAGTTTGTAATAAATTTAGTATTAAACTTCGGATCTTTTTTACCTATGTAATAGCCAATCCCTATTATAAAAAAAACTGGGAATAAAACATCTATAAGTTTTAGGTAGAGCTCCATTAAGCTCTTACATCAGATTTAGTCGGTTTTCTCAAGGGTTTATTAAAACCTATGGCTTTTTCAAATTCATTTAAACGTTTGTATATAGATCTTAGTTCAGTAATTCTCGTCCAATTTTGCAAAAACAAAGAAAAACTACTTTGAACTTCTCTGAAAGCACTAGATGTTTGAATTAATACACCGAGCGTCATAGCACCTGTAAATAAACCTGGTCCCATCAAAAGGTATGGCACTATAATCATTGTTTGGTTGTACATAATCAACCAAAGATCAAAATAACCGTAATGTAAAAAAAGTCTGTGGTAATTGAATTTTATGCCGGTAAATAACTCTAATACTGTTGGTGGTTTAACATAGTTTTGCCTATCATCTTCACCATAAACTAATTCTTTTCTGAAGGCAGCTTCTACTTTTTGATTATTATATTCAAGACCTGGCAGTTTTATACCAACTAACCAACTAATTACTAGTCCGCCCAAACTAGCAGTAAGTGAAACCCAAACTAAAGAACCTGACACATCTTTAAAAAAAGGTATTACTACATTTGATGATAATCCCCAAAGGATAGGTATAAAAGCAATTAAAAGCATTATTGCTCTAACAACTTGTAGACCAAGACTTTCGACAATTTTAGCAAAATTCATACAATCTTCCTGTATTCTTTGTGATGCACCTTCAACTTTAGCGTCAACTTTTTTCCAATACGGCATATAGGAAAAAGTCATTGCTTCACGCCACCTAAATGCCCACAATCTAGTGAAATAATTAGTGACAGTGTAGATCATAACGTACGGTATAGCCAATTTCATAAATAGGAAAATACCATCGTAAAATTCTGATATATCCCTTTCTGTTGCTTTTTGTAGAAGGTCGTAAAAACCTTTGTACCATTCATTAATTTGTACATCTATCCAAGTTTGGGCTAACAAAGATAAAAAAATGAAAAACGCACCACCCCATGACCATAACATCCATTTTTTTTCAGTAAAAAAACTTCTCCACATACTAATCCTTCAAAAAATTGTCCGCATAAGATTTTATTATGAAATTTGATTTTTTTGGTTCTATAACTTGAAAATTAATATTATTTTTTTTAGCGTATTCAATAGCTTTTTCCTTTGTAGAAAACTTCAATGATACTTCACCTAAAGTATCTTCTCCAGACTCCCAGCCCATAAGAGGGTTTGTTTTTGTATTCCTAGTTTCGAATGCGAGTACCCATTTTTTGGTTTTTCCCCTGCCCGA
>CACFTH010000024.1 GCA_902569185.1 uncultured Pelagibacteraceae bacterium
AAAAGTTGCTGAAAGATCAAATGTTTTATCAAAAAAAGATTATGATTATGCAAAACAAATATTTGATAGCATTACTCAAAAAAAATGGAGTACAGCATTTACGCTTACTAAAAGAGTTAAAAATAAAGATTTTAGAAATTTAGTAACCTGGATTTACCTTAAAGAAAAAACTAATAAGTCAAGTTTCGATGAATATATAAACTTTATTGATAAGAACCCAAATTATCCAAGGATTAACAGGTTGAAATATCTTGCTGAACATAAAATAAATTTGAAAACCACTAGTCCTAATACAGTTATTGGTTGGTTTGTCTCAAATCCTCCACTTAGTGGTTTTGGTAAAATTAAATTGGGAGAGTCATACATATTAAAAGGAAACATTTCCGAAGGGTCTGCATTGATTAAAGAGGGATGGATTACAGCATCTTTAAGTTCTAAAGATCTAAGATATCTTAACAAAAAATACAAAAAAATTTTAAATTCATCTGATCATATTAAAAGAGCTGAGTATATGGCATGGGAGTATAAAAGATGGGATTTAAAAAGAATTTTAAGATATTTACCTCAGGATCACAGAGCACTTTATAATGCTAGACAAATTGTGATGAGCAGTTCTTACGGCGTCGATAAAGCTATAGCCGATGTTCCAGCCAGGTTTAAAAATGATATGGGGTTAAATTACGACAGATTAAAATGGAGAAGAAGAAGAGGAAGGTTAGACTCATCTTTAGAAATCATAAATAAAATTCCTAATAATGAAACAGCTTTGATAAAACCTGAGTTGTGGTGGAAAGAGAGATCTATAATATCAAGATCTTTAATTTATAAAAAAAGATATCAAGAGGCATACGAGGTTGCAAAAAACCATTCTATGAGTGAAGGACCTGAGTATGCTGAAGCAGAGTGGATGTCTGGATGGATATCTTTAAGTTTTTTAAATGATCCTTATATAGCTCTTCAACATTTTAAAAAATTTTATGAGAATGTAGGATACCCAATTAGTTTAGCTAGAGGAGCATACTGGATTGGTAAAACATATGAAAAAATTGGAAACGAAAAATTAGCTACAAAATTTTATGAAGAAGGCTCAAAATTTTTAACAACTTATTATGGTCAATTATCTTTTCAAAAAATCAAACCTTTTGAAGATTTTGAATTAGTAGATGACTCTAAGTACTCTAAGGAATTCGAAAAAGAATTTAATGAAAATCCACTTACTAAACACGTAATTCTTTTATATGAGCTTAATAAAACTAAATACAGTAAAGACATAATAAAACATCTTGCTGAATTAAATATAGAAAAAGGAAGTGAGGTTCTTGCTGCAAAACTTGCAACAAATGTTGGTAGATACGACTATTCCATTCAAGTATCTAAAAAAGCATCATATGAAAAAAGATTTTATAATAAATTTAACTATCCAATCATAAATACTCCAAGAGTTCTTAAGGGTAAATCAATGCCATCACAAGAAATAATTTTGGCAATTACAAGACAGGAAAGTGAGTTTGATCCAAAAGCAAATAGTTATGCAGGTGCAAAAGGTATGATGCAATTAATGACTTATACGGCAAAGCTAGTAGCAAAGCAGATGGATGTGACTTATAGTAAAAGAAAATTAACTTCTGATCCTGAATATAACATTAATCTTGGAACTTATTATTTTAATTCACTATTAAATGATTATGCAGAGGTATATCCGTTTGCTATAGCCGCTTATAACGCAGGACCCAAAAGAGTAAGACAATGGCGAAGATTAAATGGTGATCCAAGCAAAAATAAAATCGATTATGTTAATTGGATAGAACTAATAAAATTTGAAGAAACAAGAAATTATGTTCAAAGAGTATTGGAAAATATGAATGTATACAAATATATGCTTAGTCAAAAACCTGTAAAGCTAGAAAAGTTTTTTAATTAAATGGCGGTGAGGGCGAGATTCGAACTCGCGGTAGGTTGTTACACCTACGGAAGTTTAGCAAACTCCTGGTTTAAACCAGCTCACCCACCTCACCAAACATTGGTTTTATATATTATTATTCAAGAGAAAAAAACTATTAATTTAAAAAACAAAAAAGACTTTTTTTTGCTCTTTAAAAGTTTTAATCATTAAAGCTCTTGAAAGAAATAGAATAAAAAACCCAAAAACCCAATTCATTAAAAGTATTCCATAAAATATTTCATTAAAATAACCATTGTAAATATTAAGAATTACCCAAACAATAGCAAAAGGTAATATAATCATTCTAAATAAATTAGAATAAAATATAAAATGGGTTTTTTTAAGTGCTGTAAACAAAGCGTGGGAAATAAAAAAAACTGGATATATTGGACCAATAAAAGCAGCGATCTTTAAATAGCTAGATCCAAACTTAATCACCTCTAAGTCATTTGTAAACAAACTTACTATTAATTCTGAAAATAAAAAAATTATGATGCCTGAAATGCACATGATTATAAATCCAATTGCTAAAGATTTTTTGTAAACATCTCTTACCCTATCATATCTCCTTGCTCCAAAATTTTGCCCTGCTATAGTGATTACTGCTGTATTTAAACCTATAACAGGAAGAGTAAATATATGCTCAAATCTTATGGCAGCACCATAGCCTGCGATCGCATTATCTCCAAAGATACTAATAAAATAGAGCAAAATATAACTACCGACGGCAACTAAAAAAAGTGCAAAAGTTATTGGCATACATTGATTAAATATATTTATAAAAAAGTTTTTTCTTATTAAAAAATTTTCAGTTTTAATAACGATTTTTAAAACAGTTTTATTCACTTTGTAAAATAAATAAATACAAGCACAAAACTGAATTAAAATTGTTGAAATTGCAAGACCAGCAATACCGAAAGCAGGTATAAATAAGAATCCAAAAATAAATAATGGATTAAGTATTATATTTGCAAATAAACCTATGATTAAAACGTTTCTATATGTTTTGGTATCCCCTTGTGCATATAAAACAGCATTTAGTGATGTAAGTATAAGAAAAAATAAAGTTCCATAAAATATTATGTCAGTATATTCTTTCGCTAAGTAAATACTATCTGTTGAACTTCCCATTAATTTCAAAATTTCGTATGAAAAAAATACACCTATAAGTGTTAAAACTATTGATAAAAGAATTGAATATATAAGCGTGTGGTAAGTGTAAATTAATGCAGCAAATCTGTTTCTTTGTCCTAATGAATTTGAGATTAAAGAATTACAACCAGCTACTATTCCAATTCCGGCTGAAATAATTAAAAAATATAATGGAAAGGATTTTGCTAATGCAGCCAAAGCATCTGAGGATATTTGTCCAGCAAAGAATGTATCTACTATATTAAAAAGAGTCTGGAATAAACTACCCGTACTGGCAGGTATTGCTATTTTTTTAAGAAGATAGATTATTGGTCTTGAGGTTATGTTTAAACTATTTTCCAATTGAACCTCAATAGTATTCTTTTTTAAATAAATAATTTTTTCCCATTTTTTTTGCTAACAAGATCTGTTTTTGTCTCATTGCAAATCTTTCTTTTTGAGAAATAGACAATTTATCATAACATTTTGGACATGATATACCCATTTGGTATTTTTTTGATTTTTTCTCATCTTTAGATACTGGTTTTCTGCATCCGCTACAAATAATATATGTACCAAGTTTTAGTTTATGTTTTAAAGAAACTCTATTGTCAAAAACGTAACACTCACCACTCCATAAACTCGATTTAATGTTAATATTTTTTAAGTAGTTTATTATCCCACCTTTTAGTTGATAAACTTTTTTATAACCTTTTTTCACCAAATAATTAGTAGCTTTCTCACATCTAATACCTCCAGTACAAAACATTGCTATTGGTTTTTTTTTATTAATTTTTTTTAGATAATTAGGAAAATCTCTAAAATTATCAATATTAGGATTTTCTGCACCTTTAAAGGTTCCCATATTGAATTCAAAAGGTTTTCTAGCATCTATTATTTTAATACCGCTTTTCTTTAAAAATGAATTCCATTTATTGGGTTCAATATAAGTTTTTTTCTTATTAATTTTGGATAATTTTATTCCAATAGGAACAACTTCCTTTTTAATTTTAATTTTTGGTTTATGAAAAGGTTGGAACGGGCACATAGATGAATTTTGGGAATCAAAGTTTTTAAAATTATAAAATGTCTTTATTCTATGTATAATTTTGAAAATATCTTTTTTTTCTCCT
>CACFTH010000025.1 GCA_902569185.1 uncultured Pelagibacteraceae bacterium
TTAAACTCGAATTGATCTTTTGTTGATTTTGATCCTACAACAATTTGATAAGGAATACCTAAAAGATCGTGTTTTCTAAATTTATTTGAAATATTCTCATCAACATCGTCGAGTAATACGTCGATATTTTTTTCTTTAAGTGAATTGTAAATTTTTCTTGATTTTTCTAAATTAGAATTATCGTTTTTATTTATCGCTGGTATAATTACAACATCGAATGGGGAAACAGCTTTTGGCCATTTCATTTTATCATTATTAAATTTTGCTTCTATTATGGCTGCTACTAGTCTGGATACACCTATACCATATGAACCCATTTTAACAAAAATTTTTTTCCCGTCTTTTCCATCTACTGCACAATTCATGGGCTTAGAATATTTGTCACCAAAATAAAAGATGTGTCCTACCTCTATCCCTTTAGTTTGAAGTTGATCATTTTTTTTTACTTTTTTATTAAAGTCATCAGAATTAAACTTTTCATCAGTTACCGAGTAGAATTTTGAAAAATCATCTCTCATTTTGTTTAGTGAATTATAATCGTTTTTATAATTTTTAATTGGTATATCGAAAATTCTTTTATCTGTATAAATTTTACTTTCTCCTGTTTCTGCCAAAATTATAAATTCGTGTGATAAGTCACCGCCTATTGGTCCTGTATCTGCTTTCATTGGAATCGACTTAAGACCTAATCTTTCAAAAGTTTTAAGATAAGCAAAAAACATTTTATTGTATGATAAGGCTGCATCATCATCACTAAGATCGAATGAATATGCGTCTTTCATATAAAACTCTCTACATCTCATAACGCCGAACCTTGGTCGTAATTCATCTCTAAATTTCCACTGTATGTGATATAAAATTTGCGGCAACAATTTGTATGATTTAATGCTTGTTCTAAATATTTCGGTTATTTGTTCCTCATTTGTAGGTCCGTAAAGCATTTCCCTTTTTTGCCTGTCAGATATTCTTAACATTTCTTCGCCATAATCGTCATATCTTCCACTTTCTCTCCATATATCGGCGGATTGTACTGTAGGCATTAACATCTCTTGCGCGCCTATAATGTTTTGTTCCTCACGAACAATTTTTTCAATTTTTTTCATTACTTTAAATCCTAGTGGTAACCAAGAGTAAATACCCGCTGAAGCTTGTCTTATCATACCGGTTCTAAGCATTAATTGGTGAGATTTTATTTTTGCCTCTGCAGGCAAGTCTTTGGTAATAGGTATAAATAATTTTGATAAAAGCATTAAAGCCTTGCTATATTTATATTTGTGAACGGCTTTTTACCCGTTTTGTCTTTTATTAACCTTCGGCAATTTTGTTTAATCATCTCAATTAAATTTTTTTCTTGATTTTTGTTTTTCATTGAGAATGTCCTACAAGTATTGAATATTTCATCCTCCATTTCAAAAATAATTTTTTCATCAAAACTATTTTCGGGTATACCTCTATAAGATATTACAGGTTTATTAAGTTTTCCGCTATTATTTAATATTAAAGTTATTTCTAGATATCCATTAAGTGATAAATTCCTTCTCTCTTTAATAGATTGTGAATTTTCTCCAACAGCTACATTTCCATCTAAGTACATTTTTCCTGATGGTGCTTTATCAACAATTTCTGCATTTTTTCCAGGAGAAATTCTGACAATGTCTCCATCTTCAATTCTTAAGGCATGAGGGACCTGCATTTCTTTTGCAAAATTAATATGTTCATTCATGTGCCTATGTTCGCCATGAACTGGAATAATAGTTTCAGGTTTTACCCAATTATACATATCTTTTAAATCTTCTCTATTTGGATGGCCTGAAACATGAACGAAATCTGTTTCTTCAGTAATTAATTCTACTTCTTTTCTAACTATATCGTTATGTAGTGAATATAATTTTTTTTCATTTCCAGGAATTATTTTTGATGAAAAAATAACAGTATCACCTTTTTCTATAAAAACGTCTGGATGTATGTCTTTTATAATTCTTTTCATTGCTCCCATTGGCTCACCTTGGCTACCAGTACACATATAAACCATTTTTTCTCTAGGAATTTTTTTTGCGTCTCGAGGGTCGATTGGATCCTCAATATTTTTCAAATAACCGCATTGTCTTGCAGCTTTAAAGATTCTATTCATCGATCTGCCAACTAAAGATACATGTCTGCCAATTTTATTAGCGCAATAAAACACGCTTTCCATTCTCGCTACGTTTGAAGCAAAAGAAGTAATTATTATTCTTTTTGATTTTAAGGACATTATTTTTAATAAACTATTTCTTACATCTAACTCTGATCCTGCTCTTCCTGGATTAAAAATATTTGTTGAGTCGCAAATCATTGCTAAAACTTTATTTTGACCCAATTCTTTCAACTTTTTTTCATTAATTTTATCACCGATGAGAGGGTTTGGGTCTATTTTCCAATCACCTGTATGCAATATTATTCCTGCTGGTGTTTTAATACTCAAACCGTTTGGTTCAAGAATTGAGTGTGTTAACGTAACAAATTCAATATCAAAAGGACCAAGTTTAATTTTTCCATTTAATTGAATAATTTTTAAGTGCTGTGTTATATCGATTTTTTTTTCTTTAAACTTTTCTTTAATTAGAACTGCAGTAAAGGGTGTCGCGTATATTTTACATTTAAGATCTGGCCAAACATGCGCTATTGCTCCTATGTGATCTTCGTGGGCATGTGTTAAAACAATCCCTAACAAATCATCTTTTTTATCTATAATAAATCCAGGATCTGGATAAATTAAATCAATGCCTGGTATTGAATCGTCTGCAAAACTTACTCCAGTATCAACGATTATCCATTTTTGATCTTCCTCTTTACCATAAGCATAAAGGTTCATATTTCCTCCTATTTGACCAGAACCTCCAAGCGGACAAAATAATAACTCTTCCTTACTCATATAATAAAGTTTCTGTAAATTTTAATAATACCATGCATTGTAATATCTTTTTCAATTTTTGCTTTTTTGTATAAATGTTTCTTAAAAAGATAAGAATAACCACCAGTTAATACAATTTTACAATTTTTTCCATTTTTATTAATAATCTTACTTAAAATATTATTTATTAACCCTTGGTAACCCCAGAAAAAACCAGAAGTTAAAGCCTGTTTAGTATTTTTTCCATAGTTACGTGGATATTTTTTAAGCTTAAATATTGGTAATAAGGCAGTAGACGAAGATAGATTTTCTATTGAAGACTTTACACCCGGAGCAATAATGCCTCCATCGTAAACATTTTTTTTCTTTATAATGTCAAAAGTTGTTGCTGTACCAAAATCAATAATAATATAATTTGATTTTAAATTTCCACCAATACCAAAAGCATTAGCAATTCGATCAGACCCTAATTGATTAAAGTTTTTAATTTTAAACTTCATTAATTTTCTTAAA
>CACFTH010000026.1 GCA_902569185.1 uncultured Pelagibacteraceae bacterium
TTTACACCAATTAAAGTACTCACCTTACCCAAGATACCCGGCTTGTGTGGTAGGTCGATAGATAAAGTTGAACTATACTCCTTCGATTTAGCCTCTTTATCAAGAAATCTACCCTGCCAATGTTTTCTAATAGATGCTCTAGCTTTCCCGGTTTTGCTTGAAGATAACCAGTGCAAAGATGGAGAAACTTTTTTTGAAGTAATAATTTTTATCATATCACCATTTTTAAGTGATGACTGTAATGGAGATTCTTTTCCATTAATTTCGCAGCTTACGGCTGTATCTCCTATATTAGTATGAACTGCGTATGCAAAATCTATTGGGGTAGCATCTTTAGGTAATTTTATAACAGCACCTTTCGGTGTAAAACAAAAAACGTTATCTTGAAACATTTGTAACTTGGTAAATTCAAAGTAATGTTCTGGACTACCACCTGTTTCTATTATTTCAACTAAGTCTCTCAACCAATCATATTCCTTCCAGGATATTTCAGAAAATTTTTCAGATGACTTGTATCTCCAATGAGAAGCTATACCTCTTTCTGCAAATTCATGCATTGGTTTTGTTCTAATTTGTATTTCTATTCTTTTTTTCATTGGACCAATTACCGAGGTATGAATTGACTTGTATTGATTTATTTTAGGCGTTGATATGTAATCTTTGAATTTACCAGGTATCGCTGAATATTCATTGTGAAAAACACCTAAAGTTATGTAGCAGTCATTTATATTTTTTACTATTACTCTAAAACCAACGATATCTGTTAATTGTTCTAAAGAAACTCTTTTAGAATGCATTTTTCTCCAAATTGAAAAAGGAGTTTTTTCTCTACCAGTTATTTCAGCTTCAATATTATTTTGTATAAGAAGTTTATTTAACTCATCATAAACGTTTTTAATAATATCCTCTCTTTTATCTTTTATAAATGTTAACCTATCTAATATTAAGTTCCGCGCATCAGGATTTAAGATAGAAAAGGATAAGTCTTCAAGTTCATCTCTTATTATATTCATGCCCATACGATCTGCTAACGGAGCATAAATTTCCATTGTTTCTTTTGCTTTTCTAATTTTTTTATCATCATCTCGAACATAATTGATTGTTCTCATATTATGTAATCTGTCTGCTAATTTTACTAACAAAACTCTTATATCTTTTGATGTAGCTAAAATTAGTTTTCTTAAATTTTCAGCTTTAGAATTTTCCACAGCCTTTTCTTCAAGAGCAGAAATTTTTGTAACACCATCTACTAAATCAGCTACTTCTTTACCAAACTCTTTTTTTACAGTTTCATAAGTAGCTTTTGTATCCTCAACAGTATCGTGGAGTAAACCAGTTGCAATTGTTGCGCTATCTAATTTTAACTCCGTTAATATACTAGCAACAGCAACAGGATGGCTGAAATACGGAATACCCTCGTCTCTTTTCTGATTTTTATGTGCCTCAAGTGCAAAAGTATAAGCTTTATTTAAGGCTTCAGGGTTTAAAAATCTATTATATGATTTTACTTTTTTAATAAGCTCTTCGTTATTCAACATAATTAATTATATCACTTTGAGATAACTTTGTAATGTTATTATTTTTACCTTTTAAATTATTTATTAAATGATCAATTGGTTCTTTAGTTAAAGGATGCGACCAATAAGGGCAGATTTCCTTTAATGGCAATAAAACAAAATCTCTTTCTTTCATAGATACATGAGGTATTTTTAATTGTAATTCTTCAAGTTTTAAATTCATCGACTCATTTTTATAATCAATAATATCGATGTCACAGGTTCGTGGATCATTTTTATTTTTTCTCTCTCTTTCTAGATCCTGTTCAATTTTTAGTAAAATTTTCATTAAATCAATCGGTTTTAATGATGTGCTAACTTCGATAACAATATTTATGAATTTTGGATATTTTGGATTTGGAAATGAAGTTGACTCATAAAAACTAGACCTTTTAATAAGTTTAATATTATTTTTTTCAATTAGTGAAATTGCTAAATTAATATTCTTAAATCTATTTCCAAAACTTGATTGTAAATTTGAACCAATACCTAAAAAAATCATTACTTATTCTTACTTAATATCCTGGCTTGTTCTCTTTCCCAACTTTTTTTCTTTTTAACATTTCGTTTATCATAAAGTTTTTTTCCTTTAGCAACTGCTAACTCGACTTTCGCTTTTCCTTTTTTGAAATATAATTTTGTTGGAACTATAGTTAAACCATCCCTATTAATTTTACCAATAACTTTATTTATCTCTTTTTTATTGAGTAAAAGTTTTCTCATGTCTCTAGGATTATGGTTGTTATAACTTGACTGTTTATACAAAGGAATATGTGAATTAATTAAATAAATTTCGCCGTTGTTATCATTTGCATAAGCATCTGTAATATTTGCTTTTCCGTCTCTTAATGCTTTTACCTCTGAACCTTTTAGTACTATACCTGCTTCAAAAAATTCTTCAAAAAAATAGTTAAAACTTGCTTTTCTATTATTGCAAACAATTTTAATTCCAGTATTTTTCTTAACTTTCATTAAAGAAGTTCTGCGATTTTGAGTGCTTTTTGTACTTCCTTCTTAGTTTTTTCTGTTACTTTTACTAAAGGTAATCTAACTTCCTCTGAAGATAAATTTAATAAGCTCGCTGCGTATTTTACAGGACTAGGATTGCTTTCAATAAATAAAGATTTATGTAATGGCATTAGTTTTTCATTTATTTCTTTTGCCTTTGCAATCAAATTACTATTATTTTTACTCAAAGAAGCATTTTGAAAATCTGAACAAAGTTTTGGTGCAACATTTGCTGTCACACTTATACATCCAACTCCTCCTCTTAAATTAAATTCTAAAGCTGTTCCATCTTCTCCAGAAAGCTGAATAAATTCAGGTCCCATTTTTTTTAATTGTTTATCAACTCTATTTAAATCAGCTGTTGCATCTTTAACACCAGCTATATTTTTTAGCTCAAAGAGTCTTGCCATTGTATCGACTGACATGTCTACAACTGATCTTGGAGGAATATTGTAAATAATGATTGGAATTCCAACTTTGTCGTTAATAGCTTTGTAGTGTTGATATAAACCTTCTTGTGTTGGTTTGTTATAATATGGTGTTACAATTAAAAGAGCGTTTGCTCCTGTTTTCTCAGCGTGTATAGAAAGTTCTATTGCTTCAGTTGTTGAGTTGGATCCTGTTCCTGCAATAACAGGAATTTTACCATTGGTTTCTTTAACTGCTATTTCAATAACTTTTTTATGCTCATCATGATCTAAAGTGGGCGATTCACCAGTTGTACCGGCTGGAACAACTCCATTTGTTCCATTTTTAATATGATGATGTATTAAAGACGCATATTTATCTTGGTCTAAAA
>CACFTH010000027.1 GCA_902569185.1 uncultured Pelagibacteraceae bacterium
TGGAAATGTGGCTTGTTTAGGACAGGCCCTAGAAGAAAATAAAAAAGAACTTCCCACTTGGAGAGGCCATCATGAACAGAATATGGCTTTAACAGGTATTGCTTTTTCGAGAGCTAAAAGAAGAAAACAAATTTTTGTTGCAACAAGTTCTGTTGGCCCTGGTTCAACAAACATGCTTACAGCTGCAGCGGTTGCTATGAGTAATCGATTGCCTATGCTTTTTTTACCAGGAGATACTTACGCTAATAGAATGCCTGATCCTGTATTACAACAAGTTGAACATTTTAATAATCCAAACATAACACAAAATGATGCTTTCAAATATGTAACTCGATACTTTGATAGAATCACTAGACCAGAACAAATACTTCAAACATTTCCACAAGCCATTCAAACAATGATTGATCCCGCGGATTGTGGACCTGCGTGTATTTCTTTATCTCAAGATGTTCAGGGCGAAACTTTTGATTATCCGGAAGAATTTTTTAATGAAAAGATTCATACAATTAGAAGACCAAGGCCTGATGATTATCAAATTAAACAAGCAGCAGATTTAATTAAAAAATCAAAAAATCCAATAATTATTTCAGGAGGAGGAATTTTTTATTCTGATGCAATGAAAGAATTAAGTCAATTTGCAAAAAAACATAATATTCCTACAGCACAAACTGTAATGGGTTATTCAACTATGAAAAAAGATGATCCATACTTTTTAGGTGCTATTGGCGGATTTGGCGGAAAAGCTCCAAACGACTTCATGAAAAAAACAGATTTAGCTATTGCTATAGGAACAAAATTGGCTGATTTCACGACTGGATCGTGGACAAATTTTGAAAATCCAAATTTTAAATTAGTTTCAATAAATGTATCAAGATTTGATGCTAATAAGCATATGGCTCAATCTATTGTTGGTGATGCGAAAGTTTGTATTCAAGATTTAACTGTTGCTTTAGGAAGTTGGAAAGCATCGGATGAATGGTATAAAAAATCAAGAAGTGCTGTTAAATCTTGGAATAATTACCTTGATAAAGAAAGTGGTCCTACAAATCAAAAATTACCATCTTACGCGCATGTTGCGGGCGCAGTTTATAGAAAATCAGATCCATCTGATATTGCTGTAACTGCAGCAGGAGGATTAGTTGGAGAGGTCTTGCAGGTTTGGAGGCCTCGAGAATTAAATACTCATGAAACTGAATGGGGTTTTAGCTGTATGAGTTATGAAATTTCAGGAGCCTTAGGTATAAAAATGGCAAATCCAGAAAAAGAAGTTATAGCTTTTGTTGGTGATGGATCATACCTACTCTACAATTCAGATATTTATAGTTCAGTTTTGACAAACCATAAATTAATTATAATTGTTTGCGATAATGGAGGCCATGCTGTTATTAACAGATTGCAACTTTACAAAGGCGGTAAAGAATTTAATTGCCTTTTTGAAAGTTCTAAAGTTCAAAACATTAAAAAAATAGATTTTGCTAAACACGCTGAAAGTTTAGGTGCAACTGGTGAAAATGTAAATTCTATAAATGAGCTTGAACAAGCTTTTACAAGAGCCAAAAAGTCAAAATCAACTTATATAATATCTATTAAAACAGATGGATATCAATGGTTAGAAGGTTCAGCATTTTGGGAGAGCCCTACTCTAACAAAACCATCTACTAAAGAAAATGAGAGAGCTCTAAAAGAACATCTGCAAGGTAAATCAAAACAAAGACAAGGTGTCTAATCCAAATGGTTAAGGTTTTTAAAGTTGGTCTTATAGGTTGTGGACACATAGCCGAAACCTATTTTAGAGCCCATAAATACTTTAATAATTTCAGAATTATAAAATGTGCAGATATAAATCATTTAGCAGCAAAGAAATGCGCTTCAACTTATAAAATAAAAGCTTTAAGCGTGAAAAATTTGCTTAAAGATAAAGAAATTGAAATAATATTGAATCTTACTGTTCCCAAAGCGCACTTTGAGGTTTCGAAAAAAGCTCTTTTAAATAATAAGCATGTGTATACTGAAAAACCAATGGCTATAAATTTAAAAGATGGAAAGGAATTATTAAGAATATCAAAAAGAAAAAGGCTTTATATTGGTAACGCCCCAGATACATTTCTAGGCGGTGGTAATCAAAAATCAAAAGAAATATTAGAGAAAAATTTTATTGGTAAAATTAACTTAGGAAATATTATTTTTGCTTACCCTGGGGTTCAATCTTATCATCCAAATCCTGAACCGTGGTTTGCAAAAAAAGAAGGAGGTCCTGTTATTGATATGGGGCCTTATTATTTGACTGCATTAGTAAACTTATTAGGACCAGCAAAACAAGTTTGGGGAAGCTTTATGTGGAATAAAAAAAGGAGGATAATCGGCATTGGGCCAAGAAAAGGTAGATCAATAAAAGTTTTGTGTCCAACCACTTACTTAGGAACAATTTTTTTCAGTAGTGGAGCAATAATAAGATTTACTCTGTCTTTTGATGTAATAGCACATCACAGAAATCACATTGAACTATATGGTAGTAAAGGTTCAATTCTCGTACCAGACCCAAACATGTTTGGAGGTTCAGTTTATACATGTAAAAAACTTGGAGGTACTTGGAAAGAACATAAAACAAATAAAATGTTTTTAGGTAAAATTAATATTAGACAGAAAAGTCTAAGAGCAAACGAAGCACCGATAAATGCAAATTACAGAGGTGTTGGGTTAGCTGAAATGGCCTACTGTATTCAAAACAAAAAAAAACATAGATGTAATGGAGAATTATCATTTCATGTTTTGGATATAATTCAATCTATTATGAAAGC
>CACFTH010000028.1 GCA_902569185.1 uncultured Pelagibacteraceae bacterium
TGAAATAGGAATCATTTTATGTCTTTAATCTTATAGATAATTAGTTTTTTTAGTATTATAAACATTAATACAAAGTATTGATATGCATAAGATCGGAATTATAGAAAAAATACATGATAAAGGAATCGAATTACTTAAAAAAAATAAAAATTATGAATACGAAATAATCGAAAATACTTCAAAAGATAATTTAATAAAAGTTTTACCAAAATTTGATGGTATTACTTTACGTGTAGCAAAATTGGATGACTCAATTTTAGGTTATTGCAAAAAACTTAAAGTAATTTCCAGACATGGGGTTGGCTATGATAATGTTGACACTAAATTTCTTAAGAAAAAAAATATTAAATTGTTAATTACTGCAACTGCAAATGCAGTTTCTGTAGCTGAACATGTGATGTATATGATTTTAACGTTATCAAAAGGAATTGTGATGTATGACAAAATGGTAAGAGATGGAAATTTTAGGAAAGCAGTAAATCAGATAACAACTTTTGAATTATTGAATAAGGAAATTCTTATACTTGGCTTTGGAAGAATTGGAAAAAACTTGATTAAAAGATGTAATGGTTTTGAAATGAGAGTTAATGTCTTTGATCCATTTGTTGATAAATCAGTAATTAAGAAATTTGGTGGAAATAAAGTTGAGAATTTAGATAAGGCGTTTAAATCTGCAGACTATATTTCAATACATATGCCTCTGAACTCTAAAACTAAAAATTTAATAAATTTTAAAAAATTAGAAATTATGAAAAAAAATGTCATTATAATTAACACTGCCAGGGGTGGTATCATTAATGAAAATGATCTTGATATTGCTTTAAATAAAAACATTATCTTCGGAGCCGGTTTAGATGTTTTTGAAAAGGAACCTATTGATTTAAATAATCCATTAATTAAAAATAAAAAAGTATTATTAAGTCCTCATTCTGCAACTTTTACTGAGGAGTGCACTGAACGAATGGGTATAGAAACAGTACAAAATATTATAGATTTCTTTGATAACAAAATAAAAAAGAATATGATTGTAAAGTTATGATTAATTTAAAAAAGTTTGGTTTTTTAGAAATAACAGTTTTTTTTTCAGCACTCTATGTCCTATCTACATTAGTATGGACTGCATCAACAAGATCTGCTGTCGAAGAAAAAGCAAATATTATAAAAGATAATCACAAAACAATAGTTGATTTCGTAAACAATCAAATTAATACTTGTGATGGTCGTGATGATAATACAAAAACTTCATGGGGTGAATTATGTAAAAGCTCCTGGACATCAAAAAAAATAATTAATTATATTAATTTAAATCTAAATCTTAAAAATCCTTATTCTAATGATTCTTTAATAGCTAAAAGTGTCCAGGACCCAAGAATACAAGCCGAGGGTAAAGCAGGCCAATCCACTGAAATGGGCATTATATTTATTAGTTCAAATGATTTTGACTCAGCACCTGGTTCTGAATGGATAATAGGCACATGTGTTAAATCGCCATGTGTTGCTGCTGGTAATAACGAACTTACATCTGTATATAGATAATATTTAATTGAAATTTGTCTTGTTTAAATATAAAAACAAGTTCTTTAACGGGCCGTTAGCTCAGCTGGTAGAGCACTTCCCTTTTAAGGAAGGTGTCGTTGGTTCGAATCCAACACGGCTCACCACTTATTTTAAGTTAAATTGGAGGGTAATCCAAAATTATTTTTGGGATCCATTTATTTAAATTTTTTATTCTATTATCGCTTGAAGGATGCGTGCTTAAAAACTGCGGAGGTTCTTTGCCCTTATTAGCTTTTTTCATTCTTTCCCAAAGGTTCGTTGATTCCTTAATATTATATCCAGATAGAGATGAAAAAATTAACCCTAGATAATCAGCTTCACTTTCTTGTTTTCTTCCAAATGGGTTCATGATGCCAAGTTGAAGAACATCCATTCCAGTCGCTCTTCCAACGGTATTACGTGTCTGTGATATTTTACCGCCTGTAAAAATATCAGCGATTTGAGTTGTAACATTCACAGCCATTGCTGCACTCATTCTTTCTACAGAATGTTTTGCAACCGCGTGAGCTATCTCATGTCCCATAATTGCTGCTAAACCGTTGACATTTTTAGCAACATCTAAAATTCCAGTGTAAACAGCAATTTTTCCACCTGGCATACACCAAGCGTTTTTAACTTTTTTATCATCAATTAAAATATACTCCCAATTAAAATTTGAGGTAGGGTCTTCCTTATTCTCACTTTTAAAAAAAGATGAAACAGAACCTGATATTTTTTCACCAATATCAATTATATTATTAATATCCTTGCCTTTTTCTATAAGTTTAATTTTTTTAGAATTTTTAAGTTTTTCATAAGCTTTGGCAGCTTGATTATTAATCACACTTTCAGGATATATTGTGAATTGCTTACGTTCAGTAATCGGCACAGTTCCACAACCATTTAAAAAATATGCTCCACAGGAACATCCAATAAACCCAAGAAATTTTCTTCTATTTATGATATATTTTTTACCCATAAGATGATATTAGCAAAATTAAACACATTATTCTATTTTAGCATTTAACTTTATGTCAAAAAAAAAGTCAAAAAGATCCTTATTTTCAACACTTCGTAACAATTTTATAGCTGGAATTGTTGTTTTAATACCAATTGGAATAACTCTTTATCTAACACTTTTCATTATTAAAATTTCTTCTAAAATTTTACCCAAAGAGATA
>CACFTH010000029.1 GCA_902569185.1 uncultured Pelagibacteraceae bacterium
TGAACACCTTGTTTAAGTGTCATAACTGAACTTGGACAACCTGAACAGCTTCCCTTGAGTGCAACTTTAACAACACCATTGTTAAATGAAATAAATTGTATATCCCCCCCATCTTTAGCAACAGCTGGTCTTACCTTTGTTTCAAGAACATCTTTGATTTGTTGAATGGTCTCGCTTTCTTCTAAAGGTTTTTTTTTAGAGGTACTATTTTTTTTTAAGATCATAGGTTGATTATTTTTTTCAAAATAGTCATTTATCGATGAAATAATTGTAGGTTTAAGAGTTTCCCAGCTTGTTTTTTCATCTTTTTTAACACTCATAAAATTTTTTGAAATTAAAATTAACTCTACTCCATCAAAATTTAAAATATTTTTTACAAATTCATTTTTGATCTGACTTAAATCTTTTTTTTGAAATTCCTGAGTTTCAACTTCCGATAGCTGTTTTTCAGAGAGAAATTTTAATGCATTTGGGTTTGGGGTATTTTCTATTTGTATCATATTTTTAATTTAACACATTTTAATGAAATTTCTCATTAAATAAATCCAACAATATCTTTTACTTTGTTTATATTTGTTTTTGCGATTTCTTTTGCTCTATTTGACCCACTTTTGAGAATCTCTATCAAATAATTCTCATCTTTTTTGAGTTCTTTAATTTTTTTCCCGATAGGGCAAATTGTATCTATTAAAGCATCTGAAAGTTCTTTTTTTAATTTAGAAAAATCTTTACCCGCCATACTATTTAAAGTTTTTTCCAAAGTTTTATCTGTAATGAAAGAGTAAATATTTATTAAATTTAAGGCTTCAGGTCTATTTTTTAAATCTTCAATCTTAGATGGGATAGGAAGGGAGTCAGTTTTTGCTTTTTTTATTTTTTTGCTGATTTCATCTTCGGTATCTTGGAGATTAATTCTAGAATAGTCGGACTCATCTGATTTGCTCATCTTATTTTTTCCATCTCTTAAACTCATTACTCTTGATAATTTTTTTTGAATTAGTGGTTCGGGAATAGGAAAAAAATTGTCTGATTTAAAATCATTATTAAATTTTTGAGCAATATCCCTCACAAGTTCCAAATGTTGTTTTTGGTCATCTCCAACAGGTACATGTGTTGCCTTATATAATAGAATATCTGCAGCCATTAGATTTGGATAAACGTAAAGTCCAACACTAGCATTTTCTCTATTTTTTCCCGCCTTTTCCTTAAATTGAGTCATTCTATTCATCCAGCCAATTCTAGAAACACAATTCAAAACCCAAGCAAGTTCTGCATGTTCGCTCACTGATGATTGATTAAATATAATACTTTTTTTAAAGTCTAATCCACATGCAATAAATGTTGCCGTTGTTTCGAGCATACTTTTTTTTAATTCTTTCGGATCCTGAAAAACAGTAATTGCATGAAGGTCTACTACGCAATATATGCATTCCATTTTCTTTTGAAGCTCTACAAAGTTTTTGATAGCCCCAAGATAATTGCCTAAATGCAAATTTCCAGTTGGCTGCACTCCTGAAAAAACTATTTGTTTGGAATTAGTGCTCATTTTAATTTATAGGTCTTAAATTTTAATATTCCCAAAAAGTTAGTAGTAAACAGATAAATAGTTGCTGATAAACCTACCATAATTAAAAGATAAATTAATTTAAATTTGTGAGTATATTGTAACTTATCCTCAAAATATTCTAAACCAAAATAAAGGAAAAAACACATTAATGTAGTCCCAAATAAAATTTTATAAATATTCATTAAAATTTTATTTTCAAAAATTATAATTTTATTTCTATTAAAGAAAATAAAATAAATTAGTACTGATAACCAACTTGAAATAGTTGTGGCAATTGGAATTATTATAAAACCATATTCTTTAAAAAAAACTAGGCTTATGAACACATTTGTAACCATACTAAAAAAAGAGATATAAAAAGGTGTTTTTGTATTGTCTCTTGCAAAATAAAAACTAGACAGAACTTTGATTAGTGCGAAGGCAGGTACGCCTAAAGCAAAATACATTAATGCTAAAGACGTATTTCCAACATCATCTTGAGTGAAAGAACCATATCCAAATAAGCTACTAACGATTTCTTTTGATGCAATAAATAAACCAAATGCTGCAGGAAGTGATAGAGCAAGAGACAATTCTAAAGACTTATTTTGTAAAATATTAATAGAATTTTTATTATTTTCCTTAATTTTTTTTGATAGGTTAGGTAATACTACGGTCCCAACAGCTATACCGGCAATAGCTAAATTAATTTGATAAATTCTATCTGCATAATAAAGATATGATACTGCCCCTGTTTGAAAAGATGCTATAATAGTTCCCACAAGAATGTTG
>CACFTH010000030.1 GCA_902569185.1 uncultured Pelagibacteraceae bacterium
TTTAATAATACTATCCAATGAGTCCGTTGGAAGAAAACCACCAGATGATATAACGGTCATTGTTAAATTTAAGCCGTCAAACAATCTTAATCCTGATAGTAAAAAGATTACAAAAATTAAAAGCGTTAGTGTTAAATAAATAAAAAAAATCCTTGTTGAAACTATTCGTAGATTTGGTGCAAAATTTATTTTATTTTCTTGATTGTAGGTTAAATCTAAAAGTTTAAAATTTAATTGTTTATTTGAAAAAATAAGAACTAAAAATATTAAAAAATAAAGCCCCCCTATCCATTGAGACGATGATCTCCATAGCAGTATAGGATCGTCTAAAAACCTTATATTTTCAAAAATAGTAAATCCAGTGCCTGTTAATCCAGAGATGCTTTCAAAATAAGATTCTAAAAAAGAGATTTTATATTCGCTAAAGTAAAAAGGTATTTGAATAAAAAAACTTATTAAAAAATAAATAAGTAAAATAGTAAATATTTGCTCAAAAATATTGATGTTCTCTTTTTCTTTTTTTCCAAAATTATATAGGTTAAATCCTACAATTAACGATAAAAATAAAACAGCAATATATGTTTGTACATTTAGTAAGTAATCAAAATAAAAAGAATAAAAAATATTTAATAAAGCCATTATTGCGATTGGAAAACAGCTTAGACCTAAATAGTATATACAGGGCTTTAGTTTCATTATTTTAGGAAGTTATACTAAAAAGATTTTCAACTTCTTTTAATTGGTCTCTTTTAGATAAAAGTACAACAATATCATTTTTTTCAAAAATTGATGTTGATTTTGGCATCATGACTTTACTTTTTCTAACTATTGCCCCAACTCTTACTTCTTCAGGTAAATTGGAATCTTTAATAGATTTTCCAACTAGTTCTGATGTTTCTAAAATTTTAGCTTCTAAAAATTCGTATTCTCCATCTAATAAGGAATAAACAGTATCTATAGTTCCTGTATGAACATGTTTCATAATTGTTGATACTGTTGTCATTCGAGGATCAACTAGATCGTCTATTTTCAATGACTCTTGAAGCAAATTATAGTTATGCTTATTAATTATAGCTATGGTTCTTTTTGAAGGAGTATATTTTTCTGCTAGTACACATGCCATAATATTATCTTCATCATCATTAGTTAGTGCAAAAACTGTTTCGATCTCTTCAATATTAGCTTCTTTAAGAATTTTTTCATCCAAAGCATCACCACAAATTACAATTGAAGAAGAAAGTTCACTAGCTAAAAGCTCAGCTCTACTTTTGTTTTTTTCAATAATTTTTGTTCTTAAACCATCTGCGCCTTCTAGAAGTTTTGCTAAATGCAAACCAATATTTCCACCACCTATGATAAGAATTTTTTGTGCTGATTTTTCTTCGTGTCCAAAAACAGATAAAAGTTTATTAATTTGATCGGTACTAACTACTAAATATACTTTGTCACCAACATTCATTACATCATCTTTTTTTAAAAAAACAAAAGAGTCTTTTCTTTGGGCGCCAAAAATATGAGCTTTAAACTCAGGAAATTTTTTTGTTAAATCTTTTAAGGGTAGGTTGATAATTGGACATCCTTTATCGATGGATATCTCCAACAACTTAACTTTATCTTTTACAAAAGGAACGTTGTCCAATGCGCCTGGTGCCTCAAGCTTTCTATATAATGATTTAGCAACTTCACGCTCGGGTGAAATAATTACATCAATTGGAATATTTGATTTGCTGTATAACTTACTCCACTTTCCATCTAAAAATTCTTGTGATCTAATCCTTGCTATTTTTTTTGAAATATCAAATAAAGAACTGGCAATTTGACATACAATCATATTGATTTCGTCATTTCTAGTGACTGCAATAATCATATCTGCGTCTTTTGCACCTGCATTTTCTAGCACTGAAGGTAAAGTTGCTTTTCCCACAATGCCTTTTACGTCCTGTGTATCATTAATTTTTTTTATATCCTCTGAAGATTGGTCAATCACAGTTACGGAATGACCTTGTGAAGAAAGTTGTTTACTTATTGAAAAACCGACCATGCCGGCGCCACAGATAATAATATTCATTATTAATTTATACCTTTTATGCCAAGAGATTTGAGTTTTCTATGAAGCGCTGATCTTTCCATGCCAATAAACTCTGCTGTTTTGGAAATGTTACCTTTATTCTTTCTCAATTGATTTAAAAGATAGTTTTTTTCGAAATTCTCTCTTGCTTG
>CACFTH010000031.1 GCA_902569185.1 uncultured Pelagibacteraceae bacterium
TTGATATCATTAATTATTAAATCTTTTTGTTTTCTAAGACTCCACATTTTTTGTGTGTGACATATGTTCAATACAAAATTACTTAAAAGAATTTTTCCATTTTCAGTATGAGTAACTTCAGGATGAAACTGTACTCCGTAAAGCTTTCTCTTTTCATTTGATATAATTGCAAATTTTGAGTTTTGCGTTGAAGCTATTTTTTTAAATCCACTGGGTAATTTTGTTACAATATCTTGATGGCTCATCCAGACAGAGTTATTTTTATTTTTGAAAAAATTTTGAGTTAAAGGACATCTTTTGTCACTTTTAATTTGTGCAAATCCAAATTCTCTTGTTTTTGATATTTTTACCTTGCCTCCAAATTTCTTTGCTAATATTTGATGTCCATAGCAAATTCCAAGAATAGGTTTTTTTAAATTTAAAATATTATCAGTAAGATTTAAAGAATTTGATTTAGTTATAGTTAAAGGCCCTCCAGATAGAATTATTCCTTTTATAAATTTATTTTGTTTGATTTTTTTTGCTTTATTAAAATTAATTATTTCGGAGTAAACTCCAATCTCTCTAACTTTTCTTGCGATTAATTGTGTAACCTGCGATCCAAAATCTATAATAATTATTTTATCTAAATTGTCTTGGTTCATTTTTTATTTTATGACTTGGTCCACATTGTGAACCATACTTTCATAAAAACCAGCTTTACTAATTTTCACGAACTCTCCTCTTTTTTGTAAATCATTAATTGTCTTGGCTCCTAAATATCCCATCGAAGATCTCAATCCACCAGTTAAATTATAAATAATTTTATTAACTGGGCCTTTGAATTTTACAATTCCCTCTACACCTTCTGGAACAAATTTAGAAATATCTTTGAATTTTTTTTGATAGTATCTGTCTGCTGAGCCGACCGACATAGCACCAGCAGATCCCATACCTCTAAAAGTTTTATATAATTTTCCTTTACGTTTTAAAATTTTTCCAGGACTTTCTGTTGTTCCTGAAAAAAGTGATCCAATCATTACAGCATCAGCCCCAGCAGCAATAGCTTTGGCTAAATCACCTGAAAATTTTATTCCCCCATCTGAAATAATTTTAGTTTTACTTTTTCCTAATGCTTTTTTTACATCTAATATTGCGCTTAACTGTGGTACTCCAACCCCAGCAACAAGTCTTGTTGTGCATATCGATCCTGGTCCAATTCCAACTTTTACTATATCAACCCCACAACTCGCTAAAAATTTAGCAGCCTTCCCAGTAGCAATGTTGCCTGCGCAAAGTGGTATTTTTTTTGTAATTTTTTTAACCTTATAAATCATTTTGGAAACTTTTTGTGTATGACCATGAGCTGTATCTATTACGATCATATCAACTTTCGCTTCTATAAGTTTTTTTGCTCTATCTAAGTCATTGTTATTTACGCCTATAGCAGCACCTACTAAAAAATTTGCCTTTTTAACTTTCTTAATTTCACTAACTTGCATATCAGCTGATAAGTTTCTATGGACAACTCCAATTCCTCCCATCTTGGCAATAGCTATTGCCATTTTAGACTCGGTTACAGTATCCATTGCAGATGAAATGAGTGGGATCTTCAAATTCAGTTTTTTGTGCAAAGTGATTTTTGTGATGGTTTCGCTGGGTACGACTGAAGACTGTTGTGGAACAAGACTTACGTCATCAAATGTGAGCGAATCTTTTATACTTCCCATATTTAACTATATATAAAATATTCATGAATCCAATCAGATTATTGCTGCGACTTAAATAACATTGGATATAATAAAGAAATTAAATAAAATTTAATAACTTATAAACATGTTTAAAAAAATATTTATAATTTTAATAGCAACATTTATTTTCGCTCAGTATTTAGGTGTTTCTCATGGGGCAAGCAGCGATAGCAGCAGTGATAGTGGTTCAGATAACTATATGGATCAGTACAAAACTGCTAAGCAGTTTATTTCAAGAGCTGAAAAACTTGAGAAAAAAGATAAAATTGATAGAGCAACTAAGTTATATGCTAAAGCTTTAGACAAATTACAGGAAGCTCATAAGCAAGATAGGAACAATCCAGATATTTTAAATTATCTTGGATTTACACTAAGAAAAACTGGAAAATTTGAGGAAGCTGAAAAACATTACTTAGCTGGTCTCAAAATAAAACCAAATCATAATGGTATTAACGAATACTTAGGTGAATTATACGTC
>CACFTH010000032.1 GCA_902569185.1 uncultured Pelagibacteraceae bacterium
TTTTGAGGGTAAAGTAGGGGTAGCTGTTGGTTTAACTAAAGACCTCACTAAAAAATTCGATGCTGTTGAACTAGTGAAAGTAGCTTCCAAGGTTCTTGGAGGAAGTGGAGGCGGAGGGAGAGGAGATTTTGCACAAGCAGGAGGATCTAACAAAGATAAGATCGAAGAAGCTTTTAAAACTTTAAATGATAAAATTAGTTAAGTTTTTTTTTAAGATTGGAATCTATTGCTTCCAAAAATTGATTTGTAGTAAGAAATTTTTGACTCTTACTAATTAAAATTGCCAAGTCTTTAGTCATTGATCCACTTTCAACTGTTTCAATGCAAACTTTCTCTAGAGTATCTGAAAACTTAATTAATTCATCATTACCGTCTAATTGACCTCTATGAGCCAAACCTCTAGTCCATGCAAAAATAGATGCAATTGGATTTGTTGATGTTTCTTTACCTTGTTGATGTTGTCTATAATGCCTAGTAACAGTTCCATGGGCTGCCTCAGCTTCTGCTATTTTACCATCTGGTGTTCTGAGTACACTAGTCATTAAACCTAATGAACCATAACCCTGAGCAACCGTATCTGATTGGACATCTCCATCATAATTCTTACATGCCCAAATATATTTACCACTCCACTTCATTGCACATGCAACCATGTCGTCAATTAATCTATGTTCATAAGTAATTCCAGCTTCATCAAACTTTTTCTTAAACTCTTTCTGATAAATATCTTCAAATATATCCTTAAACCTTCCGTCATATACTTTTAAAATCGTATTTTTTGATGAAAAATAAACTGGCCATTTTCTTACTAAACCATAATTTAAACATGCTCTAGCAAAATCCCTTATTGAACTATCTAAATTGTACATTGATAATGCAATTCCAGAGTCGTTAAATTTAAAAACTTCATGCTCGATTTTCTTTTTTCCATCTTCTGACTCCCACCTAATTGTCATTTTGCCTTTTCCAGGAATCTTAAAATCTGTTGCTCTATATTGATCACCAAAAGCGTGTCTTCCAACTATTACACTTTCAGTCCAATGCGGAACAAGTCTTGGTACGTTTTTACAAATTATTGGTTCTCGAAAAATAGTTCCTCCAACAATATTTCTTATCGTACCATTTGGCGATCTCCACATTTTTTTTAAATTAAATTCCTTCACACGGGCTTCATCTGGTGTAATTGTTGCACACTTAACACCGGCTCCAAATTTTTGAATAGCTTTAGCACAATCAATTGTAACCTGATCATTTGTTTTATCCCTATTTTCCATTCCAAGATCATAGTATTTTAAGTCAATATCCAAGTATGGTTCGATTAATTTTTTTTTAATAAATGACCAAATAATCCGGGTCATTTCATCGCCATCTAGCTCTACTACTGGATTTTTAACTTTGATTTTAGCCATAATAAAAATTTAAATTGATAATTTAAGATTTTTATACATATTAACTCATTATTAGCAAATTATAAGTTATGATGTTTGAAAAAATATTTCCGAAAGTACACCCAGAAGGATATAAATTTCTGATTATTTCCTCAATAATAACACTTATTATTTTCTTAATATCAGGCTTTTTTGGGTTTATTTTTATTTTTATTACAATTTGGGTCTACTATTTTTTTAGAGATCCAGAAAGAGTTGTCATAGAGGATCAAAATTATTTAACAAGTCCTGCAGATGGAAGAATTTCATCTATTAGTGAAGTAAAAGGACCAGTTGAATTAGGTTTAGATAGCAAGAAATTTACTAGAGTCAGTATTTTTATGAATGTTTTTGATTGCCATGTTAATAGATCTCCCTCAAATGGTGAAATAGAGGAAATATTTTACAAACCAGGAAAGTTTCTTAATGCTTCTCTAGATAAAGCAAGCGAAGAAAATGAGAGAAATTATTTTAAAATTAAAGATGAAGCAAATGAAAATATTGTTGTTGTTCAAATCGCAGGATTAATAGCTAGAAGAATAGTAACACAAGTTCAAAAAACTCAAAAAATTAAACAAGGTGAAAGACTTGGTATGATTAGATTTGGAAGTAGAGTTGATATATATTTCAGT
>CACFTH010000033.1 GCA_902569185.1 uncultured Pelagibacteraceae bacterium
GTTTTTTCGAATATAAACTTTATCCAATCTTTGTTTTAATAAGCCATCGCAAGCATATCTTGTTTTATCTGATATCCATTCTTCATTTATTTGATTGTTAAGTCTTGGCAAAATTCTTTTGACCTCCCAACCATAACTATCTACTCTTATATTAGATCCAACAGCATCCATTACATCTATGCTTTCAGTTTTTTTTAATTCCCAAGGTCTTGCTTCAAAAGCATAAGGTTTTGATGTTAAGGCACCTACGGGACATAAATCAATTACGTTACCTGATAATTCTGAAGTCATTGATTTTTCAAGATACGTTGTTATTTCCATATCTTCTCCTCTCCCTATCGCACCAAGTTCAGAAACACCAGCAACCTCGGTTGCAAATCTTATGCATCTTGTACAATGAATACATCTGGTCATTTGTGTTTTAATTAAAGGTCCCATATATTTATCTTTCACTAATCTTTTGTTTTCTTTAAATCTTGACCCATCAAAGCCGTAGTACAAGGATTGATCTTGTAAATCACACTCACCTCCCTGATCACAAACAGGACAATCTAAAGGATGATTAACGAGTAAAAATTCCATAACTCCTTTTCGAGCTTTCTCAACCATTTTAGTATTTGTTTTAATTTTCATTCCCTCAGCTGCTGGCATTGCGCATGAAGCAATAGGTTTGGCTGATTTTTCCATTTCAACTAAACACATTCTACAATTTCCAGCTATAGATAGCCTCTCATGGTAACAAAATCTTGGAATCTCAATGCCTGCTAGTTCACAAGCTTGTAGAACCGTCATGCCTTCTTTAAATTCTATTTCACTATTATTTATAAAAATTTTAGGCATCTTTACTTTCTAATTTATGTTGATCAATTAAATATGGTATTTTTCTTTTCTTTTTAATAGTCGGCTCAGAAAAACATCTTTTATCAATTTCTTTTCTAAAATGTCTTAAAAGTCCTTGAACAGGCCATGCTGAACCTTCTCCAAATGCACAGATAGTGTGACCTTCGATTTGTTTTGTAACATCAGATAATAAATCGATATCTTTATGTGTGGCTTCTCCTTTTGCTGTTCTTTCTAGGATACGCCACATCCATCCTGCACCTTCTCTACAAGGTGTACACTGACCACAACTTTCATGTTTGTAAAATCTTGCAATTCTAGCCATGCATTTAACAATGTCTTCGTCTTTATTAATCACTACCACTCCAGCAGTGCCTAATCCGCTTTTAACCTCTACCAAAGAGTCAAAATCCATTCTTAATGTTTCACAAATATCCTTTGGAACCATAGGCATTGATGATCCACCTGGTATTACAGCCTGAAGATTTTTCCACCCGCCAATAACTCCACCAGCATGTTTTTCTATAAGTTCTTTTAATGGGATACCCATTTCTTCTTCTACATTGCAAGGTGCATTAACATTTCCAGAAATACAAAATATTTTAGTACCAGTATTTTTGGGTCTTCCCATAGATGCAAACCATTTAGCTCCACGTCTTAATATCGTTGGAACTACAGCAATTGTCTCAACATTATTAACAATTGTTGGACAGCCATAAAGCCCTACTAAAGCTGGAAAGGGTGGTTTTAATCTTGGTTGACCTTTATTACCCTCTAAACTTTCCAGAAGAGCAGTTTCCTCACCACAGATGTATGCTCCTGCGCCGTAGTGAATATAAATATCTAAATCCCATCCAGAATTACATGCGTTTTTACCAATTAAATTTTTTGAATATGCCTCATCTATAGCTTCCTGAAGTCTTTTGCCTTCTTTGATATATTCTCCTCTTATATAAACATAACAAACTTTTGCATTTACAGCGTAAGATGCAATTAAACATCCTTCTATTAATTTTTGAGGCTCAAATCTAAGTATATCTCTATCTTTACAAGTTCCAGGTTCAGACTCATCAGCATTTATAACTAAGTAATGTGGTCTTGAACCAACTTTTTTGGGTGCGAATGACCATTTTAATCCAGTTGAAAAACCAGCTCCTCCTCTACCTCTAAGTTCTGAGGCTTTAATTTCATTTATGATCCAG